>JBBRPL010000089.1:0-34466 GCA_038228205.1 Chthoniobacterales bacterium
CGCACGGCGAGGTCGCCTTTGAGGTTTTTGAAGGCTTCTTCGACTTGGGTGAGCAGCATGTAGAGCTGCCATATCTGGGCGGGATCTTGCGCCGGCAGATTGGAACGCAGGAGGTAGCGGCCTTCCCGACGCAAGAGAGCGCGCAGTTTGTCTTTGCACAAGGTGTAGCGCAGCGTGCCGTCGTCCTCGACCTCGATGTCCACCAAGCGCCAGGCTTGAGGCGACTGGCTCTGGGCCGCGCCCAGCTTGAGCCAGAGGGCGTCGCGCGCCGCGGCCGTGCGTTTGAGTTCGGCCAGGCGCGCCCAGAGCTTTTTGAGTTGGCGACGGCGCATGGCGCGCTCCTTGGCCACGCGATCCTTCGAACGGGCTAGCACGTAGAGTTCGCCTTCTTGCGCCAGTAATTTGACGTCCACCCCTTCGCGCGCTTGCTGCCAGTCCAGGGTCGACAACTGCGCTTCGAGTTTGCCCAGCCGTCCTTTGGGCGTGCCCACCAGGTTCATCTCGGTGGGCTGACCCTTCACCTGTCGTTACGCCGCAAGCGGAACCCATCTAAATATTTCCCTATGACGAGTTGCTGAAGATCACCAAGAGCTGCCAGAAGACCGACAGTGTCCTCATCAGCGGCGGCAATGAAACCGTGACCGTCGAATATGCGGTCGGCACACAGGTCGCTGAAGCCACGGTGGAGTCATTGCCGGCGTCGGAGTTCCCTGAAATCCCGAGGATCAAAGGGGACGCCATTCCCGTAAACGATGCCCTGCGGCAATCGATTCATCAGGCGCTCGATTGCGCCGGCACCGACGAAACCCGGCTCATCCTCAATGGGGCCTACAGCGACGTGTCCAAAGAAGATGGTCACTACGTCGTGGGGACGAAAGGCAGCCACCTGTTCTGCAGCAATTCGTTCAAGCTCCCGCTGAGGGAATGCCTGATCATCCCGGCCCATAAATTCATCGGGTGGAAGGAATTCCATTCCGACGGCGAGTGGCAGTTGAAGATCGCCTCGCTACAAGCCTAAGACGACTGCGGCCACATCCAGATCAGTTCCCGGCGCTGGAGGTTCATCACCCGGCAGATCGAGGGTGCCAATCCCAACTGGCGTCAGGTCGTTCCGAGTGAGCCTGAGTTCACCACCTCAATCCAATTCGATGACCCGCACAAGCTGGCCGACACCATCGAGCGGCTCCCAGATCACGACGCCAAAAGATCACGCATCGGCTTCGAGCGGCAGGACCATGTTGCTCGATTTGCGATCGGAGTTTAGTGGGTAAGGCGTGCAGGAGCTCATCCTTCAAGATGGAGCTAACTTCTATCTTCGATCCCGCGCCGCTGGCTAGTCTTTTTGTACTATCTTACAAACAGTTCACAATCTTATCCCCTTGAAATTACCATCCGGCCGGAAACGTGAGTTAGCCGGTTCAGCGGCCGCCATCCTGTTTACCCCTGCTCTTCCAGCGCACGCTGCTTCTCCCGCGCCGCCTCGTAGAGCCGGGCGTATTTCGCACGGGGCTTCACCGGCTTGCCGGCTCGCGTTGCGGGAGCGGGATGGTTCATCTTCTCCAATGCGTAGATGGCGGCGCCACGGAGGGATGCCTCCATTTCCTCGTTCGGATGGATCGTCTGCCCCAGCACGTCAGCGAAGCGTTGCATCGCCGTGGGTGAATGCTGAATGCCGCCACTCACGATGAATTTCGGCGTGGTTTTCTCCACGGCGAGAATCATCTCCACGATGCGGGCGAGGTGATGGTAGGTGGCCTCGGTGATCGCCTGCAAGAGGTCGAGCGCCGTGGTGTGCAGGGTGATTCCGTGGATGGTGCCGGAACACTCTTCATTCCAGATGGGGGCGCGCTCGTTGGCCCAGAAAGGCAGCACGATCAGGCCGTGCGCCGGGCCGGGGCGCTTTGCCAGTTCCGCCTCGAGCGCGGCGTCATCGGTCAGATGAAATTCGCGCACACACCAGGCGCGGAGATTGCCGGCATTGCTCATGGCGCCGACGAGGAGGAAACGCTGCGCGTCCATCCGATAGAAGGAGAGGCCAAAGGGCGCCCGGACGCACTTGCCCTGGCAGACCACGCGCACGGCGGCGCTGGTGCCGACATTGATCGCCGCAAGGCCAGGGCGCGTGACGCCGGAGCCAAGGTTGCTGGCCGCTCCGTCGCCGATCCCGGGGAACCACGGGACATCCCGGAGCTCGGGATATTGCGCCGCGAGCCGACCGCCGACCGTGGTCGGTTCATCACTGACGGGACGCAGTTGAGCCGGCGTGATCGCGCAGGCCTTCATCAGTTCGGGATCCCACGTGAGTTTCACGGGATTGAACAAACCCGTGGCCGTGGCCATGGCGATCGCGCAGTTCGCATCCCCAGCCAGCGTGATCTGGAGCCATTCCGCGGGGGACATCCACTGTTTGACCGAAAGAAATTTTCGACGGGCGACACGACGGAGCCAGCGCAGCTTCGCCGGCCAGAACGAAGCGCGCAGCATGCAGCCCGTGCGGGCGTGGGTTTCTCTTTCGGCGAATTCCTTGCGTAACGCCACGGCATCCTCGCGGCAGCGCGAATCGGCCCAAGTATAGATGCGTGTCATGGCCGCCCCCCGAGCACCACAGCCGAGGAGGCTGTGCCAGAAACAGGAGACTCCGATCCCAATGATCGACCGCCCACCCAGCCCCGTATCGGCCCGATAGGCGCGCATCGTCTGCTCCAGACAATGCCATACCGCGCCGAGGAGAACCGGCGGATCGAGTTCGGCGCCGCCGTTGGCGGAAGTGATGAGCGGATAGGTTTGTTGAGCCGTGGTCCCGGGCACACGGCCGGCACGGACGTCAAACAGCCCGGTGCGCGTCGAACTGGTACCGATATCGATGGCGAGGATGAGTTCCGATTTCATCGCTGACAGAGACAACAGGAGTTCGGGAGCGCGAACGAGACAATTGTCGCAGCCCAAATCACACCTATCCGCCGGCTGAACTCACTTTTTAGAAGACAAGCGCGGGCGGTTTTGCCCATGATAACCACCTCTCGAACCCGCTCGAGCGATCCCCTTCGATTGCGGTTGTCGCGCCATTTTGGCAGACGATCCCACTTCCTTGGGGGATTTCGACGGCGCATGGGTTCGAAATACGGTAACGACCAACCATCAGCATCAGCAATCACCCACCATCGAATGAAATACGGCTTGAACATCCCTGAGAGCGGGGCGCTGGACTTTGTGTCCCTCGGCGCCCTCGTCCACCGCCTCGACCCCGGCGCCATCCCTTTCCGCAAAGCGACGCATTGCGACATCCATGTGAGCGGCGGCGAATTCAACTGCGCGGCAAACCTCGCCGACTGCTTCGGCCTGAAGACCGGGATCGTCACGGCCATGTCCGATTACCCGATCGGCCAGTTGATCGCCGAGCGCGTGCGAGCGATGGGCGTGAAACCATTCTACAAGAACTTCAAGCACGACGGCGTGCACGGCCCGAATATGGCGACCGTGTATAGCGATCGCGGCCACGGGGTGCGCGCCCCCGTCGTTTTCTACAACCGCTGCAATGAGGCCGCCGGACTGCTCAAGCCTGGGGATTTTGATTGGAAAGCGATCTTCGCGGGCGGTGTGCGCTGGTTCCACAGCGGCGGCATCTTCGCGGCGCTCTCCCCGACGACCGCGGATGTAATCATCGAGGGCATGCAGGCGGCGAAAGCCGCAGGTGCGATCGTCTCCTTCGACCTCAACTATCGCGCCAAGCTCTGGAACATCATCGGCGGCCACGATCGTGCCGTCGCGGTGCTCGATCGCATTGTCAAGAACGTGGATGTGCTGGTGGGCAACGAGGAAGACCTGCAACTCGGGCTCGGTATCCCCGGGCCTTCGGTGGAAGCCAAGTCGAAGGTCGATTCGAGCGCATTCCTGAGCATGATGGACAACGTGACGAAGAAGCATCCGCAGGTGAAGGTCGTCGCGACCACGCTGCGGGAAGTGCACTCGACCAATCGCCACACCTGGAGCGCAGTGGCCTGGATCGACGGAAAGACTTACCATGCGCCCACGGCGGAACTCGACGTGATCTGCCGGATCGGTGGCGGGGACGGGTATGCCGCGGGATTCTTCTACGGCTTGCTGAACGGCGAAGAGCCGGAAGAGGCGGTGAAGCTCGGCTGGGCACACGGGGCGCTGCTCACAACCTTCCCCGGCGATACGACCATGGCGACGGTGGATCAGGTGCGTGCATTCGCCAAAGGCGGGTCCGCGCGTGTGCAGCGCTGATTTCTGAGCCTCCAATCAATCACAAAAAAAGAGCGCGGAGTGATCCGCGCTCTTTTTCTTTGAAGTGACTAGCGGTTCTCGCCACCGGCGGTCATAGACCGCCGCCACAGCGTCGCCACCGCTACACCGTATAGGTGCTCGAGGCGGTGGTGCCGCCGCGTCCGGTCCAGTTGGTGTGGAAGAACTCGCCGCGCGGTTTGTCGACGCGCTCGTAGGTGTGCGCACCGAAGTAGTCGCGCTGGGCCTGGAGGAGATTGGCGGGCAGGTTCGCGGTGCGGTAGCCGTCGAAGAAGGCGAGCGCGGTGCTGAAGGCGGGCACCGGAATGCCTTTTTTCGCGGCCATGGCCACAACGGCGCGCCAGCCCTTCTGGCTGCGCTTGATCTCGCCGCGGAAATAATCGTCGAGGAGCAAATTGGTGAGTTTCGCGTTCTTGTCGAAGGCGTCCTTGATCTTGCCGAGGAAGACGCTGCGGATGATGCAACCACCGCGCCACATCAGCGCGATACCGCCGTAGTTGAGATTCCACTTGTACTCCGCCGCTGCCGCGCGCATGAGCATGTAACCCTGGGCGTAGCTGATGATTTTCGAGCAGTAAAGAGCGTCGCGAATCTGGGCGACAAACTTGGCCCGGTCGCCGCTGATCGTCGCGCGCGGACCCTTGAGCTTCTTCTGCGCTTTCACGCGCTCGTCCTTCATCGCGGAGACGCAGCGGGAATAGACAGCCTCGGCCATGAGCGTGATCGGAATGCCGAGCTCAGCCGAGTTGATCACAGTCCACTTGCCGGTGCCTTTTTGACCGGCGGTATCGAGGATCTTGTCGACGAGGGGCAAACCGTCTTCGTCCTTCTTGGCCAGGATGTCGCGGGTGATCTCGATGAGGTAGGAGTTGAGTTCGCCGTCCTGCCATTCGGCGAAGACCTTGTGCATCTCGTCGGCGGTCATGCCGAGACCGTCGCGCATGAGCTGGTAGGCTTCGCAGATGAGCTGCATGTCGCCGTATTCGATGCCGTTGTGAACCATCTTGACGTAGTGCCCCGCACCGCCGTCGCCGACCCAGTCGCAGCAGGGAACGTTTCCGTCCACCTTTGCGGAGATGCCCTGGAAGATGTCCTTCACATGCGGCCAGGCGGCGGATGAACCACCGGGCATAATGCTGGGGCCCTTGCGCGCGCCCTCTTCGCCACCGCTGACGCCCGTCCCGATGTAGAGCATCCCCTTCGATTCGAGGTATTTCACCCGGCGATCGGAGTCGTTGAAGAGCGAATTGCCGCCGTCGATGATGATGTCGCCGGGTTCCAGAAAAGGGAGGACGTGCTCGATAAATTCGTCGACCGCCTTGCCGGCCTTGACCATGAGCATGACGCGCCGGGGGCGCTTGAGCAGTTTCACCATTTCCTCGATGGAATGCGCGCCGATGACCTTGCTGCCCTTCGCTTCGTTGGCGATGAACTCGTCCACTTTGGCCACGGTCCGATTGTAGGCGACCACGGTGAATCCGTGATCGTTCATGTTCATGATCAGGTTCTGACCCATGACGGCCAGACCGATGACGGCGATATCTGCTGTAGGTTCCATAGTATTTTTTCTTTCGAAAGGGGCGTGGAGAATACGAAAGCACCCGGAACGTGCCAGAATTTTTTCGGAGCCGGGGGTTTATGGAAGGACAATGGGGCGTATAGGTCCCATAGGTCCCCTGGGACGAATGTGCGGCCTACATTTCCCGCGCCCATGCGGGGCGTTGTTTGAGATGGTAGAGCATCTCCCCTGCTTTGGGGACGTAGAGGATGCCTTCTTCCTCGCGATTTGCGTAGCTGGCGGGGTCGATTGAGGCGGGATCGCGGTAGCCGAGATTGATCTCCCGGCAGATTTCCTCCGGAATACCGGTGGCGAGCGTGACCTGGACCCGGCACTTTTCCACGCCGTTCTCGAACTTGCCGATGCCGCGGACGTGGGTGCTGTGGGCGATGGTGCCCCACGGGATGTCTTTGAATTTGTCCCACTGTTTGAGGAAATAGTCGCGGCAGTGATAACCGATCTGCCGGATGAGGTGGCTGTGGGTCAGGCTGATCTCGTGGATGTGCGGGGCGTAGATGATCAGGTCGCCGCCGTCGGCGACCACGGGTTCCAGCTTGTACATGCACTTTCCACCCACCCAGAGTTCGTCGTACATCTTCGGCGCGCAGCTCAGCACGGTGTGAAACGGGTGGTCCTTGTACTCGATGTGCAGTTTTTTGGAGAGTTCCGAGGCCTGGTCCCAGGCGCCTTCCGGGCTGCCGATGAAAAGCCCCGCGAGTTGGGCGTGATCGACGACCATGCAGAGGCAGAGCTTCGGCACCGTCACCATCGCGCCGACGCGATCGACCACCTTGCGCACCGGAGTCCACTTGTTCCCGATGATCATGGGGTTCGTGACTACCGCGCCGAGCCAGTGAAAGAAGTTGAGCACTTCGGGGCCGCTCACCCCGGGGAAGAGATACTTGTTTCCGCCACTGAAGCCGACGACCTCGTGCGGGAAGACGGGGCCGCAGATGATAATTTGGTCGTAATCGTAAATGCGCGCGTTGATTTTCACCGGCACCTCCATCTCGAAAAGGCCGTCGGTCAGCGCCCGGGTGTCTTCGAGCGTGAGGTCGCCGATATGGCGAAGCGCGGCGGGATTATCCCACTCGTGATTGAAAAAACGCACGCCAGCGAACTTCGCCCGGCGTTCTTCGATCGAGATTTCCAGCCGTTCGCAGATGGCCCCTTCGCTCATCGGTTGATGGGTGCCGAGCGCGATCATGACGTCGAAGTGTTTCGTCGCCCCGCCAATCTGGTCGAACAGGCCGGCGAAGAGCATGCCCAACGGACAGGTTCGCGTCGCATCGGGGACGATGAGGAGCACCTTCTTGTCTTTGTAGTCCTTGGCCGGGCAGCCTTGGGCAATCAGGTCCCGCGCTTGCGTGGCGGATAGATAGGTGCCGGGGGGGGCGGTATGGGAGAGCGTGGACATGGGGGGAATTAACCACGAAGTCGAGGCGACGCGAAAGAGGTTTTGGGCCGCGATTGGATGCTGCTGGTGTCAAACTCAACCTGCCCGCCCTATTTACAAGCGCGGCGCGTCCGACCATATTCCCGCCCCGCCAATTTCATGACGTCCGCCGCCTCCATTCTCACCGCCGCCTCGCCCGTGCTGCGCCGCTTCGCCGCACTGCTCGAGCCGAAGAGCGATGTGCAGATCGAGGCGCTGGCCCGGGACTCGGCGGCGGTCACACGCCGGCATTTCGGCAAGGCCATTCGCCTCTTCGCACCGCTTTATCTTTCGAACGAGTGTATCAACAACTGCGCCTATTGCGGCTTTTCGCGGGACAACGCGATTTTGCGCGTGACGTTGGAAGTGGCGTCCGTCGTCAAGGAGGCGCGGCATCTGGCGGCGGAAGGCTTTCGGAATATCCTGCTCGTGGCTGGGGAGCATCCGAAATTCGTATCCAACGGCTATCTGGAGCGCTGCGTTCGTGCCCTCGTGCCGGAGATCCCGAGCATCTCGCTGGAAGTGGCGCCGATGGAAGTGCCGGAATACGCCACGCTCGTCGCGGCGGGCGCGGAAGGGCTCATCGTTTACCAGGAGACTTATGACCGCGAGGTCTATGCGGCGATGCACACGGCCGGTCCGAAAAAGGATTTTGATTGGCGGTTGGCGTGTCCAGAACGCGCTTACGCAGGGGGCTTCCGCCGCATCGGCATCGGGGCACTGTTCGGTCTCACCGATTGGCGGGCAGAGGCGCGGAGCCTGGCCGCGCATCTCGATCACTTGCTCCGGAATTGCTGGCGGGCACAATTCACGGTGAGCCTGCCGCGGCTGCGGCCGTGCGCCGGGAATTTCTCGCCGTCGCAACCGCTGGGCGACCGCGAATTCATCCAGCTCATCTGCGCGCTCCGCATCTGCTTTCCCGAAGTCGGCATCGTCCTGAGCACGCGGGAGCCCGCGCCGCTGCGGGACGCGCTGCTCCCGCTGGGCATCACGATGATGAGCGCCGGCAGCCACACCGAACCCGGCGGCTATACGGGCGAGGGCCGCGAGGATGTGCATCTCACCGTCCGAGGCAAAGCCCTCGCACCCGCCGATTCCGCGGCTGATGCCGGCGCCACCGGACAATTCGAAATCGCCGATGAACGTTCCGCGGCGGAAGTTGCGAGCCTGTTGCGTTCGCGGGGATTCGAGGCGGTGTGGAAGGACTGGGACGCGGCCATCCTCGCGTCGTGAAGGTTCTCGTGAATGGGGAGGCTCGGGAGATTCTCCGCGCCACGAATGTCGCGGGACTCATTGACGAACTCGGGTTGCCGGCCGCCGCCTTGCTCGTCGAACATAACGGGCTCGCCCTGCGGCGGGAGGAGTGGGTCGGGCGGGCGCTTACCGAGGGCGACCGGATTGAGTTGGTTCGGGTTGTCGCTGGCGGGTAGGCGGACAGGGTTTCTGGTTTGAAGTTTCTCCCTGACATCCCGATCCCACCTACCTACCCTGCCTGAGTTTAGCAACGTCACCCAAGAAAGGACATCGCCATGCCCAAGGCCCAAGTCATCTCGTTCATCAACATGAAAGGCGGCGTTGGCAAGACGACGTGCGCCGTCAATCTGGCCACGTATCTCGCGAAGGAACATGCCAAGCGCGTGCTCCTGGTCGATTTCGATCCGCAGACGAACGCGTCGCTTTCCGTGATGAGTGAGAAAGCGTGGGAAGACTGGCAGGATGAGCACGGCACCATGGCCGATGTACTCGAAGTGCAGTGGAAGAAGAGGAACGCCGAGCACGCGAAGTTCAAGGACTGTATCGTCCGGGACGTCCTGCCCGAAGTGCCGAATCTGGATCTGGTCCCCTCGCATCTGTCGCTCACCTTCCTCGATCTCGACCTGGCGGCCCGCCCCGGCCGGGAGCGCATCTTTTCCCGCAAGCTGGAAAAGGCGCTCGACGATTACGATTTGATCCTCTGCGACTGCGCTCCGAATCTCATGACCGGCACGCAAAACGCGCTGTATGCCAGCGACTGGTATTGCATCCCGATGCAGCCCGATTTCCTGAGCAGCATCGGCCTCACGCTCCTGCAGGACCGGCTCGGCTACTTGAAAAAGGAACTCGAATTCAAGATCCGCAGCCTGGGCATCGTCTTCACGCGGGTGCGCCACTGGCTGCGCTACCACGCGGAAACGATGGAAAAGCTGCGCGAGGACAAGGCGCTGAAGCGCCTCCATTTCTTCGACACCTACATCCCCGAGAACATCAAGCTCGCGGAAGCGCCGATGGAGGCAAAACCTATCGCCCTCCACGATGCCACCGCCAGCGGCGCGCTCGCCTACCAGGCTCTGGCCGTGGAGATTATTGCCCGGCTGAAGGGCTGAGGTCAGCCCGCCCAGTGCTTGGTGAGAAACTCGAACATCATCTTCAGCTTCTCTACCGTCATAAACTGAGGCCCGCCGTGCCCGGCGCCGTCGAGCACGTCCAGGGTCGCGTCCGCACCGACCTCCTTGAGCTTCTTGTAGAGGCGCTGACTTTGGTCGAGCGGCACGAGCGGATCGTTCGTGCCCTGCATGATGAGCATCGGCGCCGCATCTTTCGTCGCCCAATTCACCGGGCTTGCGCGATTGGCCAGTTCGAGTTTCTGCGAGACGGGACCTCCAAAGAGCTGCGCGATCACCGAATCGGGGTTCTCCCGTTGCACCATCGGGGTCGGCAGCTTTTCGTCGTAGCCGGGAAAGTCAGAAGGTCCGAACAGATCGATCACGCATTGGACGGCACTGGATTGATCGAGGTTCGCCCCGACATCGAAGTCCCGCACTTTACCCGTGACTCCCAGCAGCGCGACGAGGTGCCCGCCCGCACTCGCGCCCCAGACCGCGACCATATCCTTGCGATAACCGTACTGATCGGCGTGCGCCCGCAGCCAGCGTATGGCCGCCTTGCAGTCCTCGATCTGCGCCGGGAAAATCGCGTGCTGGCTGAATCGATACTCCACACTCGCCACGACCACGCCATTCTTCACCATGGCCAGGCCGGGTGGATTGGCCTTGGTGCCGGCACGCCAGCCACCCCCGTGAATCCAGACCAGGAGCGGTCCTTTCGGTTGGGCTGGCAGGTAAAGGTCGAGTTTCTGCTGGCTGTGCCCATTTTCCACATAGGGAAGATCGATCAGCAACTTCGCATCTTCGGGCAATTCCTTGGGCCGCGGCGCCGCTGCCGCCGACGGCGGAGGCGCGGGCGCCTGCTCCGCGGGCGCGAGACGGGCGAGTGAGAGAATGAAGATCGCGACTGCGGTCGGCGCGCGGAAGGAGAGGAATCGGAGACGCATGGGAGGAAAACCAAACAGTGTGCTGAAAGTTGTGCGAGGTGACAACCCACCAATCGTTGCATCGTCCAGAGCAAGGACCGATTTCAAAACAGCGTGGACAAAATCGCTCATGGCGGGTTCCTTCAATCGTCGTGAGCCGCCGACCTCACCGCAAGTCATCACTCCCCCACTCCATCATGAACCGCATCCTGCCAAGCCTCCTCGCACTCCTTGCCACACCCCTGTTCGCCGCCGAACCACCGGCCGATTGGATCGCAGCCGGTGAGAAGCGCCGCGACCAGATCCCGCTCGGCGGTGATTTCAAGCCGGACCCGAAAGCGCCGGCGTTTGTCGCCGTTGGGCATGGCGCGCGGATCGTGCTTTCGCGGGATGATGGCAAGACGTGGAAGCAGGTGTTCTGGGGCTATCCGGGCTCCGACCATGGTGGCTGGGCGACAAATCAGGTGGCTTACGCGAAGGGTGTGTTTGCCGTGCCCGTGGGCTGGACGACGCCCACGAGTTATCTCGCTTCGGAAGACGGTGTAAACTGGCGACACCTGACCGATGGCAAGACGCCCCTGGACAAGTCCGCCCGTCACGGGATGCCCACGACGATGTCGCTGGTCGGCGGCAAAGGCGTTTTCGTCGGGAGCGGATATACCACGTTCACTGCGACGCCGGATTTCGGCAAAAGCTGGTCCACATTTTCTCTCTACAAGTTGAAAGACGATCCGCGCGGCCAGCTTTCCACGCACCACGTCAGGACCATCTATTGCGGCGATGCCTCGGGCCGTTTCCTCGCCCTCGGCGACAACCGCGGCACGGACGGGCCGAAGTTCGGCCACCTCTTCGCCAGCGATGACCTCGGCAAGACCTGGAAGTGGCTGCAACCGGGCGGCCTCGATGGGGTCAGCGGCCGCGGCGCGATGATTTCCAACGGGAAAATGGTGCTCATGACTGATGCCAACGGCGAAAACGTGTGGCGCTCCACCGATGGCGGAGCGACTTGGGATGGGCCATACCCCACCGGCACGAAGCGCGTCACCCACTGCGAGGTGAATGGCGAGTTCTGGCTCACCGGCAAGCCTTCCCGCGCCAGCGCCGATGGCAAGACCTGGCGCGATCTGCCCGCCACCGTTCCCGAAGGCAAAGTCACCGTCTCGGACAAGGGCACGCTCATCAGCACCTCCGCCCAGCGTTTCAACATCTTGCGCAGCGCGGACGCGGGCAAGAGTTGGCAGGAAGTGTTTACCTTCAAACCCGAGACCGAAAACGTCAATGGAGCGCAGGGCCTCCGGGACGCGACCTTCGGTTTTGTGACGGGGAAGTGAAGCTATTGCCGCACTAACGACGAGCAGCGGGCGCCGAAGTCGGCTTCTTCGACAAAATGGTCGCGAGCACGCTCGTGGAGGGCTTGGAAGGCGTCCCAGCAGTGGGGGCAGAATTTGGCCCGGCAGCGACGGCGGCCGGCTTCTCGGCAGGTTTCTCGGGCGATTTGGCCTTCGGTTTCGCCTTTGCCACAGGCGCTTCCAGGGTGAGATCGTTGTCGGCCAACCGTTGCGCCGTCGTGGCGCTCGTCTCGGCCAGTACCATCCTGGCCGCGGCGGCCTTCATGGCGTCGTGGGCGAGTCGTTCTTCGGCTTGGGCCTTCGATTCTGCCGCGGCGAGGGCGTTGCGCGCCTTGGTGAGTTCAGTTTGCGATTCCGGCTCGTGGCCTTCTCCGGGAATTTGCTTGCCGGCTTGCAGAATCTCCAACTCCACCGTCCGGAGGCTGGAACGCGCAGCCGCTTCCTCGGCGCGGAGGGCCAGCGCGGACAGCGATTTGCCTTGGGCATCCGCCAGCGCGCGCAGACCTTCGATCTTGAGCTTTTCCGCATTGCTCCGCGCCTCGGCGACCGCCAGTTCGTGTTCCAGTCGCCGGCTTTCCAAAGTGAGGGCCGACAACCTTTCGGTCGCATCGTTCGTCAGGCCCGTCGTCGATTCGATCGTTTTCTTGAGGCCAGTTGAGTCACCGTCGATCTTGGCCTGGTCCTCCTTGAGCCGATCGATCTCTGTCTGTTTGACCGCAACCTGCCGATCCTGCTCGCTCTTCTTCACCTGGTCGAGCAGCGCCCGCGCCTTCTCGGGCGGCGCGTCCTGGCTCAAAATGGGCGGCGCATCCGGAATAATGGCGGGCGGTGTGTCCGTGGTAATGGCGGGCTTTACGCGCGGAATAATGGCTGGCTTGGCTTCCTGGCTCCGGGCGGAACCGCCCAGGAAGAGGGAGCAGATGCCAGTGGCCAGGATAAAGTGGATTCGGGACGATTTCAGCATGGGGAGCATAGGGCGCGCAACTTGGCAGACTCGGTTCATTCCCCGCAAGCGCCTTTTCCTCTCAGTCCCGCCAACACTTCACATTATCAAAATCCAGCGCCCACCCGATGTGCGACCCGACGTTTTTGGAGCCGTTGATGCTGGCGAGGGTGATGCGCGGGACATTGTCGTCCACGGGGAAGGCATCCGCGTCGCAGTTTTCGCAAAAGACCGGCGGCTTGCGGTAGCCGGAAGGCGCGCCGTCGGGGATCGGGACGCCGACGTATTTACCGCCGGAGGCGACGATGAGCGTGCCGTCGTACCACATCTCGGCCTGGCCGTCGCGGTTGCCGAAGGTCGCGCCCGGCGCACCGGCGCTCCAATACGCGGAGTCGGTCGTGAGGGGACCGCCGGAGCCCGAGGTTTGCAGGTGATCCTTGGTGCAGGTGACGAGCGTGTGCGTATCGGAATCGATGCAGACCGCGCCGGCGGTATAGCGAGCGGGATTCGCGGCCGTGCCGGGCGCCCAATTCAAAACGGGGACGGGGCCGGTCTTTCCGTTCGTGCCACTCTGCGTGACGAACCGGCACGTGAAGCGGTGCCAGGTGCCGATGGGTCCTTCGTACCAATACGGGTGCGCCATCTGCCCGCAGTAGGCCGAGCCTTGCGGCCAGGTCGCGGTCGCCGATCCCGCGGGACCGTGCCCAGTCCCGAGGAAGCCAAAGTTGCTGACCTTCTGTCCGGAGCCGGGGACGAGATTGCGACCGGCGATCTGGCCGCTGAGGTTGGTGAACTCCGCGCGATTTCCGCCGCCGGTCGATGACGCAAGCTGGATGAACTTGATGCGAACATTGTGGGCCGGATCGGAGTCGAGCGCCGCGCCGTCGGCGAACGTGACGCGGATATCGCACTGGAAATAGAGCGCGTGTCCCGGCTTGGCGGCGAGCGGATCGGCGATGCCGCGGCGCCAGGCATGCACTTCATTGAACCCACTGCGCCCGCCATAGCCATCGTAGGCGCAGCGAATCGCCTTCCCGCCGTTTTTTCCGGCGATAATTTGGTTGGCGCCGAGCGGGTTGATATGGAGACCGCTGCCGTTCCCCTGGTCGTTGAACATCGACATGTCGCCATTCGGGATATAGTCCCAGACGCACGTGCCATCCTTGATGCCTTGCCCGGCGCCGCTGGGGCCGCTGGAGGCATCGGACTTGCCGCTCTTCACGCAGTGATAGAACCGTCCATTCGCGCTCACGTTATCCGCGACGGAGACGCCGGGGACGTCCGCCATGTATGCCGTCGCTGGCAGCCACGCGCCTGCGGGACTGGCTTCCGAGGAGGATAGCTCGGTGGGAGTCCTCCACCCGCCGGCCACGGCATCGGCCAGGGTGGTATAGCGATCGAAATTATCCTCGAATAGCATCACCTGGCGCTTCGGATCGAAGACCGGCTCGGGCGCGATTTCCGCAGCCACGGCTGGAAGAGCAGGCATCACTACGGCGCTGAAAAGCGAAGCCGTTCGCAGGAGAGCATGAAGGCGGCAGGTGGGGAGACGCATGCGAGGAGGGGGGGAGTGGGCCGCATTCACAGTCTGGCCCCGGGGATACCGCGAAATCAGAGAATGTGCGTCGTTTTGAAGTCGTCTCGCAGAATATAGCCACGGGTTCCCTCGACCTTCGCCAAAAAACCGCCCTTCTCGAGTCTGTTGAACGTATTTCGAACCTTTCTGTAAAACGTGTCGAACTGCTTGATGTTCCCCTCGGGACCGCGGCGTTCATACCACAACGCAAAAGCGGCTTGCTTCGCGCTGACGGGCTTCACCTTGCAGAAACTGTTGTGGCGAAACACCACACCCAGCGCCCCTCTCGTGGTCTCATCCAGCCCTTCAAACGCTTCGCCGAACAATCCTCGCAATTCCTTCGCGTACGAGCGTTGCACCAATACCCGGTCAGCAATGTAGATTGGATAGGCTGGCGTGCTGATTGAGTGTTTGCTGATTAACCCCGCATTTTCGAGATGCCCCAACGCAGCGAAATGGTTGTTATCCGGAGTCAACAAAATAGTGTAACCAAGTTGCTCATTGGCCCACTCCGATTTGATAAGGTATGCCAGAACCAGCTTTTGTTCTTCGGTGAGACTGCCTCCATCCAGGCGGCGTGCAATGTGGCTATCAAACGACTCGAAGAGGCGCTCCATGCGTTCACCCAAGAGCCGTCCCGCGCACAAATGCAGGCAAACCTCTTCTGTGTAGATGCGGTAATAAGGCAGGTCGATGCGGTTCTCCAGGCACAAGTTGACGAGCGTAGCCATCCCAATGCCGCGTCCTTCCCACTTCCGATAAACGCGGAGCACGTCCGCCAGCTTGGGATTGCGCGGCTTCGCCTCCGGCAGAATGCGTCGCACCGGAATCTCCGCCTCGCCGTCCTCAATTGTGAGGTTCCTTCGGAATCGCCCGGGATTGCGGATGGCGATATGCACGCCCGGCTTGATGGCGATGATCACCTGCTTGTTCACGGAATAGTCGCGATGCGCCAGGGCGTTGTTCAGCGTTTCGCGCAGCACGTCCTCGGGATATTGTGGCACGGCTATCCCGCCCTGTTCCGCACTGATCCCCACCTGGATGTTCCTCAGCAGATACCCGAAGCTGGATTCCATGAGGGGCAGCACATTGTCCACGAAATCCTGTTTGTCCTGCGCGATCTGCTGGGGCACGTCCACATAGCCATGTACATGGCTGCGAAATCCCAGTCGGTCTCCAGGATGGTTACCGCAGACCAGCGCGCCGAGGATGGTCACCTCTCCATCCTTGATGAAACAGCGCCTCTCCAAGAAGGCGCGCGCCGACGCTATGTCCGGCTTTAGCGTCTCTACAGGTTTCGGCTGATTGAGGTGAAAGATGAACTCGTTGAGCTTCGTCAGATCCAGGTCCGCCTCCGTCATGCCGGATACAGGCTGGAGTTCCTTCGCATGCGCCGCTTCCTCCTTAAACTCTTCTTGCGCCTCCACTTCACGGTCATCGATCTTGTGGTCGCCCGTCAGGAACCGTTTGTAGGCGGTCCCGTGGAGGAAGACAAACTTCCGGTCCGCCGCCAGCTCGTCGACATACACCACCGCCACGCGCTTCCCCAGCAGAGTGCGGATTTCCATGGGTGGAAAACGATCGCCCAGGTCCAGTACCACTCCTTTGCGGTCCGTGAACAAACGCGCGAATTTCTTCAGGTTCGGCTCCGCATGGTCTTTCCACTCGCTAACCACATAGCGCCTGCTGGCACCAGTGCCTTCCTCCTTCACGCCCATGATCATGATTCCACCGCGCGTATTGAGAAAGGCGTTCACGCTCTTGTGGCGTTCCTTCCATTCGCCACCTTCTGCCGGTACGCCCTTTATCTCCAGGCCCTCCGTTTCCAATTCCACGAACCGGCTCTGCTGGATGAGTTCCGCCAACTTGTTCAGAATTTGGTCAACGATCTTCATGGGATGGTCTCAGTGTAAAAGGCCCCAGCGCGTTTGCACCACTGTTCTTGCTTGTCCGCGCCTTCTCCAGGAAAGTGGACGACATCCACGATGACGAGAGGCACCCAAAACCCGTTTGCAGTTGATGGCGCGGTGCGGCCACGCCACAAATGGCCGATGCAAACACCGTCCCCCCTTCGGTTTCTCATGTGGCTGCGGAATGCGTCCCTCGCCGCCTTGTTTTGTGTCACGTGGCGCGGTGCCGCGGGCGCCGGCGGCGATCCGGAAGCGCCCGTGCGGATGGTCGGGTTTTCGGAGGCTCATGCGAAGGAACAAGCGACGCTGGAGGGGAAGTTTGACGCCCAACTCCAGGCCGATGACCAGCGGGCGTGGATGGAGCAAATGGCATCCGCGCCGAACCATGTCGGCTCGCCGCACGACAAGGCCAATGCGGACTTCATGCTCGAGCAGTTTCGCGCGTGGGGCTGGGATGCACAGATCGAGACCTTCGAGGTCCTGTATCCGACCCCCAAAAAGGTGGCGCTGGAGTTGATTGAGCCCGCCCATTTCACCGCGCGGCTCCACGAACCGCCGGTCGAGGGCGATCGCAGCTCGCCTAAAGGCGCCGAAGGCCTGCCGCCCTACAATGCCTACGGCGCGGACGGCGACGTGACGGGCGAACTCGTTTACGTCAACCAGGGGATGCCGGACGACTACAAGGAACTCGCGCGCCGCGGCGTGGACGTGAAGGGCAGAATCGTCATCGCTCGCTATGGCGGCGGCTGGCGCGGCCTCAAGCCGAAGCTCGCCTCCGAGCATGGCGCGATCGGGTGCATCATCTATTCCGATCCGCACGAGGATGGCTATGCGGCGGGCGATGCTTACCCGAAGGGCGCCTTTCGGCCCGCCGACGGCGTGCAGCGCGGGTCGGTCATGGACATGCCGATTTATCCCGGAGATCCACTCACGCCCGGCGTCGGCGCGACGCGCGAGGCGAAGCGCCTGGCCATCGCCGATGCGAAGACGATCCTCAAGATTCCCGTCCTGCCCATCTCGCACGCCGACGCGCAGCCTTTGCTCATGGCGTTAAGCGGGCCTGTGGCGCCGGCGGCCTGGCGTGGCGCGTTGCCGTTGACTTATCACATCGGCCCTGGACCGGCAAAAGTGCACCTTACCGTGCAATCGGACTGGAGCTTCAAGACCATTTACGATGTCATCGCGAAGCTCGCGGGCCGTGAGTTTCCCGACGAATGGGTCGTGCGTGGCAATCACCACGATGGATGGGTGATGGGCGCGGAGGATCCGCTCTCCGGCAATGTCGCACTGATGGCAGAGGCCAAGGCCATCGGCGCGCTCGCCCGCGAAGGCTGGCGTCCCAAGCGCACGCTCGTCTACGCGAGTTGGGACGCCGAGGAGCCCGGTCTCATTGGTTCTACAGAGTGGGCCGAGGCGCACGCCGACGAACTCAGCCACAAGGCGGTGATCTACGTGAACTCGGACGGCAACGGGCGCGGCTTCCTCCAGGCCTTGGGCAGCCACTCCCTCCAGACCCTCGTCAACCAGGTCGCCGACAGCCTGAAAGATCCGGAAACCGGCGCCAGCGTGCTCGATCGCCGCAAGGCGAGAATGATGGTGGAAGGCAGCAAAAAGGGCGCGGAGGACGAACCGAAACGGCTCGCCAAACTGGTGGCGGGAGGAGCGCAGCCGCCCCTGGCCGCGCTCGGTTCGGGTTCGGATTACACGGTGTTCCTCGATCATCTCGGCATTGCGTCGCTCGACCTCGGTTACGGTGGGGAGAGCGAGACCAGCGGCGTTTACCATTCGCTCTACGATTCCTTCGATCACTACTCGCGCTTTGGCGACCCGGGCTTCGTCTACGGGGTGATGCTCTCGAAAACGATCGGGCGCGTGGTGCTGCGCACGGCCGAGGACGACGTGCTGCCGCTGCGCTTCGGTGATTTCTCCGATGCGGTGTCGGAGTATGCGGGGGAGGTCCACAAGCTGGCCGACAACCTGCGCGAGAGCACCGAACTCCAGCATCGGATGCTCGACGAAAAACTGTATGTGCTCTCCGCCGATCCGACGAAAACCGAATTACCACCGCCGCGCGAGGCGGCAGTGCCCGTGCTGAATCTGGCCCCTCTCGACAACGCGGTCCTCCGCCTCAAGAGATCCGCCAAAGCCTGCGACGAGATTCAGGGCAGCGCCACGTCGGCCGGGAAACTCAACGATGCCCGTCGGTCCGAACTCAACGCGCTCCTCCACGGAATTGAGCAGACCCTGGTCAGCGCGGAGGGACTGCCCCAGCGCGATTGGTATCACCACATGATCTACGCGCCGGGCCTCCAGACGGGCTACGGGACCAAGACCCTGCCCGGAGTCCGCGAGGCCATCGAGGACCGCCGCTGGCCAGACGCAGAACGTTACGCCGGAGTCATCGCCGGAGTGCTCAATGCCTATTGCGATCGGATGGAGAAAGTTATCGCTCTGCTGAAGGAAGCGACCGTCCCCACGCCAACCTCATCACAGCCGGGTCGCAAATCAGATTGACCTTTCCAACCCGGAGGGTTGCCAGGAAATTAGCCGACGGTCGAGCGAGCTTGGCGAGCGAACACCCCCGGAACCACGCATCCATCCCCGCGCCCTCACGGCCCACCGCCATTCCGCGACACTCCGCGGGGCGCGCTCCGCATTGGTTACCGGCCGAAGATCAACGAAAAGACCCGCTCCCCGCGGCTGAAATGGTCGTGATGACGATCGTCACGACGATCATCGTCGCACCGTTCGTAATTCCGATATCTGCGATCGTAATCGCGATCGTATGAATAGTGACGATCCCGGTCCGAATCACAACGGCCGCGATCTTCGTAACGATCCCGCCGGTCGTCGTCGCGACGATGATCGCGCGCTTGCGCTTGCGGTGTCAAAACCGCGAGGCCGAGCAATGCAGTGCAGAGGATGGAGATGGATTTGAGGTTCATATTGTGGTGTCTTCTCCGACGCGAGGCCACGCGGAATATTCATACGAATGCGTAATACTTCACCCGTGCGGCGATTCCGCTCCGCGCGCCTTGCCTGGATGATCGCGGCGCGATCCCCCACCCGTTCAAACTTGAAATGCGTCCACGAGGAGACACCCCGCTGACGAGCCCTCGAAAAGACCCGTTTCCGAGCCATCATGTTTTTCACGGACCTGACTTTGACATCGCAGCGCCTCCTGCTTCCTTGCCGGGCATGAATCCGTCAGCCGCCCCCTCTCCCATCACCAGCGGCCCGTCGCTGGCCTACCGTGTGGGATTGTCACTCGTGGTCGTCGGAATGCTAATTCTGCCGGCTATCTACCTCGCGCTCGCCACTCTCGCCTGCTGGTGGGTGTGGTTCTTTGCCACTCATTATTTCCTGGGGATATGGGAGTGGCCCGTCGGGCATACTCGCTACGGATTACTCTTTCTCCTCCTCTGCTCTTGTACGCCGCTGCTCGTCGGCGCCGCCATCGCGCTCGCCATGGTCAAGCCACTCTTCGCGCGACGCGGTCGGCGCATGCAACCGCTCGTCCTCCAACCCGAGGTCGAGCCGCGCGTCTATGCCCTCGTCCAGGAGGTGTGCCGCATCGTCGGCGCGCCGCCGCCGAGGCGCATCGAACTGGATTGTGATCTCAATGCCTCGGCCCGCTTTCGTCGCGGACTGCTCAGTTTTTTCGGTGACGATCTGATCCTGACGGTCGGCCTTCCCCTCATCGCCGGCTTGACCGAACGCGAACTCGCTGGGGTCGTGGCGCACGAGTTCGGCCACTTTCGGCAGGGTGCGGGCATGCGCTTCAGTTTCCTCATCCGCCGGATCAATTATTGGTTTGCCCGCGTCGTCTATGAACGGGATGGCTGGGACGAAGCGCTCGCCGAGTTTCACCATTCGGAGAACTTTTGGTTCGGCTTCATGGGCGGCTGCACCCGGGCCGGAGTCGGTCTCTCGCGGGGCATCCTCTGGCTGCTCATGATGACAGGCCAGTTTCTGAGTGGCCTGCTTTTGCGGCAGATGGAATTCGACGCCGACCTGTGGGAAATGCGCGTTGCTGGCAGCGCGGGCTTCGAATCCACCACCCTGCGCCTGGCGACGCTCGGCTATGTGCTCAACGACATCCGGAGCGAGATGCGCCGCACCTGGCGCCGCCAGTTGCAATTGCCCGACAACCTTCCGGTGCTCGTCGAATACCGCACCAATCGCCTGCCCGCGGAAAAGCGGACAAAGATCGAGAACGAGGTCGGATTCACCAAGACCGGCTGGTTCGACACCCACCCGAGCGCCGCCGATCGCATTCGCCGCGCCCGGCAGCTCGCCGACCCCGGTCTCCTCGCGAGCGACGCCCCTGCGCGTCAACTCTTCGAGAACTTCGACGCCATCAGCCGCCTCGTCACCCTCGCGCACTACGAGGACGACCTGAACGTTCCCACGTCGCCGGACTTTCTGATCCCGCTCGAAGCGGTGATCAAGGGGACAACCGCTCCACCAACGCCGGCCGCATCCGCGCCAGCACCGGCGCCCGCGCCGATCCCGATGATGTCCTACGACCCAAGCAAGTTTCGGAAGCCGCCCCGGACAGATGAGTGAGGACGAAGGGCGTGTGACCACCCTAAATGCTTAGACGCTTCGTTCGCTACGGGGAGCCTATCTCGACGAAACGCTTTAACTTTTTCATTTCCCATTCTTCGCCCTCCGAGGAGGCATGACCACCTCGGGCGAGCAGAGGCGGCGATTGAGGTCTTGATTGATTTCTTTCTCGCGGACGGCGAAGTAGCGCAGCATCGGTGACCGATCCATCCCCAGAACCTCGAAACCATCCCCTCGACGGGGCCGACCGCGCATCGGCTCGTAAGCGGCAATGGGAAAGTCGCGCTTACATCGGGTTCGGTCTCTTGCTCGTCCTGGCGGTCGTTGGACTCACCCGTCTCCGCTCCAACACGCCGAACCCCGCCGCTACGCCCACCGCGGCCACCACCGCCCTCGAGTCCGAAAAATGGAACGATCGCGACATGGAAGAGCGCGCCCTGGCTTTGCAACGCAAAGGCGACCTCGCCAATGCCGAACTGCTCTTGCGCCGGGTCCTCGCGGAGCGCCAGCTTCACCTGGGCTCCGATCACATCGATTCGCTCGCGGCGATGAACAACCTGGCCAATCTCCTCCATGATCGCGGCAACAATCGCGACGCGGAAATCATGCACGACGGCTGCCTGCAAGCACGCGAGCGAACACTCGGCCCCGATCACCCACACACCCTCGCGAGCATGAATAACCTGGCTCTCACCCTGCAGGCCAAAGGCGACTTTGACGGCGCGGAGAAACTTTACCGGCGCGCCTGGGAAACGATGAAGCGCGTCTCCGGCCCCGAGGACGGCGACACGCTTTCCATGCTCAACAACCTCGCCGGGGTGTTCTCCGACAAGGCTGACTACGCCGCGGCGGAACCTCTCTACGGCCAGTTGTCCGACGCGCTGCACAAAAACCTCGGCGCCGAGCATCCCGCCACCCTCGCGGCCGATGGCAACTACGCCAATCTGCTCCTCCGCAAGGGCGACACCCGCGCCGCCGGGCCGATCTATCAGCGCTGCCTCGAAATTCGCGAACGCACTCAAGGCCCCGACCATCCGGAAACGCTCCTCGCTCTCTCCAACTTCGCCGCCTATCAGCTCGAGATTGAGAACTATCCGGAGGCCGAGAAGCTTTATCGTAGGTGCCTCGCCATCCGAATCAGAATCCTCGGTCCCGATCACCCGCAAACACTCGCCACTTCCCAAAACCTCGCCCGCACGCTGCGAAAAAAGGGATCTCTGGCCGAAGCCGAGTCGACGGCGCGCGCCGCCCTCGCGGCGCATGAGCGCGTCCTCGGCCCCGTGCATCCGGATACCTTCGACATGATGGCGACGCTGGCCGATATCCTGCGCGACGAAGGCTCTCTTACCGAGGCCACCAAGCTCTACGAACGGGCCCTCGCTGGTCTTGGTGATTCTCCAGGTGAGACGCACCCAACGACGCTCAAAGTGCTCTACGAATTCTGTCTCCTCCGACAAAAGCAGAACAACCTCATCGAAACACGCCGCCTCGGAACCAAGCTCATCGCCGGCGCCCGTGAGTCGCTCGCCAGGGAGCACCCCGACCGTGTGAGATACCAGCATTTTTTTGAAACCCTTCCATAGCAAGCGCATCCCCCCCTGAAAGCCAAAACCAGATTGCTAATTCCTGAATACCAAATGGATATACCTAAAGACACTTTCTCCCCATGCGTCGCCATCGGCCAACGCTCCCCTTAACCCGTTTTCCCCGCCATTTCGCCACCGTCCTGGTCGCGCTCAGCGTCTTCGCAAGTCCCGGCGGGAAGCCACTGCTCCTCGCCGCACCCGCAGCCCCTGCAGTTGCCCCCGCGGTCGCTCCGAAACCAGAGGCCAATCATTTCCGCCCCTTCTTCGATCAGCACTGCGTGAAATGCCACAGCGGCGACAAGCCCAAAGGCGATTGGCGAATCGATGAGCTGACCCTGGATTTTGGCAACAAAGCCAGCCGTGATCGCTGGCAGGCCGTCCTCGAAAAACTAGAGGCGGGCGAGATGCCTCCCAAGTCCAAACCGCGTCCTCCGGAACAGGAGGTGAAGGCCCTCTCGGATTGGATTTCCGCGCGAGTCGCGGCGGCGGATGGAGAGAGGCGCGGCACTCAGGGGCGGGTCGTCCTGCGGAGGCTCAACCGATCGGAATATGAAAATACGGTGCGTGACCTATTGGGCGTGACCGTGAGCCTCAAGGATCTCCTCCCGCTCGATACCTCGGCGGACGGTTTCGACAACGTGGGCGACGCATTGCACACGTCTTCGTTCCTGATGGATCGTTACTTGGAAGCGGCCGACACCGCGCTGAATCAGGCCATCGTCAACCGCGCTCAACCCCCGCCGTCGGCCAAGAAGCATATCAGTCTCAAGGAATCCCATCAGGTCAAGTCCACGACCGAACGCGTCTTTCGGAAATCGGAGGGCAGCGACAGCGTGACGCTCTTTTCGTCATCGGCCTGGCAGGCCGTCGGTCTCACTCCATTCTATCCGGGCGAACGAGGCTATTACCGCTTCCGCATGTCGGCTTCGGCCGTCCAAAGTTCCGGCCAACCCGTGGTCTTTCGCGTGTGGTCCGGATCGGGCGGCATGGGCGGGGCCAAGGGCCATCTCGTCAGCTACTTTGACGCGCCGCCCGATAAGGCGAAAATCATCGAGTATGTCGACTTCGTCGAACCGAAGACGACCATGACCATCCTTCCCTACGGACTCGCCTCGGCGCAGACCGTCAGCAAGGTGGGGGCGGACGAATGGAAAGAGCCGGGTCTCGTCATCGATTGGGTGGACGTCGAGGGACCGCTCAACGAAGTCTGGCCACCAGAAAGTCATCGCCGCCTCTTCGGCGATATGGCTCAGGGCCCCGCTCCGATTTACAACTTCCGCGACCGCGTCGAAGTGATTTCTTCCAATCCGCAGGCCGATGCCGACCGCATTCTCCGCAAGTTCATGCGCCGCGCATTTCGCCGGTCGGTGACCGATGCCGATGTCCAGCCCTACACGGCCCTCGTCGCCTCGAAGCTCAAGGAAAAGCAGACCTTCGAGCAGGCCATCCGCGTCGGACTCGGGGCGGTCATGGCGTCGCCCGACTTTCTTTTCCTCCGCGAAAAGCCCGGCAAACTCGACGCCTTCGCCGTGGCCAGCCGGCTGTCCTATTTCCTCTGGAGTTCCACGCCCGATGAGACGCTGCTCACTCTCGCCGAGCAGGGTAAACTCGATCAACCGGTGATCTTGCAGGCGCAGGTCGAGCGGATGCTGCAGGATCCGAAAGCTTCCGCGTTCACCGAGAACTTTGTCGGCCAGTGGCTCGGGCTGCGCGATATCGATTTCACCCTGCCCAGCCACGTCCTTTACCCCGATTTTGACGACATGCTGAAGATCTCGATGGTCAAGGAAACGGAGTTGTTCTTCTCCGAAGTGCTGAAAAACGATCTGAGCATCGCCAATTTCATCGCTTCCGATTTTACGATGCTCAATGGACGTTTGGCCAAACATTACGGCATCCCCGGAGTCTCGGGCTGGGAGTTCCAAAAAGTGAAGCTGCCGCCAGCCAGCCATCGCGGCGGTCTCCTCACCATGGCGAGCGTGCTCAAGGTGACCGCGAATGGCACCACTACCTCGCCCGTCCTGCGCGGGGCCTGGGTGCTGGATCGCATTCTTGGCACGCCTCCTCCGCGTCCGCCCGAAAACGTCGGCTCACTCGTCCCCGACATCCGCGGCGCAACCACGATCCGCCAGCAACTCGCCAAGCACCGCCAACTCGAGTCCTGTGCGGGTTGCCACGTGAAGATCGACCCTCCAGGCTTTGCTCTCGAGAGCTTCGACGTCATCGGCGGCTGGCGCGATTACTATCGAACCAGCGGCAGCGGCAAACCGGTGACGATCGACGGCGAAAAGCAGCGTTACCTCCAGGGGCCAAACGTTGACCCCGCCGACGTCCTGCCCGATGGCCGAAAGTTCAAGGACATCGACGAATTCAAACAACTGCTTCTCACCGACAAGGATCTCGTCGCCCGCGCCCTCGCCACCAAGCTTTTGACCTACGCCACCGGCGGCCCGCCCGAGAAAGCGGACCGTCCGAAGATTGACCTGCTCGTCCAACAAATCCGCGCGAGGAACTACGGATTCCGCACCCTCATTCACGCCATCGTCGTCAGCGATCTGTTCCAAAAAAAGTAGTGAGTCTATGAATTCCAAATCGCCGAGCGTCGAACTGATTACTGTCCACTGAGTACTGATTACTGATCCCTTCCTATGCACCTCTCCCGCCGCCATTTCCTCCGCGCTGCTGGTGTCAGCCTCGCGCTCCCGATGCTCGACCGCTTCCTTCCAAGAGGCCGCGCCGCCGCGGCCGCCGCCAAGCCGATCCGCCGCATGGTCTGCGTGTGCACCCCTCTGGGCATTCATCCGCCTGCGTTCTTCCCGGAACAGGCCGGGAAGGACTACCCGCTGAGCCCTTACCTTGAACCGTTAAGAGATTTTCGGAATGACTTCAGCGTCATCTCCGGCCTGGCACATCCCGATGTCGGTTCCAGCCACGATTCGATATTCAGTTTCCTCACCGCCGCCAAACATCCCGAGCTTCGCGCTGGCTTTCGTAACAGCATTTCGCTGGACCAATTTGCCGCCGAGCATATCGGCCTCGAAACGCGCTTTCCCAGCCTCTCGCTATCAGCCGAAGGCTTTGGGCTTTCCTGGACGCGCAGCGGCGCCCTCGTTCCGCCGGATCTTTATCCGGCTAGCGTATTTGCGCGCCTCTTTCTCGAGGGACGCCCCGACGAAGTCGAGGCCCAGTCACGACGCCTGCGCAACGGCCAAAGCATCCTCGACACCGTCAGCGAGCAGGCCCGCAGAATGCAGCCCTCGCTCGGGGTACGAGACCGCGATAAAGTGGACGAGTACTTCACCAGCGTCCGCGAACTCGAGCAGCGCATGGTCGTCAGCGGTCAATGGGCGCTCAAACCCAAGCCAAAAGTCGATGTCCCGCCGCTGGTCAACAACATGGTCTCGGCCGATATCATCGGCAAAACGCGACTCCTCTTCGATCTGACCCACCTCGCGTTGCAGACCGATTCGACTCGGCTCATCACCATGCTTCTGCTCGGCACGAGTAGCGTGCCCCCTGTGCAGGGAGTGACCATGGGCCATCACGACCTGTCGCACCACGGCCAGGATCCCACCAAGATCGAGCAGTTAAAGAAGATCGAAATGGAGGAAATGAAAAGCGTGTATGACCTGCTGACGAAGTTGAAGAAGACCGAGGAACAAGGCGCCACTCTGCTCGATCGCACCATGCTCTACTTCAGCAGCAATCTGGGGAACGCCGCCAACCACTCGACCAAAAACCTGCCGATCCTCCTGGCCGGCGGCGGCTTCAAGCACGGCCAGCACCTTGCTTTCGACGCGAAGGATTCGCCCCCGCTCTCCAACCTCTACGTCTCCATGCTGCAACGTCTCGGCATCCCGGCCGACAAGTTCGGCACCAGCACCGGCACCCTCACGGGGTTGGAGGCAGTCGGCTGAAGCAACGCCCACATTGCTCCGCAATGTCCCAGGGAAGTCGAAGCCTTCCATGCGTTCGTGACTGACAGCACGACTGCTGGTCGGATACGTTGCGTCAACCCAACTCCCCCCGATGGAACCACTGGTCCCGGTCCTGCCGCCACTCCCGCACACGCGCTACTTCCCCGAAGTGCACCTCGTGACGTGGCATCCTCAAGGAATCCTGGATGGCGGACTCGTGGATCAAGTGATTGCATTTTTGGAATCGGAGGAAGAAAGCGCGGAACAACCTTTCCATCGCTTTACAGACCTGACCGGGCTGACCGACGTTCGCCTGAAATTCGGGCATGTGTTCAGTGCCTCCCACCGTCGCCGCTCGAACTACCCTTGGCGCGAACCCGTCAAATCAGCGTTCTATTGTGAGTCGATCATCGGCTTCGGACTGGCCCGCCTGTACGAGACGTTGATGGAGGGAGGGCCCATCCACGTGCGTGCATTTCGCACCCGTGAGGCCGCCGCGGAATGGCTCGAAGTCTCCGTCGAGATTCTGCGGCCAGAAGTGTGAGCGGATCGGTCGTCCCTCCCGGGCTGCCGCACTTGGCAAGCGACATCGGAAGCACGCACTGGTATTCAGCATCCTTCGCCAACCCCAGTTTCCAATTACCCATGCCCGACCAATCCTTCGATCTCATCGTCATCGGCGGCGGCCCCGCCGGCGCCAGCGGCGCCGCCGGCGCTGGTTATCTCGGCAAACGCGTCGCGCTCGTCGAGATGGAGGGGATGCTCGGAGGCGCCGGCATCAATACGGGCACCATCCCGAGCAAGACACTGCGCGAGACGGCCATGGTGCTCTCCGGTTGGCGGTCGCGGCGGCTCTTCGGCGTGGATCTTTCCCTCCAGCACAAGGCCACCGTGAGCGATTTCATGTTGCGGGAGAAAAACGTCACCGCCGCGGAACGTACCCGCACCCAGGCGCGACTCGATCTGCGCGCCGTGACGCGCTTCCGCGGCGCCGCCAGTTTCGTCGACCCGCACACCTTGCGCGTCGTCGGAGACGGCACCGACACCTTGTTGGAAGGCGCAAAAATCCTCATCGCCACCGGCTCATCGCCGCTGCGCCCTCCGGAATTCCCTTTTCAGGACGACCGCGTCCATGATTCGGACGAAATCCTCAAGCTCACGACCATGCCGACAAAGCTTACGGTGATCGGCGGCGGTGTCATCGGCAGCGAATACGCCGGCACCTTTGCCGCGCTCGGCGTCGAAGTGCACCTGATTGACGGCCGCGATGTGCTCATGCCGTTTCTCGACGGCGAAATCTCCCGCGCCCTCGCCGTCGCCATGGCGGCGAACGGCGTGCAGTTCCATTGGAAGGAACGCGTCACCGCCTGCGACGCCTCGCAACCTGGCAATATCGTTCTGACGCTATCCTCCGGCGCAACATTGGACTGCGACGGAGTCCTCGTTTGCGCCGGACGGCAGAGCAACACCGGCGGATTGAATCTGGCGGCAGCCGGCATCACGCCCGGCAAGCGCGGCCTCGTTCCAGTGAGCGAACACTATCAGAGCGTCGTCCCGCACATCTACGCCGCCGGCGATGTCGTTGGCCCGCCTGCGCTGGCGGCCACCGGCATCGAACAGGCCCGTGTCGCCGTTTGCCACGCGTTCGCTTCCACGTTCAAAAGCGATCTCGCCAAGGTTCTGCCCACCGGCATCTACACCATTCCCGAGGCGAGCATGGCCGGCGAGACCGAGGAGGCGCTGCGCGAGAAAGGCGTGGAGTTCGTGGTGGGTCGCGCCCGCTACATGGATCTGCCGCGCGGCGAAATCATCGGGGACGAAACCGGCTTTTTGAAACTGATCTTTCGATGCGGAGACATGCGGCTCCTCGGGGTCCACGTGATCGGAGAGCAGGCGACGGAACTCGTCCACATCGGTCTCGTTGCTCTTCTCGCCGAAGCCGGCGCGGAACTCTTCAACCGCGCGTGCTTCAACTACCCGACACTCGGCGACCTCTACAAGTACGCGACCTACGACGCGCTTGGGCAGCACAATCCTCTCTGAACAGGAGGGGCAGGAAGCGACGGGTTGAGAGGCCTGAAGGCCGGGGACCGTCTACTTCCCACCCCATATCACACCGTGCGGGTGACGCCGGCTCTATTGGCGGCGCGGGGCGGGTTGCTCCCCGGCCGGCGCGGGTTCTCCCCGCCTCGACGCGGACCGTTCCTCACCGGGCGCAGCCTGTCCCCGCCTTGATGCGCCTTCTTCCCCTCTCGGCCCGCGGCCCTGAGCAGCGGCCTGCTTCAGTTTCTCGAGAATCGGGGCCAGCGACGGATCAGCATCGAGCAGCGCCTTCTCGCGTGCTTCGCGCAGCTCGGCTTCCGCCGCTTGCACCTTCGCCTGCGCCGCGGCCACGGCGGCGTCTGTCGAAGCCTTTTGGCTGGCGGCTTTGACTTTCTCCTGCTCCTCGGGAGACAGGGATTGGTATCCGGGAATCCTCGGGGCTCCCCCACCCTCGCCGCGATCGGCGCGCAGCAACGGGCTGCAGAGCGAGGAAACGAGACAGATGGCGATTGTGAGACGTGTTATTTTCATTTTCAGCTTTCGTGGTTTGTTGAGGTTTGGCGTGCACTGGGCACGCTGGAGAAGACACCGGGGAGATAAACGGCGCCGCCCTTTCCGCCTAAATTCTCGTTTATCTTTTTCTCCTCCGCGCCTGTTTCGATACGCTTCCGTTCGATGCGCATTCTTCTCGTCGAGGACCAGGCAAAACTTCTCGCCTTCACCAAGAAGGGTCTAGAGGAGTTGGGCATATTCGTCGATGCCCTGGCCGACGGTGATGAAGCCTACGCGCGGGCGCTCACCACGCCTTATGACGCGCTCGTTCTGGACATCATGCTCCCGGGTCGGGACGGCCTGAGCATACTGCGCGGCCTGCGCGAGGCTCGCAATTCCATCCCCATCATCCTCCTGACGGCGCGCGCGGCATTGCCCGAAAAGCTGGAAGGTCTCGATCTCGGCGCCGACGATTATTTGACCAAACCCTTCGCCGTGGAGGAACTCGCCGCCCGCCTCCGGACGGTGGTGCGGCGTCGAGCCGGCGAGCCGTCCCACCTGCTCCGTGTAGCGGATCTTTCGATGGACTTGCTGGCGCGGAAGGTGACACGCGGAGAGGTGGAGATCGCCCTGTCCGTGCGGGAATTCGAACTCCTCGAATTCCTGATCCGCTCTCCGGGACGAGTCTTCGGGCGCGTGCAGATTTATGAACACGTGTGGGGCTACGACATGGATCTCGAAAGCAACCTCGTCGAAGTGTACGTGCAACGGCTGCGCGCCAAGATCGATCGGGATCACCAGGCCAAGCTCATCCACACCGTTCGCGGAATTGGTTACGTCTTCGGGGGAGAAGATTGAACGATGAACGTGTCCAGGCATCCCACCTTCCGCAGGCGGCTCGCGCTCCAGACGATGCTGGTTTCAGGCGTGGTGCTCGCCGCATTCGGAATCGCGTCCTGGTGGTATGCGCGCCAGCAACTCGCCCGCAACCTCGATTTCCGCATCACCGAATCCGCAAACCGCCTGGCTCCGCGCCTGAACCAGAGATCGCAACCGGACCTGATCCGGAAAGCGGTGCAGGACCTGTTTGGCGATCTGAACCGTGCAAATTCGGCCACGGCGCTCGCCATTGCGGAAAACGATGAGAATGCGGCGACGCTCTTCGTCGCCCGCGAAGTGTCCGCGAGTGAAGTCACCGATTTCAAGGCGCACCTGCCGGCCTTTACCAGGCCGGCTCTCCAGAGTCGGGAAAGCCCTCCAGCGACGACGCGCGGGCACACCCCTCCTCCCTCCGAACCTGGCGCCGACCGAAACGTCCGACGGGCTGCTCCCACTCCGGAAACTCGCGAACCCATTTTCTTTAATACCGAGATCGGCGGAGAGGCCTGGCGCGTCGGTGGCTTTGGCTATCCACGGATCACCGTCTTCGTCGGTCTGTCGCTGCGCGAATACTACGCGGAGGCACGCCGGACCGGGTGGTGGTTTACCGTCGCGGCCATCACCGGTCTCGGCCTCGCCGGCCTGGGCGCGTGGTGGAGTTCCCGCCGCGCCATGCAGCCGCTGGAGCGCATCGTCGCCACCGCGCAAGCATTGACCGCCGCGGATCTCAGCCAACGCATCGCCATCGAGAGCCGGGACCATCACGAGTTTGTCCAGTTGATCACCGTCCTGAACGACATGACCAGCCGGTTGCAGCAAAGCTTCCTGCAAGCGGCGCGTTTCACCGCCGATGCATCGCACGAGTTAAAAACGCCGCTCGCGGTCGTGCAGGCCATGCTTCACGACGCCTTGCGCCAGAGCGCCCCAGGTATCGCGCACGAGCGCCTTGAATGTGTCGCCCGTGAGATCGCGCGCCTCAAGAGCATTACCCAGAGCCTTCTCACGCTCTCGCAAGCCGATGCCGGCAAGCTTCCCCTCCAGTGGGAGGACTACGATCTCAGCGCCGACCTCCAATGGCTGGTCGAGGATGCCGAGGTCCTCTGTGCGAACGCAGGTCTGCGGCAAGAATCCAAAATCACGTCCGGCCTGCACATCCGTGCCGACCGCACTCTGATGCGGCAGGTTTTCCAAAACCTCCTGACCAATGCCGTTAAATACAACCGGCCCGCGGGGCTGGTAAGAATTGAGCTCGCGGAACGTGGGGGATGCGCGGAGTTCACGATAACAAACACAGGGTCAGGCATTCACGCGGGAAGCCAGGCGCGAATTTTCGAACGGTTCTATCGTGGCGATGCCGCGCGCGACCGTGGCAACGACGGCTTCGGTCTGGGTCTAAATATCGCCTTCGAACTCGCCAGCGCCAACGGCGCCGATCTCTGTCTTATCGAAGCGCACGAGGATGCGATCACCTTTCTGGTGAGCATCGCCTGCGCGGTACATGTGTGATCGATGCGCGGGTGCAACCGACCAGCATCGTTGGTTCCAGATCCGTCGGCGCACAGGAATGAGGGAAGCGTTTCAGAACGGCATCAAACTCCACCCGAATGCGCGCTCGGCGAACCAGCCGAGGCCGAATAGGCCAACGACGATGCTCACGGCCGCTCTCGCACCGGTGGCGTGACGCCACTTTCCCATCATGAGCACCACCGGAAACGCCATGAGCACGATGGCCAGTTGGGCGATCTCGACGCCGACGTTGAAGGAAAGCAGGCAGCGCACGGTCGCCTCCCGCGGCAGGCCCAGTCCGGCAAGGACGTTGGCAAAGCTGAAGCCGTGGATGAGCCCGAAGAAAAACGTCAGGATCCAACGATGCGAGATCTGTTTCCGCCAGAGATTCTCGGCGGCAACATAGACAATCGTCAGAGCGACTCCACATTCGATGACTCGGCCCGGAAGGGTGACGAACTTTAGCGCGGCGAGGATGAGCGTGATGCTGTGGGCCACGGTGAAGGACGTGACAATCTTGACCAGTTCACCCAGGCGGCTCACAACGATGAGCGCGAGCAGGAAGCAGATGTGATCGTAGCCAAGAAAAATGTGCAAAATGCCCAGCCGCAGGAAGCGGCCTAAAGCAGCAGGAATGGTCTCGTCCGACCTGGAGGGCACGGACGCATAACCCGTGTCAAACAGGTAGTCGGGCTCGGCTTCGGTAAAGGTGACCTCCTCCGTGCGGCCAGTCCCATGCTCAAAGACGGCGAGCACCACGTGCCGCGCACCCAGTTGCGGAAAGAACGTGAAGGTCAACGCGATCTCGCGCGGTGGCGTCTCAACGCGGTGGCGAAATGGAAACGAAATCAGGCTCGATGCAGCGTGCCAATCAGGCGCCGAAAGGGCATCCCCTGCCCCGTCGGGCCAGATGGGATCGAGCCCGTCGCCCAGTGCCGCGGGCCGACCGTCGACCTCGACAACCACGTGATCGCGGAGGAAACGCTGGATGGCTGGCGTCCCGGCCTTCAGTTCCGCACGCGTGAGACGCTGGTCGTGGTCGGCGTCGAGATCGACGATCTTTTCCAGCGTAAAGACGTCGTAGGTGAGCCGCACGTCGATGTGGTCGTCCGCCGCGATGCAGCGCGCGTAGCTCGTGTCGGGATTGTGCGCGAATGCCGCCGCGGCGGGCAGCAGTGCCAGACAGCAGGATACCCAAAAAAGGCGCGTCACTGCTTCGGCTCGAACTTAATCCACATGGGGCTGGCCCAGACGAGTTCGCCATCGGCCTGTTCGCCACGCACGTAGTAGTAGCTCGTCTTCCCGGCGGCCGGCTGCGGGTCGATCCACTCGACATCGCACTTCTGCTGGTTCGGAGTGGCGGTGAAAATCTCCACGTCGTCCTTGACGAATACGACCTTTGAAAAAGGACCGGTACCTTCGAGATGGATGTGGAACTTCGGCGCCGCGTTCGTGCCAAACTCGTCGCCCATCATGTGTGCGCCGCACCGGAAATCGGCAATGATATTGTCCGTCGAGGCATACACATGCCGGGCCTGCATCGCCTTGAAGATCGCTTCGCGCGACGGGTTCTCGGCATAGGCGAGCGCATAGCTGATGTGCGTGCTGCCGTGATCGCTGCTCGATTCGAAGGCAAGACGATAGCCTTTCTTGAGCGCCAGGTTCACGAAGCCGAGCGGTTCCCAACCGCCAATGGCATCATCCGCCGTGGGGCAGCGCGGCGCGCCGGGCCGCTCGTAGTTTTGCCGCGCGCCCTGGTAGATTTCGACAAATGGTTCGACCTTGGGGTCATTGTCGCGCCAGTCCGTGCCCATGCTCGTGGCACTGGTGTGGGATGCGCAGATGCCATCAAAAAAGTGCAGATACTTGTAGAGCATCTGGGTATCGGGGGCCGGCTGCGGGTTGTCGCGCAGGGTGATCGGCAGCCGCGGAAGGGTGCGGATGCCGCGCCGGGTGAAGATGACATTGCGATGCCCCTCAGGATAGCGCACCGAACGCTCGTAGGTGTAGAGCGAATTGAATACTCCGGGCAGGTAGAAAGCGTCTGTCGTCTTTTGCGTGAGCCACCAAGGGTATTCGCGGCCCGCGCCATTGTCATGATCGCCGCACCCGAGCCAATCCATCGACGCGACGTCGATGGCGTAGCGCCACATGTCTTCCAGCGGTCCGTCATTGCCGCCATCGCCGCTGATCTCGGTATGACGATGAAATTCACCACGCTCGATTTGCAGCGGCCGGCCATCGAATTGCGTTCGATACGCCCTGATGCGCTCGAGGTCGGCACGCTCCTTCGCCGTGGCGGGTGAAGGTTCCGGATTCGCCTCGGGCTGGCTCCTGGAAGCCACGAGTTGCGCGGGTTGCGCCGCGCCGGTCGCCCGCAGGTGGGAAAAATAGAGATCGTTGTCGTAGGGATCGGTCTCCCCGTCGAGAGCGGCATTGCCGGTCGCCCCGCCGTTGGGGCGTTTGAGGAGTAGACGGTCCTGGCGATGGTCGCTGCTGTGGATGAGGGCCAGGCTGCCATCCGGCGAGGGCAGGACGACCGGCGTGTTGTAGAGCAGATTGTCGCTATGCGGAACGAGGATCGGGCCGGTCCAATGATCGCCGTCGGTGTAGCATGCCCAATCGAACCAGAGCGAACCGAGCGGCGTGCGGAAATCATTCTGCCGGGAACGGGCGAAAAGCCACACCCGGCCGCTCGCGTCGCACACGATGCGCGCCAGGTTGTTGTGGGCAAAATTCTTCGCCGCCTCGGCTTCCTCGCCCGCCTTGCGCGATTCGCCGCCCGGCTCGAGGGCGGGCACCCGAACGTTGAGCTGGCGCTTGCGAAGACCCGCACCGCCCGGAAGCACGGCCGTGAACGATCCTGCCGGCTGCATCCACTGGCCGTTCTTCAGCACCGCCAGGCCGATCTGCCGATCGCGATAAAGACCGATGCCCTTGTCCTTCACCAAACCGCCCCAGTCCTTGCCCCAGGTTGGACCGCTCTGCTCCCACGCGACCCAGAGCGCGCCTTGCCCATCGTAGGTCAAGGCGGGACGCGCCTCGTAATCGGGAGTATTCGCCACGGGCCTCGCCGGGTCGGGCTGTTCCCCGGCGAATTCGCGCACCCACACGTCGTAGTCCCCCTTCTCGTAAGTGTCCCAGGCGA
>JBBRPL010000090.1:0-34002 GCA_038228205.1 Chthoniobacterales bacterium
ACCGCGCCATGACCTCCGCCCGCTCCTCAAATGTCCGCCGCCGGCGCTTGCCTGTTTGCCTTGTCGATCGTGTCCTGCACATGCACGCCATATTCCCAGCCATCCCACCCCGCCGAAAGATGGGTTCCCCTTACGCTTACAGTCCTTCTGCTAAAGGACCGATGACACCCCGGCGGAGTTTTTAATCCGTTGCGAGCAACGTAAACCAGGTTCAGCTTATTTGTAGAATTGTGGTATTGTGGGTGGTGAACGTCCCTCTTCTCAATCAGTTCCTTGAAAGCTCACCTACGTAGCCCGTCCGCACAGGCTTTTGAATTCGTCGTAGTTTCTCGGATGATCCTTCAGGGCCTTGCCCAAAGGCATTAGCTAGACAAGGCGAACGCAAGATGTGTGGTTCCATGAAGGGGCAGACGCGTTTCATGAAGAATGTTTTCTGGGCTATGTCATCTTCCATCGCGTTGACCGCATTCGCATCGGCCCAGGATCGCGTCATTGCCTACGTCCCAAACTGGATCGATCTCCCCGCTTTCGCCGCGAAGATCGATTACGCGAAAGTCACGCACCTCAACGTCGCCTTCGAGAATCCGGCCAATGATCAAGGGGATCTTTCCTTCGATCGTGGGGATGAGGCGTTGCTGACCAAAGCCCATGCACACCATGTGCCCGTCCTGGTTTCAATTGGCGGAGGTTCCGCTTCGGAGGACAAAACGCTGCTCAAGCGTTACGCGGCTTTGCTCGGCAACTCTCGCCGCGAGGGCTTCGTCACCCGACTCGCCGACTATGTCGAGCAGCACGGCTTCGATGGCCTCGACGTGGACCTTGAAGGCCCATTGATCGGACCGGCCTACGGCGCGTTCATCGCTGATCTTGCGTCTGCCTTGAAAGCCAAAGGCAAGCTGCTGACCGCGGCATTGTCCCAGGGATACGGTGGCGACAAAGTGCCATACTCCGTTTTCGCGCAGCTCGATTTCGTCAATATCATGGCCTACAATGCTGTGGGTCCCTGGGACCCGCGGTCGCCTGGCCAGCATTCGTCGCTGGAGTTTGCACAAAGCAACGTGCGCTACTGGCTGGATCTCGGACTGCCGAAGGCGAAAGCCGTGCTGGGGGTGCCCTTCTACGGGTACGGTTTTGGCCCGGCATTTCGGAAGGACGATTATCCCTACAAGGAAATCGTTACGAAATTCCCCGGAGCAGAGAATGCGGATCAAACCGGGAAGACGATTTGGTACAATGGACAGACGACGATCAGGGCGAAGGCTTCCTTCGTGAAGGCGGCAGGACTGGGCGGAGTGATGATCTGGTCGCTCGACGCGGATGTGTCGGACAAACGCTCACTGCTCTCCACGATTCACGAGACGTTGCACCCCCAGTGAGCGGCGGGCCGCTCAGCCCTTACAGCCCTTCTGGATGCCGTGCGACGAAGCCCGACGCTCTGCGCCCTTCCAGGCGCCAGCGAGGACCTTCCCCAGTGTTGTAGTGGTGGCAGAGATCCGTCGTATCGAGGCGCAGCCCTGCGACCACCGCGAAGACGTGCCCATCTTTCGCATAGACGGTGATCCAGCGGCCTTTGCCGCTGCTCCCGTAGCGTGTGAACTCTCCAGAGAGGGTGGGCCGGTCCAGCTTGCCGGCGTGCCGGAGCATGAAGGAAACCGTGCCTGAGCAGTCATAACCATCCACGTAGAAGCTTTCATGGCCGCCACCCCACACATAGGGCTTGTTGCGGATGAAGTTCGTCGCCCAGATCGCTCGTTTGACGCAGTCCGGGGCTTTTTCAGGCGCAAAGGCGATTCCGGTCTTGGGATCGATGGCGGCCTTCTCGCCAGGGACGGTCGGACCGGAAGTCGGCGGAGTGGCGGAGGTGTATTTGGCTTCGGAGACGGACGCTACGGAAAGCAGTGCGACGCCGATGCCCAGGAGGATGGCAGGAGAAAATCGGAGGCTGTTCATACCTATCTCCTTTGCAGGAACGGGGCCATGCGCCGGAAAAAATATGCGGGGAACTACTGAGAGACGATCGGATCTCTGTTCCGTCGTGCAAAATCGCGCTCGGCAAACGACCTGGCATTCCCGATTTTGAGGGATGATGCGACTGGCAAATTTCTGCCCTCTGGCGGCTGGCGTGGGAATTTTACGGTGGTGCTTTGGGTGCCGCTCGTTCATGCTCCGTCCGTCCGCTGTCATGCCGACATTTCACCGACCTGCCCGCCTCTCCGTTATGAAACTCCTCCTCCGCCTCTTCGTTGTCGCCGCCTGTTTCGTCGCCGCGCTCCCGACCCACGCGAAAAAGTTCTCCTATCCCAGTGCGGACAAGGAAATTTTCTCCATCGATATTCCCGGGGATTGGAAACCCAAGTTGGACGCCGACGAATCGCTCGAAGCCACCTCGCCCGACGCCGAAGCGTACCTCGCTTTCTGGGTGCTCAAGGGGACCAAGGAAATCAAGAATGTGCAGAAGGAAGTTGACGACTTGGTGAAGGAAAGCGTCACGAACTTGAAACTCGATGACAAAGTGGTGGAAAAGGAAATTAACGGGATCAAGTTCAGCATTTTCGTGGGGCAGGGCATCGACAAGGAGGATAAATCCAAGGTCGGCGTGGAAATCTTCCTCTTCTCGCCGAAACCCGGAGTGCTCGGCATCTTCTATTGCCAGTATGGCATCAAGGCTCCCGCCGCGATCAACGGCCTGATCAAGATCGTGGAGTCGATCAAGCTGAAGCAGTAGCCCGCCCACCCATCTCAGCGAGACCGGGCGCCGCTACAGTCGCACGGTGCCGTGCAGTTCGCCGTCGTCAGTATCCGGGGTGCTTCCGGTCGCGTAGGCCTTGGCCGCTTCCCACAGGTAGCGACACCGGTTGGTCCCGGTGCTGTCCCAGAACTCGCCGCGTTCCGTCCGAACCGCGATGAGTTCGATACTTGGGTCGTCCTTGCCGCCCGGAAACCACACCCGGAACGGTTCCCGCCAGAGGTCGGCGATTTTCTCACGGTCCCCGATGAGTGAAGCTCGCCCGGAAAGCGACACGAAAGCGCTGTCCCCATCCTGCGCCATGATGTGGACCTGCGAGTCCACCTCGATCTCGTGGACCTTGGCGGTGTCAGCCCCCGAAATGAACCAAATCCGCCCATTGTCTTCGACATCGGCGATCGCCATCGGGCGCGCGTGAAGTCCGTGCTCACCCGTATGAGTCACCAGTATGGCGGTCCGGAATTTCTTGAGCAGGGAGATGAAGTGGCGGGACTGAACCTTGGGAGAGGGGATAGGCTTCATGCTCACCGAATCGGCCATGGCCGCCTTCCCGGATGTTTCGCCCTTGGGCCTCAGCTCTTTCCCGTCACCATACGAGTTTGCGCAATTCCTTGATGCGCGCCGCCATGAATTCGCATTTCGCGGCGATAGTGCCCCGGGTCTCGAGTTGCGGCAACCAGGCGACTTGCTCCTTTTTCACCGCGGCGAAGCGTTCCTCTGGCAGGGTCTTGCGCACGGCTTGGTAGACCGCATTCAGTTTCGCGTCGAACCATGCCAACCGGTCTTCCTCCTGGTTGAAGGTGATGCCTTCACCCAGCCAGTCCGTGTAGGCCGCTTCCAGTTCGTCGTCCTCTCCACGGACGATCTTGCGACAGTCCGAACGGGTCCATTTTTTGTCGGGGAGATCGAAGGTCCCCTGAAACCACGCGCAATACGTGGGTTGGTCTTCAAAGGCTTTCGGATTCGTGAAGGCGGTGGCGCGGACGAGAATCTTGCCGCCTTTCGCGGCGTGAAAATACGCGCTTCCGTAACCGTCTATGGAAGGATTGTGAGCCTGCCGGGCAATGACGGCATCGAGCGATTTCTGAATATGCACGCCAAGATCGGCCTGCGAGCACGTCGTGCCATGCGGTTCCACGAGCGTGATATTGCCGAAGCCGTAACGCGCTTCATAGACCACGATACACCAACTCGAATCCGGTGCCCAGTGGACGTGCAGCCCGCGATGGTTCTGACCGGAAAAATAGTGCGACCCGCGGATCACGCCGATGCGCCGATGGGTCTTCAAATCGACAAGCGCGTTCTCCGTCTGATCTTCTTCCGGGGCATTCTCCCGGGTCGGAAGCAGCACGCCGTAGCGCCCGTTCGGCGACTCGCTGCGCTCCGCGAGCTCATGACCTTCAGGCCACTTGTCCTCGGCGGCCACGCTCACGGGGATCCAGCCCGCGATGAACAGCAACGAAAACGCGAGAGCTTGGGGGTGACGCAACGACATTCCTTCACTCCGCCAGACCGCTGGCACGAGCGCGAGGGCGAAGTTTTTTCCGGCGAGCGCACTCATCGCGCTGCTCCTTACTGCGGCACGATCCAACAACTTTCTGAAAACTGATCACTGGCCGACCCGAAGGCCCTAGGGAAAGGCATAAGATGGATGGGATTTGCGTTGGCGCGGCATTACGCTTTTGCCGGAGATATGTCCCGGAGGGACAACAGAAATTAGCCCCGGGTCACTGGAGCGGAGCGACAGGACTCGCGCCAGCGAGCCCCGCGAAGCGGGGTGGTCGCGGCGGCGACCATCAACCGAGTGAAACGAGCGAACACCCGGGGTAGCCTCTCAAAACGACACAGTTCCATCCGTCCCGGCCTCGTGGCCGCATCCTTCCCCTTCTCCCTCGGAAGAGATGCGGAGGAGATGCGGCTTCGCCGGGACGGATGGAGCATTCGCTGTTGGGTGGGAACCCCGGGTATTCGCTCGCAGACTCGCTCGACCCGGGGCTAATCGCTGGGACACCTCCGGTGTCCAAAGTGCAGAACACTCTCCAGAGTGTACTTTTCCAAAAGGCCGCTTAACTGAATGCCATTCCTCGCCGTCCCCGGAAGCCGCTCCGCAGCTAGACGATGCCCTGCATCTGCTCCATCGCGCCGTCATAGGTTCCCACGGACTCGTAAGCGGCCACCTCCCGGTTTTGTGTCCACGACATCAGGTTCAGGCGCATCATCAGTTCCGCCCCCACCACCGACACGAACATCGACCGGCCGATGATTTCCAGGCCCGTCGCCACCAGATCGATCGGGCTCATCAGCGACTTCTTGGCATCGAACCCTACCAGATGGATGCCCATGACGTCGGTCGACACCAGGAAAGCCACCAGGATGAGGCCCGCCAGTGCGGTAATGAGGGCCACGGTGAGCGACAACCCTTTCATCCGCTTGAAATCCTGTTCGGTGAGCAATGGCTTCGTCACGACCCCGGCCCGGAAGCCATAGAAAAGGGACGCCAGCGCCAGCAGCCCGAGGCTGATGAGGATCGCCGGCTCCGTGGTCGCCTGGTCCACGGCCACGAAGATCACGAGCAGGAACAGGCCGTAAAGCGTCGACGCGACCACCACGAACCAGCCGGGAAGCGACGATAGCGGCAGGAGTCCCTTCACTCGGAGGCAAGCTTTTTGGACGCCTGGAATGAGCGACAGCACGGTGGGCAGCAACGCAGCCAGCACTGTTGCCGCCTCCATGAGTCCCTCGGCCTTGTCCTTGACCATTTCCAGGGGATTGGAGGGTGGTTTCGGCGTCTCCCACAAGCTCCACGGCAGCATATCAGTCAACATCGGCAGGAAAAAGCTGACCAGAAAGGCTCCGGCCATCACGCGAAACGCCAGGCGGAAGCGGTTCTTGAGGGACAGCACGACCAACGCAGCGATCGGCATCAGATAGAGCGCCACGAGATGGACCGCGTCGTCAATTTTGTTTCCGAGAGGCTCGGCCCCCTTTTTTTCCGCCTCGTCTTCCTTGTCGCCTTTGTCCTTTTTCTCGTCATCTCCGGCGGCTGCCGCCTTGGCCGCATCCACGGCGGGAGCAGCGGCTGCTTTGGCCGCGTCGATCGTGTCGCTGGAAAGGCCCAGAGCCTTGGCGGCCGGCACTGCGGCCTCGATCTTCTTGAGCACCATTTCGCTGAGCGACTCCAGGACGTCCGGTTTGTCTTCGTCCTCCATGTAGGTGCTGTAGGTCGAGACGAGGGCGCTCAGTGCCGTTGCGACGATCACCATGCAGATCGATGCTTTCCGCCAGAGGAGATATCGCTGGATGATCGGATCGGAGATTCCTTCGGCTTCCAGGCCGGCCTTTTCCTCCGGGGTAATCACCATGTCTTTGACCTTCGAGTTGAACGCGCGGGAGACGATGCTCAGTGGTTTCATAGGAAAGAATTTTCTTGGACAGCGGCACCCGCCTGTTGGCCAACTCCCAGCAACCCACTCCGCGAGCGCAGACCGCGGTTTCTATACGGGCGTCGTGAAAACCACCACACAAAATCCGTAGCTGTAACGTACGTAAAACATCCGTCCGAAGGGGCAATCCCCTTTTCTGGAGGACCTTCGATTCCCTTTGCTGCCGAACGTGGTTCGGTGAATGAATTCGCCGGTACGGCGCAAGCGCCGCCCTTACTGTGCCTTCGGCAGCAATAGCCCCAGCAATTCGCTGATCGGCACGCGCTCCTGCCGGGCATCGTCCCGATGGCGCAGGGTCACGGTGTCTTTCAGTTCCGGCCCCTTTTCGCCGAGAGTCTCGAAATCGATCGTGACACCAAACGGCGTGCCTGCCTCGTCCTGCCGGGCGTAGCGCCGGCCGATGTTGCCGGTCTCGTCGTAGAAGCAATTCATCTGGCCCTTGAGCACATGGTACACTTCGCGCGCCTTGGCCACGAGTTCGGGCTTGTTCTTGAGCAGCGGGAAAACGCCGACTTTCACTGGCGCGATCCGCGGGTGGAATCGGAGGACCGTGCGCTTTTCGATCTTCCCGTTCACGTCGGCCTTTTCCTCTTCGTGATACGCGGCGGCGAGGACCGCGAGCGCGAGACGATCGAGACCGGCGGACGGCTCGATCACATGCGGGACGTAGAGCCCCTTGAAGAGCTTGTCGCAAAACTCCTGGGCCGCCGCGCGGGCCGCGTCTTCCGGTTTGCCGTTCTTCGCCGCGCGCGCGGCCCATTCGGATTGGACGGTCCCGATGAAGGCCGCCTTCGCTGCATCGTCGAGTTTGCCCGCAGCGGCGCGAAGTTCCTCGTCGAAGACTTCCTGGGTTTTGCCGCTGTGCTTCTGGTGCTGCGAGAGATCGAAGTCGCTGCGGGCGGCGATGCCTTCCAACTCCTCCGTGCCGAAAGGAAACTTGAAAAGGATATCCACGCAGGCCCGCGCATAGTGCGCGAGTTCGTCCGGCTTTTGCCGGTGATAGTCGAGCAGATCGGCGCCGAGGCCGATGCTGTGGTAATAGGCTACGCGCTCCTTTTCCCAGTAGTGGTGCCACATCTCCCAGCCCCAATTCGGCTGGGGAGCGGAGAGGTCCGCGCCCTCTGCCCACGTCGCAACGCTCCCGTGCAGGATGCGGACCGCTTCATCGGGCGCGATGAAGAACTCGAGCTCCATCTGCTCGAATTCGCGCGAGCGGAAGGTGAAGTTGCGCGGGGTGACCTCGTTGCGAAAGGCCTTGCCGATCTGGCAAATGCCGAACGGCACTTTCTGCCGTGAGGAATCGAGGACGTTCTTGAACTGGGCGAAAATGGCTTGGGCGGTCTCGGGCCGCAGGTAAGCCTTGTCCTCCTCATTTGCGGTCGCACCGACGAAGGTGTGAAACATCAGGTTGAACGGTTTCGGTTCGGTAAGCTGTGCGCCGTTCTCGGGATTGAAGGCTCGGGTATTTTCGATTTTCGCTGTCGACTCGCCGCGCAGTTCCGGATTCGTCAAGCCGCGTTCCGTGTAAAACTGGACGCCAACGTTGCGCGCGCTCTCCGGGGGCTTCCCCGCGGGCAGCAGCACGCTGAATGAGTCGCCATTTTCCCTGCCGTCCGCGCCCCGCGCCCCAGTCCATGTGTAGACAACACCCGATTGCGGATCCACGTGGTCCGAGCGGAAACGCTTCCTGGTCAGCAAGCAATCACTCATCGGATCACTAAACGTGTCCACATGCCCCGACGCCTTCCAGATCGCCGGGTGCATGATGATCGTCGCGTCGAGCCCCACCACGTCTTCCCGGTCCCGCGTCATCGCGCGCCACCAGGTGTCCCGCAGGTTGCGTTTCAATTCCGCCCCGAGCGGGCCGTAATCCCAGAAGCCGTTGATCCCGCCGTAGATCTCGGATGATTGGAAAATGAAACCGCGCCGCTTGCACAGCGACACGATCTTTTCCATCAGCGGCGGTTCTTTGGTCTGGTTCATAAGGGACGGCGAAGGTGCGCGGGCACCCGTCAACTCTCAAGCGGAAAGTCAGCCCCTAATAATCCATCGCCGCGCCGCGTCATCTGTGTAAGCTTACTTCCGTTCGCCATGGCCCAATACGAAACTTACCAGTCCAACGCCGCGGAGATCCCCTTCATGCGGAAGTGGCTCATCCGCGCGCTGATCCTGTCGCTCATTCTCCACGCCGGGCTGCTCGTCTTCTTTCATTTCAAGAGACTCGAAAACTTTGGCTACACGGGTGAGGAGCGTCTCGCGCCGCCCACCCGCGTGATGAATCGCGTGGTCATCCCCGAGATCACTGAAGACACCAAGCTGACCATGCCGGTCAACAAGACCCCGGTCGTCACCATTCCGCTGGCGGTGGACAAGCCGGAAGTGCAAATCGTCACCGTCGCCCCACAGATCCCCGAGGTGTCGAAGCCGATCGTGAACGAAAAGCCGCAGGTCAGTTCGGGCGGCATCGACACCCTCGCCAAACTGGAGCACGATTCCGCCGGGAGCCTGGAGAAGCAGCTCACCAGCCTGGCGGGCGGGATGATGGAAAAGACCACCCGCGCCAAAGGACAGCCGATCATCAAACTGCCGCCGGGCAAAAATGGGGAAGGCGGTCTGGGCAGTGTTTCCGGAATTCCCGGGCGACAGTCGCTCGATGATGCGCTCACGCGCTCGGGCCCACTGCCGGTCGGGGACAGACCCATCGGCATGCCTGGTGGCGCGCTCTACGAGTACAACAGCTACGACCTGCGCCCGGAAGCGGTCGAGCAACTCCGCAAACTTGGAGAGCTGATCAAGCGCAATCCCAAGGCCACTTTCAGCATCGAAGGCCACACCGATTCCACTGGATCTCTGGAATACAATCTGATGCTCAGCGAGAAGCGTGCGGAGTCCGTGAAGCTGTGGCTCGTCCAGTTCATGGGCATCGCTCCAGAGCGCATCCAGACAAAGGGTTTTGGCAGCACCAAGCTGATCGTCCCGGCTGACAAATCGGTCGAGGAACAGCAGCCCAACCGGCGCGTGGAGATCGTCATCAAGACGAACCGGTAGGCGCCGACCAGGTGATTGCTTCCCGGACGGAAATCCGCGGCGCGGATATCGCGCGGCACTACGACGAACTCGACGGTTTCTATCGGGAAATCTGGGGCGAGCACGTGCATCATGGCTTGTGGCGCACAGGCCATGAAACTCTCGCCACCGCCCGCCGGCAGCTCGAAGCGTTCGTGGTCGATGAAGCGGCGCTCTCGCCCGGCGATCGGGTGTGCGACATCGGTTGCGGCTACGGCGCCACCGCCCGGATGCTCGCGGAGGAGCGGGGGGCGGAGGTGACGGCCATCACCATTTCGCCGGCCCAGCACGCCATTGCCTTGCGGCAAGGCGCCGGCCGGGAGAACCCGCGTTTTCTCGTCGGGGATTGGCTGGCCAACGATCTGCCGTCGTCCTCTTTCGACGCGGCCATCGCGATCGAGAGCTCCGAACACATGCCCGACAAGGCCGCCTTCTTCGCGCAAGCCCATCGCGTTCTGCAGCGCGGCGGGCGATTCGTCGTCTCCACCTGGCTGGTGGGTGAAGCGCCGTCGTCGCGGCAATGCCGCTGGTTGCTCGAACCGATTTGCCGCGAAGCCCGCATGCCGGAACTGGGTTCCGAAAGCGACTATCGCCGGCTCGCTCTGGGAGCGGGCTTTGCCCTTACGCGGTTCCAGGACGTCACGCGCGGGATCGCCCGCACCTGGCCCGCGATCGCCCGCACCTTCATTCGGCATCTCTTCCGCCATCCCTCCGCGGCGCGCCTGCTCGTCCATCCGCGGTCTCATCATCGGCTCTTTGCCCTCACCATCACCCGGCTCTGGCTGGCCTTTCGCTCGGGAGCTTTGCGCTACGGCGTTCTCACGCTCGTCAAGACCGGCACGTGACAAGCCGCCCCGACTTTCGCTAGAAATTTCACGATGTTTTCCCGCACGCCGGTTTGGCTCGTCTCCTGGTCACTGGCGCTTTTCGCCGCCGCCTTCTCGCTCAATACCCGGTCCAACACCTTTCCGTATTTTTATCATCCCGACGAAAGCGAAAAGGCGGCGCAATTGCTGACCGGGAACTGGAACTTCCATCACCCCATGCTGCTGCTCACCACCGCCAAACTGGCCGTGGAGGTGACCCACGTGCCGCTGCACGAGCAGAGCGTCGTGGAGGTGGGTCGTTGGGTCTCCGCGGCTTTTACGGCGGCCGCCGTTGTGGCGCTTTCTCTCCTCGCCTTTGCCTGGCGGGGATGGGTGCCGGGGATCGGCGCAGGTCTGGCCTTGCTGTTGCATAATCAGCTCTTCGAATTATCGCACTATTTGAAGGAAGACACTGCGTTGCTCTTTGGCGTGTCTTGCACGTTTCTCGTGGCCTACCTCTACTGGCAGCGGCCGACGAGACTGTGGGCGGTGGCGCTCGGCGTCGCGTCGGCCTGCGCCATCTCGGGAAAATACATCGGCGTCTTTGTGCTGGCTGTGGCTGGCCCGGTGCTCTGGTTCGCGCCGGCGCCGGGGCGGCGCGGGCGGATCGCCTGGGCGTGTGGAGCGCTGTTGGTCTCCTTGCTCCTGATCAATCTTCCGATGATCACGCAACCCGGCGCGTTCGGGCACAGTTTCGATCGCGAACTGCTTCTCGTCGTGCACGGTCAACGCGGGACCACCCGGAGCGTCCCGCACGCCGTCTACGGGCCCGTTTTCCGCGACAACACCACGCCGGTAGTGTGGGTGCTTCTGTTGGTGTTCCTCTTCGCCCGTTGGCGCGAGCGTCGCAGCGTGACTCTCGTCGAATGGCTCATCATCGGGTTCCCGTTTGTCTATACCCTCGCGCTTTCCTTTTCGCCAAAAACCCACGACCGCTACTTCCTGCCGGCCACGGGCGTGCTCATGGTGCTGGCCTCCTGCGGTATTGCCGACGCCGCGCATCTCTTGGGGCGCTGGGTGCCGGCACGCTGGGCGGCGCCCGTCCTCGCCCTGGCCCTCGTGGGCGCGCAATGGCCGAAGTGGGAGCGCTATGACGAAGCGTTTGCGCATGACGACAACCGGGAACTTTTCGAGTGGGTAAAAAACAACCTCCCTGCCAGCGCCATCATTGCGAAGGACAGCCGAGTCCAATTGCCCGGCCCCGGGAGCGCGCGCGTCACTGCCCTTTTCGGCGAATTGCCGCAGACCGTTCGAGGGAAAAAATTTGCCGCCGATTTGGGCTCCATCCGCGAACTCCGAAAGCTCGGGGTGACCCACATCGCCGTCTCGGAATCCGACTACGGCCGCTTCCGTCTTGATAGCCTCCGTCCCAAGAAAGATGCCGAGGACGAGTTCGAGCGCCGGAAAGCCTTCTACAAGAAATTACTCCGCTACGACGGCCTCCTCTTCAACCGCGAACGCGGCACCGTCCTCCCCCTCCACCCCGGCCTCCGCCTCTATCGCATCCCGCCGCCGGAAGAATAAAGGAAGGATGAAGAGATTGGTGGGGAAGGGGGTTAGGAAATTGTCGACCGCCTTCCCTCACTTCTCTTCATCCTTTCCCTACTCCTCTCCTTCTGCCTCCCGCGCACGATTTTCAAAGCGCGTGAATTCCTTGAGGAAGGTCAACGGCACATCGCCCACCGGGCCATTGCGCTGTTTGGCGATGATCAGCGTGGCTTTGCCTTCGGACTCCTTTTTGTCTTCTTCGTTTTCGGCGTAGTACTCTTCACGGACCAGCAGCGCCACCACATCCGCGTCCTGCTCGATGCTGCCCGATTCGCGCAAGTCGCTCAGGCGCGGACGCCCCTTGCTGTCGCCGCTCCGCTGTTCGGGATTACGGTTCAGCTGGGCCAGGACCACGATGGGGAGGTTCAATTCCTTCGAGAGGCTCTTGAGTCCCGAGGAGATTTCCGCGATTTCGAGCTGGCGATTGTCTTGCGCGCGGCGCGACGTGGAACGCAGCAACTGAAGGTAGTCGATGAAAATCGCCTGGATGTCGTGCTGCGACTTGAGCCGGCGCGACTTGGCCCGCAGTTCCAGGATCGAAAGGCCGGGCGTATCGTCGATGAAGATCTTGCTCTCCGCCAGCTTGGAAGCGGCGGCGGTCAACGCGGGAAAATCGCGCTCGGCCAGGAAGCCGTTTCTCACGCTGCCCAGATTTACGCGGGCACGGGAACAGAGCAGGCGCTGCACGAGCTGCGACGTGCTCATTTCCAGAGAAAAGACCGCGACGGGTAGCTTGGCCTCCAGCGCGATGTATTCGGCAATGTTCATCGCCAGCGCCGTCTTCCCCATCGAAGGGCGCGCCGCGATGACAATCATTTCCGCCTTGTGCAGGCCATCCAGCATCTTGTCCAGTTCGGCCAGTCCCGTCGGCAGGCCGGTAATGGCGCCACGGCGCTCATAAAGATCCTCGATCGCCTGGATGGCGTGCATCACCTGATCCTTCATGCTCGCCGTCTTGTCCTTGAAGCGATCCTGCGCGATGGCTGAAATCTGTGCCTCCACGGCGTCGAGGAGATTGGGGACGTCGTCCTGCTCATCGTAGCTGCGGGCCGCGTATTCCGTGCACACTTTGATGATCTCGCGCAGGGTGTATTTCTCCTGCAGGATCTCGACGTAGAAGCCCGCGTTGGCCGCCGTGGGGAGGAATGTGAATAACTCGGTGACGAACGCCGCCCCGCCCACCTGATCGAGCTGCCCGCGATCGCGCAGAAGCTGCGTCAGGGTGATGAAATCGATCGGTTTATTGCCGTCCCAGAGCTCCAGCAACGTTGCGTAAATCTGCGCATGCGCTGGCAGGTGAAAGTGTTCAGATTTGATCTGTTTCTCTGCGCACAGCCCGCCGATCTCCCTGGGAGCCAGGAGGAACGATGAAAGAACTCCCCGCTCCGCGTCCGGCGCCTGCGGCAATAACCTGTGAATATCTGGCAAATAACTGACCTTCTGGTGCAGGTCATTGCCCGAATTCTCCCCGCCCTTTCTTGCGGGCTTCGCACTCTTGGTGGAAGCCTCGTTTGCCATGGCGTTCCGTTACTTGCTGTGCTTGGCCTTGGGCTTGGCCTTGAAGCCCTTATCCTCAGCGGGCTTCTCCTCGGTGGCCGCTTCCTCGGTGCCCTTGGCCTTCACGTTGACGGTCAATTTCGCCGTCACGTCATGGTGCAGCTTGATCACCACCTCGTGCTCACCGCTTTCCTTGATCGGCTTGTCGAGGTGAATCTTGTGCCGGTCGATATCGATCTGGCCGCCGAGTTCCTTCTTCAGCCGTTCCGCGAGGTCGGCCGCCGTGATCGAGCCAAAGGCCTTGCCGGTCGCGCCGGTTTCGATCTCCATCGTGATCTTGAGCTTGTTGATCTTGCGCGCGAGATCTTCGGACTCGTTGAGTTCCTTCGCTTCACGCTCGGCGCGCTTTGCCTTCAGCAAGTTGAGGCGCTTCAGGGTGGCGGGGGTCACTTCCAGCGCCTTGCCGCGTGGAACCAGAAAATTGCGGGCGTAGCCGCGCTTGACCTTCACGACGTCGGCTTCGGCGCCGAGGCTTGCGATCTTTTCAGTGAGGATGACTTCAGTCGTGGACATGGTAAAAAATGGGTTCGTCCCGGTAATGCGGGGAGGCGTTGATAGTCGCGCAGCCCCCGCTTGTCAACGCCGCCGCGCGGATTTTTTGTTCGGGTAGGGTGGGCGTCCCCGCCCTCCGGGCCGCGCGTCTCGCGCACCTCATTCGGCCTCAAATGGAGGGATGAAGATTAAGATGAAGAGGGAGAGTTGAGCGATTGAACACAGGCCATGCTCCCCTGTCTCAGCCCGCTCATGCGACGCCTGTGCGCCCTCATGGCGGAAGAACTGAGCACTCCCTACTCGATCACCACCGTCATCCCCTTGGTGATCAGCTTGCTCAATCGCACGACATCCCAGTTCGCCACGCGCATGCACCCGTGGCTGGCCGCGCGCCCGATCGTCTGCGGGCTGTTCGTCCCGTGAATGCCGATGCCCGGTTTATTCAGGCCGATCCACAGCACCCCCACCGGATTGTTCGGACCGGGCGGCAGCAGATAGGAAACGTCGCTGCGAACCCCCGTTTCCAGAACGCTCTTGTCCCACCGGAAAGTCGGGCTCGTGGCAATTCCGAGGATTTTCCAACTCCCCGCGGGCGTTTCCTTGGCGCCGCCACCCGTGATCCCCGGCGTGATCGGCAGAGCGGCGAGCAACGCCTCGCCCTCGTAGAGTTCGAGCATCTTTTGTTGCCGATTGATTTGGATGACCCGTTTCTTGAATTCCGGAATCTCGGGCAGGAACCCTTGCTTCGGCAATTCCTCGATCTTGAACGGATCGACATTCGGCACGCGCACGGCATCGCCAGGTTTCAAGGTCTCGAGTTTGAGCGTCGGATTGATTTTCTGGAGAAACTCGGGCGCGCAATGATAGCGCTCCGTCAGGAATTCCAGCAGCGAGTCGTAGGGCAGTGTTTTCACCTTGGCCTGTTCTTCGGGCTTGGTGGGGCAGGGGCCGATGAACGTCAGGTCGCCGTCCGTGATGGTGTAAAAAGTGTAAACGGGATACACCGAATCGAGCGGGATGTTCGCGTCGAGCACGCCGGTCTGCGGCAGGCCATGCGCGCGTTGGTAGCGGATGAGCGCCTTGCCCACGAACTCTCCGGGGCGGCCGTCAATCTTGCCGGGACCGAAAAGCTGCTGGTCGAGAAAGATTTGCAGTTGGGTGGTGATATCCCGCGTGGTGACGGGCACCGCTTTGGCCACACGCTCCTCGGCGCCTGCGCTGGTCGTGAGAGCGGTGAGAAGAAGAAGGGAGAGAAATTTCATGCGCAGGAGCGAAGAGAACATTGGCTAACGGAGTGTTGCAGTTACCATCGCACGCCATGCCCCGCAAGACCGTGATAAAAAATACCAAGCTCCGCATCGCCCAGGTCGCGCCGCTTTGGACGCGGATTCCACCCGCCACCTATGGCGGAATCGAGGTGCTCATGAAGCTGCTGGTCGATGAACTGGCGGCGCGCGGGCACGACGTGACGCTCTTTGCCTCGGGCGATTGTTTCACCGCGGCGAAGCTGCACCCCGTCACCGAACTCAACCTCACCGAGACCTTCGAGCGCGGCGAGGCCTACTGCTACGAGTATTACATGAGCGCCGCCATGGCCGAGGTGCTGGCGCGGGCCGGGGACTTCGACGTCATCCATTACCACCTCAGCACCGCCTGGCTGCCCCTCGCCGCCACCACCGGTACGCCCGGTCTGTTCACGATCCACACCTGTCCCCATGTGGACGACGAATTTGTCTTCCGGCGCTGGCCGCAGGTGGCGGTCAATGGCATCAGCGGCTGCCAGATGCACGGCGCCGGAGTGCGCACCGGGCGCGAGTTTCCGATCGTTCCGAATGGCTGCGACTTCGGCGCCTATGACCCTTCGTTCGAGCCGGGCCGCTACCTCGCCTACCTCGGACGGATGTCGATGGAGAAAAATCCGCTCGATGCCATCCGCATCGCCCGCGCCGTGGAAATGCCCATCGTCCTCGCCGGGCAACCGCAGAACCCCAAGGAGCAGCAGTATTTCGCGGAACAGATCCAGCCGCTCATCGATGGCGAGATGGTCCGCTGGATCGGCCCCGTGAACCACGCCCAAAAGAACGAGTTGCTCCGCCATGCCGCGGCGCTGCTCTTTCCGATTCAGTGGGAGGAACCGTTTGGCCTGGTGATGATCGAGGCGATGGCCTGCGGCACCCCGGTCGTGGCCCATCGCCGCGGATCGGTGGAGGAGGTCATCGACGATGGCATCACCGGCTTCCATGCGGGTGTCATCGATGCACTGGCGGAACTCGTCCCGCGCGCGCTGGCCCTGAACCGGCGCAACGTGAGGGCGCACGCCGAGGCGCGCTTTGGGTTCCGTGCGATGGTGGACGCCTATCTGGCGCTCTACCAGCGACTGCTCGGGTAAGGCCGGCGGCCCTTACTCGATGATGTGCATGTAGTGGTTGTCGTCCTGCTTGCGGAAGGCCCCGGTGCTCAGCGCCTGGTTGTCGATGCGCGCGTCGATGTCCGCCATGCGCACGTCGTCCGGCTTGCCGGGTGAGCCGCTGCCGTAGGCCACGCCGACTTGGGCGGTGACATTCCACTGGTTGGGCTCCCAATCCCAACGGCCGCCGATCGGCGTGTAGCTGCTCCAAGCCATGCCGCTCAGATAGACGGACATGCCGGAAGGGACGATCCCGGCGGAGGCCGAGGAGGGGTAATGATTGCTTTCCGCCGCGTACATTTCGAACGCCGCACTGGCGGTTCGCAGATCGGTGATGAACTTGGTGTTCTGCGCCATATTCCGGGCGCGGATGAACGCTGGCATCGCGACGATCAGGATGTCGGAGATAATCGCGACGATGATCATCAGCTCGACCAGGGTGAAGGCTGATTTATTGGATTTATGCATGGTAATTATAATGGCTCCTCCTGGGAATAAGCACGTGCCGCGCCAAGAACCGCGAACCGCGTCTTCCTTCAGAGAAAACCCTGGGGATAAACGCTTAGCTCACCCTCCGATGTCTCTTTTGGCCCTCTGTGCGAACTGCCGCCAGGGTTGCCGCGAGTTTTGCGGCGAGGATGGCCGCCGCCGAAAGAGACCGCTGTCGCGCTTCTGCGATGGATTTTATGCCTCGTGTGCAGTTTTGCGAGGAATCCCATTCATTCCGGGCTTCGCCGGACGAAGCTTCATGGCGAGCGCGGCGGCAACTCTCCGGCATGTCGTCCCGCCTTTACTTTCCTCTGGGAATGAACCCGGGAACGCCGGTCTCCACGACGGCATTGAACCTGAACCGCGACGTGATTCCTTCGTTGATCTCCCGCATGGCGTCTTCAGGAAGGGTGGAGATGTCAAAGTTTTCCGCGAGCCGACTGGGGGTCTTTGTGGTGGTCAGGAGCGCCGTCCCGCGCTGGATGGCCCACGCGAGCACGACTTGAGCCGGAGTCCTGGCGACCCGATCGGCGATCGCGGTGATCACCGGATCGGCCAGCAAGTTGGGCTCGCTACTATGACCCAGCGCGGCGAAAGCTTGCAGGACGATCCCATTCGTTCGGCAATAGTCCAGGAGGTCCCATTCCGGCAGATACGGATGGGATTCGACGTGAACAACCGCCGGCTTGATGCTCGCCGCTTCGAAGATCTCCTTCAGCTTTTCCAGGCCGATGTCGGATAATCCAATCGCCTTGCACTTGCCCTCGTTCACCAGTTCCTCCATCGCGCGCCAGGTGTCCGACAGCTTCACCCCTCGGTCATAGATCACATTGCCGTTCGCGTCCCTCGGGTCCTGAACGTCTCCGGGTTGGAAGGCGAAAGGAGTGTGGATGAGATAGAGATCGAGGTAGTCGAGTTGGAGTTTCTTGAGGCTCGCCTCGAAGGCCGGTTTGACGCGCTCGGGACGGTGATTGGTGTTCCAGAGCTTCGTGGCGACAAACACCTCCTCCCGCTGGATCTTCCCGTCATCGAATACCTCCTTCATCGCCTCGCCGACCTCTTTCTCCGTCCGGTAACGTTCCGCCGTGTCGATCGCGCGAAATCCGGCCTCCAGCGCGGCCTTGGTCGCATTCCTGGTTGCGATGGGGTCGGGAATCAGCGTCCCAAAACCGAGCGCCGGGATCGCGCCGGATCCGTTGGCCAGAGCGAACTTCGTATAACGGAGATTGTCGGATATGATCATGATCTAGAGTCTCGCTCTCCGATTCCCCAGGCCTGCTTCCAAAAGCGGAATCTCTCCGGAGGCGATCCGGCGATCCCGTGGGCGGCATTTATCGAGTTTGATTCGTTCTTGTTTGCTCATGGCCACCAACCGTGCGCTGGGAACACGGCATCAATCACCTTTCCGATAGGTTCAAAATCCTCGTCTGTCCAGTGCAGGAGCCGCGTCTCTTCGTGATCCGATGGCCGCATCCTGGCCAGTTCCCGTCGCGGGACGGAGTTTCTGAGCTTGCACTCGCAGGCTGCATCGTCGTCCATCTTGATCAAAACCATGAAATCACACCGCCTCCTTCCCTTGATCCTGGCGCTCGCCGTCTCGAGCGTCTCTGCCCACGCCGCTGACAATGTGCCGGCGCTCCCCATCGGCCAGGCCCTGCAGATCGCCCAGGAGCATCTGCAGAAAGGCGGCGTTGAGCGTGCGATCGTCGGTCTCGTGCTCGAGCAGGGGACCTTCCACTCGACCTACTGGTTTGCAAAATGGTCCGCGCCGATCGATGACGGCCCGAAGAAGGAAATCGGCCTGCGGATCGACATGGACGGCACCATCACGCGCTTTGTCACCGGACCCGGTGGAGGCCATGAGCCGCCCGTCGGCCAGCGTCCGGTGGGCGCACGAAGCATCCGCTGATTCCGGGCCCCGAGGTCAGGCGACGTTCGTTTGAAGAACTGAATAGCCGTCGAAAGCGGTCGAAAATGGAATGAAGCTGACTCTGTGCCGCAGCAGCCGTCGGTCCAGAACTGCAGCGCCTGGAGGCGAATTTGGGGTACTTCTCATTGGAGTATCTGATGTCTGCGGCCTCGTTCGTAGCCGCCGTGGGTTTCGACAAATTCCTGGAAAGCGTTCTCGGCGCGTCGCCCGGATTCCGAAAGCGTTGAGATGTCTCTATCGGTCTCACCAAGCGGCGCGGAAAAGAAGAACCGAAAGGAAAGTCGGTGCTTCGCGAAGAGGTAAAGGCCGCCAAACTCACGGTCAGAATAAACGCCCCATGCCAGCCAAAAGTAGCAGACGCAAACGAATGGTAGAATCGCGGCTCCAATGCGGATTCGATTGGAGCTGCAGCGCATGGATGGCGTTTCGGTCGATTGCGAAGTTTTCATTTTGTGGCTGGCACGGGGCCAACGTCCATGCCGTCGTAGGAGGCGATGCCAAACTTGGAAGCGAGGCGGTAGAACTCTTGATTGCGAGCATCAAGAGTCTTGGGGGTGTGGGTCTCAACTCGTTCGACGTGGAGAATGTAATGGTCGCCGTTCTTAGTTTGGTGCGTGCCAACAAGACCGTAGCCATCGCCTGCGAGTTGCTTGGCGACAGGTTCAAGTTTCTTGGGGTCCGGGTCAGTGAAGAAGTAGCCCCACAGCATATTTCCGTCCAAGTTCCATTTGGTCTTGGCACGCATCCCGGCAAACATCTCTTCGAGTTGTTGAAGCGTGATCATGGTCTTTGTTGGCGGGGGCAAATCCGCAGCGCAAACTGAGAAAGCGACGAGCGAACTGACGATTGATAAGAATGGAATTCTCACGATGTGCGAGCAACGACTCCAAGCTCATGCCCGCAGCGCATGGATGGCGCTTCCGGTCTCATTGTTTGTCGGGCCAAATAAGGTCAAGAAAACCGTCAGGCACAAGAACGCTTTCCTTACCTTTTGTGGCATCCTGCCACTCTTTCGGGACTGGTGGTTTGAAGTCCTTGTCCCCTTTGGGATTTTTGCCGTCGCCGCCAGCGAGCTTCGCGGAGATCGCGAAAGCCACAGGGCCGTCATGCACGTCGCATGGTGTCACGGCTTCGAGCTTTTTTCGCAGCGGTTCGCGCGTTGGGTCGGGGGCTGGATGAGTGGAAGAAACGAACCACACACGAGCGCGCTTGCCGGGACGGATGGCGACAACAATGTGCAGAGTCTCTGGCGTATTGGTGGTTGCGAAGAACTCGGCGCAGACTGCCTGTAGTTGCTTGATGTAATTGGCGAGATCGGCCACTGCACTAACGCGTGCCTGCAATGCTTGGTTCGGCTGGTAGAGAACGATATTGTCAGTCTCGAAGCCCTTTGGCGTATCGAGAGCGACTGCAGCCAAAGAGGCTGCGAGTAAAGTGAGAACCGCGAATAATGTGGCTTTCATTTTCAGGACGCGCGAGGAATCGCCTAACAGGAAGTAGGCTTCACCTTTGAAGCCCTGAAATTCAGGGCTTCAATGTTGCAGCGTTTTTGTCGAGTAAATGGGGGAAGCCCGCCAAAGGCCACAGGGAACGGGTCAAACGCCATGAGTGAAGAATGGGCAGGAAATCCAGTCCCGCGCAAGCCGAAGCTCCTCGATCGTGCTCGCGAGGTCCTGCGGGCCGGGTACTACAGTCGGCGCACAGAGGAGGCGAGGATCTCCCTTGGGGTGAGCGGCGTCGCACGTTCTGGCCCGGTATCCCGTTGAATCCGTGCCTGCGGTGAAATCCGTGGTTCCTCGCATCTCCGTTCTCATGTGGGCATCAAGGCGGTCGCCACGGTTTCCTACTCGCCACCTCCTTGCGGCAATTGCTTGATCCTCGCGGCGCAACAGCCGATACACGCAAGCCTCATGATCCGCGCCTTCCTCTTCGATATCGGCAATGTTCTCCTGAAGTTCGATTTTTCCGTGGCGATGAAAAAGACCCTCGCCTTGAGTGACGTTCACGATCCGATCGAGGCCACCTCCCAGATCGATCGGATCAAGCTCGGGTACGAGGACGGCCAGATCGACCGCGCCGCATTTTTGCGCGGGGTCTTCGACGCACTGCGTTATCGGGGCAGCGAGGCCGAGTTCATCGCTGCCTGGGAGGACATCTTTACGCCCAATGAACCGATGGTCGCTTTGGTCGAACGTCTCCACGGTCGTTTTCCCCTCTATCTCCTCAGTAACACGAACGACATTCACCGGGACTACATTTTCCGCCGCTATGACTTCTTCGGTCGCTTTGCCGCCGGCACCTACAGTTACGAGGCCAGGGCGTCCAAGCCCGGCCGGGAAATCTACGGGATCGCCCAGCGCCAGCTCGGCCTCGAGCCCGCGACGACATTTTTCATCGACGATCTTTTGCCGAATATCGAGACCGCGCGTAGTTTGGGTTTCCAAGCTCACCACTATCACCATGACCAGCACGCCGCCTTGCTGTCGCAACTAAAAGATCTCCTATGAACCGTTGGTTCTCCTGGGCGCGAGATCCCGATTCGTATCCCACCCCGCAGGGATTTCGGCGGATCTGGGAACTCGAATGCTCTGACTCCAAACACGATGTCAGCTACCTGATTCTTGATTGGCGGCCCACCCCGAACCCGCCGCACGAACCCGGCAGCTACTTCGTCTGGCTGGAGGTCGATGGCGAGCGTGGGCAATTCTATCTTTCCAAAGCGGAATCGCTGCACTTCGACACCAATTTGATTTCGACCGCCAAATGCGCGCGGGTCGTCAAGAACCGGGGCCGTTACTACATCCTGCCGATCAATCCCCGGAAGGAAACTTCGCCGCGAGTCCTGCCGCCTCCGCCCAGCGTTTTCCCCCCTCCCGGGAGAACGCGGGAGGAGAGTAATCAGTAATCTGAAGCCGCGGGGCAACGGAGTTACTGATTACTTCCCCCAGCTCGCGTTCAACGCGAGATATCCGACTGGCTCAGGATCGTGAAGCGCTGCGACTCGAGGACCGAAATCGCGCATTCGTTGTCTTCGACGTGCAGGGCCAGGGCGGTGCGGCCGCGCGGGCGGGTGAGCAGGGCGTAGCTCCCGAAGATATTGCATTCGGCCGCGAGCAATGCCGCCAGCAGTCGCCCGAGTTCGGTCGCGCCCTCTTTTAGCTCCACGACCACCAGGTCGCAGATCGAGAAGGGGATGGCGTGCTCGATGAACATCTGCTGCACGCTCTCAGGATCGCTCACGACGATGCGGACGATCGCGGTATCCGCCGAATCCTGCACGCTGATCGCGAGCACGTGGATGTTCCGTTCATTGAGAACGCGCACCACGTCGAGCAGGGCGCCGACGCGGTTCGAGAGGAAGATGGAGAATTGTGTGACGCGCTGGCCGTCCAGCTTTTCCGTGGTTTTCGAAGACGGCATTGATTATTTGTAGCTGTAAATGAGGCAAAATGCCGCCTTGGTCCCTTCGAGTTCCTCGACCTTGACGAAGTAGGAGCCGCTCGCTTGCGGGGAAAAGCCCGCGGCGGCCACGGATGCTTCCTGGTAGGGGTCGACGACCACGGGTTTGCCGGTCTCGTCATAAACGGTGACCTGGAGCTTCTTGGCGGCGGGGATGGAGCCGAGGGTGAACCAGTATTGGTTGCCCGCGTAGAGGTTGACCTGAACGATCTTCGCCTTGCCGACTTCCACGACCCCGGTCCAGTTGCCGTCGCGTAACTTGAATCCGTCGTTCGTGAATGCGCCCGCGAGGTCGAGGGCGACACGCCGGGCAACGACTTCGTCATCCGAGGGTGCGCCGTGGACGGCGGTCGTGGCCAGGCCGGCGGCGGCGAGGGAGAGGAGGAAGCGTTTCATTTTTGTTTCTTGGCAATCTCTTTGACCGCCTCGGAGGCGAGCTTGTTCAGTTGTTTCACGTCCTCCTGGCTCGGAGCCTTATCGAGGGGAAAAGCGATCAGCTTCTCGATGTCCGCCATCTTCTTCCGGGCGACTTTGACACTGGCGTCTTCCCGCACCTTTTCCGGCAGGGCTTCGAGATTCTTGTTGAGGAAGCCGACGATGCCCGGTTGGCGCAAGAGCCTGGCGCCGAGTTCGGTGTAGTGCCCGGCGACGTGTCCGCTGATGACTTCCAGCGCTCGCAGCCAGCCCCCGACCGTGATGAGCGTCACCAGATCCTGGTCTTTGGCGTCGGCCATGGCGGTCTTCACTTCATTCTGCGTCGCCTCGAGTTCCTCCTTGAGCTGATCCCACTGACTCTTTTCCGCGAAACTCTCGATGCTTTTTGCGCGCTCCATGACGTCCTTGCTCACTCCCAGCACCTTGGCGAGCGCGATGACGTCCTTGCCCAGGTTCTTCACCTGCATCCCGTCGGACGCCTCGATCGCGATGTATCCATCGGCGATCAGGCCGCCGACGTTTAACGCCGTCTGCGGCCGGCTGCTGTAATTGGTGGCGATCGGCGGGCGCGTTTTTGAGCCCCAGTCGATTTTGCCGATCTTGTTCAGCGCGGCCATGAACTCGCCGGGCATGGGAATCGAAAAGGTGTCGCTCAGCGCCGCGCCCGACATTTCCTCGGGGGTGAGCGGCGTCCCTTGACCAGCCGCGGAAGCGCATAAACAAACGAACGCGAGGCAGCCCGCAAGCGGGCGGAGTTTCCAAATCATGCGGCACGATAACCAGACCGCGCGGCGCTTGTCACCCGGCAATTTCGTATGACACCCGCCGGAAAAAATCACGTTGGCACCCGCGCGCACCGTCCCCTAGGGTGTGCGCCCTATGAAAGCCCAAGTCATCGTGTTGCCAAAACAAAGCGTGCTCGATCCGCAGGGCGTGGCGGTGCGCGATGCCATCCACCATCATGGGCTCCCGGCCGTCAAATCCGCTCGCGTCGGCAAGTTTATCGAACTCGAACTCGACGGTTCCCAGACCGAAGCCCAGCTCCATGATGTCTGCCGCGATCTCCTGAGCAACCCCGTGATTGAGGACTACAAGTTGGTGATCGAAGGTTAAATCCGATTTCGATGGCGCATGGGATGTGTCCCTGATCGGCAACCTTCTTTGGATCTTGCTTGGGGGATCGGGCTTCCTTTTGCTCAACAACATCGAAAGCTTATCGCTTTTGCGCTCGCGCCCTTTGGCCAGGACTTCAAATAGACCCACACTTCTCCTATGAAAGCTGCCGTCATCCGCTTCCCCGGCTCCAATTGTGACCAGGACTGCGTCCTCGCCCTCACCGAATTCGGCGTCCAGACCGAGTATGTCTGGCACAAGGACACCTCCCTCGCGGGCTACGATCTCATCGTCCTGCCCGGGGGATTTTCCTACGGCGATTACCTGCGCTGTGGCGCCATTGCGCGCTTCTCACCGATCATGAAAGCCGTCAAGGAAGCCGCCGCCGCCGGCACGCTCGTCCTGGGAATCTGCAACGGCTTCCAGATCCTTTGCGAGGCCGGGTTGCTCCCTGGCGCGCTCATCCGCAACCGATCGCTGCATTTCGTCTGCCAGCACCAGCATGTCCGTGTCGAGGATGTGGCCAATCCCTTCCTGCACACGGCCCGGACCGGCGGGCTGCTCAGGCTGCCGATCGCCCACGGCGAGGGCAGCTACGTGGCCGATGCGGCCACCCTCCGCGACCTGAATCATTCCGGCCGCATTCTCCTGCGCTACACCGATGCCAACGGCGCGGCGACCGACGCCGCGAACCCCAACGGCTCCGCGGAGCACATTGCCGGCATCGTCAATGCCGCGCGCAACGTCTTCGGCCTCATGCCGCATCCGGAGCGTGCCTGCGACGCCCGCCTCGGCAGCGTCGATGGGCGCGTCGTTTTCGAGTCCGTTCTCACCACTCTCGGGGTCCTCAAAGCCGCCTAAAATCTCTTCATGTCCGCCGAACCCGCCATCACACCCGAACTCATCGCCAAGCACGGCCTTACCCCGGAGGAATACGAGCGCATCCAGTCGATCCTCGGCCGCGCGCCGAACTTCACCGAACTCGGCATCTTCTCCGTGATGTGGAGCGAGCACTGCTCCTACAAGAACTCCAAGCGGGAGCTGCGCAAATTCCCCACGACCGGTCCCACGGTGCTCGTCAAGGCCGGTGAGGAAAACGCCGGGGTGATCGACATCGGCGACGGCTGGGGCATCGCCTTCAAGATGGAAAGCCACAACCACCCGAGCGCGGTCGAGCCCTTCCAGGGAGCGGCGACCGGCGTCGGCGGGATCATTCGCGATATCTTCACCATGGGCGCGAGGCCCGTCTTTTCCCTGAATTCGCTCCGCTTCGGTCCGATTACGGGTGAAGGCGCGAACGTCAGGACGAACCGCCGCCTCTTCGCCGGCGTGGTCAGCGGCATCGCCCACTACGGCAATTGCATCGGCATTCCCACCATCGGAGGGGAGATCTATTTCGACGAAAGCTACGATGGCAACCCGCTCGTCAACGTCTTCAACCTCGGCATCCTCAAGCATGAGCAGATTGCCCGCGGCGCGGCCAAAGGGATCGGCAACCCCGTCTTCTACGTGGGCGCGGAGACCGGGCGCGATGGCCTTGCGGGCGCCGCATTTGCCTCGCGCGAACTGACTGAGGAGAGCAAGCAGGACCGCCCGGCCGTGCAGGTCGGCGATCCTTTCAAGGAAAAGCTCCTGCTCGAGGCGTGCCTCGAACTGCTCGCCACCGATGCCGTGGCCGGCATTCAGGACATGGGCGCCGCCGGGCTTACCTGCTCGACTTGCGAGACCGCCAGCCGCGGCGGGACCGGGGTCGAGATCGACCTCGCCAAAGTGCCCAAGCGCGAAACGGGCATGACGCCTTACGAGATCATGCTGAGTGAATCGCAGGAGCGCATGCTCATCATCGTCAAGAAGGGCCACGAGCAGACCGTCGTGGATATCTTCGAAAAATGGGATCTGCCCTACGCCGAAGTCGGCCTCGTCAAGGACGACGGCATGATGCGCGTCCTCAACAACGGGGCGGTCGTCGCGGAAATTCCCGCCCGGCAGCTCGCCGATGAAGCCCCCCTCTACGACCGCGAGGCCAGGGCCAGGACCGCCGTTCCCCACCTCGATCTCGGCCGGCTCCCGGAGACCGACAATCACGCGGCCCTCCTGACGCTGCTCGCCCACCCGAGCATCGCCTCAAAGAACTGGGTCTATCGGCAGTACGACCACACCGTCCGCGCCGGCACGATGGTTCTCCCGGGTTCCGATGCCGCCGTCTTCCTCGTCCGGGAGGCGAATAAGATCCTCGCGGCCACAACTGACTGCAACGCACTCTACTGCGCCATCGATCCCCGCCAGGGCGCCCGCATCGCCATCGCCGAAGCCGCCCGCAATCTGGCGTGCAGTGGAGCCGTCCCGCTCGCGGTCACCGACAACCTGAATTTTGGCAACCCCTACAAGCCGGAGAATTTCTGGCAGCTCCGCGAATGCGTCGAGGGCCTGGCCGAAGGGTGCCGCGCTTTTGACACTCCCGTGACGGGCGGCAACGTCAGCCTCTACAACGAAAGCCCCGCTGTCGCCATCGATCCCACGCCGACCGTCGGCATGGTGGGGATCATCGACGACGAGCGCCACGTCACCAGTTCCCACTTCAAGACCGTGGGCGACGCCATCCTCCTGGTCGGCGATCTGGGCGACGAACTTGGGGCCTCGCACTATCTCAAAGTCATCCACGGTCAAAAAGCCGGCCCGGTGCCCGCGCTGGACTTTGCCCAAGAGCGCGCCATGCACGACGCCGTCCGCGCCCTCATCAAATCGCGTTTGGTCAAGAGTGCCCACGATTGCTCCGAAGGCGGCCTCGCCGTCGCCCTGGCGGAGTCGTGCCTGTCCAATCCCGCCCATCAACTCGGTGCGACCATCGAGTTCAACGCCACCGGCCTGCGCCTGGACCAAATCTTTTTCAACGAGACGCAGGGCCGGATCGTGCTCAGCGTCAACCCGACCCACGTCGGGGCCGTCCTCATGCTGCTCGAACTCCGCGGCGTCGCCGGCAAGAAGATCGGCACCGTGGGCGGCAACCTGCTGAAAATCACGGCCAACGGCGAACCCTTTGCCTGGTCACTGACGGAAATGCACCACGCCTGGCACGATAGCATCGCCCGGGCGATGCACGCGTAGTAGAATCCCTGCTTCCACGGTCGGTCGGTATGGCGGGTGTTAAACAGTAGTGTAACTAATCCGTTTCGCACGCAATTTGCTTTCTTGCCGTTCAGGGCATATAACGCCCGCGCAACTGTCCTGATGAGTTTTTATCGTTCCGTTGCGGCGCACCGCGAAAAAGGGGTCACCATGGTTGAGGTTTTGGTCGCCGCATTGCTGATTTTTATGTCTTTGGGTGGCATCTTCGCGATGAACGCCAGGAGCCTTCACATCTTGCGTACGACTCGCCAGGTCACGGCCAGCAGCCTGATCGCCCAGCAGCGTCTGGAGACGATTCGGAGCAAGGCCTGGCCCGAATTCTCCAATGCGACCGCCCTCGCGCAATTGATGCAAACTCCCACGGAGAGCGAGAAGGAACTGGCCGATGCCAGTCCGACAGAGACTATTACGGTGAACGTGGCGGGGGCGCTCGGGACGGAGGAGGCGGGTCCCACCTCCATCCGGGTGCAGCGGCAGCGGGGAGTCGTTCGGGTGCTCGCCACGGGCGACCTCGGCACGCAGTCGATGTTGCTCGTTTCCGCTTCCGTCCAATGGCAGGGATTGCAAGGTCCCCAGGAACGCACCCGGCGGACGGTCATCTACCGTTCGGGCCTCACTCGCAGCGGGATCTTTGGCAGTGCCTTGGGGCGCCCATCGGTGGCTGCGGCTTCCACGCCGCCCCCATCCCAGCCATGAAGACGACGACCCGCGTCTCCGGCTTCACGATGGCCGAAATGATGATCGCCATGACGGGCAGCGCGATCATCATTGGGGCTTTAATGTTCAGCTCGATCGGGCTGCAAAGGGCCTTTCGCGCCAGTGAACTCTATGCGGCCGCCCAGGCGGACCAGCGCCGTTTGCTGGATTACATGACCCGGGATTTGCGCCGGGCTGTCGGGATCGCCACGAGCACCAGCGTCGTTGGCGGGGGCGCGACCAAGGTCGGCACCGCCCCGGTGACCGTCGATGGCCAGACGGGGTTGTTTCTGACGCTGCCCGGCTTCTACAAGAGCAACACCCCCTCCAGCCCCGATTTCGACGACCCGCTGCCGGTGTTGGTCACCGGCCACCGCGCGGATTACGGCACCCAGGCTGGCCAGGCTTCCGCGGTTCCGGTGTTTTTTCGGAAGGCGTTTGTGGCGGGAGAAGGCTGCGTCTGTTTCGTGCGCCAGGAGGCCGATGCCCAGGAAGTCATCGTGCGCAATGCGGAAGACCTGTGCGCTCGCATCACGCTGAATCCTGATGGCACGTCGTGCCTGGTCGAGGTCTGGTTTGCGTCGCCCTTCGGCTCGATCCGTCCGCTCGTCGCCGCGCACGACGAGATCATGCTTCGTAATAACCGGGTCGACTGACCGATGAGACGCGCGCCCCTTCCTCCTGAGCACGGCGGCACCCTGGTGCTGGCCCTGGTGATGATGGCCCTGCTCGCTTTCGCGGCCGCGCAGACTTTGCGGCGCGTGGGCCCGAAGCTTCAGCAGGCGGCGCAGACAGCCGCCTGGCAGGAGGCGCGTCTCGGCGCCGAGGGTGGCATCGATGTGGCCTTGAGCGAACTGACGAAGAATGCGACCGGCCCGTCGTCCGGCGATTGGAACGGGTGGAAGCAGACCAAGGATGGAAAGACGATCCCAGTGCTCGCGGGCGTGTTGGACCCGGTCATCGGCCTTCTCGGGTTGCTTGGCATCTCCGTGAATGTCTCCCAGCCTGTCGCCTCGCAGCCCATCTTTTTGGACAACCAAAAGGTCATTACCGGCAGCGGCGCGGCTTCGGAGGTGGATGTGCAGTTGTGGGCGATCTACCCGACTGGAAACCCTTACAACCGCTGGTTTCGTATCCGCTCGATGGCGACGTGCCAGATCGCCGGCCCGAGCTACACGGTGATCGATAAGCTCGACGGGCCCTTGCGGCGCCTCAGCCTGAACAAGATGCGGCCGCAATTGAAAAAGGACGATGTGGGCGAACCCATGAGCGTTCCACCGCCCAGCGCCTCGCGCATCGTCGAAGTCCTCGTGGAGCCGATCATGTCCTTCGAGTTGGCCATCCTGACCGACCGTTCCCTCAGTCTCGGAAGCAGCGGCACGTGGAACGTGGACAGCTACGATTCGCGTGATCCCGCAAAATCGAATTCCGATGGCACGTATCCCGGGCGCAAGAGCCCGAAAACGCAGGAAAATGGGAATATCGCCTGCAATCTGGGCCGGCCCGGAGACGCGCTCTATGGCCCGCTGATTGCCGGCAACGGGGCCCGAGTCCGCGGCGTGGTGGCGACCAATGGGGGCGACGACCCGAACACGCCGGATCGCGAAAACGTCTCCGGCAGCGGCGCCATCGATTTGGCGCGGGTGCGGAACGATTTCTACCGCGAGATGAAGCCGGTAAACCGGCCGACAACCGGGATCATGTTGCCGAAACCATTGCTGGGGCTGCCTTTCGAGGCCGGTAGCGAATCGAATCCGAACCAATACTTGATCACGGGCAATCTTGGTGACCTGCGCATCACGGCCCCACCGGAGGGAATCAAAGGGCGGATCGTCATCATGGTGAATGGAAACCTCGACGTGGTCTCCGGGACTCTCACCATCCCGGAGAACGTGACCGCGCAGATCTATGTACGCGGCAATATCGACTTCCACAGCAACGTGATCAATCTCGCGCCCAGCAGCAGCAAGCACCCGGCCAATTTGCAAATTTACGGAGAGGCTGCCAATGGCGACCGTCGCACCTTGCGCGCCTTCGGGGACGCGGCCATTTGCGCCGCCTTCTACGGGCCGGAATATGACGTCATGCTCACGGACAATGTCCAATGGTACGGCGCGATCGGGGCCCGATCCTTTGAAATGCTGGGAGGGGGCTCTGGTGGATTCCACTACGACGAGGCCCTCGGCACGGTCGGCCTGCCGATCGGATTTCGCATCGTCCGCTACGTCGAAGACGTGCGGGAGTGATCCATCGGGCCGTTTGGGACATTGCTGTCAGAAAATGGGCGTTATCCGTTCTCGCCGCCGTCGCGCCCTTGCTCCATCCATCCGAAGAGGACAGGCTGCGCCATGGCCAATCCTTCGTCGGTGGCAGTTTCACTCTTCCGGGCAGCCTGGCTCGTCTTGTTCATCGTCACCGCCGGCTGTGTGGAGAAAAATGGGGAAGCCGTGGTGCTGAGCAAGGAATACCTCCCCCCCGCGCCCAAGGAGGGACCTCTGCCGGACGCCCGGCAGACACCCGACGAGCAATGGCGGGTTCAGGTCGAGATGCGCGCGGACCTGCGCAAGGTCGATGTCCTCGTCGAGTCTGCCGAATGGCAAAAGCTGAAGGTGGGGGACCGGGTCAATGTGCAGTATTCCCAAGGGAAATACACTGGGACGGTCTGGCATTCCGAGATCAAGTAGGACGGGGGGCCGCCTCTGCGGCGCGGGCCGTCGACGGGCGCCGGGAAGTAGTTTTTTGGATTTCGGAGCACTCCGCTTGACCACCCCGGTCACCTCGCTAGTGTCGCGCCTCGCCTTGCCCCTCGTGAAGCATCACAAACCTACCCATGAGTGTGGCGTTTTCGCCATATTCGGCCATCCGAACGCCGCCGTCCTCACCTACTACGGCCTCTTTGCCCTGCAGCATCGCGGGCAGGAGAGCGCCGGCATCGTCACCGCCACAGGTCCGAATACCCCCTTCGTCCGCCATGTGAACATGGGGCTGGTTTCGCAGGTTTTTTCCGCGGGCGATCTCGAGAAGCTCAAGGGCACTCGCGCCATCGGCCACGTGCGCTACTCCACCACGGGGTCGAGCACCCTCCTCAACGCGCAACCCCTCATGTTCAGCACGGGGCGCGGGCAGTTGGCCATCGGCCACAATGGCAACCTCGTCAACGCGGGTGTCCTGCGCGATGAACTCGAGCGCAACGGCTCCATTTTCCAGACGACCGTCGACAGCGAAATCATCCTCCACCTGCTCGCCCAGCCCAACGGGACGAACAGCGTGCTCGCGTCGATGCGGCGCATCCAGGGCGCCTATTCGCTCGTGCTGATGAGCGAGCGCGAGATCATCGGTGTGCGTGATCCCTTTGGCTTTCGTCCGCTCGCGCTCGGCAAGCTCGAAGGGGCGTGGGTCCTGTCGAGCGAGACTTGCGCCTTTGATTTGATCCACGCGGAATTTGTGCGCGAGATCGAACCCGGCGAGGTCGTGATCATCGACGAAAACGGCGTCCGCTCGGAATTTCCCTTCAAGACGGAACGCCGCGCGTTCTGCATGTTCGAATACGTCTATTTTGCGCGGCCCGATTCGCTCATCAATGACATCAACGTCGCCCGGGTTCGCACGGCCATGGGCCGCGAACTGGCCCGGCTCCATCCCGTCGAGGCCGATCTCGTGGTGCCCGTGCCCGATTCCGGGAATTACGCGGCGCTCGGTTTCGCCGAGGAATTGAAGATTCCCTACAACCACGCTTTTGTGCGCAATCACTACATCGGCCGCACCTTTCTCCAGCCCACCCAGCTCATCCGCGATTTCAATGTCCGCGTGAAGCTGAACCTCATCAAGGAAGCCGTCGAAGGGAAGCGCGTCGTGGTCGTCGATGATTCGATCGTCCGTGGCACCACCGCGCGGGCCCGCGTTGTGAACTTGCGAGAGGCGGGCGCCAAGGAGGTGCACATGCGCATCTCGTGTCCGCCGCACAAGCACGCCTGCCATTACGGCATCGATTTTCCCGATCCCGAAAAGCTCATCGCGAATCAGCACACCCTCGCCGAGATTCGGGATTATCTGGGCGCCGATTCCATCGGCTACCTGGACGTGCCCGGGATGGTGCGAGCCACCGGCCAGGACGAGAAATCATTCTGCCTGGCGTGTTTCACGGGACAGTACCCGGTGCCTGTCGATCCGAACATCGACAAGTACATCATGGAGCGCCGCTCCCAACGCACAACCCTGCTCTCCGATAAGGACCATCCCGAACTCTTCTAGTATCTTATGAAAGGAAGCAAGAAAGCCTACGCCGCCGCGGGCGTGGATGTGGACCTCGGCAATCGTGTGAAGAGCGGCATCCATGCGCTCGTCAAGGGCACGCACGGTCCCGAGGTCCTCGGCAAGATCGGCGGTTTCGGTGGACTTTTCCGCGCCAATTTCAAGGGCATGAAGGACCCGGTCCTCGTCTCCAGCGTCGACGGCGTCGGCACCAAGCTGAAGCTCGCCTTCGCGATGGATAAGCACGACACGGTCGGCCAATGCCTCGTCAATCACTGCGTCAACGACATCGCGGTCGTCGGCGCGCGCCCGCTGTTCTTCCTCGATTATATCGGCGCGGAGCGCCTCGACCCGCCGGTCTTCGCGCAGTTGATCAAAGGATTTGCCCGCGCTTGCAAGGAAGCCGGTTGCGCCCTGATCGGCGGCGAGACCGCGCAGATGCCGGGCATGTATCAACGCGGCGAATACGATCTCGCGGGGACGATCGTCGGGGTCGTCGATCGCGCCAAGGTGCTCGATGGCTCGCGGATCAAGGCTGGCGACATCATCATCGGGCTCGCGGCGAACGGGCTGCACACGAATGGCTATTCCCTCGCGCGAAAAGTCCTCTTCGAGCAAATGGGCCTCACCACCGCCAGCAAACTCCCCGGGGTCGCGAAGACCCTCGGCGATGAACTGCTGCGCGTGCACAAGAATTACCAGCCGCTGCTTGCCAGATTGCCGGCCGGGATGGTCAAGGGCCTTGCGCACATCACCGGTGGAGGGCTCATCGACAACCTTCCCCGGGTCCTCCCGAAAACGACGGATGCTGTCATCGACCTCGATTCGTGGAAAGTCCCAGCGATCTACGCGCACATCCGGGAAAACGGAAAGATCGACCGCACCGAGATGTACCAGGTTTTTAACATGGGCATTGGCATGACCGTCATCGTCTCCGCGGCCAACCGCGAGAAGGCCCTCAAGCTGACGAAAGGCCGCGTCATTGGACGGATCGGGAAGGGGAGTGGATCCGTGAAATTGGAATAGGCCCGCCGGCTGGGGTGATCGCCGTGGGGGCGGAGCCCCTTTTCCGTCATGCTGAGACCCACGAGCCGCTCCGCTGAATTGTTTGATCGGGATGACGTCGGGGCTAAACTATTTTCGACGATTATGGAAGATATACCAATTATTTACAGATATTTACGATTATTATTACGAAAAATTAGCATTATGTCTAGCTCATGGCCCCTGCGCCCCCTGAGCAACCTACGCCGCTTTCCGGGTTTGCCGGTGACGCTCGAGAACGGCGGCCGCCAACCGCGCAAGCGCCCCTGATCCGAACGGCTTCGCCAGCGTCGGCATTCCGCCGAGAAGACCATGCAAGGCCGCTTCGTCCTGCGTCACGGAGCCGGTGACAAATACGATGGGCACCGAGCAGAACTCAGGGTCGGCTCGCAATTCGGCCGCAATTTCGCCGCCGTCGACGCCGGCGAGATAGCGATCCATAAAAATCAGATGCGGACGGAATTTTCTCGCGGTTTGCAACACACGATTCCCCCGGTTTTCCTCATGGACGGCGTACCGGCCCGTGCTCTCCAGTATCAGGCGCCACAGGTTCGTCAGGTGGACTTCGTCATCCACCACGAGGATCCGGTCTAACTCCGCTGCCGTGGGCGTGGATGGCATTAGCGTTTGCGGGTGGTGCGGCGAACAGGGTCGGGCTGGGGACAGCGCACGAAGACGTTCAGGAACAGTTCAAAGCGGGCGCGATCGGCCAAGGGGTGGCAACTGGACAGGGAAGGGAGGTTTTTCATGGTGCATTGTTGAAATAGCTCGTCCGATGCCACATGGGGCGGCGGTAAACCCGCAACTGTGGGCGCGGGCATTACCGACGTCGGCCCGAATGGGGCAGGAAAGGCGCGTAGGTAGTCATCCCCCACCTCGGTTGAGAACCTCATCGGCCGGCCGGCCAGCTACGGCTGCATCCGCATGCGCTCCAGGGATGTGATCCGCGTTTTCGAAGCGACTCCCGTGGGGACGAAGATCGACGTGGTGAACGCGCCGATCCGCCGCGCCATCGCGGATGCCTACATCGGTCAGCGCCTCCGCAACGGGCGGATGGCCGCGAATTGAGGGGAGACCGGGAATGAGGCAGGGGAAAACTAGAAACCAAATACTCTGGGTGGGGATGAAGATGAAGAGGGAGAGGGAGAGGGAGAGCACTCCGCCGGAAACGCGCTCATCATCCCCAGGCCAAGGGGCGTGATTCAAACCCGGTCCAAGGGAGTTTTGATCCAGTGAATATTCTATAATTTTGAGATTGTACGAAGAGAGGGAAGGTATAGATGGAGTGGTTGATGAAGCGAAAACCCGACACGAAGAAGCAAAATGAAGAGCCA
>JBBRPL010000091.1:0-33257 GCA_038228205.1 Chthoniobacterales bacterium
CCGTCATGCCGGGCCCTCCCAGCGCAACGCTTCGTCACGCGCTCACCGGCCCGGCATGACGGATACACCGCTTCACGTTAGGTGTCTCTATGCATCCCCACGTTCACGCCATTTTAGAGCGAGTCAAACAGACGGCGGATTTCGGCTACGTTGACTTCTCCGACATCAATGCGACGAATGCCCTCGGCGATAATGCGCTGCACTGTGTCATCGTTTGGGGTGACTTCGAGGCGGCCAAGATTCTCGTGGTTCACGGCATCAACGTGAATCAGAAGGGCGAGGATGGATATACTCCGCTCCACCAAGCTTGTTCATTTGGACACAAGGAGATTGTTCAGCTTTTGCTCGAGAGCGGCGCAGATACTTTCGCTCGCACCGCGGGCGATTTGCCGTTTACGACTGCGCGGCTGAGTGGCCATGACGAGATTTGTGAGTTGCTTCGAGCCTTCATCAAGAAAGGCAGCGATCCGCATTTGGAAATGCACGGCCAGCACCTCCAGGCATTGTCTGGATCGATACAGAAGATGGAGAAGCAGATTGATGAGAATTGCAAGACCGACACCGAGCCGGGCGCTTGACCACGGACTCCATATTGGAAGCGGCTATGTCCGGACCCGAATCAAGAAGTGGACCCGATTGAAATCGTCACTGATGGAACAAGGATTCCGCGTTTCCCATTCAATCTCGAATTGGCCCCCAGGATGAGGGAACCGGCGTCGCGCGGGGTAGGAAAGGCTGCACCAAAAAGTGCACGGAAACCTTCTCCCTTGACGTACTTATCGATGCGTGAATCTTCGGCCAATGAGAATTCGACACGGTTCTGCGATTTCGCTGATCACGGCCCTGATTGGTCTTTCGCCAGCCTTTGGCCAGACGCCGCTGCCGAGCATGAGTCTCGACGTGAAGCCATTGACCAGCGGTGGGCAGAGCCATTCGACCGGTGGTTCATACGTTGAGACGATCCGCGATCCGTCGACCAGCGGTGTGATCCGCACGGAAAAAGGGGGGAGTTTGCGGTCCAAATCGACGATCGCTAACCTCGAGATTTCGGTGCGCAATTTCCGTGCTGTCGAGCAGGAGGTGGTGGTTCGGACTTTTTTCCTCGCGAAGAACCCCACTGGGGGAAGTTTCTTCTATCTTGTGGGCAAGATTGAGACACCCCTGAAAGTTCCGGCTTCTGGTAGTGCAAAAACGACGGCTACGTCGGCGCGGGTGGGAAGTTCGACGGAGCGTAAATACACCGAAACTACAAGTCAAAACTCGTATAGCAGTACCACTTCTTCGACGGCATCCGGCGCGAATCTTTACGGTTGGATCGTTGAGGTTGTGGCGAACGGACGGCCTGTTGTGTCGCGGGGTTCGAACCTCACTCTTGAGGCGACGGCCCACGACCCGTCCGGGCTCGATGCGATTTTGGGGCAGCCGGCGAAGCCGCCTCCGGCCTATCCTCAGTAGGAGACGGATATTTGACGACATAATCGAAAATGCGCTCGATGATTTTTCCCACGTTTTACCCCCTCCGCTTCGGCCAGGTAATTCACCAGCAAGCGGTGCGGTAGCACCGGAGCCGCGAGCACGACGATGTCCTCCTTCGTCGCATAAGCCCGCGCCTGGGCCTTCGCTCCGAGCGTCAGTAGCTGCGGCGCCCGAGTTTGCACGCCAGCGATTCCTCGTCCTCAAGTTAGCGTCAGTCGGAACAGCCGAGACAAGTTGATCAAGATTTGCTTCGTGAATGATGAGAATGTTGCTGAGGGAGCGGCTTGCGAAAGATGCGTATCGTGCGCGTCGGCAACGACATAGGTGGGGATAATCGGTCGGAATATGCCTTTTTTGTGCTGAAATTCCTCTGATGAACCGAATCCTGCTAAAGACAGGTGCAAAATGCGTCCTTGTTTGCCAACGGAAGGTTTGCGCTGCGTAAAGCTTCTCATCGCGTGGTCGGTGGTCGCTGCCACGGCCGTCGCTGCGGACGCGCCCCTGCCTGATCGGATTGAATTCAATCGAGACGTCCGACCGATCCTTGCGGAGAACTGCTTCAAATGCCACGGGTTCGACAAAGGCCACCGGGAGGGCCATCGGAGAATCGATACCAGGGAGGGAGTCCTGGCGGACAATGACGGCATCAAAGCGATCGTGCCCGGTGACCTGGGCGCGAGCGAAATCCATGTGCGCATCCACTCAACCGACAAGGATGAGATGATGCCGCCTCCCAAATCCGGCAAGAAGACCACCGGACGCGAACGCGCCATCCTCGATCGCTGGATTGCGCAGGGTGCTGAGTATCAGGCGCATTGGTCCTACATCCGGCCGGAGAAGACCGCGGTCCCGGAGGCGGACGACAAAGAGTTTGTCAAGAACCCCATCGATGCCTTCGTGCTGGCGCGGCAACACGATATCGGCCTTCAGCATGGGCCCGAAGCGGATCGGGCCACACTGCTGCGCCGTTTGTCCTTCGACCTGACAGGCCTGCCACCCTCTCAACTGTCTGTGGCCGCGTTTGTGGGTGACCCGGCTCCGGACGCCTGTGAAAAGCAGGTCGATCGAATCCTGGCGTCGCCAGCGTTCGGCGAACGCATGGCCGTGCTTTGGCTTGACCTGGTGCGCTATGCCGACTCCATCGGGTATTACTCCGATAATCCGCGAAACGTCTGGCCCTACCGCGACTACGTCATCCAGGCCTTTATTGAAAACAAGCCTTTCGACCAATTCACGATCGAACAACTCGCCGGGGATCTCCTTCCGGGATCGACCGATTTGCAGAAGGTCGCCAGCGGATTCAATCGCTTGAACCTGACCACGGAGGAAGTCGGAGCCCAAGCCGCGGAATACGAGGCACGTGCCGCCGCCGACCGGGTCCGCGCCTTGGGCACGGTGTGGCTCGCGCAGACGACAGGCTGCTGTCAGTGCCACGATCATAAATACGACCCCATCAAGACACGCGATTTTTACCGGCTCGCTGCATTCTTCGCGGACATTCAGGAACCCTCGATTGGCCCACGCGAAGAAGGTCTGGCCCTGCCGACGCCCGCGCAACAGGTGAAGCTGAGACAGCTCGAAGAGGAAATCGCCGCGATCCCCAATAAGGCCGCGGAGGTTCCGCTCGAGTTCCAAGTCGTGGAGACCGCGTGGGAGCGTGTCGCTTTTGAAATGGACGGCTCGAACCGGGTTTGGAAACCACTTTCTGCGGACCTGAAGGCGGAATCAGACACGGGCGCCTCTTTCAGCGTGCAGCCAGATGGCAGCGTGCTGGTGGAGGGTGCGCAGGGCGGCAGCGGCGGCGACACCTATACGCTGAGGGTCAGGACGAACCTCGACGCGATCAGCGGTTTTCGGTTGGAGGCGTTGGCTCCCACCAGACAGCCGGAATCAGGGCTCAACCTGGCAAATGAAGGCTTCGTGTTGAGGGAATTCAGCGCCGCCATCGAAATGCCGGGTGGCAGGAGGAAATCCTTAAAGCTGAATCATGCCAGCGCCACCTCGGAGCAGGCGAAATTTCGAGCGGCGGCGGCCATCGACGGCGTTGCAGGAATGGAGAATAACGGCTGGTCGCCAGCGTCGGGGCTGCCATCGGGCGGGGCCATTTATTTCGAACTCGCGGAACCGCTGATCGGGTCCGGGGAAAAAGTGCTCGTCTTTACCTTGTGTCAGAATGGCGGTCGCCATCGGCGTCTCGAAAAATTCCGACTGTCAGCGACAACGGCACCCGGGCTGGTGCGGGCGCCTTCCAGCAGCCCGGTGCCGCAAAAGATTGCCGGAATCTTGCAGAGACCTCCGCCACAGAGAACCTCCAAAGAGCGGAACCAGATTGCGCAGTATTTTCAGCAGCTCACACCGGCTCTGGCCCGCGAGCGGAATCGACTCCTCATCGAGCGCCGGAATCTGACCAAGGAAGTTCCCCGATGCCTCGTGTCTGAATCCATGCAGGAACCGCGCGTCGTGCGAATCCTGGCGCGAGGGAACTGGCGGGACGAAAGCGGCGAAATCGTGGGGTCAGGCGTCCCGGAGTTTCTTCCGCAACCGGCGAATCCGGATGGCCACAGGCTCACCCGCCTGGATCTCGCCCGCTGGCTGGTTTCCCGCGACAATCCCCTCACGGCGCGGGTTTTCGTCAACCGCCTCTGGAAACTCTACTTTGGGATCGGACTCTCGAAAGTCCTCGATGACGTGGGCGCGCAAGGTGAGCCCCCGGCCAATCCCGCGCTGCTCGACTGGCTGGCCTGCGATTTCATGGAAAGCGGCTGGGACATCAAGCGCCTGACGCGGCTGATCGTGACCAGTGGCACCTACCGCCAGAGCTCCCGATGCCCGCCGGAGCTACAGCAGCGCGACCCCAGCAACCGCGAATTCGCCCGGCAATCCCGCTTCCGGCTGGACGCGGAGTTCGTGCGCGATAATGCGCTCGCCATCTCCGGCCTGCTCGTTCGAGAAATCGGGGGACCGAGTGCGGCGCCCTACCAACCCGCGGGGTATTGGGACAATCTCAAATATCCTCCTCGCGAGTGGCAACCGAGCACGGATGAAAACCAATGGCGGCGCGGCCTCTACACCTGGTGGCAGCGCTCCTATATGCACCCGAGTCTCCTCGCATTCGATGCGCCGACCCGCGAGGAGTGCACGGCGGAGCGCACGCGCTCGAATATTCCGCAGCAGGCGCTCGCGCTGCTCAACGATCCGACTTACGTGGAAGCCGCCCGGGTATTTGCCGCGCGCATTTTGTACGAGGGCGGCACGGAACCCAGCGACAGGCTGGGGTGGGCTTTTCGCGAGGCGCTCTCCCGCGCCCCGCGCGTGGATGAAGTTCAGACGCTGCGATCCCTGCTCGCCAGGCAGAGCACGCTCTACACCTCTGACCCGGTGGCAGCGGCGGAACTGGTGAAGACCGGTTTCTCTCCATCACCCAAGGATCTCAAAGTCTCCGAATTCGCCGCGTGGACCAATGTCGCGCGAGTCATTCTCAATTTACACGAAACGATCACGCGCTTCTGATTAATATGGATCTCCGTTCCGAACCTCGCCGCTCTCTCGCGCAACAACTCACCCGGCGATCATTCATGGGCCGCGCCTCACGGGGCCTTGGCGCCCTGGCCCTAAGTTCTCTGCTGAATCCGGGCCGCGTTCGGGCCGCGGAGGAAGGGAGCCAGCCGGGGCCCTGGCCCGGTCTCCTTCATCCGCTCCATTTCCCGCAAAAGGCGAAACGCGTTATCTTTCTCTCCATGGCGGGCGGGCCATCGCATCTGGAGACGTTCGATTTCAAACCGAAGCTGCGCGAGATGGATGGAAAGGCGATGCCGGAATCGGTCACGAAGGGTAAACAAATCGCGCAGCTCCAGGGCCAGGAACTCAAGTGCTTCGGCCCGCAATTCAATTTCCGGAAGTTTGGGAAATGCGGCACTGAAATCTGCGAATTGTTTCCCCACATCGGCTCGATCGCCGATGATATCTGCGTCATTCGTTCGATGACGACGGACGCGATCAATCACGATCCGGCGCAGTGCTTCATGAATACCGGATCGATGATCTCCGGACGTCCCGCCATGGGCTCGTGGGTCACCTACGGACTCGGTAGCGAATCTGAAAATCTGCCGGGATTTGTCGTGCTCACATCGAACGGCAAGGGCGTGGACAATCAACCGATCGCCGCGCGGCAATGGTCCGCGGGCCTTCTTCCAAGCCGCTTTCAAGGCGTCTGCCTACGCGCGAAAGGCGACCCCGTCCTCTATCTCACGAACCCTGCCGGGGTGAGCCGCGATTCCGAACACGATGTCATCGAGGCCGTCAATACGATCAATCGGGCGACGAACGACGTCCTAGACGACCCGGAAATCAGCACGCGCATCGCCCAATATGAGATGGCCTTTCAAATGCAGGCCAGTGTGCCGGAACTCATGGATCTGAGCGGTGAGCCGAAGCATATCCTTGATCTCTATGGCTGCGCGCCGGGAGACGGCTCATTTGCCTCGAACTGTCTTCTGGCGCGCCGTCTGGCCGAACGGGGTGTCCGCTTCATTCAGCTTTATCACAAGGACTGGGATCACCATGGCGATCTCAAAGAACGTATGCGCGACAAGGCCGGGGAAGTGGATCGCGCCAGCGCGGCACTCATTCGAGACCTCAAGGGCCGCGATATGATCAAGGATACCCTCGTGATTTGGGGCGGCGAATTTGGCCGCACTCCCATGAGCCAGGGAAACGGACGCGACCACCATATCGCGGGATTTTCCATGTGGATGGCCGGCGCCGGGGTCCGGGGTGGCACGGTCTATGGGGCGACGGACGAACTCGGATACAGCGCGGTCCAGGATGTCGTGCAGATGCATGATCTCCACGCGACGATGCTCTTCCTACTGGGCATTGACCATACCCGGCTGACCTATCGCTTCCAGGGGCGGGACTTTCGCCTCACAGATGTCCGGGGAAATGTGCTGAAACGAGTTCTTTCGTAACGCGTATCTCGGAGAGGCTCGGTGAGTGTCAGGGCTTCCGCGTGGAGCCCACCCCAAGAAATCTATTCCCGGTTCCAGGTATCCATTGTCGCAGGTTTCCCACCGAGACTTACCTGGGCGGATTGTGTGAGCAGGTGCCGGAGGGATTCAAATTCGAGACGTCCGAACCGTCCGGAATTGGAGAATTGACACATTCTATCCCAAGGTTTCCATGGTCCCATGTTCATTCCTGAAACAGAGATAATCGTCTCAAGGAATGGCACTGTGCTGTTCCGTCAGATCGTCACGCCAGGAGACTACGTCATTGGGCGGGACGATGGCACGGATCTGAGAGTGGACGTGCCTTTGGTCTCACGTCAGCACGCCAAGCTCACGGTCAACTATAGCGAGATGTTCATTCAGGATTTGGGTAGCGCGAATGGGACCCAGATAAACGGAGAAGCGATTAGCGAGATCACGAGGATCTGGCCCTCGCAGAAGATCCAGATCGGGGAAGCGACGATTGAGACCCGACGGATCAAAGCGCCAAGCGACAGTGAAGCAACTCTCTCTCCAGAAGTGGCTGCCGTACGAATGCTTCTGCCTGTGGAAGTGACCCGTGAGCGCAAGTATGAGGTTGGTAAGGTAGTGGCGCAGGGCGGGATGGGAGCGATCCTGGATGTCAAAGATGCGACCACGGATCGCCGTGTGGCGATGAAGGTGATGCTCGATGGTTCGAACCTTGAGGATCTCACTCGTTTTGTCGCGGAGGCCAAAATTACCGCACAGCTCGAACACCCGAGCATCGTGCCGATCTACGAGCTGAGTGTAGATGAGAATGGACAGCCCTTCTACACGATGAAGATGGTGCGCGGAATTACCCTGCGCAAGGTGCTCGAACTGCTCGCTGATGGCGTGAAGGAAACGGTAAAGAAATACCCACTGCCTGCGCTTCTCACCATTTTTCAGAAAGTCTGTGACGCCATTGCCTTTGCCCACGCTAAAGGAGTCATCCATCGTGATCTTAAGCCGGAGAACATCATGCTCGATGACTTTGGCGTCGTTCTGGTGATGGATTGGGGATTGGCCAAGGTCGTTGGAAAAGGGGAGGAAGCGATTTTGAGCGAGGCATTAAACCAGTTGAGCGCGCTTCCATCGGGATCAATCGGTTCAACGATGGCTGGGACAGTCATGGGGACACCTCAATACATGAGTCCCGAACAGGCCAGAGGTGAGGTCGAGACGCTCGACGCACGGAGTGATATCTACGCACTGGGAGCGATCCTGTATCACATGCTTGCACTTCGACCATCGGTCACAGGAAAAGACGCCTGGAGTATCGTGGACAAAGTTGCCAAAGGCGACATCGAACCGCTGGCGGGGACACGCATTCCTGATAGCCTGGCGGCTGTTGTTCGCAAATCGACGGCCTTTGCCAAAGCTGATCGCTACGAGAGTGTCGAACAGCTTCAGCGTGATCTTGCAGCGTATCAGGCTGGTTTCGCCACCAGTGCGGAGAACGCTGGCACTTGGAAACAATTCACACTTTTCGTGAAGCGCAACAAAGGCGCGTCCATCGGTGTGGCGGCGGTGTTCCTCGTCGGCGCGACGCTGGGGACCAAGGCGATCATTGAAGGCAATCGCGCCGAACGCGAAGCGGTGCATGCCCGGAATGAAGCGGATCGAGCCGTACGTGGTGAAGCCGCTGCGAAGGCCACGCTGGCCGACCTGCGCAGCACCGCCCCTGTCTTCTATGCGCAGGCGAAGGTCGTTTTTGACGAGGGGAGGTTCGAAGAAGCCATCGAGAAGATCGGCTATGCGATCAAGCTCGATGACAACAATGCTGACTACCAGCTCCTCCGGGCACATCTGCGTGAATCCTCGCAGGATCTTGAAGGCGCGGCGAATGGCTACCGCCGTGTGCTCGCACTGCGTCCGGCGGACGAATCGGCCAAAACCAACCTCGCCCTCTGCGAGAAACTTGTGCAGGAATGCGGCGGCGCGTCTCTGAGCCGTGCGCAGCAGGCCCAGCTTCTCACCTCGTTGCGTGCTCAAAAGCGACTGATCGAGGCCGCACCGTTCGCCACGCTCATTGACCCTGACATCGCCACCGCAAGGGCTGCGCTCTATGCGCGGCTGCGTGAGTATCACCAACAGAGGGGTTGGGGTGCCACGAGGGTTATCGTCCTGCCCGACGCGACTTTCAAAGTGAGTCTCCGAGACCTCGCAATAGGCGACCTCTCTATCCTCAAAGGCCAGCCGGTGTCCGTGCTGTTACTTGATGCGACTAACATCGCCGACCTCAGCGGCATTGCCGGGCTTCCGCTGAAAGAACTGCAACTCGGCAGAACGAAGGTGGCAGACCTCTCGCCGCTTCACGGCATGCCCTTGGAAATTCTCAGTCTCGGCGATTGCCCGGTCGCCGATCTGTCCCCACTCAAAGCCATGAAGTTGCGCCGACTCAATCTCGCCAAGACTCGGGTTTCTGATCTGCGCCCGCTCGCCGGCATGCCGCTCGAATTCATAGACCTCTCCGGCAACAACGATGTCACTGACCTTTCTCCGCTTCGTGGTGCGCCACTCACTGAGGTGGACCTTCACCAATCCAGCGTCACCGATCTTTCGCCGTTGGCTGGCGCTCCGCTGAACAGCTTGTACCTCGGCAACACGAAGGTCACCGACCTCGCCCCGCTGGCGAACGTCTCGACGCTGAACATTCTCAGTCTTCCATCGCTTGCGGGGAACAAAGTCCTCGATCTCACGCCGCTGGCAAAACTCCAACTTACGGCACTCCATTTGCCACAAAAGTTCACCGGCCTTGCCGCGGTTCGAGGCCAGCCGCTGCGGGTCATCTCGATGAGTGGCTCGATCGGCGCCGACGTGAGCCTGCTCGCGGAATTCCCCACGCTTGAAGACATACTCCTCCCGAGCGAAGCGAAGAACGTGGAACTGCTCCGAAGCCTCCCCAGTTTGAAATACATCTCCACGCGCGCCAGTAGCAACAACTGGCGCGATCACCCCGCACAAACCGCCGCTGATTTCTGGAAGGAATACGACGCAAAACAGAAGGAGACAGCAAACAAGTAAGCCGTCTATGGACGGAACGCAGACAGGCTAATGAGCCGGTGTCGGCCGATGAAAATCTTTTCATACGCTGAGACATTGAAGTAACGACCGGTGAAAGGGCCAGCCCACCGTGGAAGATGAGCTGACCCTTGTTACAATCACCGGCGATGACGATCCGCCTGGCATGCCGCTCTCTCCCGATCCAAGACGAGATTGGCACGCCATGATCGGATACGCACTGAAGCCTCAATGGCAGAAGACCCCATGAACTCCCTCAGCTCTCGGAGACGGTAGTATCCACCACCACACCCGCAAGCCGTCTCACTCAGGTTCTTGCCCTGATCATCCCAGCGACAATCACGCTGTAGCGATAATCGAGGGAAGCCGGGAAGGTTTCCTAATCGACATCCCGGGTAGCGGAGGTGGATGAATAGGCGCGCTTGGGCACCTGATCGACTTCAACGGGTTGGTGCTGGGGCATGGAGAAGTAGAGATTTTCAGCGAGCGGCTGCGTGCGGCTGGCTTTTGTTATATTCGTATGCGCCGATGTCGGGCGAGACGCCGTAGAGGACCTGCCGGACGGTGGAATCGCGATAGAGATAGACGGGATCGCCGGGTTTTCGTGAGAGCGGTGAAGCGAGTTTAATGGTGTTTGAGGAATAGTCGATGGAAGTCACCTGGCTGGCGTTGGCCGGCGTGCCGACTGCGATCCAGTCGGGAGAGACTCCTGCCCAGCCGTCCTGGAAAAACCCGGCGTCGGCCACGCCCAAAACGCTTCCTGATCCGCTATCCGCGGCCGCAACTCTGGTCAGGGGTCCTCCTTTGTCGAGGGCGGGAGAGGCCGGCTGAAGGTTAAAATTACCCTTCGAGACATCTTGGAACAAAGGGTCTTTGTTGAAGATAGAGTGTGTCTCCGATCCGGGAGGCACGGGATACGTCTTTGAAGTATTCCACACTCCGCACGAAGTGCCGCAGGAAGACTTCCATGACAGGTTGTAGTCAACCTCCGCCCCCGGGAAAGCCTCAGGGTAAAAATAGCAGGTGCTTAAATGGCTCGGGCCCACGGCATCGGAAAACAGATTATTCAACAATTTCCCGTCCGTTGACGCCTGCGTAAAGGCCGAGGCGATCCCATTGGCTTTCACGTTGATGGAAACGACGGTGTTGTTATACACACGGGCGTGCTTGAAGTTATATTGGACGATGGTGAAGGCGGAATCAATTCCGCTCACGGTGTTGTAGCGAATGGTGGCATCGGCGCTATCACGTCCCGATTTCGCCGCGTAGTCATTGGCCAAAAGCGCGAAATGCGCATTGCCCTGGACTTCGTGGACGCTGTCCATCCTGTTGTTTTCGATCATGATATAGTTGCCCCATCCCTGGACGCCATCGATGTGCGGCACCGTATCGGAATCTGACGGATCGACATCGTGGAAGATATTGTTGCGGATCACGATGTGATCGGTATTGCCAAAAGTAATGAAATCGGCGACGTGGGAAATATCGTTATTCTCCACCAGGATATTCGAGCCGGAAGGTTGCATGCCGCTCCAGCCACTGATCTTCTTGTTCCCCAAGTATCCACACCAGGAGATATTATTTCCCTGGATGTGCACATTCTTCGAGGTGGACCCGGCATTTCCATTGAGTCGTATTCCCACTCCAGCCGTGAATTGAACCCGGTTATTTAAGATCTCCGACTTATCGGATGCGCTGAGAATAATCCCATGGGCATTGCCGGTAATATCGTGGACGTAATTGTTAATGATCCGAGAGCCGGGGGCAGTGGATACGGCAATGCCACTCACATTCAACGCCGGACCGGAGATTTCAAACCCATCGATCACCACAGCCCCCTTGCTGGCATCGAAGCCCTGCATCACAACCTTTCCGGAAGCTTTAAACGTCACCGGGTTTTCTGGCGTCCCGGGATTTTTTACCCTGACCCTCTCAGGATAGGTTCCCGCCTGGACAAGACATGTCTGACCCGCGGTGATGACATCTGCGCAGGCTTGAATGGTCGTGAAACTATTTTTTCCGCCGGCTGCGTTTACGGTATATATTCCGTTGACGGGAGCCACTGGCGGGGGATTGGCCGCGGGAAGCGGTGACGTAGATGCAATGACAATCGAGAGAAGGAGGAATCCGCCGCGGAGAGTATTCATCTTGTTCATGGATCTGTGCGTATGTGGGATGAGAGGGAGGGGGAGTCCTTCCATTCGGACCCCCATGGACCGACGTAATTCTCGTCGAGGGACACGGTCATTGGCTGGGCGGGAGGAGCAGGCAGCGCTTCATGGGCCGCTCAGGACCTTCGGCACGTTGCCGCGCGACTGGCCGAAGATGAACTCGTGGGGACTTGCTGCATTGGAAGTAAGGAGGGGCATGAAATCCTTCCCATCGATCTCGCGATCGGCGCGCAGTGGGATGTTCGCAGCCTTCAGCGCCCGCGTAAAGGTCCATCATCACCGCGAGCTCGTAGCTGCCGGCCCGGCGGACGACGCGCGCGGCGCGGAAGCCGCCCGCCCAGGTCCCCGCCTTCCTGCCGCGGAGGCCGCGGAGAAAGTCATTTCCAAGTCTGGTTCTTTACATACCCGATCTGGACATAAATGAACGGTGGTTCGCCATTCTGCCGTTCGTAAATCTCCTTTGAATCCCCACCCACCGGCACTTCGTAATGCTCTGGCGCGGCAGTCGCCTCAATGGCCTCTCCGTCCTTGCTGCCACCGATGAACTCGATTGGAAACGTGCTTTCAGACATGGCGTCATCTTTGACGAATTCGCCACGCAATTGTTCATTGTGACCAGGACCTGCTCCGTGGGCTCTTGGGGGTGATCATACGTCAGTCGGCGTTTGTCCTGGTCCGATTTGTCGAAAACTGTTTCTTGATCGCACTGATTCGTGATCGTTCCGTGTTTAAACGTACGTCAGGAAGGACCGGCTGCCGTTTGAAGCTGGCGTTCCCCAGTGCACCGATTATCCTGAAAGTTTGCATTCGGGGATGCTTACGCGGAGTGCGTATTCATCCGTCCGATGCCTGTCCCGTTTCGTTCCTGCACATCTTTTGAGTCTTGCCCGTAGTTTTGTCCGCCCATGAGCATCCCTGATCTGAACAATGACGTGACCGGTCTGTCTTCCATGAGGAATGCGGGTTCCCGATTCGCGGGATTTTACGCGCTGATCCGGCAACTCGATGGCGATGTTTGGCTCGCGCAGGATGAAGTGCGTGGCGAGGATGTTTCGCTGCATTTCGTTCCGGTGGCTATTCGCTCGGACGATCACGCGATGCAGGCATTGCGGCTGGACGTCAAAAAAAGCCGTCAGTTGATCCATCCAAATATTCTCCGGGTCTATGACTTCGTGGAAGACACCGAAGGGGTGGCGGTCGCCATGGAAGCCTTCGACGGAGAGTCCCTGGCAACGCACATCGATCGGCAGGCTGGCAGGGGCGCCAAATTCAGCGACATCCAACCATGGGCCGAGCAGGTGGCTCGCACACTCGAAGCGGCCCATAAGATCAACGTTCTGCATCGCGACCTTACTCCTTCGAATATATTTCTGACCTCCGCCGGCAAGGCCTTCATCGCTGGCTTCGGGATCAGCCGCCACATTCGGGACGCACAGACGCGGGCCGGCGAATCGCGGCCGAGCGCCTTTACCAGTCCCCAGATTCTCGATGGCAAGGAGGCGGCGCGCCTTGATGACGTCTATTCGTTCGGATCCATCCTCTATACCCTGGCCGTCGGCAAGGCGCCCTTTATGGGTGATGACGTCGCAGCGCAAGTGCGCGCGGGGCTGACCGCGGAAGGCCGCATCGCGCTCGAGGGTGCGGATTTGCCGGTGAATTGGCGGGAGGCGATCCTGGCGTGTCTCGACCGCGATCCCGCCGCGCGCCCGCAGAGCGCGGCTGAGCTTGGGAGTCGCCTCGCAGTATTGCCTGCGGCGACGGCTCCGGTGGGAGAACCGGGTGCCATCGTGGCGCCGGCGGCCGCACCGGTGATGCCCAGTCCGACGCCGCCGGCGCCGGAGGGCGCTTCCTCGCGGGAAGGGACAGAACCCGCTCTGCAACGCGATCAGCGCCTGGCCGTGGCGCCCCAGCCGGCAGCGGAACGTGCCGTGGAAAAGCCGGCCGAGCCTCAGCTCGTTCGGCCGATCGAGAGCAGGCCCGCGACGAAAGCCGCGGGTCCGAAGGTCTCGCCCGCACCTGCTGCCGATCGGAAACCCGATGCGGCTAAAGCCACGCGGGCGATCGCGCCTGAGAAGGACGCCGCCCGCCCGGGTTCGCCCAATTCCATCGCCCGCAAGCAACCGGCAATATGGCGGAATCCAATCGCGATCGCGGGCGCTGCCGCGGTGGTGATTGTCGGCGTTTTCGCAGCCCGCCATGCGACTCCGGGAGTTCGACCTCCGCCAACGGAGGTACGTCGCCAGGAAGTCGTGGCGCCCACTCCGGCGCCGGTCGTTTCAGAGGTCGCGAGCGCTGCATCCTCCGCATTGGCAAAGGAAGAGGCCGCTCTCGACAAGGCCAGGGAAGACGCCCGCACGGCAGAGCAAGCGCAGAGTGATCTTCGGAAGCACCTGCAAGACATTGAAGAGGGTCTGGCGACAGCGGAAAAAAGCCTGGGCGATAAATCCGCGGCCTTGAAGTTGGCGAAGAAGGCTGCCGAGGAATCAAGTGCCCGGCGAAAAGCACTCGAGGGAGACAGGAACGCGGCAGAGACGGCGGCCAACGAGGCACAGAAGGTGGCGTCCGAAAAGGCGCGGCAACTCGAGGAAAGCGCCGCGGCATTGAAGCGCTTCGAGGAGGCGAATGCGGAGCGCATGGCTGCGCCCCAGTTGACCGAGACGGAAATCGCGAAACTGCAAGCGCATATGGAAGAGCAACGGCACGCCATGGCCGATGGCGCGGCGGTTCTGGCGGCCGGGGAAGAGGTGCTCAAACGGCACCTGTCCGAGATCGCCGACCACGAGCGCGAAGTCGAAAAAATGAAGGCGATGGCCGTCGCCGGGATGACGAAGAAGCGGGCCGAATCGGTGCCGCCGCTCACTCCCGCTCCGAGTCCGATGGTCGTGACGACGACGCCGGCCGCGCCCACTCCCGCGCCTTCCACACCGGCGAATGCCGCGGAGACTGCCGCGGCCGGGAGCGCCAATAGCCTGGGGATGAAATTTGTCCCGGTCGGGAATGTCGAATTTTGCATTTGGCCTACGCGGTTCAAGGACTTCGAAGTTTTTGCCAAGGCGGTCAACCTGACTTCGCACTCGTGGAAAACGCCGGGTTTCAAACAGGAGCCGGACCATCCGGTGGTCAACGTGAGTTGGCAGGAGGCGATCGCTTTTTGTGAATGGCTCACCGACAAGGAGCACAAGGACAAAACGCTGGCGGCCAATTTATCCTACCGGCTGCCCACCGATTTGGAATGGAGCAGGGGAGTCGGGTTGCCGGAGGAGACGGGAAGCACCCCCGAGAAGCGCGATATGGCGATCCCGGATGTTTATCCGTGGGGAACTGGCTGGCCGCCTCCACCGGGATCGGGCAATTACACGGGCGAGGAGAACGGCTCCGGCTCGGGCATCAAAGGCTACGACGACGGGTACTCGTGGACCTCGCCGGTCGGTAGTTTCCATCCGAACAAGTTCGGCCTTTTCGACATGGGGGGCAACGTCTGGCAATGGTGCATGGATACCTGGAATGGCGAATCCAAGAACCGAGTGCTGCGCGGGGCTTCATGGTACAATGGCCCCCTCCGGCTCAGCCTTCTGTCTTCCTGCCGCGTCCATGCCGCGCCGAACAGCAGTACCGACAACTATGGCTTTCGCATCGTGCGCGCCAAGGACGGCACGAAAGCGGTCCGGAAGTAATCGACCCCACTTAACTCTTCCGCTGGCCGAGGCTCGTGAACCACGTGGCGAATTTTGCGAGCAATTCGTCGATCTTTTCCTCCGTGACGGCGCCCGGACGAAGTCCGCTTTCGATGACCGTGGTCGGATACCGTTCCGAGTAGCCGAGGACCTGGATCGCTTTTCTCACCGCCTCCTGCTTCCGCTGCCGGTCGGCGTTCATGATTTCGTCGAAGTCCATGGCGTGGGCACAGGTTAGCAGGAGTGGGTGCCCCGGTGAAGGCGAAGTTGCGGCGCGGGCGCGGAACGGATGGTGCCGCGCCTCGGAATCTCACGTCCGATCGGTGTCCTCAACTCCACTTGATCCGCGACTTGGATTGACGAAAGGCAGGCGGTGAGAGATGAAACGAAAGGATGAATTACGACCTCTGCGATCCGGCAATTCGCTGCAATGCGGACAAGTTTGGGGCGGCCATTTTTGAGGTCGAGACCGGGCGGAAGGTTGTGCGCGTGCTGACATTTTCGCAGCGGGAAGCGGAAGAGATCGCGCGCCGGGAAAAAGAACAGCCGAAGGATGGCGATCACGAGCAGTTCCTGTTTTGAGGCAGGGCGCCCTTCCTCCGTTCCTCTAATTGGACCATCCGGTGGACGTGCACGGGCCTGCGGACGTCGCGCCGGGTTGGAAACTTGCCAGCCAGGACTCTGCTTCCTCCAACCGCTTGAACGTCCGAATGGACTGCGTGCAATCGGAAAGCTGCTCGGCCATGCGGCCCATGCCGTAGGAACCCAGATTTCCCACGAGTATGGCCCACCCGCTGGCGCCAACGGTCGCTCGCCGGCGGTCGATATATCTCACCATTTGCCGGACATATTCGGTTTCCGCGGGCCGGAAGACCGCTCGCCGGTCGAGAACGATCCCCATCTGCGGTTGGTAATCGGGCTCCTCAAAGATCCGTCCCATGGTCTGCGACCATTGCGCGAAACTGGGCTGTTCGTGATAGGTCACGAACACCATGCGCTTTGGCGCATCGATCACGTATGAGAGTGGCCACTCCATATTTGGTATAACCAGAATTGATAGATGGCGAAAAAGTGTCAAGTGGATCTGATGGATTATCAACTTTTCTGCACGGCTTCCGCCAGGAGCGCGCCGAATTCGCGGAAGCTCCAGGCCGACTTGCTCAAGCCCCACGCCTGGTCGGGCGGTTTGCTGGTGTCGACATCGGCCATGAGGAAGTCCTCCACGTGCCGCCGCGTGCGGGCCAGGATTTCGCCGTGCGGGTCGACGATGTAGCTGTCGCCGTAGCCGATGCCGGGATAGCTGAGGCCGCTCTTTTTTGCGTCGAGGACGACGTTGTTGCCGCGCACGAAATGAATGCTGTTTTCGATGGCCCGCGCGGTGTGGTCGGCGCGCACTTTCATAAAGTGACCGAGGAGCCCGCGCTCCGGGATGCAATTGAAATGCGGGGCGAAGATGATGCGCGCACCTTTGAGCGCGAGGATGCGGGCTGGCTCGATGTAGCCGCCATCGGCGCAGATGATCACGCCGAACGTGGTCCCACCTCGCTCGAATACGGGAAATGAGCGTCCCTGTTTGTGAAATTTCTGGTAGGCGGTGCATTTGCTGTAGACACCGAGCAGATGCCCGCGATGAGCCACGAGTGCGGTGTTGTAGAGATCGTCGCCTCGCGTCTCATTGAAACCGACGATCAGCGTGGGATCGAAGCGACTGGTCAGGTCGAGCACGCGGGCCATCTGCGGCGAATCCGCGGCAAACGCCCCTCGGCGCGCTTCCTCCGCGGTGTCGGGATATCCGGTGAGGAAGCACTCGGGAAACGAGACCACTTCCACGTGATCGGCGGCGGCGCGCGCGAGACCCTCCTCGACGCGCTGGAGGTTGTGGTCGAAGTCGCCGCACCACGACTCAAACTGGCAATGGGCAATGCGCATGGCTGGAGCCTAACCTAAATCGGGAAATGGAAGCCACGGATTTCACGGATGGCACGGATGGGGGAGTTCTTGGTTCTTGGTTCTTGGTTCTTCGTTCTTCGTTGGCTCCGCGCCGTGGTGCCGATCCGCCCTGTTCACCGTGATCGCGTCCCGAACCAACGATTCAGAAAAGGTCAGCTAGTATCTTCGTCCTTGATTCATCATCCTTCCGATCTTCATCCTCCAGCCCCCCCTGAATGGCATGAAAAACAACTCCTCTATGACGATCGGACGCCTGGGAATTTGCTGCCTGGCGCTCGCTTTTGTAACCAGCCTGCGCGCGGACGAGATCGCTCCATTCCCCAAGGCCCAAGTGCAGAACGTGTGGGTGCAGTCGATCTGGTCCGATGGAAAGCACAACGGGTTCCCGGGAATCGCGCAAGTCGGTGATTTCTATTATGTCGCCTTTCGCAATAGTGAATCGCATCAGACTCCGTCGGCGATCATCCGGGTCATCCGCGCGCCGGTGAAGGACCTGACGCATTGGGAAGCCGTGGCGGAATTCACGCGCGAGCATGACTGCCGCGATCCGCTCGTCTTCGACAATCATGGCAAGGTCCAGGTGGTCTTTCATTCGCAGGAGGATTTCTATTCGCAGTCGGCGGATGGCGTGAAGTGGAGTGAGCCCAAGGAACTGGATACGGAGTTTGTGCAGCCCTCGGCGGAGAGTGGGCTGGTGGTGACCTCGCAGCGGCGCTGGCTGTTCCGCATTCGCCGCGGTCCGGACGGCGCGTTCTACAGCCTGGGTCGATGCGGTGTGAAGGACAAAGGCCCCGGCGCCTTCGGGCTGATCACGTATCGTTCGGAGGATGGCGTCACATTCAAGGCGCTGCATACTTACGGGCAGGGGCCGACGAGCGCGCTCGGCCAGGCGGGCGGCAGTGGCTGGGGACACGAGTCTGATGTCGCCTGGACGCCGGACGGGACGATGGTCAGCGCCATTCGCAATTCCAATGCGGGTGTCGTGGTGATGGGGAAGGCGCCGCTGGGCCCGTGGAAAGCCTTTGGCACGGAGGCGTGGAATTTTGGCGGTCCGGCGCTGCACATGACCAAAGGGGGCGGCATCCTGTTGGCCGCCCGCGCGTTGCCGGCAAAGGAGAACGTCGGATGTCCCGCCGTGTGCAAGGTCTGGACGGTGACGGCGAATGGCGTCGAGACGCCGTGGATCGTGCCCAGCAGCGGTGACGGCGACTACCAGAGCTTTGCCGACGGCCCGGCGGGCGACGAGGTGCTGCTCGTCTATTATTCCTCTCACGAGTACCCGCAGCCAAAGGGAGTGGGCCACAATCCCACGAATATTTACCTGGCCCATTTGCGCATCAAGCACGTGCAGCCGTGAGCCCGAGCGGGGGGGCGGTGATCGAGGAATTCCAGGGAAGCCCCGTGCAAGTCCAAACCCATATCATGTCGGAATGGTGCATCGCCGAGTGATTCGATTCGGGCTTTCCCCTCGGGATGTCTTTTGCCATGCTCTCCGAAAGGACTTCGACGCCGCATGCGAATTCACATCGAAATCAAGGCCGCGCCACCGCTCGCATGGCCGCTGGGTGTGCGAACGCTTTTTCGATTGAACCGTAGGCAGATTGCGGACGGGGCAGGGGATGCCACCGGGGATTGACGCCATGATTTCCCAGAAGCTCATCGATTTCGCCCATCACCGCGAGTCCGACTGGATCGACATCCTCTCCCGCGAACTGCACGTGCTCATCGCCAAAAAATTGCGCGCCGACTCCAATCTGCTCGGCATCCCGCTCTTCAATCTTCGGATCTGGAAGCGGACGGCGAATGCGGAGACGAAGATCCAGTTGCGCCGATGGAAGCTGATCCTCATGACTTGGCCGCCCGAGGAGATCATCGAAGTCCTTGTTTCCGACACGCCGCAAAGCCGTGAACTGCGCCGGTGCAGCCCGTTTTGCGGCATCCTCACTCCGCAGGAGATCGCTTCGGTGTGGCAGGCAGCGGAAAAGGCGAAATAGATCAAGCCCTTCATGTGTGCTGTGTATTGCTGAACTCAGAATCGAACGCTTCCGCGCCCTCCCTATGAACCCAGCTCCCCAGGAAAAGACGATCCCCACCCTGCTCAAGGACATCCAGGGCAGCAACGCGCCATCGCAGGTCCCGCCCCGCGGCCTCGTCGACCCCAAGCTCGTCGATCGCGTGACATTTTATACCTCGCTGTTCTGCGTGTTTTTCATCACCGCAGCCCTCATCTCGGCGATCTGGGATTTAGCCGATCAGGTATTCGCCTTCCGCTGCGTCGGATCGATGTTAGTTCTCGTGGTTGCGCTCTTTGCCTTCCGCGCGATCAATGCACATTTCGAATAGAGCCGTGTCTGCCGGGGTCCGAATTGTCCGTGACGCTGCCGAGTCCGTGAGGTTCGGAGCAGTGGCGATGGAAGATGGGCGCCCGGCTTTGCATCGCGTCTCCACATCGTTACAAGTCCTCCCTATGAAATCTCTTCTCCTCGTCCTGCTGACCGCGAGTCTGCTCCTCATTCGCGCGGATGCCGCAGAGCCGGCGCCCACGAAGCTGCGGGTGCTATTCATTGGCAATAGCCTCACGAGCACCAATGATCTGCCGGGGATGATCGCCGCGATGGCCGGGTCTTCGGGACGGGAATTGACGGCGGGAAGGAATCTCGTTGGCGGGGCAACTCTGGAAAAGCATTGGGCCGACGCGAAAGCGCTCGCCAAGATCAAGGAAGGGCATTGGGACTACGTCGTCCTTCAGGATCTGAGCAGGGAGGCCTACCTCAACAAAGATTCCATGTTCCGCCACGGCCGTCTTTTCGATGCGGAGATTCGCCAGGTGGGAGCCCGGACCGCTCTCTACATGACCTGGCCGCTCGAAGACTCGCTCAACAACTATCAGACAATCGCCGATGCGTATTCGACGCTCGCCGCGGAATTAAAGGCGTGTCTGGTGCCGGTCGGCGTCGCCTGGCACGCCGTGGCCCATGAGAATGCGAAGGCGGCATTTCAGCTCTATGTTCCGGACCACAAACACCCGACGCCGGCTGGCACTTACCTGGCGGCGTGCGTCTTTTATCGAGTGCTCTACGGGGCGCCGAGCGCCGGGTTACCCAATCGCCTGGAGCTGAATAAGAAAGTCCTCGCGGATCTTCCGAAGGAGGAGGCCACCGCGCTGCAGGCAATCGCGGACGCAACGCCCCTGACTGCGCCGAAGTGACGTTCCGGCCTTCGGGGTCGCACCCCGGCCCGCTCAATGCGCTAATTCCCAGCGACCGATAAATCAGTCTCATGTGGACGACCCGGCTCAATCAGATCGATGGACATACCACTGCGGTTGCCGTCAGCGACGCGTCGGGCGCCTTGTCGTATGGTGAGGCGATCGATCTGTGGCGCGAGAACGCTGGGTTTCGGACTTGGTTTGCAATGACGCTCAAGCAGTCCACCTTCGAGGCTTTTTTTTGGGAAACGCCGCCGGTGACGAGTCAGACGCTCGGTCGCCCATTCGAGTTCGTGCTGGTGGAATCGTCCGCCTTGGCCCGGTCGAAGCCGGACCCGTCTCCATTTCAATCGCAATTTGCCGCCCGTGGCGGTGACGAAGTCCTTACGTTCCCAAACCTGGGAGGCGATGCCATCCTGGTGGTGCCCGCGCCGGTCGCGGAAGCCGGATGCTATACGCATCTCGCGCAGTTTCTTCGTCACGCTCCGGAGTCGCAGGTTGACACGCTCTGGCACCGGACCGGGCAGGCGATGCACGATCGGGTGACCAACCGTCCGACCTGGCTGAGCACGGCCGGCTTGGGAGTCTCGTGGCTCCATTTGCGGCTCGACACACGCCCCAAGTATTACCGCCACGCCCCCTTCAAAGCGAACCCTTCCGGGGGCCCTCAGCCCTTAGCCTAACGGAGATAGGAACGACCGCGGATGGCACGGATTTCACGGATGAAGAGACATTTGCGAGAATTCTCGCAGACTTCCACGGGGTTCGCGCACCTCACAGGACCCCCTTTTCCCACGTTGTCGCTTCAGACCACTTGCCGTTCTGCGTGGTGCGGGAGTTGAATGTCACCGGCTCCGCAGTGCAAAGGGCGGTGGTGAAAACGAGGGCGAGGATGGTTTGGGCAAGGCTCATTGCGGATTCTTGATCGTCGGAGAAACGAAGTCCGTGATCACCCGCACGAAGGGCTGCACGGTGCTCTGGGAGTAGCCGAGGATGAAGTCGTAGGAGCCGTCGTTCTTTTCCTGATCGGGCAGAAAGCAACGGACGATGCCTTTGAAGTCCTGCCAGCCTTCACTGGCGTCGAAGGTGATGCCAATGTGGGGTTCGATGCCGAGTCTTCCGTTGTCCGCAACGATCACGCGGTGGAAGTTGATGGAGGTGCCGTCCTGCTCGAACGGTTCGGTGAGGAAAAAGATTTGTCCGTCGGGCGAAGTGAAGATGATCTGGCTGGGTCGCTTGAATTCCATCAATCGGGCGTCGCTGGACGGACCTTGCAGCATGGCTCCGTCAATGAACTGCCTTTGCGCAATGCTGTAACTATAGAGCACGCCGTCCTGGGTCATGATGATGAGGAAGCGGTGGCATGGGGAGAGCACGATGTGGCTACTCACCGCCCGGTCGTCATCTGCCTTCGGCAAGGAGAACCCGTAAAGGTCACGCAGTCCGTCTTTCTCCGAGACGTCATAAAGGAAGATTTTAGCGTCGAGATTGGTCGGCGCGATGGACGGGTCGTTGAGTTCGTTGATCATCTGTCGGCGCACCGAACCGCTGGCGGCAAAGACTTCCTGATGCCTGCTACCGTCCTGCGCGTTCCAGACCATGCGGCTTTGCAGGGTCTTGAGGGCAAAGCAACGGCTCAGGTGCGCGGAGGTCTGGCTGCGTGTCCGTTCGGCGTTGAGCTGCTGTGGATCAAACAACTCGAGGCCGGTGGAGTAGGCATCGCCGCCGCGCCCATCCAAGCCGAAGCCGGAGTCGAGCAAACGCCCGCCGAAGATGTGGAGCAGGCCGTCCACCTTCTTCATCGAGGTGCGGCCATGTCCGTCCACGGCGGCTTGCGATAGTCGCGGGCTGATTACGTCCGCGGCGATCTGCGGCAAAACTTTTCCACCTTTGGAATACTGGATGCGGGATATGCCCGTGTAGCCGCTGAAGTAGAGCCATTGTTCATCCTCGTGCTTCACCCAGATGGAGTTGTATGGGCCGAGTCCGGTCCTGGCGGGAGCGGCTGGCGGCAGGGACCTTTTCCCTACGGTCTTGCGATCCGCGATGTGCGAGAAATCGAGGACGGACAAGGGATAGCCCGCATACTCGCAGACGGCCATGACCTTGCTGGTCTCTCTTGGGATGGGCGAGAGAAGGAAGGCTGGCCCCATGCTCGATCCGCTGCTCAGGGAATCCGCCAGCGGCCCTTGCGCATCGGGATGGCTGCGGAGTTTTTCAACGAGGTCATACTTGATGGTGAGCGCTCCCTGCGGCGCGCCAGTGTAGGTGGAGACGTGTTTGCTGATTTTGATCAACGTGACACCCTCCAGACCCTGCGTCAGAAGGCGGACCGAGCCACGAGGCATCGTGACCTCGCCATATTTGAAGTCCACCAGACTGCGGCCGCCTCCTGGTCCTGCGCTGATTTCCTGGGCCTTGGGGATTCCCTTGACCGTGACGATCTTGGACGGAGGGAGCGCGGTGCCGTCCGATGCGACGGAATCGGTGAGGGCCTTGACAGTGCCAAAAAACTTTGTGTTTCCTTTCTCGTCCAGATCGAGCCGCCAGGGACCGCCTTCGTATTTCGCCTCAGCGGTGACGATGAACAAACCGGTGTCTGTGATGCTGGCCCCGCCGAGTTTTCGCTCCACCACATCGGCTTTGGGCGGTGTCTTATAGAGCGCGGGCTGCGCCGTTTCCCAGCTTCCCACATGCAAGCGGACATCCTTCGTGAACGCAGCCGCATCACTCCAGTCCTGCGGGATGGAGAACACGCCGCCGATGCGCCGGTTGAGCATGTTTTTCGGATCGCCGCTGGTGCGAGTGTCGAGGCACATGGTGAAATAAACTCGGCCCCGCGTGCAGGCGACTTTGCAGATGCCATCGTTCAACATGCCTGCGCCTGGAGGAACCAGGTGTTGGAAATCCACCTGCGCAGGCGGCTGCTCGAACTTCTTGGTGTGCGGATTGAAACGAACCACGTAAGCACCGCCGCCACCGTCGATGCGCCAGTAGATGCGGCCCTCGTCATCGGTATCCATTTCGCCCAACTGGCCGAGATCGCCCTCCTTGTTGTTGAGGATGTTCGCACCTCGTGGCGATCTTTCGTTGGTGATATGCACCTCGAACTGGTCGGGTCTGAGTGTGATGGTTTCATCCCCCTGGCCTGCCCCCCATGATTCCTGCACCGGCACTTCAATGAGAAACTTCTGCCAGCGTTCAAGACGGGTGCCATCATAAATCGCCTTCTTGCAGGTGAGATAGAGGCTGACTTTGGCAGGGTCGTCTGGCGCCGCCGTCTGCCTTCCCACCACCGCGCCACCTACTATTGGGTAGTCCACCTCAGCCACTATGGGGAACGTGATTTCTTTTTTTGTGAGCGTGCGGTTCGGCGTCGTAAGCTTGATTTGCCGCAACTGCTTTAAGTCAGGCAGCGCAATCTTCGGCGGACTTACCTGCTGCTCGCGACGCATGGCGCTGCCCGGCTCGATATAGGCCTGAGTCGTCGCCTTCATCGGTTGCAACGGGATTTCAGGAATCGGCGAGACGACCTGCCTTGCGATCACCTGTCCTTTTCCATCTTTGATGGTGGTGGTGATGCCATCGCATTTGCCGAACTTCGCCAGATCAATAACCAGCGCGCCTTGCACTGCGGGATCAGCCAGATCAATGACGAGTTCCTTGTCCTTGCCATTCTGAGTGAGTTGCAGAACCGCATTCAATTCCGAATGCTGCTGCCGGAGCAGGTCGAAGCGGTCGAGCTTTACGATGAGTTCGTCGCCTGTGCGAAAAGCGGTGATTTTATCTTCGGCCTGAAGAAGGGCGCAGGCTGACATGCACAAGAGCGTGCAGATGTTTACGTGTGATTTCATAGGCGATGAACGAGGTTTTAGTCAGCCTGGTTTGTCTTAGCCACACCGATTTGAACCTCCAGGACGACTTCTTCGGCTTTCCGCACCGTCTTTGTCGGGGCCGGACGATTCTGATGGTCCATTCCCATTCCCGCCTTTCTCGTAGCGGACTGATTACCAATGAGTTGCATTTCAACGGTCAGAGCTGGATGGGAAGGCGGAATGATAAAAACAATAAATATAGTCACAGCCATAAAATAATTCACTCTTCCCGTTGCGCATGGGGTCCAACCGCGATAGAGTTGTTATCACAACGCTGCCGCGCGGGGAGTTTCGAATCCATTTTTGCTCGCGTGGGGCTGTTTACCGATGAAACGATCCTCTTTGCCATTCCTGCTCGCAGCGATCATTGCCTTGGTGCTGGGCTTTAGCTGCCAGCGTGATCCGAGCATCGAAACGGGCGCTTTTGTGCCACAGTTTCGCGAGGCCGTCCGGCACGCAGGCTTTGGGATCGTAAACGAGTCGACCGCGAGCAAGGACGAGGTGCCTTTGCCGTTCTCCGTCCAGTGGCATCCCCGTCGCTGGTGGGGGAGTGGTAATTCCGACGCTGGCACCCCATTTCCCGACACGGCGGACCATTTTAGCGTCGTCCGCGATCGCACGTCGCGTTTGGAGTGCTTCGTTCGGTATTTCGACGGTCATGCGCAGTTCATCGCCATTCATGCGCCGCCGAACGAGCCTCTGGCGGCCATCAACCTGCGGGCGGCATTGACCCAGAAATTCCCGGGTTTTCCCATTAAAATCGAGGTGCGGTAGGATCGTAGCGGGCCTGCCGGGGCTTTGCGTGGCGCTCGCGTTTTCTGGAGTGCGCCGCTGCCGCCCAGACCTAGGTTGCGCAGCCTCCGGCTGAAACTTATTTCGCGGCGAAGATATCGAGTTCGAAGACCGACCATGGCTTGCCGCGCTGTGCGCCAGTAAGGGTGACCTTCACATAGCGCGCCTTCGCGGCGGGGAAATAAAACTCGCTCATGCCGGGCAGGCCGTTGCCCTCGGCGAGGCGCGTCCATTTCTTGCCGTCCACGGAGCCTTCGATGCGGCAGGACTTCGGGTTGTCGCCCTGGGATTTCCAGTGGTCGAGCCGCACGGCGCCGATGGCGGTCTCCTCGGGTAGTTCCACCTGGAGCCACTGGCCGGACTTCTGTTCGCCGACGGTCTTCCAGCGCGTATCGGGCCGGGCATCGGCGACGAGCGCGGCCGCGTCCGCGTTTTCGCTGGCGGTGATCTTCCAGTCGGTGTGCGGCAGCGGATGCGGCAGGGCGGCGTGCAGCGTCTCGGCAGTCCACGGTTGCTTTTGCGCCTCGGACTCGGCGCGCAGGCGCTGGACGTCGGCGGGCTTCACGAGCGCGCCGTGATTGCCAAAGGCATTGCGCACGTACGACGCGACGGAGGCGATCCATTCGTCGTCGTTGGTATTCATCGGCACCATCTGCGCATCAAAGGTCTTGCCGCCGACCGGCCCGGCGAAGCCGCAGAGGAGCACGCGCACGATGGCATCGCGATGGTCGCGCACCGTGGCGGAGCCGGCGAGCGGCGGCGCGATGGTCGTGCCGGGGCGCAGGCCGTCCAGTGGCATGCCGCGGCCGTCGAAGCCGTGGCAGGCGAAGCAGACCTCCTGGAAGATGTCGCGGCCTTTTTCAAGCACGGCGATCTCGCCCCCGCCAAACTCCTGTCCGCCCACGCGCTCCCCGCCGGTGAGCAGGACGATGCCGAATGTCTTCACGCCCTTCGACGCGGAGGTGAGCATGGCGTTTTGCGCGAATTTCGAATAGTCGGGCCAGACCTTCGCCTCGGAGAGCAGCTTGCCCGTCATCAGCACCTGGATGGCGACGCCGGGATCGGGATCGTGGGCGAGGCCCTGCACGTCGGGGAGCAGCGCGGCGTCGCCCTTGGCGATGAGCGTTTCGGCGACGCGGATGCCTTGCGCGCGGATGTGCGGATCGGTGTCCTTGAGGAAGGCGCGGATGAGTTCCGCGTCCGCGGCGCCGAGGCCTTCGAGGGTCCAGAGCGCGTGGATGCGGCCGAGCGGATTCTTGCTCGTGCGGGCGAGCTGGGCGAGGGCGGGCACGACGGATTTGTCGCCTTTCACCACGAGGATTTTCTGCGCGGTATCGCGCCACCAGCCATTGGGATGATCGAGATGCGCGACGAGTTGCGCGGTGGATTCCTCCAGCATTTTCGGCAGCGGGCCGGGCGGGAAGTCCGTGTGGCGCAGACGCCAGATGCGCCCGTGACTCACCACCCTGGCCATGCCGTACTGGTCGATGACCTGGCGCAGATACGCGTTCGGCTTCGTCCAGTTTCCCTCCTGGATGATGCCGCGATACATGTCCACGAGGTAGAGGCAGCCGTCGGGGCCATTGGCCATGTTCACGACGCGGAAATTCGGGTCGGTCGAGCGGATGAATTCGGAATGCCCGTGCGGATTGGTGATCGTGGTGATGCCGTCCTGCATCGCCACCTTGGCGCGCCGGATGAGACGCCCCACGGGTTCGGAGATGAGCACGTCGCCGCGCAGCTCCGGCGGGAGCCGGTCGCCGCGCACCACTTCCTGCCCGCACGAAGCGGTGAAATGATTGAGCGTCTTGTCGGCGGGGCGCACGCGGTTCGGGCCGCCTTGGAAATCGGCGAGGCCGACGAGGGGCCACACTTCCATGAAGTCCGGCGGGAACTGTCCGGGCAGGTCGTAGCAGCCGTAGATGGTGGGCGTCTGGAAATGCCAGAGGCCTTTCTCGCCGCCCGCGTTGCTCCACCAGATCTTGCCGTAGTCATCCTGCGCGAGGCCCCATTGGCCGCCGCCGCTCGGGCATTTCTCCTGGAGGGCCGGCTGGTCGCCATTCCAGCGCAGGCGCGAATTGGCCGTTGTCTGGTAGATCCAGTTATCGAGGCACCAGATGAGGCCGCTCTGCTGATGCTCGAGATTGCCGCCGCGCGGTCCGCCGGGAAACCACGGCTCTTTCTTGTCCGCGATGCCGTCGCCATCGGTGTCACGATAGGCGAAGACGTCGTTGGTGTCGGTCTCGTTGATGAGCACGCGGTCATCGAGCGGCAGGACCATGCGGGGCAGCAGGAGCTTGTCGGCAAAGATGGTGTGCTTGTCGTAATGGCCATCGCCCTTCGTGCTCTCGTGCCGCGACACCACGCCGATGGGGTCGTGCTCGTTGATGGCGTCGGCGTCCTGCATGTAGCTGCGCATCTCGGCCACATACATCCGGCCATTGCCGTCAAAGGTGACATTGACCGGCTCACGGATGCCGTCGCGCTCGCAGAGGACGAGCTCGAGGGAATAGCCCGGCGGCAGTTGGATCGTCTTGAGTTCCTCCTCGGGCGAGAGCGCCGGGATGGGCGGCTGGGGAGTAAAGTCGGGCTCGTACTTCGGGGCATCGACGGCGCGCGCGATCAGCGCCGTGGCGGCGAGGAAGAGGGCGATGGGGTGGGATTTCATGAACGCGAGAGAAGGAGATCGGCGGAGCCGCGGGCAGGGGCTATACCACTAATGACCGGGCGCGCCCAAATCTTGCCGATTTATTCTGAATCCGGAAATGGAACCACGGATTTCGCGGATGTGCATGGATGGGGGAGACAGGGCGAGGCGGCGGCCGTTACGGAGCCGCGAATTTATTCGCGGAACCTTCGCCCGGGGAAGGCGCTACGAGGAGGATGACCAAAGTCCGCACCACCTGCCGAGCGCGGGGTGAATTCATGGCTGCTTTTCGGTGACGAGACGCAACTGCGTGAGCACGGCCTGGCCCAGGCCGAAAAACTCGGCATACTGGCTGGTGCGGGTTTCGATGGAGGCAAAATCAGTGTCGAGCACGCGGACGCCCTCGAAAGTGAGGAGGTAAAACCGCACTCGGCCGGTGGCGGGATACGGGTATTCTGTCGTGGGCGCCGCAGAATCGAAGAGGCGGTCGGCGGCACGAACGAAGCGGATGGCAGCGGCGCGCACAGTCTCGTGGCCCTCGCCGCCGATGACCCCGAAAGTGGAGGTGGTGTAGAGACTCGCCGCGCCAGTGGAACTGGAAAAGACGGTGGCCGTGTTCTCGCCGATCGGCCAATCCATGAGGATGCCGTAGACCCGAGGAAAATCCTGGGTGGGCTTTTCTCCCGTCTGCGCGGGTGGCGTGGTCAGCATCATCTGCCGCAGAGCACGCCCGGCTTCGGCGGGATTCGGCTTGGGAGTCGGAGTCTGGGCCGCGGCGCGCGGACCGAAGAGAAACGAGAAGAGGCCCATAATGAAAATGATGCGGTTCACGAGCGATGACCAGAGCGTGGCACTGGAGGGTACGAGTGGGAGAAAAGGGGAATGATATTCACAAACATCGATTCATAGAGCGCATCCGGCAAAGATCAACGCCGGCACGAGACAGCCGAGCCCGAGCAGCGCGAGTAGGATGCAGCCGACCGACTGGAGCGGAGAGCTCGATGCGGATGGCGGGTGGAAACGAAGAACCAAGAACCAAGAACCCCCCAAAACTATTTCCCGCTGAACACGGCAAAGAATCCAGCTACGCTGGGAGTCATTCCTCCTGCGATGCAGACCCCTCTTCTCACGATCGTCCCTGCGCTGATAGCTCTCAGCGTTGCGGCTGCTTCCGCCGCCCCGGCCATCCCGGCGGCGCCGCGCGCCTTGCTGGACAAGTACTGCGCGGACTGTCACGACGATACGACGGCCAAGGCCAAGCTCTCGCTGGAGCGTCTGCCCGCGGATTTCCGCGACCCGCGCTGGGTGCGGGTCCACGATAAGTTGGCCGGCGGCGAGATGCCGCCTCCGAAAAAGCCGCAGCCGACTCCGGCCGAGCGCGCGCAACTCACCCAGTGGCTCTCCCAGGAACTCGTCACCGCCTCCGCCGCCAGGCAGAAGTCTGAAGGGCGGGTGGTGCTGCGCCGGATGAACCGCACGGAATACGAGCACACGCTCCACGATCTGCTGGGCATCAGCGTTCCGCTGGCGCAATTGCTCCCCGAGGATAATTCGATCGCCGGCTTCGACTCGGTGAGTACGGGGCTGGAGACTTCCGCCACGCATCTCGTGCGTTACCAGACGGCTGCGGACGCCGCGCTCGCCGCCGCGTTGCCCGGGCGGCCGATCAAGTCTATCACGGTCCGCCATACGGGCCGAGCTTACCTGGAGGGCCGGTTGCCCGTGCATCGGGTCGGGATCGATCCCTATGTGCGAGTGGCCGGCGACGCGCTCGTGCTCCATGCCCTCGTCTACGGCGATATGAGCATGCAGGCGCCACGGCCGCCAATGGCGGGCCGCTACCGGGTGCGCGCCTCCGTGCACACGGTCGGCATGGAAGGTAAGTCGATGCGGGTCACCATCGCCAAACGCGTGGACCGATTCGCCGTGGAAAAGCTCCAGCACCTCGTGGACATCGTGGATCTGCCCGCGGGTCAGACGCGGATCATCGAGGCCGAGGCATTTCTGGATAGCCCTGGCCAGTTCCTCTACTTCGAGGGTTCCGGCCTGCCGTTTTTCGTCGAGATGAAAAAGGCGCGCAACGGGGCGCCGGTCGGCAATGATTTCGCCGGGCCCGGCCTGGCCTTCGACTGGGCGGAGCTGGAAGGCCCGCTGGGAGTCGAGACCGGTTACCAGCGGCTCTTTGGCGACCTGCCGCAGCTTCCCACGCGGGTCGTCGACGACCTGGCGGCGGGCAAGCCCGACAATACCAAATGGCGGGATCTGCCGCCCACCGACGGGCAATTTGCGAATTGGCCCCTCGTGCCCGTACCGCGCGAGCCCAAGGCCGACGCCAACCGGCTCATCCGTGATTTCCTGCCGCGCGCCTTCCGGCGGCCCGTGGATGAAGAACTGGCCGCGCACTACGTGGCGCTCGTCCATCAGCAACTCGACGCCGGCGAAAAGTTTCCCGACGCCATGCGCGCGGGCTATCGGGCCATTCTCTGCTCGCCGCACTTCCTCTACTACCTGGAAAAGCCCGGCCGGCTCGATGCCTACGATCTCGCCGCGCGGCTCGCGCGCTTCCTGTGGAAAACGCTGCCCGACGAGCCGCTCCTGGCCGCGGCGGCGCAGGGCAAGCTCACCGAACCCTCGGTGCTCCGCGCGCAGACGGAGCGGATGCTGGCCGACCCCAGGGCGCAACGCTTTACGCGGGACTTCACCGACCAGTGGCTGGGTGTCGGCAAGATCCTCGAGATGAAACCCGATCCCATTTATACCGAGTACGACGACCTGCTCGCGTGGTCGATGCCGCTGGAGACGAGGCGCTTCTTCGAGGAAGTGCTCACGCACGATCTCCCCACGACCTCATTCCTAACATCCGACTGGACCTTTCTCAATGAGCGGCTCGCCCAGCACTACGGCATCGGCGGAGTCGATGGCATCGAGCTGCGGCGGGTCACGCTGCCGCCGGGATCACATCGCGGCGGGGTCATCACGCACGCCAGCGTGCTGAAGATGAGCACGAACGCCACCTACACCTCGCCCGTGAAACGCGGCGTGTGGCTGCTGGACCGCATCATCGGCAAGACGCCGCCCCCGCCGCCGCCCGACGTGAAGGCCGCCGAGCCCGACATCCGCGGCGCCACCACGATCCGGGAGCAGCTCGACAAACACAAGTCGGAGGCCGTGTGCGCCGCCTGCCACATGCACATCGATCCGCCCGGGTTTGCCCTGGAGAACTTCGACGTGCTCGGGGGCTGGCGCGAGTTCTACCGGGTAAAAACCCCGCCGCCCACCGGCGGCCGGCGCGCGGATCTCGTAAACTATCCCGGCAAGCCCGTGTGGCTCGCCAAGGCCGTGGATGCGCAGGGCGAGACCGATGACGGAAAGCCATTCACCGACATCGACGAATATAAGAAGCTCGTGCTGCGAGACCCCGACCAGCTCACGCGCAACCTTGCCGAAAAACTCATCATTTACTCCACGGGCGCGACCATTCAATTTGCCGATCGCGCGGTCGTGGAGCAGATCGTGCGCGACGTGAAAGCCCGGCAATACGGATTCCGCGTCCTCATCCACGCCATCATCCAGAGCCCCGTCTTCCTCAATAAATAGCCGCCGTATTTCCGCCCCATGCACCTCCTGAATTCCTCCCTCCTCTCGCGCCGCACCTTCCTGCGCGGCGGCGCCGTGAGCCTCGCGCTGCCGCTGCTCGATGCCATGATCCCCTCCGGCTTCGGGGCCACGGCCGCCCGGGCGCGGGCGGCCCTCGATCCGCAGCGCCTCGTGCTCATCCATCGCCCGCTGGGAACCTATCACCCCTTTTATGTGCCGGCGGCCACGGGCCTGGGCTACGAGACCACGCGCTTCCTGGAAAAGCTCGAGCCGCTCCGTGGGCGCTTCACCGTCTTTTCCGGCATGGGCCACGTGGGCTATCCGAACTCGCACGGCACCGAGCCCGCCATCTTTACCGGCGTGCCGACCTTCAATGAAAAGGACCTGCACAACAGCATCTCGCTCGATCAGGTCGTGGCGAAACGCGTCGGCAGTCTCACCCGCTTCCCGCATCTCGTCCTGCACGACGTGTGGAGCCAGTCGCTCTCGTGGAATGAGGCCGGCGTCCCCACGCCGCATGAGCGCGACATGGCGGCGCTCTTCCGCCGGATGTTCCTCGATGGCACGCCCGACGAGATCCGCCGTGAGATGAAGCGCCTGCAGGATGGCCGGAGCATTCTCGACGACGTGCGCGCGCAAATGAAAGCTCTCGGCGGGACCCTCGGCGCGGCGGACCGCGATCGCATCGAGGTCATGGCCACGTCCATCCGCGAAGCCGAGGGCTACCTGGCGCAGGACGAAGCCTGGGCTCAAAAGCCGAAACCGAAAGTGGACATCAAGCCCGAGACCCTGGCGGAGCGCGATGGCAACTGGGTGACCGCGCAGCAAAAATGGCTGACCCTCGTGCACCTCGCGCTCCAGACGGACTCCACGCGCGTCATCGTTCTGGCCCTCAACGAGCACGGCAACGCCAACATGCCCGACATCTCCATCGCGCACCACGATGCGTCGCACCACGGCAAGGACCCGGCGAAAATCGAGCAGCTCTCGCGCTACGAGGACAAGGACTTCGCGACCTTCGCCGAGTTCCTCGACAAGCTGGCCGCGAGCCGGGAGGAAGGCGGCACGCTCCTGGACAAGACGCAGGTCCTCTTCACCAGCAATCTGGGCGACGCCTCCGCGCATTCCTCCACGAATCTCCCCGTGCTCCTCGCCGGCGGCGGCTACAAACACCAGGGCCACATCGCCTTCGACGGAAAGGAAAATAAACCGCTCTCAAATCTCTATGTCCGCATGCTGCGGCAAATGGGGGTGGAGACGGATAGGTTCGGATCGAGCGACGGGGTGATTGGGGAGATCGGGTAGCGGGCTCAATATTTGTCTGATAGAGGGAAAGGGAGAACCAACGAGCTTCGGATTCAGCTCGCCCCTGCCAGACGTTGTTCATTCCGCCCCAGTCGGATTCCGTGAAGACTGCTTTCAACTGAAAACGTTTGTCTGAAATAATTCGAGCCGGTCCGGCGCGTCCGCTTCAGCGTCCCAGCGTCCCAGCATCCCAGCATCCCAGCATCCCAGCATCCCAGCATCCCAGCGTCCCAGCAGCACAGTACCAACCGCATCGCCAAAAAAGACCCCGGAGGGGTCAAAGCCATTAGCCCCGGGTCGAGCGAGCCTTGCGAGCGAACACCCGGGGTATCCACCCAACAGCGAATGCTCCATCCGTCCCGGCGAAGCCGCATCTCCGCCGGCGGACGGGGGAAGGATGCGGCCAAGAGGCCGGGACGGAGGGAGTGCGCTGTTTTGGTAGGGAAACCCCGGGTGTTCGCTCGCAGATTGATGGTCGCCTCCGCGACCACCCCCGCATGCGGGGGCTCGCTGTCGCGAGTCCTCTCGCTCC
>JBBRPL010000092.1:0-32689 GCA_038228205.1 Chthoniobacterales bacterium
CGAGGAGTTGAAATTCCTTGGCAATCTCCCGGGAATGGGCGGCCTCGTGGCTGGTCGCCCGCAGAATGCGGCCTTGCCGGTGCAGATGCCCCCCGATGCCCGCGCCGAGCGAAAGCGCAAAGTGCTGGAGCACGCTTTGGTCGTGTCCGATGGCGCACGTCGGCCGTAGCCAGCGATCGTCCGCGGCCAGGGGACTGTCGCTTAGCAATCCGGCCGGCTTGCGGAGAAAGATGATCGCGCGATTGACGCCGATGATCTCGCGCAGGAGCATGAGGAACTGTTTCAGCAAGGCCGTGGCGTCCAGGCTATGGGTGAGGATCCCGGAAAAACGGCGCAAAGCCTCGAGGGCGCGCACCTGGTCGACGTAAGGCCGCAGCACCGCCGTCTCGATATGGTTGCTGACCTGGGGAACGAGCGCCTTGGTCGGTTCGTGCTGCGGAAAGAGACGGTCGAGCAACGTGTTGAGCAACTTGGCGCGCACGGGCTTGGCCAGCACATGCTCGACACCGAGCAGATAAGCATCCTCTTCCCACTCCCACTGCTTTTCCCCTGCATAGATCAGGATCGGCCCGCCGGGCGCGAAGCTCTTCAACTCTTCGATGACGCGGATCGCTCGCGTGTCCGTCAGTTCCACGTCGAGGATGGTCGCGTCGATCGCGCCGCGGGAGAGCAGGAACTCCGCTTCACCCACCGCTTCCTTGGTGATCAATTGGAATTTGATCGGATCGAGCACCGTTTGCACGGCGTTCGCCAGGGAGGCCTGCTTGGTGATGACGAGCAGTGTGCGCATTTAAACGGTTTCCACGATCGCGGGGCTGACGGGTTTGATCTGCCGGCTGGGCAAGTCGAATTGGACGATGGTGCCTTTTTTTGGCTGACTGGAGATGTTGAGCTGGCCGCCGTGGAGATGAACGATCTTGCGGCAAATCGCAAGCCCAAGGCCGAATCCGCGCGTTTCATCGCCATGGTTCTTGGTGGTGAAATAGGGTGTGAGGATTCGACCGAGGTTTTCCTTGGGAATGCCTTCGCCTTGATCGATCACGCGCACGCGCAGCCATTCCCGACCGCCTTCCGCTTTCATCAGCCGCTCGAGCTGCACCCGGATTTGCGCCCCGGCGGGCGACGCGTCGATCGCGTTGGAAATGAGATTGGCGATGAGCCGCTGGACGAGCACCTCATCCATCTCGACCAGAACTTCCCCGGAAGTCTCGGGGATGATTTCCACTTCCTTCTGCCGGCTGGTGCGGGAGACTTCCGCCGCCTGGCGGACGACGAGATCAAGACGCCCGAGTTGAAAATCCGGCCGGAGATTTTGCGAGAAGAAGAGCGCCTCCTTGATGTAGGCGCGCATCGTCTTGACGTTGCGCAGGGCCACGGGCAGAAGCTCGTCGTCGAAGGGTTCGTTCACGCCCGTCTCGCTGGAGAGTTGGAGCAACGTCCATACGGGGGTGAGGAGATTGTTCAAATCGTGGGCCATGCCTCGCGACATCTTGCCCAGTAGGTCGAGTTCCTGCGCCTGGAGGATCTGCGTCTTGAGGCGAATTTGGTTCACAATCAGGCTCATGCTCTTCACAAGTGCGATGAGGAGACTGATGTCGTTGGCGGTGAATTGTTCGTTGGTTTTTCGGCCCACGAGGAGCAAGCCGAAGATCTCGCCCTCCGTGGCCAGCGGGAAGCAAAAGCGGGCGTTGAACGAGGCGAGCTGCTCGCGGGCCTGACGGGCAGCAGGTGAGTTGCGGGTGTAGGGATCGTCCGTGGCCAGCGGCAGGTATTCTCCCTTGTGCCAGTCGAAGTATCGAAAAATCCCCCAATTCGGCTTGAGTTCCGGGCATTGCCGCACGGGTTGCGCGGGGTGGGAGCGCGTCACCTCGTAGGACAGGTTCGTTTCATCGCGCAGGATGATGTAGTAGCTCTCGAGCTGGAAGACGCGTGTGAACAGATCATGCAGATCGTTGAGCAGCAGATTCATGTCGCTGTACCACGTCATATCCTCGATGAATTTCCGCACCTGATCCTGATATTCGAACGTATCGCCCAGGATCCGCCGCTCGACGACTTCGCTGCTGTCACCGAACAGGCGCGGGAAGAGCACCGCCGCGCACATCGCGCCGATCATCAGGGTGGTGAGGCCGGCGAAGAAGGAATAGAAGGTGAAGGCATCCTTGTTCGCGAGCCAGAAGATGAGCAGCGCGCACAGGCCGCACAGGAAAATGAAAAGGACACGCACCGCCTTGGCCGTACTCCGGTTGAGCGTCACGTGCACGTCCAGCAGTTGGTACTGGAGGACGCTGTAGCCCACGATCATCCCGTAGAAGATCACCGCCATGCTGCCAAACGGATAGACTTGGTACGTGGTGCCCGGATAATAGTAGATCCCGAGGATCGGCAGGACGTCGTTGCAGCCGAAAATCGCGAAAGCCGTCTGCGCGACGATGAGGGGGGTCAGGCGCCGTTTCCCGAGCGGCGGCTGATTGCGCCGATGCCAGATCAGGACCGCGACTGACACCCACATGAGGGAAAAGACGCCGCTGAGGATCCAGAATCCCGTGCCTGCGACCGAGTACCATGCGTAGCCCACGTTCTTGACCCCGGCCAAAAAGAAACCCGTGAAATTGCTCAGGAAGAGAAGGAAGTGCAGCGAATAGAGAACCCACGGGATCCACCTCGGAATGCGGATCTGCGCGATGAGGAACGAGACATGGCAAAGGGTGAGGGGGAGAAAGATGACGCCGAACTGAAGAAATCGCGCCCAGAACAGCGCCAGCTCATAGTTCGCCGGATCGGTCGTCACCCGGAACATCCAGAACGTTCCGTAGTTCCAGATGGCGAAGCTCACACCCAGGACAAAATAGACCCGCGAGACGGCGGCGCGCGGATTCTGGAAGAGAACGAAGAGGGCGAGCGAAAAGTTCAGCAGCGCTCCGACGAGGGGGATCAGTTCGCCGAAACGCATCTCAGGAAGGGTAGCGCCGCAGGACGAGGCACGAGTTCTTGCCGCCGAATCCGCTGCTGAGGTTCAGGGCAACGCGGATGGGGTAGGGGCGGGAGCGCCCGCGCACATAGTCGAGGTCGCATTCCGGTCCTGGCTCCTCGTGATTGAGGGTCAGTGGAATCTCCTGATGATAGAGGGCAAGGGCGCACACCACGGTCTCCAAAGCACCCGCCGCGCCCAGCAGGTGCCCGGTGATGGGTTTGGTAGAACTCACGGCCAGACGATGGGCGTGCGGACCGAAGAAACGCTTGATGGCTTTGGTCTCCACGATGTCGTTGGCGTCCGTCGCCGTGCCGTGCGCATTGATGTAATCCACCTCCTCGGGATCGATCTGCGCCTGTCTCATCGCCTTCTGGATGGCGCGGAAATAACCGGGCCCATCCGGGTGGGGAGCCACGGGATGGTAGGCCTCGCAGCTTCTTCCGTGACCGAGGAGTTCCGCATAGATGCGGGCGCCCCGGCTCAGGGCATACGACAACTCCTCCAGCACCAGGTAGGCCGAGCCTTCGCCGAGGAGGATGCCGTCGCGAGTCTTGTCGAAGGGCCGCATGGCCGCCTGCGGAGTGTCATTGCGCCGGCTCAGGACCTGGGCGAGGCACAGCGCGCCCCAGATGTGCGGGACGATGGGCGCCTCGGCTCCGCCGGCGACCATCACGTCCACGTCTTCGTTGCGAATCATGCTCACCGCATAGCCCAGGGCGTCGTTTCCCGAGGCACTGCTCGAACTGAGCGTGATCGCGTGTCCGCGGATGTTGAGTTCCTTGGCGATCTCGCCGGAGCCCGCGCCGCTGTAGCCATTGATCAGCGCAAACGGGCCGACGCCCTTGTAACCGCGCTTGGCGTAGCCTTCATCGGCTTTGGAGGCAGTCTCATTACTGCTCGCGGAAGTTGCCTCGACAATGCCGACGCGGTCCGCGTCCACTTTCTCGAAGTCGATCCCCGCATCCTGCTGGGCGAGCCGCGCCGCCGCCACGCCGTAGCGGTGCGAATAGTCGAGCCGCCGCGCCATCTTCGCGTCCATGAAGTTCGAGGCTTCAAATTCATTGATCTGCGCCGCGATCGTCGTCGGCGCGCCCCCGGCGGGAAAACGCGTCATTTTGGTGCCCCCGCTGATGCCGTGGCGAATGCAACTCCAGAACTGGTCGAGCTTTTGCGCGGGCGCGCTGATCACGCCCATCCCGGTGACGACGATGCGCCGGCGGTGCGGATCGCCTATTTCGCGGATGGCCATTTGTACGGAATCACCATCGGGACTCGGCGCTGATAGTCCCGATATGCGTCGCCAAATTTCGCCACGAGAGCCGGTTCCTCCAGCCGCAGGCGCATGATCAGGACGGGGATAAACGCGAAAGGAACGATGAGCAGCAAGTACCAGGCGCTGCAAATCAGCCCAAAGGACGCGAGCTCGAGAATCATCGAAAAGTAGGTCGGGTGCCGGAGGAAGCGGAACGGCCCGCTTTGCACGAACTCATGGTTGTCCCGCATCTCCACGTGCAGGCTCCAGAATTTGCCCAGCGCGGCGATGGCCGCCCAGCGCAGCTTGAAGGAGACGATGGCGCAGAGAATGCCGCCGATGAGCGCCGCCCACGAGAATTGGCCCCACCGCAGGAAGATGTATTCCGCCACGGATCCGAAGGTCATGATGGTCCCAATCATCAGGAAAAGATTGAAGGTGAGGTTTTCCTGCACCTTGCCCGCGACGGTGTCGCGCTTCGCTTTCACTTCCGCGATGCGGACGGCATAGACGATGATGACGGTGACGATCGGAAGATACGGAAGAAAGTTTGTCATGGCGGACGGAACTAGGGGTTAACCGGGGGGCCAGGCGAGATTTCTCCCGCCGAGCAGATGCATGTGAAGATGAGGTACTGATTCCCCGGCGTCACGACCGTTATTGATCACCAGGCGGTAGCCGCTTTCCGCCACGCCGAGCTTGCGGGCGATTTCCCCGGAGGTGACGATCATGCGGCCCAGCAATTCCGCGTCTCCGTCCGTCGCCGCCGCCATGCGAGGAATGACGCGCTTGGGGACGATCAGGACATGCACCGGGGCCTGCGGATTCGCATCGTGAAACGCGATGAAATCCTCGGTTTCGTGGACGATGCGGGCGTCGATTTCCCGTGCGGCGATTTTTTCGAAGATCGTCATGCCAGGGAGAAGGTGACTTCGTGGTCGGCGGCGGCGGTGCCGGTCTGTTCGCGGGCGAACGATACGATCTCCGTGCGGAGCGCGTCGCAATCGCGGCTCCACGATTTGCGCGCGCGCAGCATCTTGACACAAGGCTCGAGGCCGAGCAGTTCAAAGCACGAATTTTTCTCGCGGCACAGCTCCTGGATGCGCCGGCCGAGCATGTCGAAAAATGCCAGTTCGTAACCCGTGCCGGCTTCCCGCGCGAGTTCGACCAAAGAGACCTGCACGCGCGGCGCGGCTGGCACGAAATGCTGCGCCACCTCCGCGTAACCGATGACCTGCAAGACCGACTGCACGGCTCGCGAGAGCTGCTCCACGGGCAGCACGTTGACCTCATCCTGGTCGTGCAGGTAGGTGGTCACGCTCTCCGCCACATGGCAGGCCAGCCACCATTTGGCGTAGCCCGCGCGGGCCGCCGCCTGCGCGAGCGAACGCACCAGCCATTCCCGCTCGAACGCGATCACCTGGCCGCTGGCGAGTTGGATGACCGGCAGATTGTCCTTGAGTGAAATCATCGGGGTGAGGATTTGGGGTTTATTTGAAAAGCTCGGGTTGCTGCACGCTGCGCTTGGGCCGGCGTTCCAGGGATTGGATCTCCTCCAGGAATTCGCCGATGTCTTGAAAGTGCCGGTAGACCGAGGCGTAGCGGACGTAGGCCACCTCATCGAGTTGGTGCAGCTTGTCCATCACCTTGGCACCGATGACGTTCGAGGGAATTTCGCGCTGAAACTCCGATTCGAGTTCCTGCAAAATCTCCTCCGTCGCCTTCTCCAGCACCTCGACGCTGACCGGCCGTTTTTCGCAGGCCTTGATCATGCCGCCGAGGAGCTTCGATTTGCTCAGCAACTCACTGCGCCCGTCCCGCTTGGAGACTCGAAGGTCGGCGCGCTCGATTTCTTCGTAAGTCGTGAAGCGATGGGCACACTGGACACATTCGCGGCGTCGACGAATCGATCGACCGTCTTTCGACAGCCGAGAGTCGATGACTTTGTCTTCGAGACTACCGCATTTGCTGCAATGCATCTTGTGGAGAACCGGGGGGCACGGAGTGCGTTTAACACAACTAATAGTGGTGTCAATCGGCAAACACCAGGTTTTCGCCTTCGAAAATCCGCAGCGTTTGTCGGGAAGCACGCCTTTGCATTCTCCAAAGCTTGGAAAGCCGCGCACTGGAGTCCGGTCTATTTCTTGTCCCGGACGCGATCCGCTTCGTTCTTGAGCGCTTCCGCTTGGGCCGCGCCCTGCTTCTTCGCGACTTCTGCATCGGCCTCCGCGCCTTTCTTGGTCGCTTTTGCGGCCTCTTCCAATTTTTCGGCTTTGGCCTCGAGTTCGGCTTTACGGGCCTGCTCTTGTTTGGAGTCGCAGGCTGCAAATGCCAGGGTGAAAACAGTCAGGGAAACGACGGTAATGGGTTTCATAACACCCATGCATCGCAGCGACTACCCGAGTGGGACGGGTGAACGTGCCGCAGTGGGTGCGATTTCCGTGTCGCGCCGGCAATGCTTCCCGAGTCAGGGCTCCGAAGTGCGGACATCCTCGAGCAATTTTTCCAGCGGGGTCCAGAAGTCGCGACCGGCGGCCAGGCCGTTGGCCATCACGGCGAAGGTCAGCTCGCGGCCTCGCGCCGTGCGCAGGAAGCCGACCTGCGTCTTGACGCCCGACATCGAGCCGATCTTGGCGCGCACTTGCCCATCGAGGTAGGCGCTGAGGCTGTCATAAAAGCGCTGGCCGAGAGGGCCGTGACGGGTAGTGAAATTCACCCGCGCGAGGTCCATCGGCCGAATGACATCGGCCCGGGCGAGCCCGCTGCCGTCGAGCTGGCGTAGCCCGACGAACTTGACGCCTGCCTTTTCGTAGTGCTCGCGGATGGCGGACGCGGGATCGGCATTTTGTTGGCGCCCAATGGTGAGGAAAAGGCATTGCGCCTCCAGGTTGTCGCTGACGCGATGGAGGTGATCGATGATCTCGGGCAGGGGGGCGGAGGCATGGCGCGCGAGGATTGTCCGGTTGGTAGCGGGCGGCGTGGATGGGCGTGGTGGGTCGTTGAATATCACGCCGCCGGCCTCGAGGCGCGCGCGGAGCAGTTCCGCGGCGAGCGCCGGGGGATCCGGGTTCGCGCCGTTGACGGTGAACCCTTTTTCGCCCGCGGGCACGGTGCCGCGCAGGGTGATCGTCCGGCCGTACGGTGCGGAATAAGCAACGACCTGATCTCCGCTGCCGGCGGGACCGGTCGTGACGTTGTTGATCCACTGCGTGTCACGAGAGACTGCGGAGTGTTCGAGCAAGGGCGCCGGGGCGCCGGGCTCCGCGGCGGGGCCGAACTGGAGGGTGAGCCGGTTGTGGTCGAGGTTCACGCCGAAGGCGCCCGCGCCGTAAGCGTTGCCCAGATCGCCCCAGACCCAATGGTCATTCACCGGGTTTTCGGGCAAGATCGACGTATCCACCAGCAGCCGTCCGGCCACTTTCTTGAGCCCACTGGCGATGACCGCGTCCGCGAGTGCCGTGAGGTCATCCGTGGACAACGTCGGGTCGCCGCCCCCGACCAGGCTGAGGTCGCCTTGCAGTATGCCGTCTGCCGCCACGGGCGCCGATGTTGCGATGACGGTTTCGAAGTGGAACTCCGGCCCGAGGATCGTCAGCGCGGCGCCGGTGGTGACAGTCTTGAGCGAAGACGCGGGGCAGAGCGCGGTTTCGGCGAGAGGGGAAGCGAAGACGATCCCGCCGTTTTCATCCAGCAGGGCAAACCCGAGCGCCGCCCCCTCGAATTCCGGGCGGGTGGAGAATTCGCGGAAAGCGACCGCATATTTGTTTTCGACCACTACTGGAACCGTGGCGCTCGGAGCGGGTTCGGTGTGTTCGGCGGGTCGCGACACTTCGCGCAAGCGCAGACCAAGGCCCATGGCAACGGCCCAGCCGGAGAGCACGAGGATGACAGTCAGCAGCCGGACAGGAGTGGATGGTTGCGGGGCAGGCACCCCGCGACGCTACTCGGACTGCCACCGTGGAAGCTGCAAAAAACTGATGTCTATGATGACGCCAGGCCTCCCGGGCGCCTCGTACGTAGCCGCGAATTTATTCGCGGAACAGTCCCCGGGTGCGGAGCCCCGACCGGCCGCTCAGCCTCGTCGCCCCCCCGCGATCCCTACATAACAAACTGCGCAAAGATCTTGTTGGCCTCGTCGAGTGTTTCCTTGCTCCCCACATCGAACCAGGTGCCAGGCACTTCCCAAGTCTGCACGGGGGTGTGCTCGTAAAGCCATTGCACGAATCGGCCCGGCTGGTCGGGGTTGTTGCCCGCAGCCAGATAGTCGGAGAATTGGGCGACCGTCCGGGCCGGGTAGTAGTAAAGGGCGATTCCGATGAGCGTGCTTTTCGGCTCGGCGGGCTTTTCCTCGAAGCTGCTAATTTCGCCTGTCCCGCTCAGCGCCACGACGCCATATTTTTTCGCTTCCGTCAGGCAGCCCACATCGTAGATGCCGAGCACGGGCTCATCCTGCTTGCCGCAAAAGGTGCCAAACGCCTCGAGGCTTTGGCTGAAAAGATTGTCGCCGGCAACGACGATCAGCCCGCTGCTCGCGAGATTGCATCGATTGACGACGAGGTTGATGTCACCGATGGCGCCGAGCTTGTCGGCGTCGCTCGTCGAGCCGTCATTGATGATCTCAAAAGCGAGCCTGGCGTGCGTCTGGTTGTAGTGATCCGCCCATGCTTGAAAATCGGCGGCGAACTTGTTGTTCGTCACGACATAGACCTTCTCGATGCCATGGATTGGCGCGAGGTTGTCGATCACCCATTCCATCATCGGCTTGCCGGCCACATCGAGGAGTGGCTTGGCTTTGCTCTGCGTGAGCGGATAGAGGCGAGTCGCGTAGCCGGCGGCAAGGATGAGAATGTTCATGCGGCGCGTTATTTGCCCCAAGGTGGCGCGAGTGGCAAGTGCCGGCCTTCGCGGAATTTTGACGCCGCCCCTTTCGCGGTCCAAAAATCATGCTTGTGCTCTCCGCTGGCCTCGTTAGTGTTCGTGCGAACATGAACCTGACGACGCGCCAGCAGCAGATCCTCGACTTCATCGACCACGCGGTGGACCGCGGTGGGGTCATGCCTTCCACGCGCGAGATCCAGGACCACTTTGGTTTTGCGAGTCAGACGGCGGCGGTCAATCACCTGAGGGCGCTGGAAAAGAAAGGCGCAATTCAGCGCCAGCCCGGCAAGGCGCGGGCCGTCGCGATCACTTCCCACTTGCAGCGCGAGTCGATCATCGACGTCCCGATCTACGGCTCCATCGCCGCGGGTTTCGCGGAAACCACGGCGCAGGAAGACGAGGGCACTTTGTCCATCGATACCGAGACGCTGGGTGTGAAGAAGGGACGGCGCGTCTTTGCGCTGAAGGTGCGCGGTGATTCCATGACGGGAGCCGAAATCAATGAGGGCGATCTCGTCATCCTGGAAAACCGGGAAGCCAAGGCGGGCGCCATCGTCGCGGCCTTGATCGACGGGGAGACTACCCTTAAGCGCCTGGTGCTCCAGCGCGGCCGATATTTTCTGCGCGCGGAGAATCCGCGGTATCCCGATCTCATCCCGGCGACCGATTTGCAGGTGCAGGGGGTGATGGTGGCGCTCATCCGGAAATTCCGGAACTGACCCGGGCCGTTCCCATGGTCGCCCTCGTCATCGAGTTCAGTTGCGTCGTCGCATGGTTTCTCTGGCTGCATCGCCAGCAGGTGCGGGATCGCGCTCGGATGCGCCGGGTGCCGCTGCGGCAGATGGAGCTGGGCTTCGAGGAAGTGGACAGTTGATAGCCTCGACGCTATCCACTACCCACTCCCGTGAAGCTCCTCCTCATCGACGGTCACTACTACGTTTACCGCTCCTTCTTCGCCATCCGCGAACTGGCCAACTCGAAAGGGGATCCCACCAACGCCATCTACGGTTTCATCAAGACCGTGCGGCGTATGGTCAAGGATCTCGCGCCCGACGCCGGTGCGGTGATCTGGGACGAAGGCATGCCGAAACGGCGCGTGGAACTCCAGCCGGCCTACAAACAGCAGCGCGCGGAGATGCCCGACCTGATGCGGCCGCAGCTCACGTTCATCCAAAAAATCGTGCCCATGCTCGGCTTCGCCAGCCTCGCCCTGCCCGATACCGAAGCCGACGATCTGATGGCTTCCTATGCCGTTGCGGCGCGTGATCGTGGCGATGAAGTCGTGCTGGCGACGAACGACAAGGACCTCTTCCAACTCGTCGGTGACCGGGTGAAGGTTTACTCGACGAACAAGACCGATCTGGCCGCGCCGTCCGACACCTTTGCCTTGCTCGGGGTGGAGGCCGTGCGGAAGAAATGGAACGTGACGCCTCCGCAGATTGGTGAGGTGCTCGCCCTCATCGGCGACAGCGTGGACAATATTCCCGGCGTGGACGGCCTCGGTGCAAAAGGCGCCGCCACGCTTCTCAACACCCACGGCTCGCTGGATGCCTTGCTCGCGGATCTCGAAGCGGTAAAGAACGAGCGCATCCGCGAAAAGCTCAAGGCTGCGCGGGCGCAGATCGAACAGAACCGCGAGATGGTCCGTCTCGACCTCGATCTCCCCCTCCCACAGCCCCTCGATGCGATGGCAATCCAGTCGCGCTACGCCGATTTGATTCCACAATTGGAGTGGTGCGAATTCAAGTCGCTCATGGCCGAGATCCGCGCGGATGCGGCGGGCTCGGGCTTGGGGACGGTAGTTTCCACCGTGCAAGGTCCGACCGCGAAAGCCCCGGCAGAGGCACCGAAGCAGTTGGCCCAAGGCGACCTTTTCGCCTGAGAAACGTGTGACGCGGTCAGGTAAACCTAGATCCGGGAATGGGAACCACGGATAGCACGGATCAGGAGACACGAACGAGGATTCTCACCTTCTCCCATCGGGTGAGTGGCTTCGTGCGTCCGGACACCCGTATTCCCCATTTCGTGCCGGTCGCCAACTGCGACGAAATGCTTGGGCCGCGAAACGACTTCGCCAATAGATCCCAAATCCTCCGCCTACGTTTCCAACTCTGCGTGGATCTTGATGAACTGCAACAGATCATGCCGCGTCACAATGCCGACCAACTTGCCGTCCTCGACGACGGCGAGGCGGTTGAGTTCCGGCGCGAGTAGCATCTTCATCGCACGGCTGGCGGATTGTTCGACGCCGATGCACAGATCCTCCGCACTGCGTTCTGCGACCACGTCGCCAGCCGTGACGTAAGGCCATTTCTCCCGCGGTACTTCTTTCAAGAAATCCAGCCGCAGCAGCCCGCGGAACTCCCCCTCGGGCGAGCAGACCGGATAGGCGATGTGGTGGCCGGCCATGAAGAAATCATCGACCGCCAGATTGATGGGCAGATGCTCCGGAATGACGACCGGGTTCCCCGTCATGAGGTCGCGCACCTTCACGTCGGCGAGCATCTCGCGCTGGAGCGCATTGTGGTAGCCGCTCTCCGCGGCGCTCTTCAGGAAGAAGGCGATGAGAATCAAAACGATGCCACTCCATTCTTTGTTTATGATGCGATAGGCGCCGAACGCGATGAGGAACCAACTGAAGCCGATGCCAACGCGGGAGGTAATATAAGTCGAGTGTCGCAACCGTCCGGTCCTCGCCCAAAGAATCGCACGCAGGACGCGTCCGCCATCGAGCGGATAGCCCGGGATCATATTGAAGATGACGAGGGCGATGTTTGTCTCGGCGAGCCAGAGACAGACCAAATGTGTTTCCCGCGCGCCCATCGAAAAGAAAAGCCAGGCCAGGGTGCCGTAGAACGCCGCGAGAAAGATGCTGACCACGGGTCCGCCCAGGGCAATTTTGAGTTCCGAACGGGCGGTATCCGGTTCACGGGCAATCTCCGCGAGGCCCCCAATGAAGAGCAGGGTAATCCGCGGCACAGGGATGCCGCAGCGCTGGCTCACGAGGCTATGCCCAAGCTCATGCAGAAGGATGCTGAGGAAGAAAAGCACAGCGGACGTTCCTCCGAGGACGAAATAGACGGTCTCGGTGCGACCCGGCAGGTAGATCGGGAAGACCTCTTTCGCAAGCGAGTAGGTGACGATCGCGGCGATAAGGAACCACGACGCATCGAGGTAAAACTCGATGCCGAAATACCGCCCGATGAAAAGCCCGGTGCGCCGGCCGGGCATGAAGGGATTGCTCATTTTACCGCGCCGGGTGCGGGAGTTGGCGGAGTCGCTGGGGGAGGTGGAGCCGTGGCGGCTGGTGGGGGCGGGGCTGCGGTTGGCGTGCTCGCTGGAGGCGCCGGAGTTATCGGGGAAGGGGGGGGCGCCGTTGGAGCGGGTGGAGTGGCCCCCGGTGCTGGGATGGCCGGTACCGGCGCCGGAGGTGTTGGAGTTGTTGCGGAAGGAGTCGGAACAGCGGGAGGAACGGAAGGAGCGGGAATCGTGGCGGGAACTGGAGTGGTGGTGGGGGGCGGAGCCGGGGCGGGAGGTGCGCTGGACGCCGGTGGCGGGACCGGTGCCGGGGCTGGTGGATTCGCCGGTGCGGGCGTGGTGGGCGTCACCTGCCCTGGAGTGGGCGTTGGAATCGGCGGCCAGTCGACGATGGGGATCCCTTCCGTAAATGCGGTCGAGGCCACCATATTTAAACTCAAGCCTGGAGGCGATTCGTCGACGGGTGCTGTCTCGCTCAGGCTCTTCATCACCAGTTTTTCCGTGAGAGGCGGCACCGAGAGAATCGTGCGCATGGGATATTGCACCGTGCCGGTCACGACGATCTCGTAGGGCTCTCCGTAGGCGGTGCCTCTGGCCAGACCGAGGATCGAAGGATTGCGCGGAAAGTCCTGTCGAAACTGGAATTGCACGTGTTCCAGAAACGGACCGTGAATAAAACGGGGGTCAATCGCCACGGATAATCCAGTGCGGGGCGTCACTTCAACCGGAAGCGGACGGGCGATGGTGCCCCCCCACATTTGGCCTCGTCGCCCGCCATCGAGGGTGACTTCACCCGCGAGCCGCGGATCACTGACGGTCCCGCTCATTTGCAGTGTGACCCCCATTTTATCTCCCTCGATAGCTCCGGCCGTCCATCGCGCCGCCGTTGCCGGCTCCGTCGTTACATTGAGCGCCAGTTCCCAACCCGCCATCAAACCATTCCTCCACCGAAAGACCGGCGGCAAGGCGGCGAATTGGTTTTCCAGCAAGGTCGTTCGGACAGGCTGGGCCTCCGGTAGAAACCACTCCTCCACGCCGGGCACCAGGAGATCCAGCGAATCGAGGATCAGGCTTCCGGAGAGCTTGGGATGGGTGACTGTGCCCGAGACGTCGCTCGCGCCGCGAATCACCGCGGAGACGGAATTATTTCGCTTCTGAAACACGGAAACGATGGTCTTTTGCGTTGCGACAGAGAGCTTGAGCTCAGGATCACGGACATTCGCGAGCGTGACCTGACCACTGGCCGCGAAGTCACCCGATAAGTGCCGCCCGGCAAATTTCTTCACCGTCAAGATCTGGCCATCCAGCGTCGCTTCTGCTTCCACTTTGCTGAGCATTTCGCCGGTCCATCCGAGTGGGATTTGTGCTTTATCCAGGGTGAACTTGCCGCTCGTTTTCAAGCCGGTGAGCGTGCCTTCCGCGACGAGGTTGCCGAGGACCACGCCTTCGATGGGAAACTTGAATCCGGTCAGGAGCGACGCTTCATGGAGCCCGAGATTGTAAGCCGTAAGATTTACGTTGGTCACCGTGTGGTCGTCGAGCAGCGTGGCCAGGGTTGTGTTCGGCCAGGAGTTCCAGACGTCGAGTGGGAGGACGGCGTCGCCTTCCAGCCAGAGCGCTTGCTGGTGGTAGAGCTTGATGCCCTTGACGCTCAGCGCCTTGTTGCCCACGCCGACATTGGCGGTGAATGACGAATCGTCATCGGACAGCATGAACCGGCTGAACAGCATCGAACCGGGAGCGTATGTGCCATCGAGGTCGGCATTGATCGGGTGCAAGAGCGCGGCCGTCGTGCCCAGCGAACGGAGCATGCGCAGGCGCGCGGAGAAGGTGCCACTGTGGCCCTTGGCGGAACCTTCGCCGCTCCAGTCGATGATCGCGCCGCCGGCGAGCGGCTCCGGAACGATCGGCTTTTCCAGGAGCGCGGCGTACTTGTCGAGATCCTCGATCGACGCGTGAATCTCCCCCCAGTATTGCTTGTCGCCGATGATGTTGACCACCCCGTGTCCGCGCAGGTAGTCGCCGTTATTGAAGAGCGAGACATTGGTGAGCTGGAACTCGTTGCCGTTGAGCTTCACCCCGGCATGCAGTTCTTCAATCGGCGCGTTGTGCCATTTCAGTTTCGACCCGGAGACGATGAGCTGGCCGTTGAATTGCTGATCCTTTCCCCGGATCGACCCGTCGATATTGGCCTTGCCCGCGGCATACTGAAACTCCGGGAGCATCAGCGCGGAGAGTTCGGTGAGGTTGTCGATTTTGGCCGCGATATTCACGCTGAACTCCGATTGCCACCACTCGACGCCCGGCTGCGGCAGCGCCATCTCCCCATTCAGATTCAGGCGGTTGTGGCCTTGCGCCAGGGCCAGTTCCGGGATTTGCACCCGCCCATCCATGAGCGACGCCCCGAGCACGAGCGCATCCCACTGACGCGATTCCCATTGAAAGTTGGTCGCTTCCAATCGGAGAGAAGCGGTCGCCTTGGCCAACTTCTGCGGCGGCCCGCGAAACTTGAAGGTGCCTTGCTTGATCGTGCCCCCGGCGGCTTCGGAAATCAGGAGGAAAGTCGCCAGCTTGCCGATGCTGATCTGCTTGAAATTGACGGTCGCCTCAAAGCTGAAAGGCCGCTGCGAGGACAGGGTTTCCGCATCCACACGGATCTCGCCGCCGAAGGCGTCGAGCCACAGGCTCAGATTGAGTTCGCCCCGCGCGAGAGCGGCCAGCTTGGCGGAGAGATCGCGCACGTGGACGTCGGGAGCGAGGACGAGATTGGCGACTTCGACTTCCGCGTCCTGAATGGCGGTGGCGCCTCGCACGTCGTGGAAGATGCGATTCAACCACGGCTGCTTGATCGCGAGCTGTCCGGCACGAATGGTTCCGGCCTCCACGTCGCTGAGCGTGAAGTCGGTATCCGTCAGCCGCACGTAATCGCCATTGCTCTGAAAAATGAAATCGACCCCGACGGCTTCGATGCGCTCCGGCGCGGGCATCCAGCGTCCGCCCGGCTGCGGCAGGTGCCACGAAATCGTGCGGGGGATGGCCGAGACCTCGGGCGCTTCCAGGGGGAATTGGATCTTTCCGGTCACATCGCGGATCGTCAGGCGCTGGAACCATCGGCCCGTGCTCCGCGGGAGCAGGTTGCGCCAGGAAAACTCTGCCGTGGCCGCGCCGATTTCCATGCGCGTCACCGGGCCGGTATTGCTTTCGTAGATCCACACGGAATTCCGCAGGACCAGGGGTTCCAACATGCTGCCGTCCATGCTGCCGATCTGCGCCGAAACGCCGCAGCGCCAGGCTTCGAACCGGATGAATTGACCGGCCAGGAAGCGGAAGGTATTTGGCTCGAAGAGGGCTGCTATCGCGATGATCAGCAGGAAAATGAACAGCCGAAATGGGCGAAAACGGCGGCGCTCGCGGGATCGTTCGCTGGCGGGCGTCTCGCGGGCTGGGGTGGACGAAAGGGAAGGTGATCGGCTCAAGGCTGGACGGGCATCCTAGCGCGCCCCGGCCCAGAGGGAAAGAGGGAAGGCGGAGGAAGTGAAGACCCAGCATCAATCACCAAATAGCGACATTTGATCCGTCGGCACCCGGAACGCCGCGGTCGACAACTCCGGCAGATCATCCCGAAACCCCGCTTTCCGCCGCGACACCGAGAAAAGCGCCTTGATTTGCTCGGCGAGGATGCCTTCTCCCTTCATCCGCACGCCCCATTTGGCATCGTAGAGCTTGCCGCCGCGCATCGATTGGATGCGGCTCAGGATCTTGTCTTTGTGGCCGGGTGCGTGCCGGTCCAGCCACTCGGCAAAGAGGGGGGCGACCGCGTAGGGCAGCCGCACGATCGTGTATCCCGCTGTCCGCGCCCCGGCCCGGGCCGCCTGGGCGAGCAACTCCGGCACTTCATGGTCGTTCAGCCCCGGGATGAGCGGCGCCGCGAGGGCGATCACCGGGATGCCGGCCGCGCTCAACTCTTCGATGGCGGCGAGTCGGCGGCTGGGTGGCGATGCCCGGGGCTCCAGGGTCTTCGCCAGCTTCGGGTCGAGCGTGGTCAGTGAGATGCAGACGTGCGCCGCGTTGTATTTTGCCAGCTCCGCGAGGTAATCGATATCCCGGGTGACGAGATGATTCTTGGTGATGATCCCCACGGGGTTGCGGAATTCCGCCAGGACCGCCAGGCAGCGCCGCGTTAGCTCCAGCCGCCGTTCGACCGGCTGATAACAATCGCTCACCGCGCTCATCGAGATCGCCTGTGGCACCCACTTCTTGCGGGACAACTCCGCGCGCAGCAGCGCCGGCGCCTTCTCTTTCACCACGATCTTCGTCTCGAAATCGAGCCCGGCCGAAAAGCCGAGGTATTCATGGTAGGGCCGGGCGAAGCAATACGCGCAACCATGCTCGCAGCCTCGGTACGGATTCAATCCCGCCGCAAACGGGATGTCCGGCGAAGTGTTGAAAGTGATGACCGATTGCGTGTCGTCGCGCAGGAACTGGGTCTGTGGCCGGATGGGTTCGCCGTCCTCATCCACCAGGGCCTCGGGCTCCAGTTCGACCGTCAACTTCTCAAACCGATTGTGCGGATTGGAGGCCGAACCGCGGCCGCCCGGAGCGGAAATCTTGGGTTGAAAGGACATGTGTTCATTAGAACACATTCCTACAAATCGCGCACGAAGAGATTCGAGAATTCCATATCCGCCCCGATGTCCACCAATCCGATGGCGCCACGCGCTGGGGCATCCGCCGCGAGTGGTTGCCGGCGGATCACGTGGCCATTGATGGCGACAATTACCTCGCGCCCCTTCACTGTCACAAGCACGCGATTCCAGGCGCCCATCTTCACCGGCGTGGCGGCGTCCGGCGAGGCGTACCCTCCGCGCGGCATGACTTCTCCGAGCGAGACGGTCGTCCCGGCCGATTCCCGTCCCCGCAAAAGCACGGCAAAATCGGTCGCTGACTTGTTGGAGGCTTTCACATCGACCATGAACTCGCAGTCGCCGAACTCCGCTTCGGTCCACAGCGGTTTGCCGGATGGCGCGCCTTTCAGCACGAGGCGCCAGTCATTCGCCTGCCAGTGCTCTTGCGTCTCGGATTTCCAGCCGCGCAGATCGAGGCCCGTGTAGAGCGGGCGAAAGCCCTGGCTCTCCGGCGCCGACTGTTCGGGAGTCGCGCCGGTGGGTGACAATTCCTTGATCATCAGGTTGCGGAACTCCACGGGCGCGCCTTCGCTTTCCAGCGCGAGGTACCCTTTGCGATAGAAGCAATCGTCCCCGCCGGAGACCTCCTTGCCGTTGACATGCAGGCGAATCGAACCGGCGTTGCAAACAATCCGGTAGTGGTTCCACTCCGGGGTCGGCTTGCTCCGTTCCTCGCTGGGAAAGCTGCGCTGTCCGTTGCTCTTCCCGATCGGCTTCATCGTCGCGCCATGAATCGGGAAGACGTCGCCGTGGCACGTGAACCAATCGCTCTTCTTCCCGGTGCGCTTTTCGTAATCGTCGGCGAACCCCTGGTCGAGCACCTGCACTTCGATGCCGCGGAGGAACGGCACGCCCGGCGCCGACAGGGGAGTCCCCCAGATGAAGACCCCGGAATTGCCGCCGCGCCGGAGGTGCCGCCATTCCAGTTCCATGATGAAGTTTTCGTACTGTTTTTCGGTGCGCAGCGCCCCCGTCGGCTTGCCCGTGCAGGTGATCATCCCGTCCTTCACGCCCCACGTTTCCGGCGCGCAGTTGGCATTCACCCAGCCTGTGAGATCGTGGCCATTGAACATCGGGATGAAGCCATCTTCAGCGAAGACGCTGGAGGCGGCGAGGGCGAGCAGGAGGAGGGGAAAACGCTTCATGCCGGCGATTCTGTGCCTTTTAGCACCGGAGAACACAATACTGGCGAGCGGACTAGCACTTCGCCGATTTGCGCTTTTTGCCGATGGTCCCGCGCTTCTCGATCTTCCGAATATAGTCCGGCGCGAAGGGAACCCGGCATTCGGTCTGGCCCATGTCCACCGAGACCGGGCCGATGCTTTCCCCGGTTTTGATCGCCAGGTTCGTGAGAGACTTGACGTAAGCGCCGAGCGAGATGACAAAACAATTCATCGCGTAGCGGACACCGTTTGGTTGCGCGTGGATCGTCCGACCCACGCGCTGCAGGAACTGCTTGAGCACGGCCAGGTCGAGATCGGCATCCTCCTTGATGGCCACGAGAAAATTGAGCGTCGCCCACCCGGCGGAGGCCGCTTTTTCCTCCTTCGATTCGATCCACTCCATGGCCAGATCCCAACCGTGCGCGCCCTCCGCGGCCACCGACGGGATGGTGGAACTGGCGAGCGGTTCGCTCCTGGCCTGCGCCAGCCATCTCCGGAGGTCGCGCTTCGTCATCCGCGCATCATCGGCGATCAGTCCCGCCAGATACTGCGCGTCGTAGATGCCGCTCGCATACAGGTCGAGCGCCAGTTGGTAGTCCTTCCTGACGCGCTTCTGGATTTTCTTCAGATCTTCGATCTTCACGCCGAAGCACGGCTCCACGACGCCGTGTTTGAGGATCACGCTCTTGTAAGAAGCGCGACCCAACGGTCGCAATTCCGCGATGACCTCCGCGGCGGTCACGATGCGCCCAGATGGATGTCGGGACCGATGACGAGTGAGGGCATCACGAGCATCCGTGGTGCGCTACTTTTTCAATTTCTCGATGAGAAACTCGTCCGCCCGCGCATGCTTCACGTCGGCCGCGCCGGGATAGACGAGTTCACATTCCACGCCCTTCTCCTTGCAGTGCTCCTGGAGTTTGACCCCGAAATTGGACGTATGGGTCGGGTCCGGTTGCTCCTGCCCGAGGGCGGGGGCCGCCCCGTAAATGAGGTAGATGGGCGGGTCGTCGGAAGTGACCAGCGCATAGGGCGAGTATTCCTTGATCCAGTCGAGGATCGTGTCGCGGCCGGCGAGGAACGCATCGAACTGCGAGAGCTTCTTCGCGGCGTCTGCCTCGAAGCCGAACGCGTGGCCGCCGTACTTGCTGTTCGGCGTCCATTCTTTCATCTGCTGCGGATCGAGCGTGGTTTGCGCGCCGATCACCGCGGCACAGGTGAGGCGGGTGGATTCGCGGGCGATCGGGTCGCTGCTTTTCGGATCAGCCATGTCGGGATGGAAGGCCAGCCACAGGCTCGAACAGGCGCCCGCGGAACCGCCCGTCGCTCCGATGCGAGTCTTGTCGATATTCCATTCCTGCGCCTTGCTGCGGACAAATTGGAGCGCGCGCGCCGCATCGCCGCGGGGCCCCGCGACGGGAGGTTTCACGCCGTCTTTCGTTGCCTCGGGGATGAAGCGGTATTCGATCGACACCACCGAGATCCCCGCGCGGAGATAGGGGGCGACCCCGACCGGCTTCTTCGCTCCTCCCATCCAGCCGCCGCCATGGATTACGAAAACGAGCGGCGTTGGCTTGTCCGATTCGGCCTTATAAAAATCGAGCACCTGCTTCGGGTGTGGTCCGTAAGGCACATCCGCGATTGTCGGCGGCGGCACCTGCGGCCCCGGCGTGGCCTTGGGCGTGACGGCTGGCGCCGGCGTTGCGGCGGGTTTCGCCGCATCCGGAGACTTGGGCGGCGCGACCGGATCGGCCGCGTAAGCGGCGGTGCAGAAAATCGCGGCGGAAAGGACCAGAGGGAGGCGGTTCATATTGGGGCTGGGGATGAAAGTCTGACCTTATAACCCCACGAACCAGCCCGGTCGTAGAAATTCTCCACGGACTCCGCGTCCAATACTCGCGGAACCCGACTCCCGCAGCACCACCGACCCCGCGCAAAAGAAGCAGAAACTGGAAACTAGAAACCAAGAACCAAGAACGTGCCCTATTCCTCCCCATCATAATAATCGAGCCCCTCCCCGCGCAGCACCCTCCGTTCCGGCGAACGAACGCCCCATTTGTGACTGTCCGGGTAATGCACGGATTCGCCGATCGGGTTGTCGGCCACGACGTAGATCGTCAGATCATCCACCCCGTCATTGATCAATTGATGCGGCTCGCCGGGCTTGAAGACAAACGCATCGCCGGCCGTGAGCGCCGTGGCGCCTTCCGCGTGCCGGACAGTCCCCGAGCCGGAGATCACGTGATAGAATTCCCACTGGGCGCTGTGCGAATGATACGGGTAGGGAATCTTCCCGGGCGCGATGCGCAGGATTTCCACGTCAAACGGATGACGCTCATTCAGATCGGTGGATTTCGGTTTGCGCCCGAGCGCCTCCGAGATCGCCCGGCTCGAGCCGGTGAATTTGCCTTTGGGTGAAGTCCAGCCTTCTTCGGCCAGCGCGTTGCTGTTGACTTTGAGCATAGGAAACGAGTTTGCCCTCGATCAACGAAGACCGCCACCGACAATGAGCAGAGCCAGGCGGCGTAAATGAACTCGCGACCGAACTCAGATTTTCGCGGTTGTGGCCTTGCGAGCCTGGCCCAGTTGAATGCGCCGGGGTTTTTCGCTTGGCACCGCTGTGCGTGCGGCGAACCTTTTCCTCATGAAGATTGATCGCGATTCTACACCTGTGTCATCGGCCGTCTCCCGTCGCGGGGCTTTGCGCACCCTGGCCCTGTCGGTTGGCGCGGCCAGCATTCCGGGCTGGCTCGTGGAGCGCCGTCTCTTTGCCGCCGACCCGGCCGCGCCGCCGGCCTTTCAGTCCCTCGCCGTGGGCGAGGGCATCACGCTCGTGACCGGGGCCGTGTGCAATATTCTGGTCGTGAATGGGGAGGACGGGGGAGTGGTCATCGATAGCGGCATTCCCGATGCCGCGGCCGCGACGGCCTCGCAGATCGCCCAGATCGCGCCGAAGCTCAGCGTCCTCGTGAACACCCACTGGCATTTCGACCACGCGGGCGGCAACGAGCGACTGGCTCGCGCGGGTGCGCGGATTGTCGCGCACGAAAACTGCCGGAAGCGCCTCTCGACGGAACAGTACAACGAGTTCTTCGACCGCAAGTCACCGCCGTCGCCTCCCGCGGCCCTCCCGGTAATGACCTTCACCAGCGAGACGCAACTGCACCTCAACGCTGAAGAATTCCGGCTCATCCCGGTGCCGCCCGCCCATACCGACGGCGATGTGATCGTGCGGTTGGACAAGGCGAACGTGGTCCACATGGGCGACCTCTTTTTTCAAGGGCTGTTCCCGTACATCGACTATTCCAGCGGGGGCTGGATCGGTGGCATGGTGGAAGGCGTGAAGCGCGGCTTGCCGCTCACCGACGCTAAAACGAAAATCATTCCCGGTCACGGACCGATCGCGACGCAGGATGATCTACGGACCTACCTGACGTTCCCGGAAACCGTCCTCGAGCGATTCAGTAAATTGAAAGCCGCGGGAAAAAGCGTGGACGAAGCGGTTGCGTCATTGCCGACCAAAGAGTTCGACGAGAAACTCGGCGCCGGCTTCTTCAAGCCGGAGCAGTTCGTCCGCTTCGCCTATACCGGGCTGCTGAAGCACAGGTGAGCGGGAGCATTTGGTAAGTGCTCAGTGTTCAGTGCGCAGTGCTCCGTCAGCGACTCGCAGCGGAGCGCCCACTGAGCACTGAGCACTGAGCACTGCCTACTTCCCTCCCTCCGCCGGCACGACCATCACGGGGCAGACGCTGTGCTTGAGCACGTTGTTCGTGAAGGTACCGATAAAAAGGTGATACAGCGCGCTGTGGTGATGCGCGCCCATCACGATGAGATCCGTTTCCAGCACGCGGCATTGCTCGAGCAGCTTGTGGGCGCCACCTTCTTCCAATTGCTGCACCCCGACGTTCACGCCCGAGTTGGCGAGCGTGTCACGAAGGTCGAGCAAGCGATTGAAATCCGCTTCGACCTTTTTCTCCGAGGCCGGTTGCAGTACGGTCGGCGAGGCCACACCGAGTTCGACGACGGCCGGTTGTTCCGGAACCACGTGGAGGAGAATGAGCTTGCCGTGAAAGGCCGTGGCCATTTTGGACGCTTGTTCGACGATGCGGGTGGTCAGATCGGAGAAGTCGACGAGCGCGACGATGGTTTTCATGGGGATGGGTATCATTGGATCGGATGGCGCGTGCTCCGTGGTCGGAGCGGTCACAATCTTATTTACAGTGTGTCACCTCACCGGGTGCCGTCGAGTTTTGCGAAATCGGTTTCGACAGCGCGGCGGGAAATGCCGAAGTTGCGGCATGTCCGACGCCGCTCTTTCTCCCCGCCGATTTGTTGCCGCCGATGAAGTCGAAATCGAACGCCTCGAAGGCAAGACGCACCTTTGGTATTTTCGGGAGGGACTCGGTGATGCGGAGTCGCTGGCGTTCGTGCGGGCGCGCATCGTGCCCGGGGCCGGGCATCCGTTTCACACCCATCCGGAGATGGACGAGATCATCTACGTCCTGAGCGGGGAGATGACGCAATGGCTGGTGCAGGACAGCCGCGTGCTCAAGCCGGGGGACAGTATTTTCATTCCCCGCGGGATCGTGCACGGGTGCGTGAACCGCGGCGCCGGCGACTGCGAATTCCTGGCCATTCTCACGCCATCGAAGATCGCGGGGCCATTCAGCGTGGATGTGTCCGGTGAAGAGCCCTGGCGCTCGCTCATGGAATAGGGCGTGCGGATCACGCAAAAAGCCCGACTCCGCTGATGCAGAGTCGGGCTTGGGAAGGAGTTCGAGAGAGCGGCTTAGGCCAGCTTGGCCTGGGCTTTGTTCAAGCGGCTTTTGTGGCGATTGGCGGCATTGCGATGGATGCGCCCGGCCTTCACGGCCTTGTCGATCGAGGAGACGAAGTGGGAGGCGGCGGCCTTCACGGCGTCCTTCTTGCCTCCCTTGAGCGCGTCGCGCACGCCCTTGAGTTGATTCTTCACCGCCGTGAGGCTGCGCTTGTTCACAGCAGTGCGGCGGGTGTTTTGACGGGCGCGTTTCGCGGCGGATTTGGTATTGGCCATGGCTCAGTATTTTTGAAAAAGGAGCGCAAGACTAGCGGCGCCCGGCCTGCTGTCAAGCGGCGGGAATTTCTCCGCTTGATTCGCCCGCCGCCCGCCGCTAATTTCCGCGCCCTCAAGAAAACGCCAGGGTAGCTCAGTGGTAGAGCAGGGGACTCATAAGCCCTTGGTCGGCAGTTCAATTCTGCCTCCTGGCACTTTTCCTGATTCTACCAGAGCTCGCTAGCGATTCGAGGCTTCGAAAGTGGCTGATTCAGAACAAAAGTCGGAACAAATCCACCCATGTCAGCTTTGGCTGCACGAGGCTTTGAAAGTCTTTGGAGCGCGTCAGTACCGATTGTAGAGCCGAGATTAAGGTCGACCCTACGTGGAGAGCATCGGCCGGCGTCCCGCGTATTCTACCATGCCGCTTGGCACCGAACTGGCTCTTCAATGGGAAGAGTCATGAAAAGCCTGACATTCCCGCCCATTCGCCGCCGTCCGAGTTTCAATCCGCTTCGGCGCTCCGCGCGCAAACTTTAATGGGTATCCCTGCACACTTCAGGGAAAACGATCGAATCCTTCTAGTTGATGACGAGAGCGACCTGACGAATCTCTGGCGACAGATTCTGGAAACCACCGGGCGCTACACGGTTCAGGAAGAAAACTGCGGGAGCTTGGTCTTGCAAACTGCGCGAAGATTCTGCCCCCATCTCATTTTCATTGATCGGCATCTGGGGGGCACCGACGGTGGTTTGATTGCCGCTGAATTGCGCCGGGACCATGAACTCGGTTCAGTCCCGATCGTATTTATCACTGGATCGGTGACTCAGGAGGAAGCCGCTCTGCACGGACTCTTTGGCGGCATGCCCACGCTGGCCAAACCCTTTAGCTCTGAAATCCTCACACGGTTGGCCGGAGTGGTTCTCGATCGGCACAGGCGTCCCTGGCTCTCTATGCATGCTAAAAAGCCATCGCAAAAGGTCCCTCGCGTCGGTTGACCGAGTTGGAACCGGTGCTGTTTGGAACCCGGATCGGTGCGAGCGGCAATGACTGGGGATCCAATCACGACGTCCGCGCACCTCGGCATCCACCTTCGGCCGCGGCTTAACTTTCATTTTCACCTGGATGGAGCGGCTGTCTCCTTCCATTCGTAAATCCATCCATCCTGGGCCGTTTGTGGGAAGCGGGCAGCGAAAATGCTTTACAACACTCAGTCAAAGTTTTACCACGCGCGTTTAAGACTTAACGCGCCCTGCTGTTCATTCACTTGTGTCGCTTATGAAATCCCCCCTGCTTACTCTGGTGCTCGCCTTTGGCGCGGCCATTTGTGCCGCCGAATCGCTCTCCGCACAATCTGCTGGTGCGCTCGACCAACCCGAAGCCCCGAACGAACCGGCGACGGAGCAACTGGCAAAGAGGCATAGCTGGTTTCCCCGCCGCATTCCGCGAGGCTCACATTTGATCCCGGATTCCAGCATCGAACAGCCGGAGAACGTGGGTGTCCGCAAGCACACCAATCACGTCCTCCTCGTTCCCGATGTGGTGACGGCTGGGCCGCAAGGCGAGACACCGCAGTCCATCCGCGAGGTCTACGGGTTGCCTTCCACGGGAGGGAGCGGTGTCATCGCGATTATCGACGCCTTTCACTACCCCACGGCCCTGAACGACTTCAACGTTTTCGCGCAAGAATTCGGCCTGCCGACCGAAAACTCCACCGATGAGACCAAGGCGACGAATAAGGTCTTCCAGGTAATTTTTGCCAGCGGCGTGAAGCCTGCGGTGGACCCAGGCTGGAGCCAGGAGGCCGCCCTCGACATCGAGTGGGCGCACGCCATGGCCCCCAACGCCAAGATCGTGTTGGTCGAGGCCGCCAGCGACAGTGACTTGGATCTCGACAACGCGGTCCGCGCGGCGAACAGGATTCCCAGCCTCGCCGAGGTCTCCATGAGTTACGGCAGCTCGGAAACGCGCTATGAGTCTGCCGGGGATGGCGTCTACTCCAAAGCTTTTGTCGTCTACATCGCGGCGAGCGGCGACGTGGGTGGCGTGGTGAACTATCCGGGCTGCTCGTCCAAAGTCCTCAGCGCCGGCGGGACTGCCATCCACCGCGACGCCAATGGTGACTTTGTGAGCGAGACGGGGTGGGGTGGGAGCGGTGGCGGTAAGAGCCGCTTCATCTCGCGTCCTGCGTATCAGAACCGCATCTCCAGCATCGTTGGTTCCGGCCGTGGAATCCCGGACCTTTCGTTCGACGCGAGTCCTGCCACCGGAGTTTCCGTCTACGACAGCACGCCTTACATGGGCGTTGACGGGTGGCTTGTTTTTGGCGGGACGAGTGTCGCCGCCCCGTCATTGGCGGGCATCATTAACACCGCGGCCACCAACCGCAGGAAATTCGCGGCTTCCAGCGCCGGCGAATTGACGACGATCTACAATCAACTCGGCACCGCGGCCTACCCCACTGAATTTCGCGACGTCTCCCAAGGCAGGGCCGGCCGAAACCACGCCACCCTGAGATGGGATTTCGTGACCGGCGTAGGCTCTCCTCTCGGCTTGAACGGCAAATAGCCGGGGGCCGCATTCGTTTACATCAGGAACTCGCCTGGATTGCCGTCGATCCCGATGGTCCCGAGTCAGTGCTGGCGATGGCGATTTTTGTCCGTCGCCGGGATCGTCAGACCTCCTTGCGGTGACCTTCGGCGTCGTATTCGTAAGTCTTTCCGTCTTCCTCTCCCGCGGTCTTCTTGTGGGAGCCGTCGCAGTACGGTTGATTCTTCGAGAGGCCGCACATGCAAATCCACACCGATTTTTCCTGGGGTTTGATTTCGAGCGGTTGCTGGAGGGACTTCAGGATTTTTCTCATGACCGAGGATGAACGCTGAAAATCCAATTCGGCAAGAAGACTCGGCGGCTGGTTTGAAGGGATCGCACGATGGCGAATGCGCACTGCCGATGAATTGGAGAGACGCGGCTCAAACTCGGGGGCACTCTCGAAAGGGGCGAACCCTCTCCGTTTGAAAGCAAATTTCCTCATCCAGATTCTCCTGCCTACCCGTCGCGCGGATGGCGAACCTGTCTCGCGTGAATTGTTCCAGGAAATCACGAGCGAGTTGACGCATCGCTTCGGCGGTCTCACAGCCTATACCCGCTCCCCGGCGGAAGGGCTCTGGAAGGACGACGGCGACAAGCCGGTGCAGGACGAGATTGTGATCTACTAGGTGATGGTCGCAGACGTTGATGCCGCGTGGTGGAGTGAATACCGGGGTCAGCTTGAGAAGCGATTCGAGCAAAACTGTGTGGTGATCCGTTCTCAAGGGATGCAGCTCCTTTGAGTTTTTCGTTGGCGTCGCCGATCCCGCTCCTGGTGCGACGTCATCGGTGGCCCATCGCGGATCAACACGCCGCAGGCTCCGCAGAATTGTGGTTTGATCGAGGTCGTGGCGGCAAGATAAGCCGTCATCCGCTTCCGCCAATCGGCATCATCCCCGGCGGCGATCTGCGGCGCGGGGCGCGAAATTCCCTTTCGACACTGGCGGCGAGTCGCCGTAGAAGGGGATCATGAATATAAGATCCCGGATTTTGACCTGCGTGCTCATGCTGGCGATCGGCGCCTCCGCCCATTCCTTCGGCGCGGACCGGGAGCCGAATCCGGAGGCCATGGCTGCCGATGCGCTGGTCGGACGCCCCTTGTGTTTTGTGGCAACGGCGCTGGGTGCGGCGATCTTTGTCGTGGCGCTGCCCGTCGCGGTGATCACGAAGAGCGTGAATTCGACCGCAAAGACCTTGGTGGGAATACCCGCCGCGGCGACATTCACGCGGCCGCTCGGTGACTTCTCGTCGATCGAATGACGGAGGAGAGTTAAATCAATCGGCGGCAGGGAGGCTCATGACGAATTGGGCGATCTCCTCGATGGTGGGCTGCGATCCATACCAATTCCCCTTTCGGTCGCGGGCCTCGGGTGGTTGGTCGCTAGTCGTTAACGTCTTGCGTCCGACCATCCGCTTACTGAAGCGATCGATGACCGTGACCTCGCAAAAGCCCGTGAAGGCATCTCCCTCATGCACTGCCGCCCGCTGTGCCGGGAAGGCAGAAGGAGGCTTGGTGAGGGCCACCATGACCATCGCGTGCGATTCTACAGCATGAACGAACACACCAAACTCGTCTCCTTGGAGATCCTCTCTGCGGCGGCGTTCGCGGCCGCGGTGGGAAGCCTGATCTATTTTTTCACGGGGAAGTAGAGCGGGCGGACGGCCAGAGTAGATCGGGGGCGCGATTCCTCCATGGAATGAAACGTTTCCTTTTCCTGTCGCTCCTGTCGCTTTTGATTGCACCGCTGGTTTACGGGAAGTCCAGAGAAGCCAAGCCGGGGAGCGGCGCGCCAACCGACAGCAAACCGCGCGGCGACGCGCGGCCGTCCGGGCCGCCGGAGCTTGTCTTGGGCACGGTCGCGCACTGGCAGGCCGAAGCAGAGCTGAGGCACCCCGATCTCCGATCGCCGGGTTCGGTGTTCAGTTGCGCATTTCGCACGGCCCTGGAGGCCATGCGGCACGACGATCCTCGATTCTTTGCCGCGAACGATTGGCCTCTCCGGCTCGCGGAGAGAGTGGCTCGCTCGTTTGGCGACGCCAATCCGCCGCACGGCACCTGACCGGGGAAAATCTCGCCGTGGCGTTGTGGGCATACGGATTCCCGTATTCGGACGATTCGTCCCGAAGCAGAGCGTCTGACTGAGCACTGAGAACTGAGCACTTTCAGATTCCTGCAAGATCGGGCCGGTTCACGACGTGTCCCCGGTAACACTTGGCCCTATGCCCGACTCCACTCCCCCACCTCCCCCGCAATTTCGTTTTCATTTTCTTGGCCTTTGCTTCGTCACTGGCCTGGTCGCTTTTGCGCTGATTGCGAGGCATGCGATTCTTTCCGCGAAGCGCCTCGACGAATTCGTCACCGTCAAGGGACTCTCCGAGCGCGAGGTGCCGGCGGACCTCGCCATCTGGCCGGTCACTTTCACCCTGCTCGACAACGATCTCTCGAAGCTGCTGGAGCAAATCCAAAAGTCGCGGACCATTGTGCAGGCATTCCTCGCGGCGCAGGGGTTCGAGGCCGGTGAGATCAGCAATGCACCGCCGCAGATCAACGACCAGGGGGAAGCGGACGATGACGAGAAGGCGAAGAAGCCTCGCTTCCGGTATCGGGCAAACATCACGGTCCTGCTCCGCACGGAAAAAGTGCCGAAGGTGAAAGCCGCGCTGGAGGCGTGCGACCGACTTGTCCAGCAAGGCGTCGTCTTGAGCGCCGGCGATTATTCTGGCCAGCCCCAGTTCCTGTTCACCGGGTTGAACAAGATCAAGCCGGGGATGATCCAGGAAGCCAATCGCAACGCGCGCATCGCGGCCGGGAAATTTGCCGAAGATTCCCAAGCCCGCACCGGCGCGATCAAGCACGCCGTGCAAGGGCCGTTTGAAGTCAATAATGTCGATTCCAGTTCGCCCGACCGGAAAGTGGTTCGCGTGGTCACGACGGTAGATTTCTATCTGGATTAGCGCGCGCGACTTAGGTTTCTGGTTTCTAGTTTCAGGTTTCCGAAGCGGGGGCCGCATACGAATTGGGAAACGGCTTCGAGGGGAAAACCAGAAACCAGAACTGCGGGCGCAGGCCAATGCTCCCCGCGACAATAACACTCGGCTTCATCTTCCGCGGCGAACATCGTCCATCCGCGGAGCGTACCTGCTACGATTCGAAAGCTACCATGGCCCCGTGTGCCATGAGTTCGCCCTAATCGTTATGAACCAACTCAAGCTTTGGAAAGGCCGGCCCAATCCCCTCGGCGCCACCGTCACGCCCCTGGGGGTCAACTTCGCCCTGTTTTCCGAAAACGCGACGGGCGTCGATCTGTGCCTTTTTGAAGACGTCTCTTCGCCGATGGAGACGGTGCGGCTTCCGCTCTTCGAATGCACGAATCACGTGTGGCATTGCCTCGTGCCGGAATTGAAAGCCGGACAACTCTACGGCTACCGGGTGCATGGCCCTTACGAACCGGCACAGGGTCATCGCTTCAACCCCGCCAAGCTGTTGCTCGACCCGTACGCGAAGGCCGTCACCGGTCTCGTCAATTGGGGGCCGGAGATGTTTCCCTACGTGCAGGACGGAAGTGAAAACGCGGACCTGAAACGCGATGAGCGCGACAATGCCGCGTGCATGCCGCGATCGGTCGTCGTCGACGATGCGTACGACTGGGGCGACGACCGGCTGCTGGATATCGGCCAGGCGGAATCCATCTACTACGAAGTTCACGTCAAAGGTTTTTCCCAACTCTGCCCCGACATCCCGGAGGAAATCCGGGGCTCGTATGCCGCGCTCGGGCATCCCTTTGCGGTCGACTATTTCAAGAAGCTGGGGGTGACGGCCATCGAGCTGCTGCCTGTGCAGCATTTCGTGAATGACCATTTCCTCGAGGAAAAGGGCCTCACGAACTACTGGGGTTACAATTCCATTGGCTACTTTGCGCCGCATTCCGCCTATTCCCACGGCGCTGAGGCCGGCGGGGAGGTGCGCGAATTCAAGGACATGGTCAAGGCCGTGCACGCCGCGGGCATCGAGGTGATCCTCGATGTCGTTTACAATCATACCGGCGAAGGCAACCACATGGGGCCGATGCTGAGCTTCCGCGGCATCGACAATGCGGCCTACTACCGGCTCGTCCAGAGCGACCGCCGCTACTACATGGATTACACCGGCACGGGCAACACGCTCAACATGCAGCACCCCTGCGTGCTCCAGTTGCTCATGGATTCTCTGCGCTATTGGGTCACCGAAATGCACGTGGACGGTTTCCGTTTCGATCTGGCCTCCACGCTCGCGCGGGAATTTCACGACGTGTCGAAGCTCTCCGCGTTCTTCGACTGCATCCACCAGGACCCGGTGATCTCCACGGTGAAGCTCATCGCCGAGCCGTGGGATGTGGGCGAGGGGGGCTACCAGGTCGGAAACTTCCCCGTGCTGTGGCAGGAGTGGAATGGCAAGTACCGGGATTGCCTCCGCGGCTATTGGAAAGGCGACATGGGCCACTTGGGAGAGCTGGCCTTTCGTCTTACCGGCTCGGCCGATTTGTTCGAGCACGGCGGGCGGCGTCCCTACGCGTCGGTGAATATCCTGACGGCCCACGATGGCTTCACGCTCTACGACACCGTGGCCTACAATGAGAAGCACAACGAGGCCAACGGCGAGAACAACCAGGACGGCCACAACGACAACCGATCGTGGAATTGCGGCGTGGAAGGGCCGACCGACGATGAAGCGATTAATGCACTGCGCCGCCAGCAGCTCCGCAATTTCCTGGCGACCATGCTGCTCTCGCAAGGCGTGCCGATGATCGTCGGCGGCGACGAATTTGGCCGGACCCAGAACGGCAACAACAACGCCTACTGCCAGGATAACGAGATCTCCTGGTTCCACTGGGATCATCAACCCTGGCAGAATCAGCTCAAGGAGTTCACGGCGCGGCTCATCCAGGAGCGCAAGGCGCATCCCATTTTCCGGCGCCCGAAATACTTTCAGGGCCGGCGGGTGCCGCGCGCGGACGTCAAGGATCTGATGTGGTTCGATACCGACGGTAGCGAGATGAGCAACGAGGACTGGCAATCGGCCAATCGCTGCCTCGCGATGTTGCTCTCGGGCGACGCCCTGGACATTCGTGATCCCGAAGGCGAGTCGGTGCGCGACGATACGTTCCTTTTCCTGTTCAACGCGTATCATGAGCCGGTGAATTTCGCGCTGCCGGGCAAGGAGCACGTGCGCTGGGAAGTGTGGCTCAACACGCACGAAGAGAGCGGTTTTCCGCCGTCGGCGGTGGCCTCGAATTCCGGCGACGAACTCGCCGTGGATGGCCGGACTTTGTGCATCCTTCGCCTCGTCAAGGGGTCGCAGGACGATGCCCGCAATGTGGCCTGGAAGCGCAGTCAGAAACGCGATCCCGTTGCGCCGCCCGTGCCGCCCAAGCCTTCTCTCCACGAGCCCATCGACCCCACGCCGGCTGGCGCGCGGTTGCGCGCGCAAAAGTTGACCCCGTCGAAGACCTCGGACCTTGCGCAGGGCGGCGCCGAACCGGAGAATCCGCCGCTCAAGTAAAGGTCCGTTCGCCGTTCCTTGATTTTTTGTTTCGGCGGCTGCTTCGGCAGGACGATGCGCCCGAGGAGCCACGGCGGTCTCTCTACCGTCGGGGAGGAGGTCGAGGTGCTGGTGGTGGCCGGTGCCTTTTGGGACGAGCCCGACCCTCTGCGACGGCGCCGCCAAACTTTATGGCGCTGATTCCAATAGCGCAGCTACCGTCATGACTGACGTGAACGCCATGCTGCATGACGGACGGATATGGATGCCTGGCAGGGACATCGCCGAGTTCAAGCGCGTCGGTGTGCAGCAGATCGTTGACGGACGCCAGATCTGGATCATGCGAGCCGCCTGGCCGAGGCGCGGCCAAATTGAGCTGGAGTCGATGATTCCCGAACCCCCATTTACGGTGAGCATTACATTTTACTCCACGATCCGACCGGTCTCTAATCGCGATATCGCTTTCGTGAAAAACTTTCTTTCGACCTACGAGTCCCATTCGCCGGGGCGTTCGATTCGCCCGTAATCACTTGCCAGGAAACGCCGATGTTCGACTTCCTATTTCCCAAAAGACTGCGGCGGCTCAGCTATTTCCTGCGTGCGTTCCCGTTGAACCTGTTCGTCGTTGCCGCAACCGCGCGTTTGGACCAGGCGACGCCGTTCACCTCGGGGGATATCCTCTTTTGTGCCGGGGCATTTCTCTTGGGCATTTACGGGGTCGTTTTTGTCTATCTGCCCCGGATCCGCGACTGTGAGCTGCCCGCCTGGACGCTCATTCTCGCATTCATTCCGTATGTGAGCTCTTTCTTCGGGATCCTGCTCCTGTTCAAGGATTCCCGACCGGCGTTTCTACGAGAGCATACGGACGGGGTGATTCCCGCGGCCACGGTCGCGGGGAGTGCGTGCTCCGCTTGTGGTCAAAGTTTGTTGCTCGCCAGCGACGGTATTGTGACCGCCTCGAACCAGGTGCTATGCCACGCATGTAAAGCGAAGGGTGAATTGCCGGTGGGGTAACGAACGGATGGTCGCAGGGTGTGGAACGCGCCTGGACGGCAGTCAAAACCGGGGCCTTGGAATCGGTCGGGTGGCGCATTCGCAATCTCGACCGACGGTCACAGACCGCCGCTACGTAGGGTAATTAATTACTTGACGCATAAACCAGTGTGAGGTAATTTCATCGCATGCAACCGGAAAACCTGCCTGCCTCGCTCCTCGAATGCGTGACGTTCTTCGCCGATGAAGACCGCGCCCATGAGTTCTTCGTGAACATGCGCTGGGCGGATGGCGTGCGTTGCGTTCACTGCAAATCGGAGAACGTCGGCACGCTCTCCCGCTCCGTC
>JBBRPL010000093.1:0-32612 GCA_038228205.1 Chthoniobacterales bacterium
AGCGCGGCGTCCTTCTCGATGTACTTGCGGTATTCGTCGAGCGTCGTCGCGCCGATGGTGCGCAGTTCGCCGCGCGCGAGCTGCGGCTTGAGCATGTTGCTGGCATCGACAGCACCTTCGCTCGCGCCCGCGCCCACGATGGTGTGCAACTCGTCGATGAAGAGGATGATTTCGCCATCGCTGTCGGTGACCTCCTTCAGGAACGCCTTGAGCCGGTCCTCGAATTCCCCGCGGAACTTCGCCCCGGCGATCATCGAGCCGATATCCATGGCGATGAGCTTCTTGTTCTTGAGCGACTCCGGCACGTCGCCACTGACGATACGGCGCGCCAGGCCCTCGACGATGGCGGTCTTGCCGACGCCCGGTTCGCCGATGAGCACGGGGTTGTTCTTCGTGCGGCGGGAGAGCACCTGCATGGTGCGGCGGATCTCGGAATCGCGCCCGATCACGGGGTCGATCTTGTTCTTGCGCGCCAGGGCGGTGAGGTCGCGCCCGTACTTTTCGAGCGTCTGGTATTTGCCCTCGGGATTCTGATCCGTGACCCGATGGCTGCCGCGCACCTGTTGCAGCGCGGCCAGGAGTTTGTCGCGCGTGTTGCCGCTCTTGCGCAGCATATTGCTCAGGGAATTCGCGGATTCCGAGAGGGCGAGCAGGTAGTGCTCGCCGCTGAGGTACTCATCCTTCATCCGCTCCATCTCCTTCTCGGCGGCTTCGAGGGTCAGGGAGAGTTCCCGACCGAGAGAAACCTGGCTGCCTTGCGCCGTGGCCCGGCGTGAGAGATCCACGTGCAGGTAATCCTCGAGCGTCTTCGAGGAGACGCCCATCTTATCGAGCAGCGGGCGGCTGACGCCGTCGCTCTGCTCCAGCAGGGCGAGGAGGAAATGCTCGTTGGTGATCTCGGAGTGGCCGGCCTTGCTGGCCTTGTCCTGCGCGGCTTGCAGGGCCTCCTGCATTTTTTGGGTAAAGCGGTCGATTCTCATAGTGGCGTGTGAAAAGCTGGCACACTCATCAGCAAATAGCTCTCCGCGAATTGCCCAGAAGCGGGCGTATTTTGTTGCGCCGTTGTGGCCCGGAAAGGACCGCGGCAGTCACAAAGCAGCGGCCATCTTGTCGCGCCGTGTCCGCGCGCGTTCGGAATGGATCCCGCACCGGATGACGCGACTACGTAGCGGCGAATTCATTCGCCGAACGACGCGTTGCCGCAGGGACAACCCTGCGACGCGAAGCCGCATCCGCACACAATTCCACCGGCTCGCTGCAGCCAAGTTTCCGCGAATGAATTCGCGGCTACGTAGGGCAATTACTGATTTGGCGCATAAAGCAAATCGGGCCGTATATCGGCGGGCGATACGCTTGAACGGAAAGGGGAAACGATGCGCTACCCACATTATATGGGGAGTGCCCGACCGTTCGTGCACTTCAGATGGTGGTGTTTAATTGAGTTCATCCAAAGTATTTTGCATCTTGGGCTTGACGTGCTGAGTCGGGGGAATACTGTTCGCCCATAAGCCATGCCCGAACTTGAAATCCAGCCCGAACTACTGAGCCTACGCGGCAAACTAGTTGACGCCATCGCGGCGGACGAGAAGCAGGTTGCCGTATTCACCGAACGGGTCAAAAAGAACCGCGAACTGCTCCATGCAATCAATGGCTCTCTCGGCATATTGAACAAGGAAACCACGGGATACGGAGCAATCGCGGATACGGTTCGGTCGGCGGTCAAGTCGCTTGAGGTGAACCCGTTCACTTCCGACGACATCAAGCGCCAGTTGAATTTGCTCTACCCTACGGCCTCAGTCTCCAAATCGGCGCTGCGGACGGCTATATGGAATTTGGTGAAGAAAAAGGAAATCGATCAGGTTCGAAAGGGAAGCAACACCGTTCCAGCGCAATACCAGAAGAACATCGTGCGCATCAAACGCACCACGGACGACAGCGCTCAAGCGACTTTGAAAATTCACACCCAAGCGAACGGGAGCAGATGATTTTCGACAAATTTCCAGTCAGTAACGAACGGCGGAACCTAAGTGCAACCAGCGTATCTCCCAGATACGAGAGGTGCAGCCGACAAGTAGAAGTTGGCTGGGGAAGCAAGCGGCGTGGGGTCGCTGAGTGATCAGCGCCCCACGTCCACCCTTTCAATCAGCTTTTGACAGCCAATTTAAAATTTCCGCGTAAGACCGGGAATCGGTGGGGGTATCTCTAGTATCCTAGAACCAGGTGCCCTCATCGACTTCGCTGTGTACTCGTAACAGTTCGTTTCAAATTGTCAATATCTCTATTTTGAAGACAAAAAAGCCCGAACCAAAGAAGCAAAAAAACAAAGGCGGACGCCCGCGCAAGTCGGCGATCCTGGCGACTGGACGGGAAGCAGAGACGCGGTTCGCGGCAGGGATGCGCCACGTCCTACAAGCTGGCCCGCACCCCAAGGAAAAGCCGTAGTCAGTCGTCGGAGTGGTATAGTTCGCAATACCACTCAAACGCGGCGTGAATCGATGGGGATCGATCAGTTGCCCAAACTATCGGGCTATAGAACGCCTCCATTGCAGGATGCCGCCCCTGCGGTTGCCTTTTCAAAGACAGGTGGACAGCCGGCCCGATGGATAAAACGTAAAGCAGAATTACCCCTCCGACGAGTCCCAGCATCTTTCCCGCATTAGCTTTCAACATCGGGCTTCGCAGTCAGCTTCTTCCAAGTGAGGCGGCGGCCCGTAGTGGTCTGAACCACTTCGAGGAACCGGCCACGGTCGCCGTCTTCATCCTTCCGCGCATTGAAGCGGTAGGTCTGTTCGTCGAGGTAGCGGAACAGATGGAAGGGCGCGCAATGAACGTAGGTGCCTTTGAGCGTGCGATTGAGCAGCGACCAGAAGTTTTCCAAGCCGTTCGTGTGAACCACGCCATCGCGCACGTAGGACTCGGCGTGATTGATTACCTCGTGAACGTAGGAGGCGGGCAAATCCTGATAGACGAGCGCTTGATCGGTGTGGACTTCCGCGCCCTTGCTGACGTGCTGATGGATCACGGGGATGACTTCTTGCTTGGTCACGGTGCCTTTGATCACCTTGTGCGCAATGATGCGGGAATGGCTTTTGGTGTGACGGTCTAGAAGCGCCATCACGGCAGTCTTTGCGTGCATGCCTTTGCCTTTGCTGATGCCCTTGCGCTCCTTCACGTCCTTATGCATGAAGCGCGCTTCGGCACCGATGTAGGATTCATCGCATTCAAAAACACCATCGGCACGAACGATCCCACCCCCACGCTGAATCGCAGTGCGGATGCGGTGGCCCATGAACCACGCGCTCTTTTGCGTGATGTCCAAAGCACGGGCCAGCTCGCAAGAACTGATGCCGTTCTTGGCGTTCGTGATGAGCCAGAGCGCGGGAAGCCACTTGGAAAGCGGAAGGGGTGACTCCGCGAAGATCGTGCCCATCTTCGCCGTGAACTGCTTTTTGCAATTCTTGCAATTCCACACGCGGCGCACGGAACCCGACTTGGTGACGGAGCGGGAGAGCGTGCCGACGTTCTCGGATTTGCAGTGGACGCAACGCACGCCATCCGCCCAGCGCATGTTCACGAAGAACTCATGGGCGCGGTCTTCATCGGCGAAGAACGACACGCATTCGATGAGCGAGGCAGGCAGGTTTTCCGGTTGCATGCGATGAAATTACCTCACTCTGGTTTATGCGTCAAGTAATTAATTACCCTACGTAGCGGCGAATTTATTCGCCGAACCACGCGTGCGGCAGTGGCCGCCCGGCGATCCCGAAGCGGCGTCTGCACGAAATTCCACCGGCTCGCTTGCAGCCGAGGTTCCGCGAATAAATTCGCGGCTACGTAACGGCGAATCGCTCTGCACACGACGCGTCACAACAGATCGACAAGCCAATGTCGCCGAACGTGGATTCGTCGAAAATGTGTCTCCCGTTTGTCGCTCAAAAAAGCAACGGCTACGACGCGTGCCACTCCTGCAACGGTTTCACGTTGAGACCGTGCTCCTTCAACGCCCGGATGCCGTCGAGGCTGGCTTTGGCCGCGCGCAGGGTGGTGATGACCGGGATGCGATTGGCGGTGGCGGTACTGCGGATCTTGATCTCGTCCTCGCGGGCGATCTTGCCGGCGGGGGTGTTGATGATGAGTTGCAGCTCGCCGTTTTTGACCATGTCGAGGGCGTTGGGACGGCCTTCGTTGAGTTTAAAGAGATGTTTGACCGGGATGCCGGCGGCCTTGAGCGCGGCGGCGGTGCCGCTGGTCGCAAAGAGCGTGAATCCGAGGTCGGCGAAACCGCGCGCGATCTCGATGGCTTTCGGCTTCTGCCGGTCGGCGAGGCTGATAAAGACGTTGCCTTTGCTCGGAAGGGCGGGGCCCGCGGCCATCTGCGCCTTGGCATAAGCGAGACCGAGATTGACGTCGATGCCCATCACCTCGCCGGTCGATTTCATTTCCGGGCCGAGCATGATGTCGATGCCGGGAAAACGGATGAATGGGAAGACGGCTTCCTTCACGCTGAAATGCGTCGGGATGATCTCCTGGGTGAAGCCGAGTTCCTTCAGCTTCATGCCGGTCATGATTTTCGCGGCGAGTTTCGGCAGCGGGACGCCGATCGCCTTGCTCACGAAGGGCGCGGTGCGGCTGGCGCGCGGGTTGACTTCGAGCACGTAAACGACGTCGTCCTTGACGGCGAACTGCACGTTCATGAGGCCGAGCACTTTCAACTCCCTGGCCATGGCCTTGGTCGCCTTGGTGATTTCGGCTTTCACTTCTTCCTTGAGCGTGAAGGGCGGGATGGCGCACGCGCTGTCGCCGCTGTGGATGCCGGCTTCCTCGATGTGCTCCATGATGGCGCCGATGACGACCGTGTCGCCGTCGCTGATGCAATCGACGTCCACCTCGAGGGCGTCTTCGAGGAAATGATCGACGAGGATGGGATTGGACGCGGTGCCGGGCGTGGCGCCGGGGCTGGACTCGATCGCCTCGCGCACGTAGCGGCGGAGGTCAGTTTCGTTGTGGACGAGCTGCATGCCGCGGCCACCGAGGACGAAACTGGGGCGCACCAATACGGGATACGCGACTTTGTTGGCCTCGGTGACAGCCTGTTCTTCGGTCACGGCGGTGCCGCCGGCGGTCTGGCGGATGCCGAGCTTGTCGAGCATGGCGCCGAAGAGTTTGCGATCCTCCGCGATTTCGATGCTCTTCGGGCTGGTGCCGATGATCGGCACGCCGGCGGCGGCGAGGCCGTTGGCGAGGTTGAGCGGCGTCTGGCCGCCGAATTGCACGATCACGCCGAAGAGGTTTTCGCTCTCCTGCTCGCAGATGTTCAGAACGTCTTCGAGCGTGAGCGGTTCGAAGTAGAGTTTGTCGCTGGTGTCGTAATCCGTGGAGACGGTCTCGGGGTTCGAGTTGACCATGATGGTCTCGAAGCCCAGCTCCCGCAGCGCGAACGACGCGTGCACACAGCAATAGTCGAACTCGATCCCCTGCCCGATGCGGTTCGGTCCGCCGCCGAGGATGATGACCTTCTTCTTTCCGCTTTCGCGCCGTTCGTTTTCGTCGCCGTAGGTGGAGTAGTAGTAGGGCGTGTAGGCTTCGAACTCGGCGGCGCAGGTGTCGACGAGGCGGTAGGTGGGGATGATGCCCGCAGCCGTCCGCTGTTCGCGAACCCATTGCGGTCGAACGTGACCGGCTATCGCAAGCTGAACGTCGGAAAAACCCAATTTTTTCGCCCGCTTTAATTCGATTTTAAGATTTTGCCAGCGTCGGTAGAGCTCTGGGTCCTTGGATTCATCATCAGCTTTGCACGCGATGGCCGTCTCACCACAGAACACGCTTTCTTCGTCATCCAAGTGCTTCCCCCACTCGACAATTTCCCGTATATTTTCGAGGAACCATCGATCGATCTTCGTCATCTCGAAAATCTCGTCGACCGTCCAACCACGCTGCAGCGCGAGGCCGAGGAAGAAGATGCGCTCGGCATTCGGAACCGTAAGCTTGGTGCGCAGCGTATCATCATCCACCACCACATCCTTGCCGTCGCCGATGAGACCGAAGCGTTTGATTTCCAGTGAGCGCAGCGCTTTTTGCAAGGCTTCCTTGAAAGTGCGGCCAATAGCCATCGCCTCGCCCACGCTCTTCATCTGCGTGGTCAGGACGGGGTCGGCTTGCGGGAATTTCTCGAAGGTGAAGCGCGGGACTTTCACGACCACATAATCAATCGTCGGCTCGAAGCTCGCGGGGGTCACGCGGGTGATGTCGTTCTTGACCTCGTCGAGGGTGTACCCCACGGCGAGTTTCGCGGCAATCTTGGCAATGGGGAAGCCGGTGGCCTTCGAGGCGAGGGCGGAGCTGCGCGAGACGCGCGGGTTCATTTCGATGACGATCATCCGGCCCGTCTTCGGGTCGATGGCGAACTGGATGTTCGATCCGCCGGTCTCGACGCCGATCTCGCGGATGACGGCAAAGCTCGCGTCGCGCATGTTCTGGTATTCGCGGTCGCTGAGGGTCTGCGCCGGCGCGACGGTGATCGAGTCACCCGTGTGCACGCCCATCGGATCGATGTTCTCGATCGAGCAAATGATGACGCAGTTGTCCGCGCGGTCGCGCATGACCTCCATCTCGAATTCCTTCCAGCCGAGCAGGGATTCCTCGATGAGGACTTCGCTGACCGGCGAGAGGTCGAGCCCGCGGGCGACGATGGTCTCAAATTCCTCCTTGTTGTAGGCAATGCCGCCACCCGCGCCGCCGAGCGTGAACGCCGGGCGGATGATGAGCGGCATGGTGCCGATATCCACCGCGACCTTGCGCCCTTCCTCCATGGTGTGGGCCGTGCCGGAGCGCGGCACGTCGAGGCCGATCTTGATCATCGCGTCCTTGAAGAGCTGCCGGTCCTCGCCCTTGGAAATCGCTTCCGGCTTGGCGCCGATCATCTTCACGCCGTGTTTCTCGAGCACGCCGAGTTCGTGCAGCTTCATCGAGCAATTCAGGGCCGTCTGGCCGCCGAGCGTCGGCAGGAGGGCATCGGGTTTTTCCGCCTCGATGATCTTCTCGACCACCTCGGGGGTGATCGGCTCGATATAGGTGCGATGGGCGAACTCCGGGTCCGTCATGATCGTCGCCGGGTTCGAGTTGACGAGAATGACGGTGTAGCCCTCTTCCTTCAGCGCCTTGCAGGCCTGGACGCCCGAGTAATCGAACTCGCATCCCTGGCCGATAACGATCGGGCCGGAGCCGATGACGAGGATTTTGTGGAGAGAAGGGTCTTTGGGCATAAAAGTAGACGGCTCTTCCCAGAGCCGCACGGACTTCCTGGCGGAGCGAAAACGACTCCGGGAAGAGCCGCTTACGCTGGCATCAGGCGAAAAGTGCCGAGGTTCTAGCAGTGCCCGGCGATGGGGGCAAATGAGGAATGGCGAAATTGCACCGCTACCGGTCCGCTCCTTTGCTCTGCGATTTTCCCAGCTTGTCCTGCCGTTCGCCGAGCTTGGCCTCGCGGCGCTCCAGAGTGTGCTGCTGGCGGTCGAGGCCCTGTTCCGCTGCCAGGGCCGTGAGACGGGCCAGGATGGCGCGGTAAGCTCCCATGGCGAAAACGTCGTCCGTGGGCTCGGGGTGGGTGCGGTCGAAGGAGCTGATGAGGTCGCGCACCACTTCCGGCGCCTCGCCGTGCTTCTTGGCCCATTCGTAGTAATGATCCGCGATGGCGCGGAAGCCGGTCATTTCGCCGCCCTTGGTCCGGAGCGCCTCGCGAAAGATGCGGGTCACGGCCGCGGTGTCCCCAGCCTGCTCCGCGAGGTCCACTTCGCGGAAGACGCTATCCAGGATGAGATCGGTCCGCGACTGGTCTTTGCGTTCCATGCGGGCAGTCTGAAGCCGCACCTGCTTGCGCGCGGCTTCGGGGTCGCCCGAGGCCGCGAGGTAATCGGCCTCCCGCTTGTCGATCTCCTGCACGAGGTCGGAGAATTCCCGGAAGGTCGCCCGCATGCGGGCGCTCTCGCGCAGCCATTCGGCGCTGGGCACCCTGGCGTCGGCGAGGTAGCCCAGCTTGATCGTCCAGGCCTTGTAGTTTTTCGGCGCGTCGCGCAAGGCGGCATCACACGCGAGCGTGGCAAGGACGCGCTGGCTCGGATCGGTCAACAGGCTCACGAAAGCGAGCAAGCCCTCGCTCTTTTCGTAACCTGAGGTGCGGCGCGCAGGATCGGTGAGTTGGCGCAGTTCGAATTCCTTAAGCACGCGCCCGGTCTGGGGGTCCCGCGTCGAACCCGCCGCGTAGTTATCCGCGTAGCGGCCGGTGGTCAGGTTCCATTCATTGCGCCCGAGGGAATATCCAAACCACACATGGCCGCCCCGGTCGCCTTGTCCGCTGATGATCATCGCCGGGATTCCGTTGGCCTTGGCGGACATGGCGGCAAAATACGACTGGTCACCGCAAATGCCCCCCTGCTTTTCGATCTCGGCGAGGGTGTAGGCTTGATACGGGTTCGTCCCCTGGGTCGCGCGATCCATCCGGTAGCGAATGTGGCCGTAGGCTTCGCTCCAGCTTCGACGCGCGTAATTCACATGCTTCTGCGCCCACACGAGTTCACTCTCGGGCACGGGCGCATCGACCACCCACACGAGCTCCCAGGGCGCCATCTCGGACGGCACGGTGCGAAGCGCTCCTTTCTTCGCGCTGTCGCGATAGAAACGGAAACGGTCGAGCGCCCCGGCTTCCAACGATCCGCCGGCATTCGCCGACGTGCGCGCCTCGCTCTGTGCTCCCGTCCCAAAGACCTCGGGATTGATCCTCACCGGGTTGTCGAAAACGAGGGCGCACGCGATGGCGAGGCTGGCCAGCTTTTCGCGATTGTCGGGGTCGTCGTTCCAGATGACGCGCCATTGCAGGAGAGCGTCGCGAACTTTGTCCTGCGGCTGGATTGTGTCGTTCAATGCGGCGAGAATTTTCGGGTGGATCAGCAGCCAGTTGATGAATTCGCGGTTGGCGGGCTCCTGGCAGAATTCCGCGAGCACGCCAGCACCGGAGGCCTTGATGAATCGGGCCTGCTCGAGAGCCAGCCGCGGGGACGCCTGTTCGAGGATGCGGTCGAGATTCTGCGGGTGCTGAAGGAATGGCCCCTGGTTGGCCGCAGCGATCAGGGCGGATTGCAGGGCGGCAAAATGCCGCGACCATTCGCCGGTCGCGGCCGCCCATTGCGCCGCGAGCGCGAGCCGTTTTTCATCCGCGCTTCCCACCGCGACCGCGGTGGACAGCGTGAAGACCGGCAGACCCGGATACGAGTCCCCGGGCGCCGGTGGCGCGGGGAGCGTGCCAGCGGCCGCGGCGGGCGCACTGGCGATTTGCGCGCGCCAGGCGGTGATGGCGGCCGCGTAGGCTTTGGTCAGGAAAGCATGACCCGGGTTGGCGGCCATGGCTTCGTCCAGCCGCAATGCCGCATCGGCAAAAGCCTGGCGGGCGATCGCGCTCCGCACTTCGTCCAGAGCCGCGAGGATGCGGGCGTCCTTCGCGAGCGCTTCCGCTTCTTCGATCCCGCGGCGCATTTCCTGGCTGGCGGGAGAATCCGCGCGCAGCAGGGAAAGCGCGCCGGGAAAATTTCCCTGCGCCGCCAGCCAGGCGGGAGCGAGCAGGGTCTGGCTTGCGGCATCCGCACGCTGGAGAAGCGGCAGACGTGCCGCCTCACTCAGAGAGGAAGGGTCGACTGGAAATTCGACGACGCCGAACTGGGCCTGTCCCTGGCAGATGATCTTCCCATCCGCCACACGCACGATCACACCCGTGGTGTTTCGGACGGGAATACGCGCCCCCACGATCGCAGCGGGCTGCCGGAGGAGTTGCGGGAAGACCTGCTCCGCCGCCCGCCACCGCGCGATCTGCCGCTCCATGCCGGGGCGCTCGGGATGGCTCGCATGCGCACCGACCCAGGCCTCCAGGGCCGCCGCCGCACGGGCGAGGTCACCGCGCGCCCCCAGGCGACTCGCCTCGTCGAAGGCACGCACCGCGTCGATGCGCGTCTGCACGAGATCCAAGGCTGGCTCAGATTCGGGAACCGGGATCGGCGCCGGAATGGGCACATCCGGCGCGTGCTCGATCCCGTCGGGCGCGGCCGGTGCGGCGCCGGACTCCGTGATGGCCGCCACCCCTCTGGCCATGAGGCTGGCAATTTTGGCCACTTCGTCGTGGGCCAGATAGTTTGCGGCGACGCCTAATCCCACCAGACTCGCGACGATCAGCAGAAATCCACGCCACCCCGACGCTTTCTTTTTCCTTCCGGGACGAACGTCTTCGCTGTTCTGCGGCGACCCACGATCGGCGTCAGCGGCTGGAGAGGTCGCCGGGTCGGGAAGAAGGGGGGATGTTTTCACGACAGACAACAGGATGCTACCGATCATTTTCGGCGAAGCAAATGAATCGGCGAACCGGAGTGACAGGTTCGAGCGCGTAAAGGCACGTAGGGTCACGCGCCCGCAATCTGATGGGGAAACCGGATGCCGCGTCGTGAACATCTCCTTTCCGCCATCGCAACCCGGCATCGAGCAAGGGTTTGGAAAATAGTCGTTGCAGCACCCATTCACACGGCCTTAGCATGAAGATGTCGTGACAAAGTAAATTTTATGATCGAAGTCGAAATCTACGCCACGGGAGTCCGCAACCTGGAAAAAATCCTCGAGCTGGATCACGAATTGGAGGCGGTGCCCGGCTTGCGCTACAAGGTGGATAGCAATCACGACATCGTTTACCTCGATTTCGACGAGCCGACGCTGACCATCCAGGAAGTGCGGGCGATCTTCCGAAAGCTGAACCTGGAGCCGAGGGTCGTGGGAGCCGTTCCGCCAGAGCTGAATCCGAAGAGCAAGACGCAGCCGCTGCATCTGCCAACGTAGCGGAAAGTTCACCCACGCATGGTGGACAAGCGGTGGCGCCGCGCCTAGCGTCGCCGGGCCGCATGGTTACTTCCCTCGGGCGCGCTGCCCTCTTGTTCTGCCGCAGCGCGCTTTCACTCATCTATTATCTCGGAGAACTGGCCATGCTGGTGTGGGACACCTGCGTGTCGATCGTGGTCGCCCCCCTGCGCGTCCGGCTTTTCATGCTGCAAATCGTCGAGATCGGCTGGCGCTCCCAAATGGTCGTGCTCGTGACGGGGGCGTTTACGGGGGCGGTGCTCACGGCCCAAGCCTTCTTCCAGTTTTCCGCGCTGGGGACGAGCACGGCCACGGGGTCGGTGGTGGCGCTGTCCCTCTTCCGCGAACTCGGGCCGGTGCTGACCGGCTTGATGGTGGCCGGGCGGGTGGGAGCGGCCATCGCCGCGGAGTTGGGCACCATGAAAGTCACCGAGCAGATCGACGCCTTGCGCTCGCTGGCGGTGCATCCCATTGATTACCTCGTCGTTCCGCGCGTCCTGGCCTTGCTCCTGGCCATGCCGCTGCTCGTCGCCGAAAGCATCGGGCTCGGGATTGTGGCCAGCTACATCGTGGGCGTGGAGGTCCTGGAAATCCCCGGCCCGTTCTTTCTCGATAAACTCTACAAATTCGTCGGCCCGCGCGACATCAAGATCGCCATGTGCAAGGCGTTCGTCTTCGGCGTGGTCATCGCCTTCGTGAGCTGCCACCAGGGACTGAACGCGAAGGAAGGCGCGGTGGGCGTGGGGCGGGCGCCGACGGAATCCGTGGTCATCAGTTCGCTCACCATCCTCATCCTCAATTTCTTCCTCACCTTCCTGCTGAACATGCTGTTTCCCTACGGCCGCTAGCCCTCCCGACCGACATGATCTCCATCCGTCAACTCACGAAAACACTCGGCACGCAGTCCGTCCTGCGCGGGGTCGATCTCGAGATCGAAAATGGACGGACCTGCGTGATCCTGGGCCGTTCCGGCAGCGGTAAGAGCGTGCTGCTCAAGCATCTCATCGGCCTCTTCCAACCGACGTCCGGCGAGGTGTGGGTGGATGGCGAAGAGATCACCCGCCTTCCCGAGCGGAAGCTGGGAGGGATTCGCAAGAAAGTGGGCATGCTGTTCCAAAGCGGCGCGCTTTTCGACTCGATGAACGTCGAGCAGAATCTCGCCTTTCCGCTGCGGGAAGCCGGCGTCAAAAAGGAGAAGGAGATTCGCGACCGCGTCGCCGAGGCCCTGGAGATGGTCGATCTCGCGGGCGAGCAAAAGAAAATGCCGGAAAAGCTCTCGGGCGGCATGCGCAAACGCGTGGGCCTGGCGCGCACCATCGTGGGCCGGCCAGCCTGCATTCTCTACGACGAACCCACCACCGGGCTCGACCCGATCGGCTCGGACTCCATCAACCATTTGATTCGCCGCTTGCAAAAGCGTCTGGCGGTGACTTCCGTGGTCGTGACCCACGACATGAAGACGGCGTTTCACACCGCGGACAGAATTGCCTTCCTGCACGAAGGCCGCATTCATTTTTGCGGTACCGCGGAGAGCCTGCGCGCCGCCACCGACCCAGTCATCACGGACTTTATCGAGGGTCGCTCGGGCGATTCCGACTAGCGAACCACCCACCGCATGAGCACTGAGCGCAGAGGTGTCGAATTCTTCGTCGGCTTGTTTCTCCTGATCGGCTTTGGCGTGATCGCGGTGATGATCGTGGCCTTCGGCAGGGTCGGCCAGGGGATCGAAGGGCGGTACCCGCTTCGCGTCCGTTTCCCGAATGCGAACGGATTACTGAAGGGCTCGGCGGTGCTGCTTTCCGGTGCGAATATCGGGGAGGTTTCCCACGCTCCCCGGCTCACCGGCGACAACTACGAGGTGGAGGTGGGGCTGATGATTCGCACGAATGTGAAAGTCCCGCGGACTTCCAGCTTTCAAATCCGGATGATCGGCATGCTCGGGGATTCCTATGTGGACGTCGTGCCGCCCGCCGAATTCACGCCCGCCGATTTCGCCATCGCCGGCGAGTTGATCGCCGGCAAGCGCACGGGGGGGTTCGATGACCTGACTTCCAAGGGGAGCCAGGTGATGGACACGCTGAACAGGGACACGCTGAAAAAGGTGAGCCAGACCCTGGATGAGATCAAGGAGGCCACGGCCAACATCAACGACAAGCTGCTCAGCGAAAAGAACCTGAAGAATGTCGAAGAGACGTTCGCGAACTTGAAGACGAGCACGGGAGACTTTTCCAAGACCACTCGAGATCTCGATCTGATGCTCACCCGCGCCCAGGAAGTAGTGGACTCGGCGAAAGGCACGATGAAAACAGTCGATGGCGCCGCAGGCGACCTGCGGCTGACACTTGGGGATTTTCGCAAGACATCGGAATCGGCGCGGAGCCTCCTGAACAAGGCCGCCAATGGGGAGGGTTCGCTCGGGACACTGATCTCCGACAAGCAGACGGCGGAGGATTTGAAGGCTCTGATCGCGAACATGCGGCGTTCCGGGGTCTTCTGGTACAAGAACCGGCCCGCAGGCCCGGAGGCCGCGGCGACGCCGACGCCAGTCGCGACGCCCAGACGGAGATAGAGATGGCCGAATGACGAGGGCCGCAAGGCGCCCGGTTAGGAAGGAAGAATGGCCGCAAAAAGGCGCAAAAGGCGCAAAAAAAGGACTTTTGACTTCGTTCTCGCGCTGGTGACTGGCGGGGTAGTCCTGGTTTTGGGGTCCGGAGAGTGCGGACTGTGATTGTGAGGGGGATACAAGGCCGACTAGGGACCTTCCTTGATCGCTTCGCTGTGAGCGCATTCGCGGATGCGCGACAGTCGCCGTTCCCGCCCCGGAACCAATGGGATTTCACCTGGAACCCTTTTGAGCCTTTTGTGCCTTTTTACGGCCATTCTCCCCCCCTCTTTTGGTCGGTCATTTCACCGCGTATTGAGAGTGGCGATTGAGGGGATCGTTTCCGCCGGTTGTGGTTCGGCGTTTGCTCTGCATAGGAGCTAAGACTTTCCTCAATGACGCCCATCCTGACTATCAATCTCCTCCGCGCCCTGTTTGTCACCTTCCTGACCTGCATCGGGCTGATGATCGGCGACGAGATCATGGGCTCGACCCTCGCCGGCGCTCTCACGGGCGGGGCGATCAGCCTCATCGTGGTGCTGACCGATCGACTGCTCAAGGGATTCACCTTGCGCGTCTTCTCGTCGGCCACCCTGGGGCTGCTCGTCGGTTTCCTCTTTTCCAAGCTGTTGCTCTCCTCGAAAATCCTCGCCGTCGCGCCGCCGCAAACGCAGTGGGTGTGCGGGCTCCTGGTCTACGCGGTTTTCAGCTACGTCGGCATGATGCTGGCGATCCGCAGCAATCGCGACGAGTTCTCGGTGATCATCCCGTATGTCCGCTTCCGGCAGGCGACCGTCCAGGATGCGCCCCTGCTCATCGACTCGAACATCATCATCGACGGCCGGTTGCCGGAACTCTGTGCCACGGGCTTCCTGAGCGGGTCGCTGGTCGTGCCGCGCTTCATCCTGGATGAACTCCAAAGGCTGGCGGATTCGAGCGACGCCCAAAAGCGCGAGCGCGGGCGCCTGGCCTTGCAGCGCCTCCAGCGCATGCAACTCGACCCCAATTTGAGCGTAACCATTCACGAGGGGGACGACGAATCGATCACGCCCGTGGACACAAAGCTCATCCAGATCGCCAAGATGCTCGATGCGCGTCTCCTGACCAACGATTCCAGTGTATGCGCCATCGCCCGGCTGCAAAACGTCACGGTGCTCAACCTCAACGACCTGACCCGCGCCCTCAAACCGCAGCTCGCGGCGGGGGATGAGGTCGAATTGTCGCTGGTCAAGGAAGGTCGCGATGCCCATCAAGCCGTGGGCTACCTGTCGGATGGCACGATGATCGTCGTCAATCACGCCCGCGCGTATATCGGCAAGACGATGCCCGTGGTCGTCGCGAGCGCCCTGCAAACGAGCGCGGGTCGGCTGTTTTTTGCCGATCTGCGGGCAGCGTGATGAGGAAGTAATCAGCATCCCGCAGCCGCGCTGTCGCTCGGGCTGGCTTCGGACGACTGACTACTGTCCTACTGATTACTGATTACTCCCCATTTGGTACGCGAAAAGAGCCGCCTCTGATTGCGAGAAGCGGCTCAATTTCTGCATCGTCGCACACCCGATCGGAAATTCCGATGCGGAGCGGGCGCAACCGTCGAACTGGAAACCGCGCCGGTTAGAGCTTGGCCTCGAACTCGATCAAACGTTGCAGCGCTTCGAGAAAATCCTTAAAGGCCGGAGCCGGAAGCATGATGGTATCACGGCGTCCGCCAACGTCTTCGGTGATCTTCAGAAACCGACCGCGCTGATTTTCTTTGAGGTCGAGGAAGAAAATTTTCCGCTCGATGGCAACTTTTTCGGATGCAATCGGATCGGATCCCATTCTCTCCCCGCCTGGATTCTGGTAGCTCATATACAAACAATTACTGACTTCCTTGCGCAAGCCATACTGGGGCTCGGCGTAGGGGTGGCATCGTAAACGGAAAAACGAGCCGTGCAACAGCAACGTTTGGCATTTCTCCTTTTTTTACTGTCTACAGTTTTGGGCCGTATTTTCACGCATCGCCCCAAAATTCCAAACAAAATGAACCGTTTAACCCTAAAAGCGTAGATGGAAATAACCACGGATACGGGTGTCCGGACGCACGAAGCCACTCACCCGATGGGAGAATGGGAGTATCCTCGTTCGTGTCTCCTGATCCGTGCTATCCCTGAAATCCGTGGTTTCCATTTTCGGATTTAGGTTAACCTCGGGGTTCTGGTTTTTGGTAGGCGGCTTGGGTGGCGTGAGGCGGGAGCCTCGCCAAAGTTTTGGGATCGGTGCTGTTTACAGATGGCGTTTCCGCACGGGAGAACCCGAAACCCGCCGCCTCTCCAGCCTATGACGAGCGCAATCCGATCGCTTGCCGCACCCGCTCCATGACTGGTCCCGCAACCGCCGCAGCCCGCTGCGCGCCTTCGGCGAGAACACGTTCCACGTACGGGAGGCCGGTCGCGAGTTCGGCCCGGCGGACGCGCATTGGGGCAAAGTATTCCCAGATCGCCGCGAAAAGCCGCTTCTTGAAATCGCCGTAGCCGATGCCGCCCGCGCGGAAATCCGCCTCCATCGTCGCGACGTCGGTTTCTCCGGCAAAAAGGCGGTAGAGCGCCACGATGGAGGATTGCGCGGGATCCTTGGGGGCTTCGACCGGCGTTGAATCCGTAACGATTCCCATGATCTTTTTCCGCAGCGCTTTTTCTTCGGGGAAGAGCTCGATGGTGTTGTCGTAACTCTTGCTCATCTTCTGGCCATCCAGACCGGGGATCGTGGCGACTTCCGGCCGAATACTGGCTTCGGGAACCTTGAAGATCTTCCCATAGAGGCCGTTCATCTTGTTCGCGAGATCCCGCGTGATTTCCACGTGCTGCTTCTGGTCCCTGCCCACCGGCACGATGTCGCTGTCGTAGATGAGGATATCCGCGGCCATGAGCACGGGGTAGGCAAAGAGGCCGTGCGAAGGGATCTTTTCGCGGGCGACATGATCCTTGTAGGCGTGGCAGTTTTCCAGCATCGGCATCGGCGTCTGGCAGCTCAGGATCCACGCCAGCTCTGTATGCGCCGGCACGTCGCTCTGGCGGAAGAGAACGGCCTTGGCGGGATCGAGCCCGCAGGCGAGGAAATCGAGCGCCACTCCGCGCACGTACTCACGCATCTTCGCCGGATCAAACACGCTGGTTAACGCATGATAGTCGGCGATGAAATAAAATGCCTCACCCTGATGCTGCCACTCGATGGCCGGGCGCATCATGCCAAAGTAGTTTCCGATATGCGGGTTGCCGGTCGGCTTGATGCCGGAAAGGATGCGTTTCATGGCTGGGGCGCGCACCTTCCGCGAGGGGGCCGGGATGTGTCAAGCGGGGCACAGGCTACCGGGCAGGCCCCACCCCAGGCGGCGCGTAGAGCCAGATGTCGTCCGACTGGTTTCGTTCCGGCTTTTCGGGATCCCATTTACCACCGTCATCATGCCGGTCTGGTCCGACGGAATAGAGGCGGAAGCTGCCGGGATCGTCGCGTTGGTAGTGGTAGGGGCTCCGGGCGTAATTGTCGAACCCAGAGCCATGCATAAATTCCGGTTCCAGTTCGTCCAGAGTCGCCGGGAAGAAGCCGCGCGCCTGTCGAAACCTCTCCAACGCGCATGCGATACGGGCCTGATCGAGCAGGGTTTGCAGCCTGAGATATTTTCGTTCGATCGAGCTGTAGACCGGAGATGTGATTAGAGACAGAGCATAGTAGTAGGTCACGAACTTCCCAGGATCGGGTTCCAGTAAGGAAGGCGTGGGGCGATCCGGATCGAAGTGCCGGCCCGTCGAATCGATCCGCGCGAGCAATTCGTTGATGTAGAGGTTTTGGCGCAATTGGTTATCACGAAACACGCGCTTGGGAACGAGTTGCAAGACGACCTCCTGGGTGGGGTCGGGCGGGAAGAAACCCGGAGACGGTTTTCCGCGATTCATGACCAGTGGCCAGCGCGCAGAGCCGGACGCATCCGTGAGGAAATCGAACAGGTAATTCACCGAACCGCGCTCGCTGCCCAAAGCGAGTCGATAGTCGTTCCACACCTCGATCGCCGCGAAGTCCGCCTGAATCTTGCGGAGATCCTCCTCGGCCCACGTGTGGTCCATCAGGCCGTCCCCCACTCCGGCGACGAGGACATCGAGCACTGAGATGCGCACGAGCCCGGTGATGAGCAACGGTTCCTCCCGGAGCGCCTTGTAGGCCTGAAGTCCTTCGCGGAAGTCCGCATAGGCGGCCGCGGAATCACGAAGCGCAAGGTGAGCGCGCATCCGCAGACTGAACAATTTGGCGGCATCTTGAAAGGTGCTGAGGTGCGGCAGCGTCATTTCGAACCCGCTCTTCAAATCCAGCGTAAAGCGGCACTGCCGGCGGCGCGGCCACTCGCTCCACTCCTGAAATAGCGATGTGTAGTGATCGAGCGCCCGCAAGGTGTCCCGGATGGGATCGTTCGAAACTTCCTGGATGAAACCGGCCCGTTTGAAATCATTCTGCCAGACTGCCCAATCCAACCGTTCGCCCTTGATCGCATTTCCAAACGGAAGCGGGTTGCTGTAGCGGGCAGGAAGGGCGAAGGGATGCGACCCTCCAACAAACGCCGACTGGAGCATCGGCAACGCGGCGAAGTTCTCTTCATCGGGAATTTCGGGACGCGCATATTCCAACACGGTGAGCTTCACGCCACGCGCCCGGGCCTCGGTGCAGTAGTGTTGCCAGCGGCGCTCGGCCTGCCAGTTGAGGAAGAAGTGGACGCCAAGGAAAAAAGCGACCAGTGCGGCCAGCGAGGTCAACAAGGGATGAGAGCGGCACCAATCCGAGACTTTGCGCACGGGGCGCACGATAGCATCACGCGGGTGCACAGCCAGACGAACAACCAGCGGTCACCATTTTGCCAGGAGGTGGAGGGGATCGGCGAGTTCTTCGCCCGACAGCGCACGATCTGCGCGGCAGTTTCGGGGCGATGTTGAAGCAGGATTCCACCGGCTTGCTGCAAACGAGGTTCCGCGAATAAATTCGCGGCTACGTAACGGCACCTCTTCGCGAGATCGTTCGTGTCTTCAACCTCTCCCATTTGTCCCATCCGTCCCATCGCTCCCATTCGCGTGATTCGCGGGCACTACTTCCCCAGCATCGTCCACACCCAGTCGGGCTGCTTCTTGGGCGACGACTCGCCTTCGCTCTTGCCGCCATCGTCCTGGAGATTCCATCCCACGGAGTAGATGACGTAGCCTCCGCCATCAGCGCTGAGGCGATAGTGGAGCGGTTCGCCGGTCATGACGTCGCGAGGTAACGCGGGAAGGAGACCGGGGACGAGCGGGTCGAGCGAGGCGGGGAAGCTGCCGGTCGTGAGCCGGTGGCGCTCGAGGGCGCACGCCACCCGGGTTTCGTCGGTCAGCGTCTGCATATAGGCGTAGCTGCGCTTGACCTCGCTCAGAGCGGGAACGCTGATGAAGAACATGAGATAGCGCGCTCGCTCGAGCATTCCCGCGCTGGCCTTGTCGGCGAGCAGGCTTTCGGCGGAGGGTTCGGAATCGACGCGGGGCGGGTCCTGTGACACGTGCGCAAGCATGGCATCGAAATAGCGGTTCGAGCGTGTCTGGCTCAGCCGCACCCATCCAGTCGGGTAGAGCCCGTAAACGGCTCCCGCCTTCCTCGTATTCGTCGTCGTGCCGTCCTCATGAGTCATGGCGATGAGGCTCGCGAGTTCACCGGTCCCTTTCCACAGGAGCCGCTCGTGGAGCAGGTTGCAGAAGCCACGCTCGCTGCCGATGGCAAACGCATAGTCATCGATGAGACGCAGGCGGGCGAGATCGGCCGTGAGTTTCTCCAGCTCTGGCGCCGCCCAGTGCCGCTGCGCGAGGCCGGCCCATGTGCCACTTTCCAGGATGCCGAGCGCGTTCAGGCGAATCAACCCGGCAATGAGCGTGGGCTCCTTCTCCAGCGCCGTGCAGAGCCGCAGCCCGAGGCGGAAGTCTTCGTAGGCTGCCGCGGATTCCCCTCGGGCAAGGTGCGCGGCCATCCGCAGGACGTTGAGGCGGGCCGCGCTCTGAAAGACTCCCAAGTGCGGAAGCGCGGCCCCGGGCCCATCGTCGTAGCGCACGGGAAACCGGGCTTCCGGTCGCGCGGCGGCGGTGCGCAATTGATCCCACTGCGGCGCATAGGATTCGAGAGCCCTGAGCACGTCGCTCGCCGCGTCTTCCCCCGCGGCCGGCAGCATTTTCGTGTCGATGAAAAACTTCCGCCACGCTTCGAGATCGGGAGGCTGGTTTTTCGAGAGGCTGCTGAAGGGCGGCTGCCTGGCCCCACCGTCTTTGGGGAGGGCGAACGGATCGGGCGGTCTCGGGGTGCGAAAGGTGTCCTGGAAGATGGGGACGGCGGCGAAGTTGCGCTCGTCGGGAACCGGCGGCGGCACGAATTCGGCGATCGTGAGTTTCACGTTCCGGGAGCGGGCGTCGGCCACATAGGTCTTCCACACGGATTGACCGCGCGCCCTTTCCACGAGGAAAAAGGCGAAGATGAGGGTGACGAAAACGGCGCCGGCGAAGACCGCCCGGACGAGCCAGATGCGCCAGCGTGGACGTTTGACGGCCCCTGGTTTCTCAGTTGGTGAGTTCGAGGACATGATTGAGAGCGCGAGTCTGATGGAAGGTGAGGAGGGTGACACTATCGCCAGGCGGGAGCGCGGCGGTGCTTCCGGGGGACGGTGTCTCTCCCGTGCCGAAGGAGAGCGCGGCGAAGATGACCCACAGCGCGGCAAGCGCCGCCCAAGCCCGCGGGGACGGCCAGAGCCAGTCGCGCCACGTCCAGCTTTCCGGGGTGACGACATTGGATGGGACGCCGAGGATGGCGGCTCGCAAATCCGACGGCGGCATGCGGAAAGGCTGCTGGCTGAGTTTGCGTTCGAAGTCGTTCATTGCAGTTCTTCGTAAAGAGGACGCAGGAGCGCCTGGAGTTTGTCTAAGCCGTAGCGGTAGCGGCTGGCGGCGGTGTTGGCCGGGATGTCGAGGGCCACGGCGATCTCCGCGAAGGTCATCTGTTCCCAGAGCTTGAGGTGCACGACGGCGCGCTGCTCGGCGGGCAATTCGGCCAGCGCCTCCGCCAACGCGCCGCGAAAGGCGGCTTCATCGGAATCGGTGGCCGCGGCGAAAAGCGCGAGCGGCTCAACGGCGGCGCGCTCGAGGGCGGCTTCATGGGTCGCGCGGCGGCGATGCGCATCGATGGCCAGATGATGGGCCAGATGGAGGAGGAAACCGCGCGTCTCCCGCACGCCCATGAGGCGCTCGGGCCGGACCGCGAGTTTCAGAAAGACTTCCTGGAGGACGTCGCGCGCATCCGCTTCACGCCGGGTAAAATTGATGAGGAAAGCAAACAGCGCCGGCGCGTGGGCGTCGTAGAGCTGATGCAGATCGGGGGGCATGGTTCCGGGGGGAAGGACGCACCACACGCGGGGATTTGTCTAACAACTCTTACTGAAGTTTCGGGTTTCTGACGATCTAAGATGGCTGGGTGAGGAAGCGGACCAGGAAATCCGCCAGCGCGTGGCGGGCTGGCGCCAGGCCGCGCACGAAACGGGCAAAGGGGCCGATGCGGTGGGGATGGCGCGCCAGGTAATTGAGCAAGGCCCAGGGACGGGGGCGCTGACGGCGCAGGTCGAACCAGTGGGCAAAGGGCACCGGGAGCGGCACGGCCGCCCCGTCGCTGATCGCGCGGACGGCCAGCAGCGGCACCCCGGCGCCCTGGCAGGCTTCGGCGACGGCGGCCGTTTCCATGTCCACCGCCAGGGAGCCGGTCTCGAGGGCGAGTGCGGCCTTGGCGTCCGCCGATTCGACCGGGAGTTCGCGGGTCACCAGCGAACCGAAAAAGCGATGCGGCATTTCTCCGGCGAGTGCCTGGGCGCGCGCGCGCAGGTCCGGCGCGGAAAAGTTGTCGGCCACGACCAGGTCGCCGGTGCGCACGCGCGCATCGAGCCCGCCGGCAAAGCCCGCGCAAATGAGGATGCGCGGGCGTTCCCCGGCGAGCAGGCGCCGAATATTCATGGCGGCCGCCGCCGGGCCCACGCCGAGGTGCTCGACATGGATCTCCTCACCGCCGAAGCGGCCGCCGGCCGCCCGGAGCGCCTGGCGGAAATCACCGCTTTCCTGGGGCAACGCGAAGGTGACGACGGTCATGCGGAATGATGCGTTGATCGAGGCGTCCTGGACGCGGCAAACGCCTCTCATCGATGGTCATGGCCCGTCCGGCGAGGAAAAAAGCGGGTTCCGGGGCCATTTACCAAGAAAAGGGGTAGTCAGCTTAAAACGTGTTCGTTATGTTCCGGCACTCTTTGCTCCTCCCTATGTTATTTGACCGCCGATCTACTTCCGCCATCGTCTGTCTCGCTTTTTCCGCGCTGGCGAGTGGTCCGGTCGCCGCGCAGGCGCCCGCCGCCGCCACGCTGGACCAGCAGTTGATGATGCAGGGTGAGGCGCTGACGGCCCAGGGCAAATACGAGGAGGCGGCGGCGAAGTATGATGAGATGACCGTAAAGTTCCCGCAGATGCCGAATGTGCCGGAGGCCCATTTTCGCGCGGGCTACGCGCACTACATGGGGGGCAACTACGAAGCAGCCCTGGCCTCTTTCAAGAAGGTCATCGACAACAAAAACCTGTCGCCGGACCTCGCCCCTTTGCTGGAGCTGTCGCTGAGCATGTCTCCCCAGGTGTTGGTGGCCAAAGCCGCCAAGCTGCCGCCAGCCGACGCAGCCCGCAACGCGACCCTCGAGGATGCCGTCAAGCAATTCGACACCTACCTCGCCAAGTATCCTAACACCGATGAGGCCGAGTCGGCGAACTACAGCAAGTCCCTGGCGCTCTACCAACTCGAGCGATACGATCCCGCCATGGAAGTGCTCCGGGGGAACCTGAAGAAGTACGTGCAGAGCCCGACGGTGCAGGACAGCCAGTATCTCCTCGCGCTGACCCTCGCCACCGTGGCCAGCCACGCCATGCAGAAGCCGACGGGCGGAGACGCCACCGCGAATGCGCAGTACGACGAGGCGGAAACGCTGCTCCGCGACATCATCGCCAAGAATCTGAACCTGGCACTGATCAACGACGCCCAATTTCAAGTGGGGGAACTGCTGCTGGCCCGTGGAGGGTTCCTGACGGGCAAGGACAATGAACCGAAGCGGGATGCCACCTTCGCCAAGGCGCTCGACGCCTATCGGTCGGTCGCGAGCAAGGATCGGGTCGTCGCGGCGCAAAAGGCGCGCATCGCATTTTTTGTCAACCTGCGCAACCAGGCGCTGGCGGCCAGGGACATCCCGGGTTTTCAGAAGTACAAGCGGCTGGTGGACAAGGAGACCGAAAAGCTCGCCCAGATCGAAGGCCGCGCGGACCAGACGGATACGGCAAAGTTCAAGAGCGGGCTGGTCTTCTTCACGCAGGGGAGGATGGACGAAACCCGGGTGCTCTATACGCACCTGGACCAGATCGGGGCGATCGAAGATCCCGAGGACAAGAAGCAGGCGTTATATTTTGTGACCGTGACCTATGCGGCGCAGAGCGTGATCGACAAGGCCGAGGCAAAGTACAAGGAGTTTGAGAGCGCCCACCACGCCGACCCGATCGCGCAGAACCTCGAGCTCCTCATGGGCGCGATGTACCTGAGCGCCGACCCCAAGATCAAGAATCCGAAAAAGGCCATCGAGTACTTCAATCAGGGCCTCAGTTTCTATCCGCAGGGCAAGGCCTTCGGCTCCACCGTCCTGGCGCGGGCCGGCGCGCAGATCGAGCTCAACCAATTTGACGAAGCGCTCAAGGCGCTCACCGACATCAAAGCCAAGAACCCGCCCAAGGAACTCGCCGTGGATGTGGCCTTCTACACGGGCACGATCCAGGTGCAGACGGGGAAGAACAGCGACGCGGTGACCACCTTCAAGAGTGTGCGCGATACCTACCCGGGGACGCCGCAGGCCGAGGAGGCGCAGGCCCAGGTCGGCCAGCTCCTCGTCCCGATCGATCCCAAGGCCGCCCTTCCGGAGATACAGACTTACCTCACAAAATTCCCGAACGGCAAGCAGACGCCGGCCATCCTAATGGCTCTGGGCCGCGCGCAGGCGGCCACTCATCAGACCGACGCGGCGCTGGCGACCCTGAAAAAGCTCGCGACCGAATTTCCGAAGAGCGATCCCGCGCCGTTTACCTATTTCGAACGGGCCAAGATCCTCGCGGATCAGCAAAAGTTTGCGGAATGCCTCACGGTCATGAGCGATTTCATCGCGCAATACCCCGACAGCACCTCGCTTTATCAAGCCTACGATTTCAAGGCCCAGATCCTCACCAGCCAGACCAAGGGCGCGGAGGCGATCACTGTTTACGAGGATTTCGTGGCAAAGCGCCCCAAGGACCCGAGCGCGGCCGAGGCGCTGCTCAAGCTGTGTGCTCTCTGGAAAGGCTACACGGATTCCCAGGGCAACTATATCGTGATCGAGGAAGCCAAGCGGACCGAATGGAAGAAAGGGATCGAAAAGAGCACCGCGGCCGCGGAGCAATTGCTCGCGGATTTTCCCGAGAGTCCGCAGGTGGCCCAGACGCTGAACATCCTGATGGACGTCCAGCGCTTGCTGGTCTCGGCCAAACTCAAATCGGATGCCGACCTCGAAAAATACTTTCAGGATCTGGCGCAGAAGTTTTCCGGCAAGCCGGGCACGCAGGCGAAGGTGCTCTTTACCCTCGCGTCGTTTACCTACACCAAGGACAAGGCCAAGGCGGTGGAGCAAATGACCGCGGCCTACAAACCCGACCTCAAGTTTGCACCCGAGGATCTGGACCTCTTCGGAGAGGCCCTCATCGAAAGCAAGAAGATCAATGAAGCGGTCCAGATCTACGAGAAGGTGAACACAGACAATCCGCTTCCGCCCGGCGGCAATCACAAAGCCGCTTCCCGGGAAACGCAGGAGGCGCAGGCCATCTACCTGGCCGGGCTCGGCAAGGCGCTCCAGGAAAAGGGCGATGCCGCCAGCAAGGCTCAAGGCGCCAAAATGTTCGCGGAGCTCGAAGCCAAATATCCCTGGTCCCCGAAGATGCTCGAGGTGAACTACGGCACCGCCCTGGCCCTGCACGACCAGAAAAAAGACGACGAGGCCATCCAGCGCATCCAGGAAGTCATCCGCGCCTCGAAATCGAGCGCCGAACTGCGCGCCAAGTCGATGCTGCTCCTCGGCAAGATCCACGAGGCCAATCAGCGCTTCGAGCTGGCGATCGACAACTTCATCAAGATTTCCGTCTTCTACGCGGGCGTGCCGAAAGTGGCCGCGGAAGGCCTCTGGCTGGGCGGGCAACTGCTCGAGCGCCAGGCCAGCGGCGACATCCCCATGCCGGTGGCCACACCGGCGCCGAAGGCGGCCGCCGCACCCGCCGCCAAGGCCGCGCCAAAGAAGTAAAATGAGCGGACCAAAATTCTCCCCACCCATGTCCCACCATCTCCTTCGCCTCCTTCTCTCGGCCGTGTTTCTGACCGGCCTGGCCGCTTGCAAGGCCAAGCAGACCAACGCCGAGGCGCAGGCGCTAAAAGTGCAGAATTTCCAGAAGCGGCAAAAGATCGAAGCGATCAAGACCTACACCGCGCTCGTCACGAAGTATCCGGAATCCGAGTTCGCCCCGAAAGCCCAGGAGCGGCTCACCGTCCTGGGCCCGATGCCCGCGGCCACGCCCGCGCCGAAGAAGTAAGTGACATGACTCGCGCCGAGCGGGCCACGGCGGTCTGCAAGATTCTCGCGCGCACCTATCCGAGCGCGCACTGCGAGCTGGATTTCTCGACGCCGCTCGAACTTCTCATCGCGACGATTCTCTCCGCGCAATGCACCGACAAGCGCGTGAACATCGTGACCAAGGATCTCTTCCGCGTCTGCCGGAATGCCGCGGATTATGTGGCCTTGCCGCCGGAGCAACTCGAGGACCTGGTCAAAACGACGGGATTTTTTCGTGCCAAGGCGAAGAACATCCGGGCCTGCTGCGCGGCGCTCGTCGAGCGGCATGGCGGCGAGGTGCCGCGTACCATGGAAGAGCTCTACGCGCTCGCGGGAGTCGGCCGCAAGACCGCGAATGTGGTCCTGGGGAATGTGTTCGACATCAACGTGGGAGTCGTAGTGGACACGCACGTCCAGCGCCTCAGCACCCGCCTCTGGCTGACGAAGAATACCGACCCGGTGAAGATCGAGCAGGACCTGATGAAGCTCATCCCGCGTGAGCAGTGGACCGTGTTCAGCCATTGGCTCATCTGGCATGGGCGGAGGCGATGTTTCGCGCGGAAGCCGGATTGTCCGGGGTGTGAATTGCGGGAGATTTGTCCGAGCGCGGGGAAGGGCGGGTGAGGTTTCTGGTTTAAGGTGAGACCCTAAATTCATCTCGCGGGATTGGTTGTTCGAGGATGATGTCGGGCGCTTTCCATCCCGGAGGGATGAGAGAAATTAGCCCCGGTCGAGCGACTCGAGCGGAGCGAGAGGACTCGCGACAGCGAGCCCCCGCATGCGGGGGTGGTCGCGGAGGCGACCATCAATCTGCGAGCGAACACCCGGGGTATCCGCACCCCCCAAGCGAACGCTCCATCCGTCCCGGCGAAGCCGCATCTTTGATGGATGAGGTGAAAGATGCGGCCAGGAGGCCGGGACGGATGGAACTGCGTTGTTTCGCGAGGGAACCCCGGGTGTTCGCTCGTTTCACTCGGTTGATGGTCGCCGCCGCGACCACTCCGCTTCGCGGGGCTTGCTGACGCGAGTCCTGTCGCTCCGCTCCAGTGACCCGGGGCTAATCTAATTTCTTTTCAGCCCTCCGGGCTGGACGAACCCTGAATCCCAGTCATTTAAGGCTCTCCGCTTCGCGACTGATTTTCGCAATGGAGAACCAGAATCCATCCGCAACGAGCGAAGCGAGGCCAGGCTTTCAAACCAGAAACTTTACGTTGGGCCGAATCTGCGATCCGGCTTTGTCATCACGCGAACACTTCGAAAGCCGGCGCCGCCTTGTTCCCGACCGTAAATGGGCGGCCGTTCGGCGCGATGACGGCGGTTTCCAGCGGCAGGCCCGCGGCCCAGCCGATGGTCGCGTGGAAGCTGCCGACGGTCATGTCCTTTTCCGCCACTTCCGCGCCGAGGGCATCGCTCGCGCCGTGCACGTAGCCGCGTTTCACCCCGGCTCCCGCAAGGACGGTTGAGAAAACCTTGGGATAATGCCCACGACCGCCGCCGCTGAAATCCGGCTTGCGGCCAAACTCCGTCGCGACGACCACGAGGGTGCTCTTGAGCAGCCCGCGGGAATCGAGGTCGCCGAGCAGGGCGGCGAAGGCCTGGTCGAAATCGCCGCCTTTCTCCTCCATCGAATCCTCGAGATTGGCGTGCATGTCCCAGCCGGCGCTCGTCACCTCGATGAAGCGGACGCCCGCCTCGACAAGCCGCCGCGCGAGCAGGCAGCCCTGGCCGAATTTCGAGCGCCCGTAGCCGTCGCGCAGGTTCGCCGGTTCGGCGGAGAGATTGAAGGCCTTGAGGTCCGCGCTCTTCATGAGCGTGAGCGTGGTGTCGTAGAAATCGTTGTAAGCGCCGACGTTCTCGTCGGGGAAACGCGCGCGGAATGCGCTGTCGAGATGGTTCACCAGTTCGAGGCGCTTCTCGATGGTGTTGATCCCGGCCGGAGGCACGGAGTTTTGCAGCCCGGCGTCGGGGTCCTGGATCGGCAATGGGCTGAAGGTCGCCGGGAAGAAACCGTTCCCGTGATCGGAATTGCGGTTCACGCAGACCGACGAAGGCAGCGTCTTGTGGCTGGGCCCGAGGTAATTCTGCGCCCACGCGCCCAGCGTCGGATGCTTGATCGTCCCACGCTGCTCGTAGCCCGTGCGCATGAAATACTGGGCCGCGGCGTGCACGCCGATCTTGGCGGTCATCGAACGAATCACGCAAATCTTGTCCGAGATCGCGGCCGTCTTCGGCAGGTATTCGCTGATCTGAAAACCGCCCTTCGCGCTCAAGGCGCCCTTGGGCCCTTTGCTCGCGCCGTTCTTGGGATCGAACGTATCGATGTGGCTCATCCCGCCGGTGAGCTGGAGAAAGATGATATTCTTCGCGGAGCCAAAGCCCGGCCCGGCGGGAGCGGCAGGAGCGGCGGCGCCCAAAGCCTCGGCGCCCTTGAGGAAGGGCAGGATGCTCAGGCCAAATGCGGTGCGGGCGCAGCGCTCGACGAAAGTGCGGCGGGATTGCGGATCGAAGGAACGGAATTCGTGACTCATAAATTGGGGGACCGGCTATTGGATGAAAATGAATTCGCGGGAGTTGAAGAGGACCCACGTGAGGTCGGGGAGTTTCAAGCCTTCACCGAGGACGCGCCGCGCGGTCTGCGTCTCCGGGAGCGTGGGGCGGCGGCCCAGGAAGCTGAAGTAGAGCGACTCGACCTGCTGCTCGGGCGTCTTTTGTTTGGCCGCATCCCGCAGGACCATCGATGTGGCGCTGGCCATGCACTTCTGCACCTCGCCGTTCATCATCATGAGGACTTGCGGCACTCCGCCTTCGCGGCTGTCGGTATCGGCGATCTGGCGGTCCGATTGTCCGAACATGCGCAGGAAATGCGCTTCCTTGGCGGGCTGGGGAAGTTCCGAGGCGCGGGCCAGGGTGAGGTTTTCGAAGTGGGGTGGCGCCGCGCCATCGTAATCCTCGGCCGTCACGCCCCCCATGCGCTTCTTCCCGTTTCCTTTGCCTCCCCTCCGGGTGCCCGCGGCGGCATCTGCGTCGATGACTTCTTTGGCCTTGGCGAGGATCGACTCGGTGTTGACCGGGCCGGGAATATTCATGCGCGTGATCTCATCCGCGCGGCGCAGCTTAAACTTGTCCAACTCCGGCCCCACGACCAGCGTGAGCACGGAATCCCAAGCCTGCTCCGCCGTCATGCGGCGCAGCAGCGGACCCGGGAAGAGGTACGGCCCTTTGCCAAGATCCGGCGTGACGCTCGCCTGGCGTTGATAGGACTGGGTATTGAAAACGATGCGCTGGAATTCGCGGAGGTCGAAATTCACGCGCTTCATTTCCTCGGTGAGATGCGCGAGCAACGCGGGGTTCGCGCCTTTGCTCAGATCGTCCAGATCCGTGACCGGCTCCTGCACGGCCAGGCCGAAGATGCGCTGCCAGAGGCGATTGGCGATCGCGGTGGCAAAGCGCGGGTTATCCTTGCGCGTCAGCCAATCGGCGAAGGCCTTGCGCAATTCCTCGGGTTTCTGCGGGACGGCTGCGGCCTCCGCGCTTTTCGTTTCGTCCCTGGCCCACTCGATGAACTTGGGCGGCACCGCTTCCCCGGGCTTGGCGTCCGGGTACTTGTAGTCCTTCGGAAAGGTCATGGTGTTCTTGTGCAGCCCGTCCACGTCCGCCAGGTTCGGCGCCATGATCTTGATGAGGACTTTCTTGTCCACCTCCGTGCGCTTCGAGAGCCGCTTGGCCTGGCCGTTCGCCTTCACGGCCGTGGAGTCGGTCGCGCCGAAGAATGACGCCAGCTCGAAGAACTCCCGCTGCGTCCACGGCGCCAGCGGATGATTGTGGCACTGCGCGCAGGCCACATTCGCCCCGAGGAAGGTCGTGACCGTATTCGAGAGATTATCCAGCGGCATGTTGCGATCGCGGAGCAGATAGCCCACGGGGCCGGAGTTCGAGAGCCGGCCCTCGGCGGTCATGAGATCGTGCACGAACCCATCCCATGGGCGGTTCTCCGCGATCTGGTCCTTGATCCACTCCTCGTAAACGTAGGTCTTCACGCCTCTGCCGTAGTCGTCCGTGATCCGCAGCACGTCCGCGAGCCAGTTGAACATCTGCGAGTTGTAGCCTTCCGAGGTGAGCAACTGATCGATGAGCCTGGGGCGCTTGTCGGGGGCCCTGGCATCCACGAAGTCCGCCGTCTCCGCCGCGGTGGGGATGCGTCCGACGATGTCGAGATAGAGCCGCCGCACCAACTGCTCATCGGTCGCCGCGGCGTTCGGCTGCTGGCCGGCCTTGGTCAGGCCCGCGAGCACCAGAGCGTCGACCCGGGCGGCGGCGGTGGCCAGCGGGACGGGCGGCGGCGGGAGCGTGCGCTGCATCAGCCGGGCGAATTCGCCGTCGGCGGGGACCAGCTTCGCGAGATCGAGGCGATAGGTGCTGCCGTCCTTGGCCCGCACCAGCACGAGGTTGCCATCCAGCCCGCGATATTCCGCTTCGATCTTGCGGCCCGCGGTGTCGCTCCAGGTCCGCCACGGGCTGGAGGCCACGGCGGGCGGGGCGGGCTTCGCGGGCGCCTCCGTCGCTGCCACCGCGGGTGCGGGAGGCGGGACAGGGGTATCGTCCAAACGCCGCTTCTTGCCGGGCGCGGCCACCGCGGCACCGGCGGCGAACGTGAAGACCAGGAGGGCACTCAGGAAGGTGCGGAAGCGAATGGGGAGCATGGTGCGCGGCTGGGAAAATGGGAATGGGTCCGACAGGGCGCGCGTCGGTCTGTCACCGGCCAGTTCGCTCCGTCAGCATAGGAACAGCGTTCGAGGCCGGAACTAGGACACGATCAGAACGATTTCCGGTGGAGGGCACCGGCTGGCGCGGCGGGATTTTGTTCGCGCGGAGGCGGGGAATAGACCAGCGAGACTCAAGCGTGGCGCCCCGCTTCGCTGCGCGCACCCGGCTCGATCCGGAGCAAATTCCCCATTTACCTCGGGGGGGAGAGCACGCTGGGAACTACGGCTTCTTCGCCAGGCCCTTCTTCGGACCCGCTGGACCCACCTTCTTCTTGGGGTGAAAATGGATCACGATCTCCACCCGGCGGTTCTTGACCTCTTTGACTCCGTCGCCGGTCTCGACGGCGAGGTGAGTCTCGCCGAAGCCCTGCGCGGTGACCCGGGCCGCGTCGACCCCATTGGTTTCCAGGATCTGCGCCAAGGCATTGGCGCGGCTCTCGGAAAGCGCCTGGTTGTGCGCCGTCGAGCCCGCCGTGTCGGTATAACCGTTCACTTCCAATGTCGGGCGCTTGCGTTTCACGAGGACGGCGGCGAGCGCCTTGGCGGCCGCCGCGCCTTCGCTGCTGACTTCGCTGGAGTCCACTTTGAAAAGGATGTCGCCCAGGCTGACGACCACCGTATCGCCGGTGCGCACAATCTGAATGAACGCACTGTGAAGCTCACGCCGGATCTCTCTTTCCGCAGCGTCCGTATCGTCAGTATCCAGAACCGTGTTGCCAATCGTGAGGTCGCCGTTAGCGGCGGGAGCGGGCGCGGGCGCGGGCGCAGGAGCCGGGGCTTTTTTGGCCGCGGAAGCGCTTGTGGCCAGCAAAGTCGCGAACACTGCGGCGCCTGCAAACACGGTCAATCTTCGAGGGTACATATGAGTGATAGGGAGTGGTCCATGAGCCTTGCGGATGCTGGACGGCCAGAGCCAGGAATCGGCTGGCGCCCGTCAAGACAGCGAAGCGAGGGCGGTGAAGCGGAGGGATTTGTGAATCAATGTTTTAACGGAACGCGGGTATGTTTGGCAGATGGAGCCGCACTAGCATAGATTTTTCAGAGGGATCCCTGGTCACTGCGGAAACAAAGCAAATGTCCTGTTTCAGAAGCCCTCCAGAGCCCGAGTCCCCTTACACCCGGGGTAAATGGGGAATTTGCTCCCTTTCGTCGTGCGCAGTTCCGCCGCTCCCTGAAGCGCCAAATCATCAGCATTGGCGGCGTCCCGGAGCCCGATCTCACCCCGCCGAAGGCAGCGGCGCCACGGGGTCGGCCTCGGCCTTGTAGTCCACCCCTTTCAGACCGAAGCCGAAGAGCTTCAGGAACTCGGCGCGATAGCCGGCGATGTCCGAAACCTTTTCGAGATTCTCCGTGGTCGTCTTCGGCCAGAGCGCGGCGACTTCCGCCTGGATCTCGGGGCGCATTTCCCAATCGTCGATCCGCACGCGACCCTTGTCGTCGAGCTGGGGATTCGCGCCGGGGGCGAGGCGGCCGGCGAAGAGCCGCTGGATCTGCTCGATGCAGCCTTCGTGCAGGCCGCGTTCCTTCATGACCTTGTAGAGCAGCGAAATATACAGCGGGACGACCGGGATGGCGCTGCTCGCCTGGGTCACGAGGGCCTTGTTGATCGAAACCAGCGCCCGGCCGCCGCCCACGGCCAACCTGGAATTGAGGCGGTGCGCGGTGGCTTCGAGGTCTTCCTTGGCCCGCCCGATGGTGCCATTGCGGTAGATGGCCCACGTCAGGTCGGGCCCGATGTAGCTGTAGGCCACGGTGATGGCATTCGGCGCGAGCACGCCCGCGGCGCCCAGCGCCTCCATCCACATCGCCCAATCCTCGCCGCCCATGACGGCGACGGTATCGGAGACTTCCTGCTCGGTGGCGGCTTCGAGCGTGATGTCGTTCACTGTGCCCTTGTCGGTGTTGACCGTCTTGGCCGTGAAAGGCGCGCCGATGGGCTTGAGCGTGGAGCTGTGAACCGTGCCGGTCCGCGGATGAGTTCGGCGGGGCGAAGCGAGCGAATAGATGACCGCATCAATCTGAAAGAGGTCGCGCTTGATGGTGGCGATGGTCTGTTGCTTGATGGCGTCGGAAAAGGCGTCGCCGTTGATGCTCTTGGCATACGCGCCGGCGGCATGCGCCGCCTTCTCGAAGGCAACCGAATTGTACCAGCCCGCGCTCGCCGTCTTGCCCTCCTCACCGGCCTTCTCAAAGAAAACGCCGAGCGTCGCCGCGCCACCGGCAAACGCCGGCACGATCCGGCTCGCGAGCCCGTAGCCCGTGGAGGCCCCGATCACCAGCACGCGCCTGGGCAGGCCCGCGATGGGACCTTTACTCCGGACATAAGCGATCTGCTCCTGGACGTGCGCCGCGCAGCCGGCGGGGTGGGCGGTGGTGCAGATGAATCCGCGAATCTTGGGCTTGATGATCATAGGGGAGGGGATGTTCTGACAGCCACACGGAGGGGGGAAAGGAGAAAAGGATGAAGGATGAAGGATGAAGATAGATGGAGGGAAGGGGGTGGGAGGATTCCTCCCCCTGCCCCCTCACTTTTCTTCATCCTTCTACCTTGTGCCTTCATCCTTTGCCTATCCCCCTCCTTCCTATTTGAATTCCTCCCTTCTGCCGCTTAGAATCCAGGTTCAAAATCTTCTCCCGCCATGCGACC
>JBBRPL010000094.1:0-32542 GCA_038228205.1 Chthoniobacterales bacterium
AGGTCGCGGAGGACAAATTGAACGAGGCGTTCGACTTCATGTTTCAGCAAGACCCGTTCAGCGGGCATGTTGTCGTGCGGTCGACCGATAACGCGACGACCGGCAGCGAATACCGCCTGTGGACGACGCTGAAGACGCCCGTAGGCACGTCGATGGATGAGCATTGCGAAGTGCTGATGCGCCACACCGGCGCGACCCATTACAAGCTCATGCCCGCCAAAGGCATCTTCGCGCTCGGCGTGGGGCACGTGCGGCGCAAGACGATCGAACCCGGCGACAAATCGGACACTCCCGCGGAAATGATCAAGGTCGGGGTCGTCGATTTGACGGACCTGGAGTGGGAAGTTCTGCTCGCACTTAAGCGCGAACTGACGCTCGACGAAGTCCGCGTCGGTCTCTGGGAAACGCGCGCCGTTGAGGCCGGGGTGGATCTCCAAACCTTCTGCCGCGTCGCCGAAGATCTCAACGCGCGCAAAGTCATCGGCCGGTTCTCGACCTTCCTCGAGCACGTCAAGCCTTCGCAGACGGGCGTGCGGGTCACGCGCTTCAACGCGCTCTTCCATTGGCGCGTGCCGGTCGGTCGCGAGGTGGAGGCGGGCGGCGAAGCGGGCCGGCACGATATCCTCACTCATTGCTACTGGCGCGAGGGCGGCCCGGCATTCAACAACGTCAATATCATGGCGGTGTGCCACGGAACCGAGAAGGACCGCGTCTTCGCCCACAAAGCCGCCATCGACGCGCACCTCGCCAGCGTCGGCATCCCCGTGAGCTACACGAATGTCTTCTGGGGCGGACGCAGCGAGATCAAGCCGAGCGAGATCTCACCAAGGGTGCACCGGGAATGGATGGCCCAAATGGCTGGGACGAGTGCTCACAAGCACGATACGCTCGGAACGGAAACCCGGGTCTGATCGCCCGGGGTGGAGCAATGTCACGTCCAAGATTGAAACGGGCTCGTGCACTCGTTGTTTACGCCAGGGATGAGCCCAAAAGTGCCACGGGTGTCATCGGCCCGCATGGCCGTTATCGATCTCCGCGAATCGAAATCGAAAACAGGGCGCTGAAGTCGCTCCCCGCCGGAATGGCCGCGTTCGGATGACCTGAGTGGGTATTTGCGGGACCGACCTCCATCCGGGATGGTCTTTTCGCATTTCAACCGGCAGCTAAGGAGCGTCCCGAAGAAAGGTCTTCTTCAGTGGATTCCCCGCTCGTGATTCGCCGGCCCCCACCTCCACTCCCGTTGGCCTTGGTGCTAGCTCTGCTGGCTCCAGTCTGCACGCGCGCCGAGACGCGCGCACTGACCTTCGAGCAGGATGTGCGGCGGATTCTGAAGGCCCATTGCACGAGTTGCCACGGCGAGGAGGAAAAGCCCAAGGGCGGGGTCGACCTTCGATTGCGGCGGTTCATGGACAAGGAACTCGAGGGCGGGGGGCACGTTCTTCTGCCGGGCAAGCCGGACGACAGTGAAATGGTGCGATTGATTCGCGAAGGTGAAATGCCCAAAAAGGGTAAGAAACTGTCGGCTGAAGAATTGGCCACGATCGAGCGCTGGATCGCGCAGGGCGCAAAGACAGCGAAGCCTGAACCGGAGTCACTACCGCCGGGCGCAGTCATCACCGGCGACGATCGCGAGTTCTGGTCGTTCCACCCGATCGCGCACCCCTCCATCCCGCAGCTCGAAAACGCCACCCGCGTGCGGACGCCGATCGATGCCTTCATCCTCGCGAAGTTGCGCGAGCAAAAGCTCGATTTCGCCCCGGATGCCGACCCGCGCACGCTCATCCGCCGCGTGACGCTCGACCTCACCGGTCTGCCGCCCACGCCCGACGAAGTCGATGCCTTTGTCGCCGATTCAGCGCCCGACGCTTATGAAAAGGTCGTCGACCGGTTGCTCGCTTCTCCGGGTTACGGCGAACGCTGGGCGCGGCATTGGCTCGATGTGGCCGGTTACGCGGACTCGAACGGATTCTCCGAGACCGATTCTCCCAGGCTGCACGCGTGGCACTATCGGGACTATGTCATCCGGGCGTTCAATGAGGACAAGCCGTGGAACGACTTCATCGTCGAGCAAATGGCCGGAGATGAGCTGGCGGCCTGCACCCAAATCGACGCACCGCAGGCCCTGCTCGATGCCAAACGGCGGGAAAACCTCATCGCGACCGGATTCCTTCGCATGGCGCCGGACGGGACCGGCGACGAGGTGCCCGATATGAAGCTCGCGCGTAACCAGGTCATCGCCGAAGAGATCAAGATCGTTTCCTCCGCCCTCCTGGGGCTCACCGTCGGTTGCGCCCAGTGCCACGACCATCGCTACGACCCGGTCCCGCAGACGGACTACTATCGGCTGCGCGCAATCTTCGAACCAGCGTTCGACTGGCAGTCACGCTGGCGCCCGCCGTTCCAGCGCGAGTATTCTCTCTATACACCCGAGGAGCGGGCCCGCGTGCAAGAGCTCGAAAAGGGGGCGCTGGCCATCGACGCGGAAGCGCGCGAGACGACCCGTCAGTTCCTCGATCAGATTTTCGAAAAGCAGATCTTGAAGCTGCCCGAGGAGGAGAGGGACGCCTTCCGCGGCACGCGCGCCACCGCCGAGAAGGATCGGACGCCCGAGCAAAAGAGGCTCGCCAGCCAGCACCCTTTCGAACTCGCCCTCAAGTCCCTCGAACTCTACGACAAGGATCTGGCTAAAAAGGTCGCTGACCGGCAGGTGGAGGCAAAAAAGTTGAGGGAAGCAAAACCGCCCGAAGGAAAGGTCATGGCGCTGACCGAGGTGAAAGGGGCCGTGCCGGAAACTCGCTTGTTCCATCGGGGCGACCACGACCAGCCCAGGCAGCGGGTGGCGCCGGGCGAACTGACCGTGCTCGCCACGCCGGCGATCGAGCCGTTCGCCGCGGAACAGGTGCCCTCGGGATCCAGCGGACGCCGACTGGCCTACGCGCGATGGCTGGCCTCCGGGAAGCACCCGCTGGTCGCGCGCGTGCTCGTCAACCGCTTTTGGCTGAAACATTTCGGTCGTGGCCTCGTCAATACGCCGGGGGATTTCGGGACGCTCGGTGAACGGCCCTCGCACCCGGAATTGCTCGATTGGCTCGCCAGTGAGTTCATGGACGGCGGATGGACGCTCAAACGCCTGCATCGCATGATGGTGCTCAGCACCACCTATCGACAGTCGTCGCGCCATGACGCCACGATGAAGCCGGATCCGGAGAATAAGTTCTACGGCCGCTTCCGGCTCCAGCGCCTCGACGCCGAAGCGTTGCGCGACTCGATGCTCGCCGCCGCCGGTTCGCTCAATCGCAGCGCGTTTGGTCCGCCGGTTTCCATCGCGCGCGATCCCGACGGAAGAATCGTCGTGGGGCAGGAACAGCTCAATGGCAACCGCGACGTGGTGAAGGTCATGAGCCGCGGCGCGGAAGACTGCCGCCGTTCCATTTACGTCGAGGTGCGGCGGAAGCGGCCGCTGACCGTGCTCGAAACCTTCGACGCGCCGTTGATGCTGCCCAACTGCGACCTGCGCGCTTGCACCACAGTCGCGCCCCAATCCCTGTTGCTGATGAACGACACCTTTGTGCTCGACGCCGCCCGGGCGCTCGCCATCCGGCTGCGGAAAGAATCGCCGGACGATCCCCGCGAGCAGATTGTCCGGGCATGGCGCATTCTCTTTGCCACGGAACCGCGAGAGGACGACGTGGTTCGCGATCTTGACCACATCGCGCGGCAGGCCGAAGCGCTGCGCGCCGCCCAGGAAAATAATCCACCGGTGAAGGGTGCACCCCTCCCCGATCCCGCCCTGGACGCGCTGGCGGGCCTTTGCCAGGTGCTGTTCTGCTCCAACCGCTTCCTCTACATCGAATAGGCCCCGCCATGCATCGTCCCTCACTCTGCTCACGCCGGCACTTTCTTCATGCCAATGGCTTCGGCCTCGGTTCGCTGGCGCTGGCCTGGTTGCTGCGGCAGGATGGCCTGCTGGCCGGACCGGTGAAACCGAACGTCGATGGTCTGCCCCGCTTCGATTTGCTCCCGAAGGCGCCCCACTTCGAACCAAAGGCCAGGGCGATGATCTCGCTCTTCATGATGGGCGGACCGTCCCACATCGATCTCTTCGACCCGAAGCCGATGCTCACGAAGTATCACGGACAGAAGTTTCCCGGAGAGATCAAATACGACAACAGCCAGGAGGCTTCGCAGAAGGTCTTTGGCTCGCCCTTTAGTTTCTCGCCCCACGGCCAGTGTGGGATGGAACTGAGCGAACTGCTCCCGGGCCTCGCCGGGGTGGCCGATGAGATCACCCTCATTCGTTCGATGCAGTCCGGCGTCAACAATCACGGACAGGGCCTCTACGCGATCAACAATGGCCGGCCCACAGCGGGCCGGCCGTCGCTCGGCGCATGGCTCACCTACGGCTTGGGCAGCGAGACCCAGGAAATGCCGGCCTACATGGTGCTCGCCCACCCAGGAGGGCTGCCATTTTTTCAAGGGGAACACTTCACCAACGGATGGCTGCCCTCACTCTATCAAGGCACCGTGATCCGCCCGGGCACGCCCCACATCCTCAACCTGGAGCCGGCCCCGGCCTACGCCGGCGAACCGCAGCGGCGTCAGCTTGAACTTCTGGAGTCCATGAATGAGGCGCACCTCGCCGAGCATCCCGGCGAACTCGATCTCCAGGCGCGCATCGCCAGCTACGAACTCGCCGCCCACATGCAGACCGCCGCCAGGGACGCGCTCGATATTTCCGGCGAACCTGACTACATCAAGAGGTTCTATGGGGTGGATAAACCCGAGACGAAGGATTACGCCACGCGCTGTCTCATCGCGCGGCGGCTGGTCGAGCGCGGTGTCCGTTTCGTGCAGGTGCTCAATACCAGTCAAAGCTGGGATCAGCATAACAATCTCATCGCCGCGCTGCCGCACAATTGCATCGCCATGGATCAGCCGGTGGCTGCTTTGGTCGCCGATCTCAAGCAGCGCGGGCTCCTCGACAGCACGGTCGTTTACTGGGGCGGTGAAATGGGCCGGCTGCCCGTCATGCAAAACGAGGTGAGCCGCGAAAAGTGGGGGCGCGATCACAATACTTACGGCTTCAGCCAATGGGTGTCCGGCGGCGGTTTCAAGCGTGGCCATGTCCACGGCGAGACCGACGAATGGGGGCATCACGCCGTCAAGGATGTCGTTCACCATTACGACTGGCACGCCACCCTGCTGCACTGCTTCGGCCTCGACCACACCCGGCTGGTCTACAAACGCAACGGAGCCGACGCCTCGTTAACCGACGGTCAGGAGGCGCAAGTGATCAAAGATTTGCTCGCGTAGAGCGTGTGCTGCCCTTTGGCCGGCAGTGTGTCCCGGAGGGACAAGAGAAGTTCCCTACGGATGGATGAGGGAGGCGTTCTTCAAAACCGAGCCGATGATGTTCGCGAGAACGCGGTACTGTTCCTCATAGACGCGCTCCATCTCGACGGTCGAAGGCTTGCGGCCCCCGGGCATGGATGACGCCACTTCCCAACCCACGTAAATCAGCGCTCCCTTTCCAACAGGGACGCGGCTTAGAGTCGCCCCACCCTCCGGCGCGCCGAGGATGCGCTCGCCTTTCGTGACCCCCAGCGGTTGAGGACCTTTCGCCGTCAACCATGGATGCGCCGCGGTCGCGTCGAGATGCGCAATCCACGGATGCTGCGGCATGAGCACCTGCGAGGGCGCGGCGCGCAATCGTGGAATTTCTCCACAGATATCATTGAGGAACGCCTGACCGTGTTCGCTGGCGAACATTTCCGTCGTGGCACGGAGTTGCAGCAGTACCGTGCCGCCCTGTTCCATGAAGGCGCGCAACCGCGGCAGATCCTCCGCGCTGAATTTCGTCATCGCAACCTTGGCCCGCGGCAGGCTGCCGATATAAGCCACCAGCGAGAACTCGCCGAGGCGTGCGGTGTCCAGCCATTGGCGTTCGAATACCTCCACCGGGGCGCCGCCTTGCCGCGACGCGTAGCGCAGCAGCGGCGCGTCAAAGGCGGGGTAGCCTTCGACGATGGCCACGGGCTTGGTGGTCCGGTCGGGCGCCGGTCCGGGATCGGGCAGCGCCATGCTCATGTGCGCGAGCGCAGGCAGCGGCTCCATGGGCTGGCCAGAGACATCAAATCTGCCACCCACACCGACACGCCAGGCCTCGACGCCATAGGGGATCGCTCCGAGATCGTTGCGGCCCGTGGCACCGTGCAAAGGCGCGGGCCACTCCGCGGGCACGCTCACGGCCACGCCGACGGCGGGGCTGTCTTTTTGCAGTCGCAAATCCGCGATGGCGCTGGCTGGAGGACCGTATTTCACAAAGTGCGGATCGGCATACCCATCGTGCGCGCCCAAGCCCGGCGCGGATCGTTCCTCGGCCTGTTTCGCCGCCTTCGCCCCGCGCATCTTGCGAAGGAAATCTTCCGCACTGATCTCCACGCCGGGCGCGCTGCTCCAGTGCAGGTTTCCGTCCACGAGGATATCCGGCGCGTTCTCTTGAAAAACCGAACCGGGAAGCCCCGCGGAGAGCACCACGATGTTGTTCATCAGGCGACGGGGTGAGCCCGGGGCCACTCCATGCCCCAGTCCGTCAAGATAAATGCCGCGAAACGGCGCCGCGCCGCTGAGGACGGTATTGTTGTAAAAAAACAGGGGCTCCCAAGTCGGGCTGCCGTGATCGCCACACATGCGGCCCATGGCGGTGAGCTCCTGCGGGTCCGTCGCGCTGTGCGGCTGAAAGTACGGCACCCAGTGCCGTTCGTCGAAGACATTGTTGTGCGCCCAGACGCCGGCGCCCGTCTGCCGCCCGCCGGCCAGCATCTTCTGCCGCCCGTGGCCCACACCGAATGAAAAGACGGTGAGGCAGCGCGCGATGCGGTTCTGCCAAAGATGCACATTCCCACCGTGGGTCGTGCCGTCCGGCGCGGTGCCGCACGTGAGGAAAATACCGTCGTCGCTGATGTTATCGACGAGGTTGTGATGGAAATTCACGCCGCGCACGTTGCCGATGAAGACCCCGTCCACGGAGTCGGTGAATTCGCAGTTCGCGATCTCGAAGTCCTCGTTGTCCGCACCGCCGGGTGTCCACGAACTGGCCGAGAAAACGCGCGCCTCGATGGAGCGGTACTTGAGGCTGGAGCGAAACGTCCACGGCGCGGCGATGCCGCGCAGCGCACAGTTCACCATCCGAAACCCGCGCGTGCCCTGGACGCGGATTGCCGCCGCACCTCCGTACGATGTGACTCCCTCGAACGCGACACTCCGGCAATCCTCCACCTGCACGGTGGCCTCGCGCGCGCCCCGAAACACGAGATCCTGCACGCGCACGCACCGTGAGCCACGCAACCTCAGCACCGGCCCATCGTCGAGCATGCCAATGACGAGCCGCAGCTTGCGCGGATCCGTTTCGCCACGGTAATTGTCATCCCCCAGACCCGTCAGGGTGGTGGGCGCGAAGCGCGCGTGAATGCGCCGCGTGGCGTCGTCATAACAAATGCTCGGACCGCAGTAGATGAACTTGTTGGCCTCCATCTTCTCGCCGGAGAGGGTCCAGAATGGATTGGTGCTGCGCAGATCGCCCATCGCGTGGCAGCCTTCCAGGGGCACCATCGAGTCCGCGAAATTTCCCAACAGCGTGGTCTCCGCATCGTCGTCCGTGCCCGGGGCGCCCGCCTGGTTGTAGGTGCGCGTGGATTGATACTCGCCCGGCGCCCCGCCGGCGAATGGCTCCCATGCGGTCTCAGGAGCATCGTAGAACTCCGGCAGCCCGCCATCGAGAACCACCAGTTCCCCGGGGTGCGAGCGGATGGTGATCGGCTTCTCCACCGTGCCGGCACACGTCAGCGTCACATGCTCGCGATAGATGCCGCCACGGAGCACCAGCGTGTCTCCGGGCTTCAGCCGCTGAAACGCAGAGGCCAGCGTGCGCCACGGCGCTGCGGCGGTCCCGTCGTGAGCATCGTCTCCCTTCGCCGCATCCACGAACCGGTGCGGGCCGTCCGTCAGCGGACGGGTCGACGCCACGGGCAGCGGGCGCACCGGCGCGGGCATGACGGAATCCGCCGCGATGACGGCGCCGTGAAAAAGCGAGGCCGCAATGGCCAGACGCAGCCAGGAGAAAGAGCGATCTGTTTTCATTTTCTGGGGGGTGGAATTTAGCTGGCAGCAGGCAACGGTATGCGGGGACCAGTTCGACCTCAATCCGCGTGGGGCTTCTCGATGTCGAGGTACGTCGGGGTCCGATCGGACGAACGTCCTTGCATCGACTCGATTCGCATCTCTTTCAACATCCACAGGCCGTCGCCCACCGGTTGACCGCTGATGACTTTGAATCGTCGGGAGAGCTTGTCGGCGGAATCAAAGGCCTCGGCCTGCATCAGAGCGCCGTTTTTCTTGCTGATCCAAAGATCGACTTTTCGATACTGCGAATCGCCGCGCGATCCCGGCTCGACCCGGATGATCCAGCATTTTTGCAGGAGCATCGTCTGCTCCCCGCGGATGGTCGCGGTCGGCCAGTAGAGAAAGCCCAGGGACAGATCCTCGTAGCTGATATCCGTGTTGCGCACCCGGTCGTCAAACCGCCGGGGCGACACTTTCTCCGTTTTGCCAGCGGTGATTTCCTCGAGCCGCACGTCCTTTTCGCCGAGACGGAGTTGAATGACCTGCACGGGATCGGTGAATTCGTAGCGAATGGTCCCACTCTTCGAAACAAGGCGGAACGGCAGACTCTTGCTCCCCGTGCGAATGGCGCCCGTGAGAGTGCTATTTTGCGCGGCTTGCGCGAGGCGGACGGTTTTCAGGATGGCCTGGGGATCGACCGCATCCTCGGAACGGGCAGGGATGGCCGCAAAGAGGCACGACAGGCCGAAAAGGACGAAGCGCAGGAAAAAGCGAGCGGCCAGGCCGGCGGCCAATTGGTTTGCGGTGAGTGAGTTCATCCCCATACCTTCGCGAGGCTCAGTGAATTGTGCATGGATCAAAAGCTCCTTTTTCTCATCAATCGCAAGTGGACGTGTTCGGCGCTGGATTACGTCATGGCCCTGACGTCCAGTTTCGACGCATGGGTGCCGCCGTTGATCGTTCTCATCGGCCTCCTGCTGTGGCGGGGTGGATTTCGCGCGCGCACCTTCGTCCTGTCCGCAGCGCTCATCGTGGGCATCAATGATGGGCTGCTCGCCCGGACGCTCAAGCACCTGGTGGATCGCCCGCGCCCGCATCAGACGGTGGTCGATGTGCGCCAGGTGGACCTGGCCAAGGCGCATCCGCGCCTGCTGGCCCTCGGAAAGCCGTTGAACATCAAGTTTTCGCAACCGACGGGAGCCGACGTAGAGGGTCGCTCTTTTCCATCCTCCCACACGGTCAACACCGTCTCGGTCGCCCTCGTCACCGCATGCTTTTACCGGCGGCGTGGTTGGCTGGCCTTCATGCCCGCGCTGCTCGTCGCCTGGTCGCGCATCTATACCGGCTCCCACTGGCCGTCGGACGTGTTGACATCCATTTTTATCGGCCTCGGGGCGACGCTGCTCTTGCTGTGTGGTCTGGAGTGGCTCTGGCGTAAAATAGGCGTCCGCTTTCTGCCGGCGATCCATCGCGAGAATCCCAGCCTCCTTCCCGCATGAGCCAGCGCCGGTTGCTTTTCATCTTTCTCGGTGCGCTGACGATTTTCCGGCTGGTCTATCTCACCCAGTTCGAGCTGTCGCCGGACGAGGCCTACTACTTTCAGTGGTCGCAGCACCTCGATCTGAGCTACTACAGCAAAGGCCCCGGGATCGCGCTGGCCATGTGGCTGGGGACCGCGGTCGGCGGCGATTCGGTATTTGGCATTCGTTTCCTGAGTCCCCTGCTCGCGTTGGGCACCAGTCTTCTCATGTTTGGTTTCGCCCGTCGGCTCCATGGCGAAACAGTGGCGATCTGGACGGTCTTCACCATGCAGTTCGTTCCGATCTTTCAGGTCGGCGGTCTGGTCATGACCATCGACCCGCTTTCCATCTTCTTTTGGATGGCGGCGCTTTACACCTTTTGGCTGGCGCTCGAAAAGAGCCCGGCATGCAACGCCTGGTGGCCCGTCACGGGGGCGCTCATCGGTTGCGGATTCCTGGCGAAATACACCAACGCCATGCAACTCCTCTCCATCGTCCTGGTTCTCGCGGTCACCCCGAAATACCGCCGGGAACTGTGGCGCGCCGGCTTTCTGTCGCTGCTCGGCGTCTTCGCCCTCTTCACCATCCCGATCCTCGTCTGGAACTCGCAGCATGCGTGGATCACGCTGAACCACCTTCGTGATCGCGGCGGACTCAACACGGGTGTGCAGTTCCATCCCACCGAGTTTCTCACTTTTCTCGGGCTGCACCTGGGAGTTTATTCGCCCCTCATTTTCATCGGTCTCGTGGCTTGCCTCGGGTGGGCCTGGAAAAAGGCGCGCCCGCATTTCAAGCCGCGCTTTCTCCTCGCCTTCACGCTGCCGCTCTTCGTGATGTATTTCGCCCTTTCGTTCAAACAGACCGGCGAACCGAATTGGACTGCTCCCGCCTCTCTCACTCTGCTGATTCTCGCCGTCTCTTTCTGGCTGGAATTGGCGAGAGAGAAGAGCTGGGCGCGAACGTATGTCGGGATTGCGCTCGCTCTGGGCGGCGTGATGAGCGTCATCACCGTCGACATGGATCTCGTCCGGCGCGTGGGATTTCCGCTCTCCTATGAGGCCGATCCCAGCGGACGCCTGCGAGGTTGGCGGACGACGGCGGAGCAGGTGCAGAGGGTCCGCGAGAATTATGAAGCCGAGCACGGCGAGCCGGTTTTCCTCATTGCCGACAAGTACGCGACCGCCGCCAGCCTTGCCTTCTACCTGCCCGATCCGCGCCGTGAAGGGCCGGGGCATCCGCCAGTATATGTCCCGGAATTCGCCTGGCCGGGAAACCAATTCTACTTCTGGCCGCGCTACGACGGCATGGTGGACTATGCGGACGCCGCCCGCGAAAAGCTTCGGCCCGCCAGCAATCTCGACCCTGCTCTCCGAACCGAACTCGCAGCGGCTCTGGCCGATCTTCCACCGGTCGATCAACCTGTCCCCGATCCCAATCGCCTGCGCCGATTCATGGCCGCCCTAAAGACTGCGGCTCCCGAGTTGGGCATCGATGATTATTACACGGAGACGATGGGCTACAATCCCTTCCTCGGCCGCACCGCCCTGTATGTGACCGACCGGCCCGAATCGGAACCCGCCTCCGTCATCGAGCGCACCTTCGCTCATCGGGAACTGATTGCCTGCTTTGACGTCATCCGCCGTGGCTATCCCCTTCGCCAAATCCGGATTTTTGCCTGTTCAAAATACAGCATGCAGGAACTTTAGAAAGGATGAGGGCAGAAGGATGAAGGATGAAAAAATTGGCGGAAGAGGCGGGATTTCGAACCTTCCGCCCGCCACTTCTCCGTCCGCCCAGCGCCCAACTCCTCCCACATTCTTCTTCATCCTTCATCCTTCTGCCTTCATCCTTCCCGTCCCATGCCCGCTGTCTCCGTCGTCATCCCGCTCTACAATGAGGAGGGCAACATCGCCGAACTGCAACAGGAACTCGCTGCCGCCCTCACCGGGATCGACCACGAGGTCATCCTCGTGGACGATTGCTCAAAGGATCAGACGCTCGCCCGGATTGTCCGAGGCCCGGACGTGCGCGTCATCGAGTTTGCGAAAAACACCGGTCAGAGCGCGGCGATGTATGCGGGCATCCAGGCGGCGCGAGGCGAGATCATCGTGTTGCTCGACGGGGATCGTCAAAATGACCCCGCGGATATCCCTAAATTGTTGGCCGAGATCGAGAAGGGCGCCGATCTGGTCTGCGGCTACCGAGCCAATCGCAAGGACACCACTTTCAAACGCATCCAAAGCCGCGTCGCGAATGCCGTCCGCAGCCGTTTCACCGGGGACGGGGTGCGGGACACCGGTTGCACGCTCAAGGCGATGCGCCGGGAATGCCGTGAGGCGCTCGTCCCGTTTTACGGGATGCACCGCTTCCTCCCCGCGCTGATCAAGGGGATGGGCTATAAGTTGGCCGAGGTGCCTACTCATCACCGCCCGCGGGTCGCCGGTGTCAGCAAATACGGTTTTGGCAATCGAGCGTGGAAAGCCACCTGCGACATGTTCGCCGTGAAGTGGCTGCTCTCCCGCCAGATCCAGATCCGGATTCGGCGGGAATCGTAGGAGGATTGGATAATTTCCGTGAATCCGGCGGGACACATGGCAAATTGAGGTATGCCCACTCTCGGTCTCGACCTGGTCGAAGACATTCTGGAACTCAAGCGCGAACGCAACGCCATCATCCTGGCGCACAATTACCAGGTGAAGGAGATACAGGAGTTGGCGGATTTCGTGGGCGATTCTCTCGGGCTCAGTTATCAGGCCGCGAAAACAGACGCAGATGTGATCGCCTTCTGCGGTGTCCATTTCATGGCGGAGACGGCGAAGATCGTAAATCCGACAAAAAAAGTCGTGCTGCCGGATCTCGAGGCCGGTTGCTCGCTGAGCGAATCCTGCCCCGCGGACAAACTCGGCGCGTATCTCGAACAGCACCGCGACAAGAACTACTATGTCGTTGCCTACATCAATTGTAGCGCGGGAGTGAAAGCGCTGAGCGATGTCATCTGCACCAGCGGGAACGCCCTGAAGATCGTTGAGCGGGTGCCGGCGGATCGCCAGATCCTCTTCGTCCCGGATCAAAACCTCGGCGCGTGGGTCATGGAAAAGACCGGCCGGCCCATGGAACTGTGGAAAGGCAATTGCTACGTTCACGTCGAGTTCACGCGCCAGTCGATCGAACGTATCCGGGAACAATATCCCGACGCGCCCGTCGTCGCGCATCCGGAGTGCACCTACGCCGTCAGGATGCTGGCCGACGAAGTCTGCTCGACGGAAAAAATGATCAGCTATTGTCGTGAAAATCCCGCCGATGCGTTCATCATCGTCACCGAAAGCGGCATGTTGCACCGGTTGCGCCGGGAGTTGCCCGGCAAGACGTTCATCGCTGGTCCCACGGACCACTGCGCGTGCGCCGACTGTCGCTTCATGAAAATGAACACTCTCGAAAAACTCCACAGTGCTCTGCTCGATCTCGAACCCGAGATCATCCTGGCCGAGCCCATCCGCGCCCGGGCGGAACTGCCTATTCGCCGGATGCTCGAGTGGAGCGCTTGATCCCACTCATGTCCCCCCTGCGTTTCCTCCTCTGCGCCCTCGCCCTCGCATTGGCTTCCACTGGCTGTGAGAAGAAATCCGACCCCCTGGCCACCGCCCAGCGCTTCTTCCAGCAAGTGTCCGCCGGGCAAGCCCAGGCCGCATATCAAAGCGCCGCCTTCGGATTTCAGGCGCAGCGCAGTGCCGCCGTCTTCGAGGCCGCTGCCAAGGAGATGGGTCTTGTCGAGTCTCCCACCGCGGACTGGAATCAGCCCCAGATCGACGGTCGAACCGCCAAGATTGCCGTCCGGGTCCACACCAAAGCGGGCAAGGAAGTGCCACTGATCGTCACGCTCACCAGGGAATCCAGCACCTGGCGTGTCTACTCCATGAAGTCACCGCCCAGCGAAGCGACTGGGATCTCCGAAAATCGCTTTACCCTCGTCGGCAAGGCGCCTTCGTTCACCGACTCCGCGACGCAGCCGGTGCCGCCGGAAATGGAGCTGCGCAAGTTGGTGAAAGAGAATTTGCTGCACTTCAATGAAGCGATCGCCTCCAAGTCCTTCGACGCGTTCTACGACTCCGTGTCACTCGCCTGGCAAACCGGAAAATTCACCCAGGGTGAAGGCCAGCTCACCAAGGGTCAGTTGCAACGCGCTTTTCAGCCGTTTATCGACAAACAGATTGATCTTTCGGGCATCCAAAAGGTGGAACCCGTCTGGGATGCTCCCGTCACCGTTGGGACCGATGGCCTGCTGGGTCTCTCCGGCTACTACCCGACGGACCCCTACCGCATTCATTTCACTCTGAAGTTTGTCTACGAACTGCCGGCGTGGAAGCTCTTCGGCATCGATGTGAGCCTGCGAAAATAAGGTCTAGTCCCGCGCTTGCGCGACAGGCCCGCGCCCTGCATCTTCCCGGCCTTTCATGCTCACGCTTTCCCAAGTCAGCAAGGCTTTCGCCGGCCGCACGCTCTTCAGCGATGTGTCGCTCCAGGTCAATCGCGAGGACCGCATCGGGCTCGTCGGCCCCAATGGCGCCGGCAAGTCCACGCTTTTCTCTCTCATCCTGCGCGACGCCTCGCCCGACGACGGCCGGGTGATCCTGGAAAAGAACGCGACGCTGGGTTATCTCCCCCAGGAAAGCGCTCCGGCCGGGGACGAGACGGTGCTCGAACTCGCTTGCGCCATCACCCCGGAAATGGCGAAAGCCCAGCGGACCATCAAGCGTCATGAACTCGCCGGCTCTCACGACGAGGAGGAATATCACGACGCCCTCGCGACTTTCGACGAACTGGGCGGCTGGCAGCTCGAACCCAAGGCGAAGCAAATCCTGAGCGGCCTCGCTTTCCGTGAGGCGGATTTCTACCGCGAGGCGCGGACGATGAGTGGCGGATGGATCATGCGCGCGCACCTCGCACGGCTGCTGGTCATGGAGCCCGATCTCCTGCTCCTCGACGAACCGACCAATCACCTCGATCTCGAATCGCTCTATTGGTTCCAGGATTATCTCCAGACCTACCCCGGGGCCATCCTCATGATCTCGCATGATCGGGAGTTCCTCAACGCGCTCGTCGATTCCATCGTCGAGATTGCCCATGCCAAGCTCAACCGCTACCGGGGCAACTGGGACAAGTACGTCATCGAGAAGGTCGCTCGCGAGGAGCAGCAACTCTCCGCCTACAAGAACCAGCAGAAGGAAATCGCCTCGCTGCAGGAATTCGCCGACCGCTTCCGCGCCAAGGCGAGCAAAGCGTCACAAGCGCAGAGCAAGCTGAAGCAGATCGATCGCATGGAGAAGATCGAGGCGCCGCTCAGCCAGGAAAAGACCGTGCACATGCGCTTCCCGCAGCCGCCGCGCTCGGGCATCCGGGCGATCACGCTCAAGGACATCGATTTTTCCTACGGAGATCTCGTCGTGTATCGCGGGCTGGAGTTCGAGGCGGAACGCGGCCAGCGGACCGTGCTCGTCGGACCCAATGGCGCCGGCAAATCCACACTGCTCAAACTGCTCGCGGGCACTCTCATGCCCGCGCGCGGCACGCGCGAGCCCGGCCACAACGTCAAGGTCGGCTATTTCTCCCAGCACCGGATGGAGACGCTCAATGCGCGGCACACCGTGCTGGAAAGCGTCCAGGATATGCCAAATCCCGTCGGCGAGCAGCAGGCGCGCACTGTCCTGGGCTCGTTCCTCTTCCGCGGTGACGATGTCTTCAAGCCGGTCGGCGTCCTGAGCGGCGGAGAAAAAACGCGGCTCGCCCTCGTCAAGCTCCTGCTTGATCCGCCCAATCTTCTGCTCATGGACGAGCCGACGACCCACCTCGACATCGGCTCCATCGACGCGCTCATCGGCGCGCTCCAGCAATACGAGGGGACGCTCATCTTCATCAGCCACGACGTGCATTTCATCCGCGCCATGGCCCGCACCGTCCTGCACATCAGCGCCGGGAAGCTCACCCCATATGCCGGCGACTATGATTATTACCTGGAAAAGTCCAAGGCGACATCCGCCCGGGCCGCACTCACCGCGGGCGAAAAGCTGAGCAACGCCCAGCCCGTCAGCGCCGCGCCCTCGGTGCATGCCGTTTCCGGGAACGCTCCGACACCGCGCAAATCCAAGGAACAAAAGCGCGCCGAAGCCGAGGAGCGCCAGGCGCAGGCCCGCGTCCGAAAAGAGTTCGAGACGCGCGTCTCGTCGCTGGAGATGCAAATCGCCACGCTGGAGTGGAAGCAAAAGGAACTCACCGCCGAACTCGAAAAGCCCGAGACCTACGAAGCCGGGGGCCGGGCCGTGGACCTCAACCGCGACTTGCTCTCCGTGACTGAATCCCTCGAGCGCCTGACGGCGGAATGGGAAGCGCTGGCCGCGCAGAAGTCGGAAGCTTAGTCGTGCTCGGCGCAACCCTTACCGCGCGAAGATCTCCGCGAGCGAGAGTGTGAACCCCGGCAGGAGCCCACTCTGCAACGATTCGCCACCGGCCAGTTTACGGTCGGGCCGATCGGCGGAATCGCCCAGGCGATAGACTTCCACCTCCTGGGTGCGCGGCCAGACAACCCAGTATTCAACGACACCATAGCGGGCATAGATGGTCTTCTTCGGTCCCAAGTCCAGTTGGCCGGTGCTGGCGGAGACGACTTCGACAATGAGATCAGGCGCTCCTTTAACCCCGTGCTCATCGACAATGCCCAGCCGGTCCTGGCGGATGAAATAGAGATCGGGTTGAAAGACGTTGTCCTTGTCAAACTCCACGTCGGAAGGAGCCACGATGATTTTTCCCAGTGGGTGGCCCCGCAAATATTCGCGCAAGGCAAAGGCGAGATTCAGGACAATCTCCTGGTGAAAGAACTGCGGCGAAGGCGACATGAAGAGTTCTCCGTCAATGAGTTGAAAATAGGGCGGCCCTTCGGGGAGCTGATAATACGCCTCCGCGGCCATGCGGCGGTGGGTGGTTGGCAAAATGCCTGTTCCTCGGTCCCAAGTCATGGGTTCAACATAATTCCCCGTTCATACAATGAAAACGTGTTTTTCACTCGCGCCGTCGATCGCGGTCGAATCACGCTTTTCTGCTGGGGAAAACTCTTCCCATCAGCGAAACGAGTGGCGGCATGTCCCTTCTTCTCGCCGCCCAGACGAGCTTTGTGCTCGACCCGATCCTGCCGGTCGGCGCCGTTGCGCTCCTCGGCCTGGCGCTCGCGGCGCTGACCGTCGCCATCTATCGTCGGGCAGGGGCTCGTCTCTCGATTCTCCAGAATCTGACGCTCACCGTCTTCCGGCTGCTCGGACTGCCGCTGGTCCTCGCGCTGCTCCTCCAGCCTTCGCGGTTGGAGGTCGTTCCTCCACCGGTCACCAATCGTGTGACCATTGTCGCGGTGGATGATTCGCGCAGCATGGCGCAGACCGATGTCCCGCAGGGGACTCGATCCCAGGCAGCCCGCGCCCTCCTCGCCGATGCCGCGCTCATCAAGCCAGACGGCACCCCGAGCGATCCCCTCACCCGCCTCTACAGCTTCGGCGAAGACGCCGCAGCCCTGACCAGTGCCAGTCTGCTGGCGACCAATGGAGCGAGCACACGCATGCACCGCTCGATTTCCACCATCCTCGGTTCGCTGGGCGCCAACGAATCCGCCCGCGCACTCCTTCTCCTCAGCGATGGCCACGACTTCGAGCTCATCAATCCGGCGAAGACGGGTTTCGCCGCCCGCCAGCGCGGCGTGCCCATTTACGCCGTGGCGCTCGGCAAACAGGGCAAGGTGCGCGACCTATCCGTCCGCATCACCAGCTACCAACCCTACTGCTACGTGAAGCAAAAGGCGCGAATCAGCGGGGCCGTGCGGCTGATCGGCTGTGAGCTGGAAACGATCAATGTCGAACTCGTGCGCGGCGATCAGGTCGTGCAAACGCAACGCTTCCGGGCCGGCGAAGAACCGGAGATCGCGGTGAATTTCGACGTCACCGAACCCGCCGTCGGCCAGTATGAATATGAGTTGCGGGCCACTCCGCTCAACGGTGAAAGCGATCGCGAAAACAACCGGGCTCTGACCTATCTCAATGTCATCGACCAGCAAATCCAGATGCTATTCCTCGAGGGCTCGCCCTACTGGGACACGACCTTCCTCCAACGCTCGATGCTCCGGAACGACAAAATGGACGTCGATTCCATCGTTCAATACGCCGAGGGCAAGGCGCGCGTGGTGCGCAAGAAAGCGGGGGAAACGGAATTGAAAATCCCGGCAACCATCGAGGAATGGAAGCACTACGACGTCGTCGTTCTCGGCCGCTCCGTGGAGAAGCTCCTCAGTACGGACGCCCTCCGCCAGCTCGAGGATTACGTGAAGAACCACGGTGGGACTGTGATTTTCAGCCGTGGGCGAGCCTTCGGCGAAAACACCCCGAATGAGCTGGAGCCCGTCATCTGGTCGGCCCAGCCGACCGAGCACGTGCGACTCCAGGTGGCCCGTGAAGGGCAGTCGCTGGCGCCCTTCCGCGCGATCGCCGGCCCCGGGCAAACGGAGAGCGTGCCCGAGTTAATCGCCGGGTACGGCGTGGTGGAAAGGCAGCCCCTCACTGCCACCCTCGCGGCGACGCAGAGTGCGGGCGGTGGAGATCCCGTGCCAGGCATGGTCCATCGCCGCCTCGGCGACGGGCAGGTGCTGAGTGTCGGCGTGGACGGGCTCTGGCGCTGGGCCTTCAATGCGAAGATCGAGGGCACGAACACGCTCTTCGACCGCTTCTGGGACCAGATGATCCTCTGGCTCATGGCCGGGCGCGATTTCCTGCCGACGCAGCAATTCTCACTGCGCGCCAGCTCCGCCAATATCCCACTGGGCGAAAAGATCTATTTCCGCGCCGTCATCCGCGATGCCACCACCAAGGCCCGGGAGATCCCGATGACCATCGCGCAGGAGCGAGTGGAAGTGGGCCGCACCACACTCGCCGCCGCGGACCCCGCTGCCCCGGACAAACTAACCGCCGATTTTCTGCCAACCAAGCCTGGCAAATACACCGCGATGGCAAAATTTCCCGACGGCAGCAACCAAGTCGCCCGCTTCATCGTCTTCGACGATAACCTGGAGCAAACCGAGGTGGCGACCGATGCGGGTTTTCTCCGCAAACTCGCCGAGACCAGCGGCGGCCGCCTCCTCCAACCCTCGGATATCGGCAAACTTCTGACCGAATTGCAGAACGAAAAAGCCGAGGCCACCCCGACGCGCAAACTCACGAGTGTCTGGGATCGGGCGTGGGTCTTCTGGCTCATCGGCCTGTTCTTCGGCATGGACTGGTATCTGCGACGGCGCTGGGGGCTGTCGTAGCTAACAGGGTGATGAGAGTCAGCGGGATTGCGCACAATGCTCCCAGGGCCTAAACACGCCGCATGAACATCTGTTTCCCCCGCTTCACATCATTCTGTCTGCTCGCGGCGGGCTTCGTCCCCTGCGTGGCCGTGGGACAAGCGCCCATCATGGGATTGGGAAAGCCCATCTACGTCGCGGCTGGCCTGCAAAGTAACAAGCCCGCCACTGACCCGCAGCCAAACACGGTGGTCTTCGACTGCCCTCGTGGTGACGGACGACACGGCGCCAAGGGGATTCTCCTCAAGATCAATCCAGGCAACGGCAGCACCTGGAGTTTCAAGTACATCCGCAATCACGAGGGGGAAGGTTCCGTTCAGATCATTCATCCCGTGGGCCATGGACAAGCATTGGTGATCATCAAAGCCAAAGAGATCAGAGTGGACGCACCAAAGGCATGGGCTGAAGTCGGCTGGGGCGGCGGCGAGACCAAAGGCGTGAACGAGAAAAGCGCGTTCAAGAAGATATTCCCGCTGAAGGACGACCAGGAGTACGACATTGTCAGCCGCATGACCGCAGGCGGATCATTCGACCTCTTCATCAACGGGGAATTGGTGGCCTCCGGTCACACGGGCAACGCCAGGCCCCTCTCCTTGAAGATTCCTCCCGAAGGTTGCAAAGGGTGTGGAAAACCGCCCGTGAAATTCGATGGGCCGGATCTGCCCCTTGTCTGGTCACCCGGCTGGGCGGGCGTCATTGTCGGGCCTGTGGACGGCACCAGAAATGAAGTCCAGAACCTCCAATTCACGCCAGCGACAGTGGACGTGCCGCTCTCGCATTGACCTCAATGCGGCGAGAAAGAACGCGGAGGCCTCCTCCGGGCATCTGAAATTTTGCTGGTCAGGAAAGGCAGAGATCCGAGGTCCTTGCGCAAGCTGCCAATGACGTGATGTATCAGGCGCTGAAAATCAGAGTGCGCGGGTGGATCGGCTTCTCCGAAGACGATGGCAAAAATGGGCGGCGGAGCCGCGATACTTTTTCCCATCGCGTTGCGGAGAACGCGATCCACCTGCGCGCTTTTTGAACGCGGGAACCCAATCTGGCGCCACGCTGCTCAACGTCATCTCCGCACTAATGATGACGGATCGCAAAAGCCCGCCTGAATTGCGGTGCATGAATCCGGCACTGACAAGGCGCTTCGGCGACAATTAAAATCCACACAATGACCCCGCCCCTTCCTCCCCCTCCGATCCCCAAACCGGGGCGGCAAACCAGTCTGCTGGCGATTTGGAGTTTCGTGCTCGGCATCGGTGGATTCCTCCTTTTTGTGCCGGCAATCGCCGGCATGGTGCTGGGAATCGCTGCCCTGGTGAGGATCAAGCGATCGGATGGCAGGCTGGGCGGACAAGGCCTCGCCGTCGCGGGTTTGGCCGTGAGTCTCGTCTGGCTGTTCATCGGCGTCCTGGCCGCGCTTGTTACGTTGACGCCCCGATCGCGCCGATCGCTCGCGGAGCAACGCCATCACTTTTCCACAGAACTGGTGCGTAAGGAACAAACGGGCTTCCCGGTGCCCGAGCCGCCGGCGGACCAATTGAAGATCGTCCATTACCGCTCTCCGGTCGGTGAATTGGCGGCCTACCTCTCGCTGATCCCCGATGACGGGAAGAAGCACCCCTCCATCGTGTGGCTCACGGGTGGGTTCAGCAACAGCATCAGCGAAACTGCCTGGGAACCGGCCAAGGAGGAGAACGATCAATCGGCACGGTCTTTCCGCGACGCAGGTGTGGTCACGCTCTATCCTTCGCTCCGGGGTGGAAATGAAAACCCCGGCTTCCACGAGATCGCTTTTGGGGAAGTGGACGATGTGCTCGCCGCCACCGAGTTTCTCGCCGCCCAACCCGGAATCGATCCGGGTCGCATTTATCTCGGAGGCCACAGCACCGGCGGAACGCTCGCGTTGCTGGTCGCTGAATCGAGCCCGCGGTTCCGGGCCGTTTTCGCCTTCGGGCCGGTCGCCCGGATCAGTGATTACGGAGCGGATGTCCTGACATTCAGGGCTGGTAGCGTGGGCGAGAACGATCTCCGCAGCCCCGTGGGCTGGCTCGCCGGAATCAGCACGCCCACCTTTGTTTTCGAGGGCGACTCCGGGCGCAGCAACATTGACAGTCTGCGGACGCTCATGAGGGCCTCGAATAACAGCCGGATTCATTTCCATCCCATTCCGGGAAAAAGCCACTTCAGCGTCCTGGCCCCGTACTCACGCCTGATCGCCAAACAAATCATCGCGGATACTGGCCCGTCGCCGAACTTCCATTTCTAAAACGAAAAGGCGCACGGAAATCCGTGCGCCTCTTCTAAATCGCTATCGCGACGGACCGCTTAGTAGCGGTAGTGCGCGGGCTTGTAAGGGCCTTCGACGGGGATGTCGAGGTAGGCGGCTTGCTTGGCGGTGAGCGTCGTGAGCTTCACGCCGATCTTGGCCAGGTGCAGGCGGGCGACCTCTTCGTCGAGCTTCTTGGGCAGGACATAGACGGCGGGTTTGTAGACGTCCTTGTTCCTCCAAAGATCGAGCTGGGCGAGCGTCTGGTTGGAGAAGCTGTTGCTCATCACGAACGACGGATGGCCAGTGGCGCAGCCGAGGTTGACGAGGCGGCCCTCGGCGAGAAGGAAGATTTCCTGGCCTTCGGCGAAGGTGTACTTGTCCACCTGCGGCTTGATGTTGGTGTGCTTGATGCCGGGATAGTTCACCAGCTTGTCGACCTGAATCTCGTTGTCGAAGTGGCCGATGTTACAAATCACGGCCTGGTCCTTCATCTTCGTCATGTGCTCGATGGTGATGACGTCGACGTTACCGGTGGTGGTGACGTAGATATCGCCGCGGCCGAGGGTCTCTTCGATGGTGGTCACTTCGTAACCTTCCATCGCGGCCTGGAGCGCGTTGATCGGGTCGATCTCCGTCACGATGACGCGAGCGCCCTGGCCACGCAGGGACTGCGCGCAACCCTTGCCCACGTCGCCATAGCCGATGACCACGGCAACCTTGCCGGAGATCATGACGTCGAGCGCGCGGTTGAGACCATCGACGAGCGAGTGGCGGCAGCCGTAGAGGTTGTCGAACTTCGACTTGGTCACCGAGTCATTCACGTTGAACGCCGGGATGAGCAGCTTGCCGAGTTCCTGGAGCTTGTAGAGGCGATGCACGCCAGTCGTCGTCTCCTCGGAGACGCCCTTCCAGTCCTTCACGATCTCGTGGAAGATGAAGGGGTTCTCCCCGTGAACCTTCTTGAGCAGGTTCTTGATCACCTTCTCTTCGTGCGAACCGCTCTCGCTATCCACCCACTTGTCGCCTTCCTCGAGTTCGTAGCCTTTGTGGATGAAAAGAGTGACGTCGCCGCCGTCGTCGACAACGAGCTGCGGGCCTTTGCCTTCATTGTTGACGATGGCCTTCCACGTGCAGTCCCAATACTCTTCCAGGGTCTCGCCCTTCCAGGCGAAAACCGGCACGCCAGTCGCGGCGATGGCGGCAGCAGCGTGATCCTGGGTGGAGAAAATATTGCACGAGGCCCAGCGGACATCCGCGCCGAGCGCGACGAGGGTCTCGATGAGGACCGCCGTCTGGATGGTCATGTGCAGGGAACCGGTGATACGAACGCCGGCGAGCGGCTTGGAAGGCGCGTATTGTTCGCGAATGGAAATCAGGCCGGGCATTTCCTTCTCGGCGATTTCGATTTCCTTGCGGCCCCAATCGGCGAGTTTGATATCGGCGACTTTATAGTCGGTGGGCTTCGTGGTCAGTGTCGTAGTGCTCATAGGTAGGGAGAATGGTTGCGGGAATTACTTCGCGAGTTTTTTGAGGGCGGCCGCTTTGTCGGTCGATTCCCACGTCAGGTCTTTGTCGTCTTTGCCGAAGTGCCCGTAGTTCGTGGTCTTGCCATAGATGGGGCGCAGCAGGTTGAGTTGCTTGACGATATCCGCAGGCTTGAAGCTGAAGATTTTGAGGACCGCATCCAAAATGGAATCGTCGGAGACGAGGCCGGTGCCGAAGGTATCGATGTGCACACTGACCGGTTGCGGATGCCCGATGGCATAGGCGAACTGCACCTCGGCTTTCGCGGCGAGCCCGGCGGCAACGATGTTTTTCGCGACCCAGCGGGCCATGTAGGCCGCGCTGCGATCGACCTTCGATGGGTCTTTACCTGAGAAGGCTCCGCCACCGTGCCGTCCCATGCCACCGTAGGTATCGACGATGATCTTGCGCCCGGTGAGCCCGGTGTCGCCTTGCGGCCCACCGACGACGAATTTGCCGGTGGGGTTGATGAGGTATTCGGTGTCCTTGGTGAGCATCGACTTCGGCAGGACGGCCTTGACCACCTTCTCGATGCAGAATTTCTCGATCTCGGCGTGCTCCGCGTCCGCGGCGTGCTGGGTCGAGATCACGACGTTGGTGATGCGCGTCGGTTTGCCGCCGACGTATTCGACCGAGACCTGCGACTTCGCGTCGGGCCGAAGCCATTTGGCGGCTTTACCCGCTTTGCGAATCTCCGTCAGCTTCCGCCCCAACCGATGGGCATACATGATCGGGGCCGGCATCAGTTCCGGCGTTTCATTGCTGGCGTAGCCAAACATGATGCCCTGATCTCCGGCGCCCTGCTCGGCGGTCTTCTTGCCCTTGGCCTTCTTCGCGTCCACGCCCTGCGCGATGTCCGGGCTTTGGGCAGTCAGGATATTCTGGACGAAAATCTTGTCGGCGTGAAAGACATCGTCGTCGTTCACGTAACCGATCTCGCGCACGGCATCGCGGACGATCTGCACGTAATCCAGCTTCGCCTTGGTCGTGATTTCGCCACCGACGATGGCGATGTTGCTCTTCACATAGGTCTCGCAGGCCACGCGGCTCGACCGATCCTGCGCGAGGCAGGCATCGAGCACGGCGTCGGAAATGGTGTCGGCAACCTTGTCTGGGTGGCCTTCGCCGACGGATTCGGAGGAAAAAATGTAGCTACGGGACATTCGCGAATGAGTGTGGGTTGATGGATTAGGGGTGATCGGCCTCAACAACGTATTGACCAATCATGATGCGGTGATACGTTTAGCCAACTTCCGCATGGCGTCAATCGTAAAATCTCTGCGCCTTCTGGCCGACGAAACTCGGCTCCGGCTGCTGCTTTTGTTACAAAAGGAGGAGCTTTCGGTCGTCGAGATCCAGGAAGTGCTGGGCATGGGCCAGTCGCGCATTTCCAGCCACCTCGCCCAGCTCCGGCAGGCGGGACTCGTTCGCGACCGGCGGGCGGGGAAGAACATCTACTATGCGCTGGCTGACGACAACGGGCACGCGCAGCTCGTTCCGATCATCCAGGCGGCCGCGAAAGAACTGCCCGAAGCGACCCGGGACCAGGCCGCGCTGAAGGTGGCCCTGCGGAAGTGGGACGACAAAGCGCGCGAGTATTTCAACCAACTGGCCGGCAAGTTTGGCCGCGCGTATTGCCCCGGGCGGACCTGGGATGGCGTCGCGCACATGCTCTTCGCCCTGGTGCCGGAGATGGTCATCGCGGATCTCGGCGCCGGCGAGGGCACGCTCGCGCAATTGCTCGCGAAGCGCGCGAAGAAGGTCATCGCCATCGATAACTCGGAGAAGATGGTGGAATTCGGCGCGGGGCTCGCGAAGAAGCATGGTTTCAAGAATCTGGAATATCGTTTTGGGGAACTTGAAGACCCACCCATTCCCACGAATAGCGTCGATCTCGCCCTGCTCAGCCAGGCGCTGCATCACGCGACGAATCCGCCGCGCGCGGTTGCGGCGGCGCATGGCATTTTGCGCAAGGGAGGACGCATCGCGATTCTCGATCTTCTACAGCATCAGATGGAAGAGACGCGCGAACTCTACGCGGATCGCTGGCTGGGCTTCAGCGAAGCGGATTTACACCAGTTCCTCGACGAAGCGGGCTTCCGTGAAATTGAGATCGGGGTGGTGTCGCGCGAAAGCCAGCCTCCGCATTTTCAAACGGTGCTGGCTACGGCGTTGAAGTGAGACCGCATCAAGCATTGGCGGCGACCTCCGCGGCGCTCGCGGATGGGGCGCCCGACGGCGGCGGCGTTCGGGCGGGCAGCGAGAGCTCGAATTCGTTCCAGCCTTCGCGGCTGCTGATGAGGACGACGTCACCCGTGTGGCTGCGGGCGAGTTCGCGAGCGAGGCTCAGGCCGAGACCGGAGCCGGGCGTGTCTTCGTGCTGGCCGGCCCGAAAGAAGCGTCCGAACAAGCCCGCCTGTTCCTCAGCCGAGATGCCGGGCCCGGTATTGCCAACCCGCACGCGACACCACCCATCGTCCCCGATCAGCCGCATTTCCACCCGTCCATCCGGCACATTGTACTTCACGGCGTTATCCAGAAGATTCAGGAGCGCCTGGCGGATGCGGAGTGGATCGGCCCGGACGAGTCCTGGAACCTCAAACTTGCAGTCGATGTGCACGCCTTGCTGTTCGGCGAGGATGCGCGCGTCCTCGTAGCAATCGAGCATGAGATCGCGCAGATCGGCGTCCTCGAGTTGCAGGCTGAGGCGTCCGGCATCGGCCCGGGCGAGGAGGAGCAGCGTATTGGTGATCGAGATCAAGCGCTGTGTCTGGAATTGCAATTCGGCGACCGCCTCGCGCTGGACCTCGTTCAGGTCGGGGTCTTCCAACAAGTCCTCGACGCTGGCGCGCAGAACGGCGAGCGGGGTACGCAGCTCGTGGGAGGCATCGGTGCTGAAACGCGTGGCCTGTTGAAAGCCGCGCTGCAAACGCTCGAGCATCTCATTGAAGACACGGGCGAGTCGGCCGATTTCATCGTCCTGGGCCGGCTCGGGCAAGCGCCGGCCGAGTTCCTCGGGTTGGATGGCATCCGCGGCGTCCGCCATGGCCTTGATGGGGCGCAAAGCCTGCTGACCGAGCCACCACCCGCCCAGCGCGACGACGGCAACCGCAAAAGGCAGGGCGATAAAATGACCGACCATCAGTTCGGTCACGAGTTCGGTGACATCCGTCGTGTTTCCCGCGAGACAAAGGACGAGGTCGTGCTGATGGAAGACGCCGAGGCGGACGGGAGTCTCGGCGATCCGGGCGCGGTGCATGCCGGAGGCCGAAGGCAAATCGATTTCCGCCGGCATGTTCGGCGAGCGGTAGAGGAATTGGCCCTCCGTATCCTTCACCAGGACGAAACGATTCTTGTCGTGCGGAGAAAATACTTCCTCGATTCCGGGAGATGCCACCCAGCCGAGCGAGGAGCCGTGCGCGCGAAACTGCTCGAAAAAGTGACGGGCCGACTGATGGATCTCCTCGTCGAGCTGACGCCGTTCGGTGCGGTAAACGAAGATATCGGCGGTCAGCGCGCTGGCGACCAAAGCCACGGCGACGATCAGGGCCGACCAGAGGGTCAGCTTCGTGCCGAGGGGAAGTCGTTTCATGGCTCGGCCTTCAAGACATAGCCAACGCGGCGCACCGTCTGGAGCAGTTTGACCTCGAACGCATCGTCGATCTTTCGCCGCAACCGCTGGACGTAAACGTCCACCACATTGGTCCCGATATCGAAGTGATACTCCCAGACCCGTTCGATGATCTGCGTCCGGCTGAGGACACGGCCCGGGGTGCGCATGAGCAGTTCGAGCAATTCATACTCGCGCGCCTGAAGCTCAATCGGCTGCCCGGCGCGCTCGACGTGGCGGGTGACCAGATTGAGCGAGAGATCGGCGACACGCAGGACCGTTTGCCGCTCCCCGGACCGACGGGTGAGCGCCCGCACGCGCGCACAGAGTTCGCCCATGTCGAATGGCTTGGCGAGATAGTCGTCCGCGCCGGCATCCAGGCCTTCGATGCGCTCGGTGGGGCCGCCTCGCGCGGTCACAAAAAGGACAGGCACCTGCACGCGCACTTCGCGCAGCTGGCGTAGGACGCTCAGGCCATCGCGCCCCGGCATCATGACATCGAGCACGATGGCGTCGTAGGGCGTGGTGCGCGCCAGTTCCAGCGCCTCGTCCCCCCGATGGACCATATCCACGGCAAAACCCGCGTCGCACAGGGCGCGGCGGATGAAACCGGCAACTTTCTTTTCGTCTTCGGCGAGGAGGACCCTCATGTGGTCTTGAGTAGCGATGGCCAAGGGTAGTGGCGAGACGCTGGCATGGCAATGACGGGCCGGATTCTAACGCGATCGTCATGCGGCCGTTATCCCTACGCCAGAATCGGTTTCACGACGTGGCCTTCCACGTCGGTGAGGCGGAAGTCGCGGCCTTGGTAGCGGTAGGTGAGCTTGGTGTGCTCGACACCCATCAGGTGCAGGATGGTCGCGTTGAGGTCGTGCACGTGCACGGGGTCCTGGACGATGTTGTAGCAATAATCGTCGGTTTCGCCGTGGGTCATCCCGGCTTTGATGCCCGCGCCGGCCATGAACATCGTGAAGCAGCGGGGGTGGTGATCGCGCCCGTAGTTATCTTCCGTGAGCGTGCCTTGCGAGTAAACGGTGCGGCCGAATTCGCCGCCCCAGACGATGAGCGTATCCTTCAACAAGCCGCGTTGTTTGAGATCCTGGATGAGGGCGGCGGTGGGCTGGTCGGTGTCGCGGCACTGGCCTTTGATCGCGGCCGGAAGGCCGCCGTGATGGTCCCACCCCATGTGGAAGAGCTGGATGAAACGCACATCGCGCTCGGCGAGACGGCGCGCGAGGAGGCAGTTCGAGGCATACGTGCCCGGTGTCTTGACTTCGGGGCCGTAGAGATCGAGGACGCTCTGCGGTTCCTTGGAGATATCGGTGAGTTCCGGGACGCTGGCCTGCATGCGGAAGGCCATCTCGTACTGGGCGATGCGGGTTTGGATCTCGGGATCGCCGAGGGCGTCGTAGCGCTGCTTGTTGAGGACGGCGAGTTCGTCGAGCGTCTCGCGGCGCGTGTCGCGATCGACGCCGGCGGGGTTCGAGAGGTAGAGGACGGGGTCGCCGGTGTTGCGGAATTTAACGCCCTGGTACTTGGAGGGCAGGAAACCGCTGCTCCAGAGACGATCGTAGAGGGGCTGGTCGTCTTTGCGCCCAGTGCCGAACGAGGTGAGAACGACATAGGCGGGCAGGTCCTTATTTTCACTGCCAAGCCCGTAGCCGACCCATGAGCCCATGCTGGGACGCCCGGCAAGCTGCGAACCCGTGTTCATGAAGGTGATCGCGGGATCGTGATTGATCGCCTCCGTGAAAACCGAGCGGACGATGCAAAGGTCGTCGGCGACGCCCGAGAGATGCGGGAGCAACTCGCTCATCCACGCGCCGCCCTGCCCCTGCTGCGCGAACTTGAAGATGGTCGGGGCGACGGGAAATTTCTTCTGGCCCGAGGTCATCGTCGTGAGGCGCTGGCCCTTGCGGATCGAGTCGGGCAAATCTTCGCCGCGCCGCTTGGCCAGCTCGGGCTTCGGATCGAAGAGGTCCATTTGCGACGGCGCACCGGACTGGAACAGGTAGATGATCCGCTTCGCCTTGGGAGCGAAGTTTGGGAAACCGCCGATGCCGCCGTTTGCGGGAGCCGCCGTCGCGGCCTGGAGTGGCTCGCCGAAGAGCGAGCCGAGGGCCGCGAGGCCGATGCCGGAAGCGGAGCGTTGCAGGAACGTGCGGCGGGTGAGCGAGGCGCGCTGATGATGCGCGAGATTTAGGAAAGTGTGGTCGTTGCAGTTCATGGCTTATTCGCGGGTGACGACTTCATCGAGGTTGAGCAGGACGTTGGCCGTGAGCGTGTAGGCGGCCAATTCGGCGGCGTTCACCGCGGGCGCAGCTTTGGAGGCGCCGATGGCGACAAGTTGGACGGCCGCGTCGGGTTCCTGCTGGAAGCGGGCAAGGCGCTTCTCCAGGCCGGCGGTGAGCACCGCCGTCTCCTGGATGCGGGGCGGACGGCAGGTTACGCGCTGGAAGCCCCAGGCGATTCGCTGCTCGGGAGTCACGCCGCCTTCGGTGATCATCCGCTGCGCCAGGACGCGGGCGGCCTCGACGAAGGTCTTCTCGTTCAGGAGCGACAGGGCCTGGAGGGGCGTATTGGTGCGGGAGCGTTTGACCGTGCAAATCTCGCGCGTCGGCGAGTCAAACATGGTCATGGAAGGGGGCGACGCGGTGCGTTTCCAGATGGTGTAGAGCGACCGGCGATAGAGGCCGTCGCCGGCATCCGGTTTGTAGCCGCGCAGGTCGCCGTACTTGCTGGTCTCGTCCCAGATTCCGTCGGGCATGTAGGGCCGAACGCTGGGTCCGCCGATTCTTTCGACCAGCAGCCCGCTGACGGCGAGCGCCTGGTCGCGGATGATTTCCGCGGGCAATCGGAAACGCGGACCGCGGGCGAGCATCCGATTCTCCGGGTCGCGATCGACGAGTTGCGGCGTGACTTTGGACGACTGCCGATAGGTCGCGCTCATCACCAGGGTCTTCTGCATCGCTTTCATGTCCCACTTCAACCGCACGAACTCTGTGGCCATCCAGTCGAGCAACTCGGGATTGCTCGGCCATTCGGCCTGCGAGCCGAGATTTTCGGTCGAGCGCACGAGGCCGACGCCGAAGAACTTTTCCCATGCGCGATTGACCCAGACGCGGGCGGTCAGAGGATTGGCGGGCGAGACCAGCCATTGCGCAAGGCCCAGCCGATTCATGGGGGCCCCGGCGGGCATCGGCGGGAAGGCCGCGGGGAGGCCGCGTTCCACTTTGTCCCCTTTCTTGTCGTACTCGCCGCGCTTGAGGATGAAGGCGTCCCGTGGCTGGGGCAGCTCCTTCATGACCATGGTGTTCTGGATCGTGCCGCGGAACTCATCGACCTTCTTCCGGGCGGCGACGACCTCGGCATCCGCGCGGGTCGCCGGGTTGTCGGTATTGGCCCGGTAAAACTTTGCCAGTTCCGCGCGCTGCGCCGGAGTACGCTTCGCGGCGTCGGCGGCCAGGGCGAGGCGAATGGTCTCGGGGGTATTGCCGCCATTGAGGGTGACGATCGCGGATGGCAGCGAGGTCGTATTGAGCCGGAAACGGCCGATGTTGTGATTCGGGTAGGTGGATTCGTGCTTCAACCGCACGCTGATCGTCGCGTCGGGCGGCACGGTGATCGGCGTGGCGCTGAGGAACATCGCCTTGCGTGGCAGGCGCTTGGTCGGGTCGTTTCCGTCCACGCCCCAGCCTTTCTTCGGTCCACCGCGCGCGACCTTTGGCCGCTTCGGGGCATTTTCTTCCACGATGGCCTTCACGGCATAGCCGGTCTGCTCGTAATCCGCCTCGGCCCTGGTGAAATCAGCGACGAGTTGTTGGGAGAGGCTCGGCGAGGTGATCTCGGCTTCGACGCCGGTCAGCACGAAGTTGCCGTTGGTCGTGCGACCCAGGCTCTGGTTGGGCAGCGAGGGATCGGGAAACACTTCGATCAGCACCCCGCTGAATGCACCCGCGGGCAGCGGGGCGGTGACGGTGTAGGTGTCGTGCGCGGCGTTTTTTCCGCTGGCGAGCCAGGAACCATCTTCCTGGCGAACGAAGGTTGCGCCGCCGGAGCTTTTCACCTCCGTGGGAGTGAGTGGCTGCCACGCCTGGACCTGCTCTCCGAGTTCCGCGGCAAACTTCTTTTCCCATTCCTTTTGCAGTTGGGGCAATAGCTTTTGCGCGTCGGCCACATGTTGCTGCGCGGCTTGCACGGCCGCTTCCAGCTTCGCCATTTGCGCTTCTTCCTCCGGAGTGGGCAAGTCGAGGACGGGACGGGAATTTCCACCCCGCTTCGTGCCGGCCGCTCCGCCGAAATCGTCCAGCACGCCGTTTTCGTCGCCGGAATTGAAGAAGGCGAAGAGTTGGTAAAATTCTTTCTGCGTGATCGGATCGAACTTGTGATCGTGGCAGCGGCAGCAGCCAACCGTGAGACCCATCCACGTCATTCCGGTCGTCTCCACGCGGTCAATGACGGTCTCGGCAAACCATTCCTCGATGATGCGGCCCCCTTCCCCGTTGAGGCGGGCGTTGCGGTGAAAGCCGGTGGCGACGATCTGGTCGCGGGTGGCATTGGGAAGCAGATCTCCGGCAAGTTGCTCGATGGTGAACTGGTCGAAGGGCTCGTTGCGGTTGAAGGCGTTGATGACCCAGTCGCGCCAATTCCACATCTGCCGGCTCGCGTCGCTCTGGAAGCCGTTGCTGTCCGCGTAACGGGCAAAATCCAGCCACGGCACAGCCATCCGTTCGCCGTAGCGCGGCGAGGCGAGGAGGCGGTCGATGACTTTTTCGTAGGCATTCGGCGACGGATCGGCGACGAAGGCGGCGACTTCCTGCGGGGTCGGCGGGATGCCGGTCAGGTCCAGAGCGGCGCGGCGAATGAGGGTCTGGCGATCGGCTTCGGGCGCCTGGTGCAGGCCTTCCCTGGCGAGCCGGGCAAGGATGAAATTGTCGACCGGATTGCGCACGACGGCGGTCTTGTCGGCGACGGGCGGGACGGGCAGGCGCTCGGGTTTGATGAATGCCCAGTGGCCCTGGTACTCCGCGCCCTGCGCGATCCACTTTTTGATCGCCTCGATTTGCTCGGGCTTGATCGTCTTATGCAATTTCGCCGGCGGCATGACTTCGTCCGGGTCTTTGGCGGTGAGGCGCTTGACGAGTTCGCTCTGCTCGGGGTGGCCGGGAACGATGGCGATGTCGCCGGATTCGGCGGGTTTGACTGCCGTCTCGCGGGTGTCGAGACGGAGGCCGGCTTTGCGCTTGGATTCATCCGGGCCGTGGCACTGGAAACAGGTGTCGGAGAAGATGGGGCGGACGTCGCGGTTGAAGTTGGCCTTGTCTTCGGCGTGCAGCGGAGTCACGAGCGCGGACGCGGCCAGGAGGAGGAGGGAGGAGCGAAGTGGCGGACGTGGCATGGGCGGAAGGGTCACGGAGGCAATGCGCAACAATAGCGGAAGCTTAGTTTGGGACGGGGAGAAAGGGATTACGGGAATGCGTAATGGGGAAAGGAGAATGCCCGTCGTCGTGAATGGTCGGACTAATCTTCTTTACCGGGAGACGCGCGAAATCAGTCACATCCGCAAGCGCGGCGTACCGGCGGTCGGGTCTACTCCCGAATTTCGCTAATACAATGATAGCAGGCATGGGCGTCCTCCTTTACCAGCGCAACGAAATCTTCGGGTGTATGGAATTTATGGAAAATGGCGTGCAACTTGCTCGGATAGAGGCTGCCGTGCGTATTTACACCGACATCAATATTGAGCTGAAGCGAGTGGTGGTGACCATGGCGGGGGTTCTGGACTTGCACGACATCAAGGAGATCATCTCGACCTCGGAGAAGGCGCAGGTGACTTCCTTTCCCGCCCTCATGGATGCGCGCAACGCCAGCGTGCAACTTTCGGGTGAGGACTTGGCGCAGATTCGGGGCAGCCTCCAGGGGCTCAAGACGCGTTTCCGTGTCGCTCCGTGCGCGGTGTTGGTGGGAGACCCCGGTTCTCTGGCGGTCGTCGAGGCCGCGGGTCGGGCCTTCGCGGGGCTGGTGCCGGTTGCCGGGTTTTTCGATCAGGACGAGGCGCAGCGGCGCGCTTGGCTATCGTCCATGAGCAGGAAAGCTGCATTCAATTCTCTCGCGAGCGCGATTGCCTCCCG
>JBBRPL010000095.1:0-31250 GCA_038228205.1 Chthoniobacterales bacterium
GTAATGCTGATGGTGAGCGTTCCGTCGTCATTGGCTTGGACTTGGGGTTCCATGCGTTAGTCTTGAAGCACCGGTACACAAAAGTACAGTTATAGTTTTTACATATATTCCTAGTTCTTACATCCGATGGGCGTCACACCCTTTCGAACTCCGATGTGATGCTTTTTCTTGGGCATCGCATCCATTTATACACTGATAAAGATAGTACCAGTCTAATCTTTCAATAATTACCATCGGCTAACGAGTGACAAAGCACTAGTTCGGGAAGGTGAGCTTGGAGAACGGCGGCGATGGTGGGGCCGATGCCAGGGACTTCCTGAAGACGAGCCGCGCGCGCTTCCATGGACATGTCTGCGGCAAGTTGAGCCGCGATCTCTTTTTCGCATTGCGCGAGTTGGCGGGCTAAAAGAGCCAAGAGTTGCTGGCTCTGTTTGCGGAGCATCGGGTCGATGTAGTGCTCGGCGCGGTTGCGCTCGGCCACCGAAGTATCGACGAGTTGGCTGCGGCGGTTGACCAGCATCTGCAGGCGGCTTTGGGCGGCGTTGGGCCTGGTTGTAGGGGTCGGATGAACGGCCTGCCCGAAGTCGGCGAGAACTTCGGCGTCAATCGGATCGGTTTTGGCCAGTGTGGCCTGGGCACGGGCAAAGTGCCGTGCCCGTGCTGGCTGAATGACACTGAGGGGTTGCTCTGCGGTGTGCAGTGCGGAGACGACGGCCGCCTCGTAACCTCCAGTTGCCTCGATGATCACCTGAACCCGGCTCCCAGGACGAGCGGCGGCTTCCGCTTCGGCCAAGAGCCGCAAAATGCGGGCGTGACCGGCGGGCGTGTTGTGGATCTCGTAGGAAACTCCGCAAAGGCTTAACTGGAGAGTGGCCTTGGCAACGTCGAGGCCAGCGTAGATGATGGTGGTGAAGTTGTTCTGACTCATGCTTGCAATGCGAGCCGTCCCCGCCATGCAGTGGCGGAGCGCTCATTCAACGGTTCGAGTTTTGAGCAATGGATACAAAGGCCGCATGCTCCTTGAGGCATCCCGCCGTAACGGCGTATGCACGCGGCGTTCGCGGCTCCTTTGTATCACCGCCGCACCGGATGCAGCCGGTGCGGCGGTCTCGTATTACCACCCAATCTCTCAAGTAGCACAACGAACAATTTCACACATACAAGCGACGGTTTCCCAACCGCCGAGGCGGCGGTTGAGGTGCTGGTGGCAGGCCGGTGCCTTTGGGGCGAGCCCGACCGGTACCACTGCGGCGGAGCCGCCTCCCTAGGTTGATTTCCAGCCACTTACAAAACACGTCATTAGCAGCGGAGCGGGGAAGCATGGGCGCAGTCGAAGGACCTCCAACATCCGTGGGTTTTCGCGCGGAGCGCCACACGCACGCCGCATTCCGGAGCCACTCGCTCCGTTGGGTTGGTGAGGAAAGGCGGATATTGGAGGTCCTTCGAATGCGCTTGGTCGCTTAGGCTCCCGGCGCTCCCCTCAGGATGACAAAGATTTTTGCACGACGCTCCGCGCCGTACGGCCTGCATTGCCCCAGCCACGACACGCGGCCAGAACCAGTCGCCGCGCCATGGCTCTCACCACTGCAATCGATGCCGAACTCTACGCAAGAACGCCCGTCACTACCTTGGCTGGTTCCACGCCAGTGAGGCGCTGGTCGAGGCCCTGGAACTTGTAGGTGAACTTCAGGTGATCGATGCCCAGGCAGTGCAGGATCGTGGCGTTGAGATCGTTGAGGTGGACCGGATTCTCGACGGCGTTGTAGGAAAAGTCGTCCGTTTCACCGTAGACGATGCCGCCTTTCACGCCGCCTCCGGCCATCCACATGCAGAAGTTCTTCGGGTGATGATCGCGGCCGTAGTTGTCCTTCGTCAATTTGCCTTGGGAATAGACGGTGCGTCCGAATTCACCTCCCCACACGACGAGGGTGTCGTCCAGCATTCCGCGTTGCTTGAGATCCTTGACCAGCGCCGCGCAGGCCTGGTCCGTGTCGCCGCATTGAGCCCGGATTTCGGAGGGGAGATTGCCGTGTTGGTCCCAGCCGCGATGCAGAATCTGCACGCAACGCACGCCGCGCTCGACGAGCCGCCGGGCGAGCAGGGCGCTGGCGGCGAAGGTGCCGGGCTTTTTCACTTCCGGCCCGTACATGGCGATCGTGGCGGGGTCTTCCTTCGACAGGTCCGTGAGTTCCGGGACCGAGCGCTGCATCCGGAAAGCCATTTCATACTGCGCGATTCGAGTCTGGGTCTCGGGATCGGAGAAGCGCTGGAAATTCAGCTCGTTGAGTTGATTCAGGGCGTCGAGCATCGTGCGGCGATCGGTGGTGTCGACGCCGTTCGGGTTCTGGATGTAGAGCACCGGGTCGCCGACGGAGCGGAGCGCGACGCCGGCGTGATTGGTCGAGAGAAACCCGCTCGACCACATGCGGGTGAAGAGCGCCTGGGCGTTGCCCTTCGACGACCAGTTGGGGGTGAGGACGACGAACGAGGGCAGGTCGTTGCTCTCACTCCCAAGACCGTAGGAGAGCCATGAGCCGAGGCTCGCCTTGCCGGGAATCTCGCTGCCGGTCATGACGAACGTGCAGGCGGGATCATGATTGATCGCGTCGGTCTTGACCGTCTTGATGAGCGCGATGTCGTCCACGATCTCCGCGATTCTGGGGATCAACTCGCTGACCCACGTGCCCGAGCTGCCGTGCTGGGCGAACTGGAACATCGTGGGTGCGACGGGCAGGCGCGCCTGGCCGCTGGTCATGGTGGTGATGCGCTGGCCTTTGCGAATCGAGTCCGGCAGGTCGGTGTCGAATTTTTCGGCGAGCTGCGGCTTGTAATCGAAAAGGTCCATCTGCGAGGGACCACCGTTCATGTGCAGATAGATGATGCGCTTGGCCTTGGGTGCAAAGTGCGGGAAGCCCGCCAGCGCGGGATGAATGCGGGCCGGGGCATCGGCGCTTGACGCGGCTGGGGCACGACCGGCGAGGCCCGCCAGCGCAAGGCCGCCGAGACGCAGCCCGGTGTGGCCAAAAAACTGGCGGCGAGTTTGCAGAAGTTGATGAGCGAAGAGCGGGTCCATGGCGTTAGTTCTTGGTCACGGTTTCATCGAGATTGAGGAGGAGATTCGCCACGAGGGTCCACGCGGCGACTTCCGGCGCGGGGAGGTTTGGATCGGGCTTGGATTCGCCGTTGCTGATCGCAGCTTGGGCGGCGGCAGGGTCGCCTTGGTAGCGCGCGAGATGTTTCTCGAGAGCGCCGCACGCGATGGTCGTTTCGCGATCCGTGGGCGTGCGGGCGAGCACCGTGCGGAAGCCATAGTTGAGGCGCTCGGGCGTGGTCGGGCCGCCTTCGCGCAGGATGCGTTCGGCGAGGGCGCGCGCGGCTTCGTAATGCTGCACGTCGTTCATCAGCTCCAGGGCTTGCAAGGGCGTATCGCTGCGCTCGCGCCGCGTGCAGAATTGTTCCCGAGACGGCGCGTCGAACGTTGTCATAAACGGCGCGGGGGCGGTGCGCTTGATGAAGACGTAGATGCTGCGCCGGTAGAGTGCGTCTCCGCTGTCCTGCTTGTAGAATCGGGTGTTGCTGCCGCCGAAGCCCACCGGCTCCCAGATATTGGGTGGCTGATAGGTCTTCACCGCTTTGCCACCCAATTGCTCCTTGAGCAGGCCGCTGACGTAGAGCGCGTTGTCGCGGATTTCCTCGGCGTCCAGACGGAAGCGCGGACCGTGTGCCAGCAGCCGGTTTTCCGGATCGCGTTTCCACAGATCGGGCGCCGCCTGCGAGGATTGGCGGTAAGTCGCGGACGTCACGATCAGGCGGGCGAACTTTTTCACATCCCACCCGGAATCGCGGAATGTGACGGCCAGCCAGTCGAGCAACTCGGGATGGCTGGGCGGTTCACCCTGCGAGCCGAAATCCCCGGAGGTTTTCACGAGGCCCATGCCGAAGAACTGCTGCCACAGCCGGTTCACGGTGACCCGGGCCGTGAGCGGGTTTTCCGGTGCGACGAGCCAGCGGGCGAGATCGAGCCGGGTCGGGTCCTGCGGATTGGGCAACGGCGCAAATGCGGCGGGGACGGCGCGCTCCACTTTTTCGCCGGGTTTATCGTACTGCCCGCGCACCATGATGAAACTCTCCCGCGGCTTTTCCATGTCCTTCATGATAAAAGTGGAGGGAATCGTGTCCTCCAGCGCCTTCTTCTGCGACTCCAGGGCCAGTTTCTCGCCACGCGCACCATCGATCAGGCTGCGCGCCCCCTGGTATTCGTTTTCCAGCCACCAATTATTTAGCCGTTTGATTTCCGCCTCGGACCATTCGGCGGCTTTCTTGCCGCGGACCAGCGTTTGCAGGTCGTTGGGCAGACCTTCGACGCGCTTGCCCTGGTTCTTTTCCATCCACACCGACCACGACCACTGGGGATCGGTCTTGGGATCCACGTGCGAACTCATGGCGAGTTGGTCCCAGTAAACTGTGCCGCCAAATTGGGTAAACGCGAAGCCGGTGACTTTCATGCCGGGCTTGAGGCCGAGGCGATCCGCGGAGACTTCGAGCTTCACCCATTCGCCCGGCTTGGGCAGTTCGCCGACGACCACATGCTCCGGAGTACGGACCCTGCCGTAGGGGATGGCGCCTTCCAGTCCCCACACGGCACGATGGTTCCACCCGCCCACGAAAAATTGGAGCATGACGGCCTTGGGCGGGTTCTCGGGATCGATGTAGCATTGGGCGGAGACTTTGCCGTTGGCTGGAATGTCGAAAGTCGCGCCGCCGGTGAAATAGTCCTGCGCGACGTCCTTGGCCGTGCGCTTCAGTGCGCGTTCGCCGCTGAAGACGGGACCGGTTTGCTTCGTGACGAAGGTGGTCGGTTCGCCCGCGGAGCCGACCTTCGTTCCTGCCGGAAAATCGTCCTCGAACCAGACGCGCTCACTCGTCTGCACCTCTGGAGGCGGAGTCTGGGTCGCCGGGTCGGTGTAATTGAGTTCGGCGATCGACGCGCGGATCTTCGTCTCGGTGGCGGCGATTTCCTTGTCGAACTCCTTGATCTTCTTGTGCTGTTCCGGCGTGGAGAGCTGGAGAATCGGCGGGGTGAGGAGTTTGTTGCCATCCATCGGCGGATCGGCGGCGCTGAGGAAAAAGGCGTAGAGCTGGTAAAACTCCTTCTGCGAAATCGGATCGAACTTGTGGTCGTGGCAGACGGCGCATTGGCCGGTGAGCGCCATCCACGTGTTCATCGTCGTGGCGGTCCGATCGACAGCGTAACGAAAGACGTATTCGGCATCAATCGAACCACCCTCGCTGGTCGTGACGTTGCAGCGGTTGAAGCCCGTGGCGATGAGTTGATCCTGGGTCGGATTCGGCAGCAGATCACCGGCGAGTTGCTCGACGGTGAATTGGTCGAACGGCAGGTTGCGGTTGTAGGCATTGACGACCCAATCGCGGTAGGGCCACATCGAGCGTTCATTGTCGAGGTGCAGGCCATGGGTGTCCCCGTAACGCGCCTGGTCGAGCCAGTAGCGGCCCATTTGTTCCCCGTAGCGCGGTGAGGCCAGCAGGCGGGTCACGACTTTGTCGTAGGCCTCGGGTGTGTGGTCGGTGAGGAAGGCGTCCGTTTCCGCCGGCGTCGGCGGCAGGCCGGTGAGATCGAACGTGACGCGGCGCAGGAGCGTCTCGCGATCGGCTCCGGGTGAAAGTTTCAACCCCTCCTTCTCGAGTCGCTGCGCGATGAAAGCGTCGATGGGGTTGGCGGCCGCTCCGCTCGCCACTGAGGACTGAGCACTGAGCACTGGCACCGCTGACTTTACTGGCAATTCGAACGCCCAATGCTTCTGATAAGGCGCGCCCTGTTCGATCCAGCGCCTGATGGTGTCCTTCTGTGTCGCGGTCAGCTTTTTGTGTGACTTCGGCGGCGGCATCATCTCGTCCTTGTCGGAGCTTGATACGCGCACCCAGACATCGCTTTTCGCCAGGTCTCCCGGTTTGATCGGGAAGACTCCGTCGTCATTCGCCCGGAATGCGCCATCGGCCACGTCGAGCCGCAGCTTGGCCTCGCGCTTCTTGGCGTCGATGCCGTGGCAGGAAAAACAGTTGTCCGAGAGGATCGGACGGATGTCGCGGTTGAACTGAAGGGTGTCTGCCGCGACGCTGGAGGTCTGCAAGCTCGCGCCGAAAATGGCGAGGGAGGCAGCAGTGAGTCTGCGCTGGAAAGGCATGGGGAACAGAAGGCGGATACGCATGGGTCGAATGGGCGCAGGGATATGCACGGGCAAGTCCTTCTATTAGCAGGATTGAGCCGCCTGACCGCTTACGCAAATCCGTAACAGGCAGGGGATTCCACTTTTCAGAGGGAAACAGAATTGGCGGACCAGCGCCGTGGCGCCTGCCGCTGGAGTGTATACGGGACTTTGGCCGACGGGGTGTCCCGGAGGGACTGGAGAAATTAGCCCCGGGTTGAGCGATCCCGCGAAGCGGGAGAGCGAACACCCGGGGTTTCCTTCCAATACAACGTAGTCCCATCCGTCCCGGCCTCCTGGCCGCATCTTTCCCCTCTCCCTCGGAGATGCGGCTGCGCCGGGACGGATGGAGCGTTCGCTTTTGGATGGGAACCCCGGGTGTTCGCTCGCAGATTGATGGTCGCCTCCGCGACCACCCTGCGGGCTCGCTGTCGCGAGTCCTCTCGCTCCGCTCGAGTCGCTCGACCCGGGGCTAATCGCTGGGACACCTCCGGTGTCCAAAGCTCAGAACGCGCTTTAGATCAGCTCCGCAATCTGGACCGCATTGAGCGCCGCCCCTTTGAGGAGCTGGTCGCCGGCGACCCAGAACGCGAGGCCGTTATCGAGCGCGCAGTCGAGCCGGAGCCGGCCGACCTGGCAATTGTCGTGTTCGGCGACGTAGAGCGGGAGGGGATATTCGGCTTTGGAGGGCTCGTCCACGACGTCGAGGCCGGGCGCCTTGGCGAGCACCGCCCGGGCGTCCTTGAGCGAGACAGGCTTCTCGAACTCGGCATTCACCGCGACGCTGTGGGCGCGGTAAACCGGCACCCGGACGCAGGTCACGGAGGCCTTGAAGGTCGGGTGATGCATGATGCGTCGGCCTTCGTTCTGCATCTTCATCTCCTCCTTGGTATAGCCGGTGTCGAGGAAGGAGTCGACGTGGGGCAGCACGTTGAAGGCGATCTGGTGCGGATAGACTTCTTTCTTCACGGGCTGGCCATTGACGATCGCGTGCACTTGATTGCGGAGTTCCTCGATGGCCTGCGCCCCGGTGCCGCTCACGGCCTGGTAGCTGGCCGCAAAGATGCGCCGGACGCGGAATTCCTTGTGCAGCGGGTGCAGCGCCATGAGGGTGATCGCCGTGGTACAATTGGGGTTGGCGATGATGCCACGGTTCTTCTTGATGTCGGCGCCGTTGATCTCCGGGACGACCAGCGGCACGTCGGGGTCCATGCGGAAGGCACTGGAATTATCGACGATGACCGCGCCCGCCTGCACGGCGAAGGGCGCAAACTTTTTCGAAATCGAGGCCCCTGCGCTGAACAGGGCGATATCCACCCCGGTGAAGGAATCTTCGCGCAATTCCGCGATGACGATGTTCTCCCCGCGGAAGGGGAGCGTCTTGCCGGCGGAACGGGCGGAGGCGAGCAGGGTGAGCTTGCCGACTGGAAAATTGCGTTTTTCCAGCGTCTTGATCATTTCAATTCCGACGGCTCCGGTGGCACCAACGATCGCGACATGTAAGTTCTTGCTCATAAAAAGGGCCGCGCACTGTATAGTCTCGCTCGCGCAATGCAAATCCGCATCCACGTTCCATCCCAAACGCTCGATCTGCTTGACGAAGCCGGCGAGACAATCCGCTGCTACGCCATTTCCACTTCGCGCTTTGGACTCGGGACTGAACCCGGCAGCTACAAGACCCCGTCGGGGGCTTTTCGCATCGCGGAGAAAATTGGCGACGGTGCGCCGCCCGGGGAGATCTTCGTGAGCCGCGTTCCGACGGGCAATTTCGGCCAGGAGGGCGACGAGAAGGATCACGTGCAGACTCGGATTCTCTGGCTCGACGGCCTCGATGCCGAGAACGCCAATACCCACGACCGCTATATCTACATTCATGGCACCAATACCGAATCCCAGCTCGGCACCCCCGCCAGTTACGGCTGCATCCGGATGAACAATATTGAGGTGATCGATCTCTACGACCGGGTGGCTGTCGATACCGCCGTCGAGATTCAGGCGTGAATGGTCATTGCGCGGCGCCCGGCGGTTTTCCGCGACGTTCCTCCGCTGGTTGCGGCTTGGTCGGATCGAAGGTCGGGTTTGGTGATGGCATCTGCGCGTTGACGGCCTTGAGATATTCCGTGAGGCGACGATCCAAATCCGCGACATCTCTGGCCATCTCCTTCGCGAGGTCGTGAATCTCACCGGGATCTTTCGAAAGATCGAAAAGAAGGGAAGTGCCCGTCTCATACGGATGGATGAGCTTGTAGGTTCCCAGCAGGAGCGCGGACGCAGGGCCAGGATCGTTCCGGTCGTAGTGCGGGAAATGGACCACGTATTCCTGGCGGGGGCGCTGCACCATGGCGTGGGGCGCGCTGGCGAGAATGTTCGCGAGGCTGCCGCCCTCCACTCCCTTTGGCATCGGGTCTGCGGCATGAGCGAGTCCGACGATGGTCGGAAACAGATCCACCGTGCTCGCCTGGACGCGGGTGCAAGCGCCAGCCTTGATTCCCGGGCCGCGCACGATCAGCGGCACCCGGATGCCGCCTTCCCACAGGGTTCCTTTGCCGTTCGTGAGAGGGCTGTTGGCGTTGCGCCCCTGGGCGCCATGGTCCGACGTGTAGATGACGTAGGTCTGGCTGCCGATATGGAGGTCATCGAGCTTCGCGAGCAGCATGCCGATCGTCGCGTCCATATCCTCCGTGACCGCCGCCGCACCTGCTATGCGAAAATCGCGATCCGACTTCGCCCGCTGGCGCACCGACGCATAGGTCTCGGGTCGCGCGTCCGGTCCACCGCGGCCGGGATAGTGGGAGATCTGGAGGTAGAATGGTTTTCCGGCCTTCGCCTGGCGGGCCATGAAATCCATCCCCCGATCCGTCATCCCGAACGCCTCCTTGGGATTCGGGTTCTCCAGATTTTCGGGTCCGCCGTTATTGGTCGCCCCATCGCTTTCGTCGAAGCCGTGCCTGGCCGGGCTCACCCGTCCCACGTGCCACTTGCCGAAGTGCGCGGTGGCGTAGCCCGCGTGCTTGAGCAGTTCCGCGATCGTCGTCTCCGATTCGGGCATCTCATTCAAACCCGGCGCGGGAAGGAGCTTGCTCACGGTTTCCGAGAAACCGCTCTCCCGCCCACCCTTCCCCTCGCCGACGAAAGTCATATGGAGCGCCGCCGGGCTCTTGCCCAGGAACAACGCGGCGCGCGTGGGAGTGCAGCGAGGCGAGGCCGCATAGAAATTCGCGAAGCGCATACCTTCGGCGGCCAGCTTTTCAAGATTCGGGGTGCGCGCGAGATCGCTTCGGGAGGCCGGCACCGCGTCGTCCATCTGCACCGACGCGGAAGTCCATCCCTGCGCCTCGCCCATGATGACAACGAAGTTTGGATGAATGGGGTCGGCGCTGCTCGCACCCGGCGTCGAAGAGACCAGGACGAGCGAAACGCTCAGTGCGATGTGGAGGGGGATGTCTTTCATGACGCTATTCTGCCGGCACCAACCTTAATTCAATGTGAAGCGGAGCGGTGAAAGCGCTGGCACCGCCGGCCGGTGCCGACGCATTCGGTCACTGAAATCGGATCGAAAACAAATCCGCGTCGCTCATCTCAAACCGGATCTGCACGGGCTCGCCCGCGAACGAACTCACGTCGTCGCCCGTCTTCCATTTCACGATGCGGGAAATGTGATCGCCCCAGATCGGCTCGCAATCGTCCATGGTGAACCCGGGGAGCGGTTTGCCGTCCGCATCGCACAATTCCACCCGCACCTGGCCGGCGGCGCTCGTGGCGTAGTTGATCTCCAATTGCCGGCCGGTGAAGGTCAGCGGCTTGGTAGTGAATTCGCCGCCGGCGAGCGGGGCGTTCACGGAGACGAAACCATCGAGCCGCAGGGTATAGCGGCGGCCACCCGTGAGGAACATCGACAGCTCCGTGTCGCTGGTTTGATGGATCCCGATGGCGGCGTAATTCGCGCGATTCAGCCATCCATCCTTGCTCAATCCTGGGCGGATGAAGCTCTGCGTGAACTCGCGATCGTACTGGTTGCCTCCGCGGGTGGTCATGAACTGGATATCGGTGGCGGCCCCACGCTTGTCCATGAAACGTGTGGGCATCGCGATGTAGATTTGCGGGGCGCGAAAATAGGGCTGGGTGCAGGAGGTGTAGAGATGCTCGTTGGGCAGGTTCACCGCCAATTCGACGAATGGGGTCCACTGAATGAAATCGAGCGATGTCGTGCGCGCGATGCCTCTCATTCCTTTGATGAATCGGCGGAAGTAGCACACGTAGCATTGCTCGCTGTCACTCCAGAACGCGTAGTTCTGCGAGTCGAAGTATTTGCCCCATTCCTCCGGGACGACCGGTTCGTCGCGCAGCTTCTTCCAATGGATCCCGTCGGGTGACACGAACGCCTTCAGGCCGCCTGGGCCGCGTTTGTCGCGGACGGCGGCCTGATTCGGTTGGAACGCGAGACCCCCGAGCGCTTTGTATTTTTGATCGGCAGGTACCCCGGGCTTCGTGTCGATGAACGGGGTGAAGTTGTGGTTCACCAGGAATTCGTTCATGAGGACGATATTGCCTTCAGGAAAACTCGGGTGCTCGAACAGGCCCAGGTTTGGCAGCGTCCAGTGGATGGCGTCCTTGCTCTCGGCATAGAGCGTGACTTCGCCATCGTGGGAGGCCTCGATGCCGTGCGTTTTCCAGGTGACCGCCGGGTCCTTGTAGGCTCGATAGTAGAACTGGAATTTGTCCTCCGCTTTGAGGACCGTCGCATAGTGGCCGTTTGGCCGCGCTCCCTTCGCCAGCGGTTCCGCGAGGACCGGCTCATGCATCTTGAGGGTGGTGTTCTTGAGTTCGCCCACGAGCAGGCGATCCACGAACAGCTCGCGTCGTGAGCGGAGAGCGATGGGTTCAGCGGCTACCGCGGCCATCTGCGTGGCCAGGAGGAGGGCGGTGAGGGTGGTCAGAGGGGGCAGGGTCATGGGAATGAAATCCCGGCGATCATGAGCAAACGACGCGAAGAGGCGACAAAAGAAGGCGGGTGGGTCGTCAGACGCCTTTGGTGGACGCGCTCGGAGGCGGGTTTCCGGGGTTCTCGCGGCGGGGCGGCGCCGTGGGGCGAGGGTTGCTTTCGTCGTGGCTCGGTGCCTTCGGTTCACGCGGTCCCGGGTTGGCAGATGCTCCCTCGCGGGAGTAGACCACGCTCAAGTCGGTGCTGGCGAGGACGAGGCCTTTGATGGCGAGGGAAAGGACCTCGCCCGTCACGGGCGATCCGGCGATATTGAGCTGCGGGGCGGCGGAGAGCGCGTAGAGGGTCAGCACGTAGGTCTTCGCTCCGGGCCCTTGCGAATGGGGGGGCTCGTATCCGATTTGACCTTTGAAGCTGGCGCCGAGAGTGCCGATTCCCCGACCGTTCTTGTCCAGGTGCGTCACATCGGCGGGGATGTTGTAGAGCGTCCAATACCACTTGGTTTTTCCTTCGCGATCGAGGTGGTGCATGATCAGGGAGTAGCTCTTCGTTCCGGCGGGTGCGCCGGCCCATTCGAGCGGAAGGGTCGAGCCCGCGCCGTCGCCGGTGTACTCCGTCGGCAGCGCGCCGCCGTCAGCCACCGCGGGGCTGCGCAGGACGAAGGTGCCGATTTGTTTGGGAGCCGTGTTTGGAACTGCCGCCGAATTGACGGGCCCTTGGGGCGGCTGCGGATCGCGCGCCTTGGGTGGCGGGGGATTGCCTTCGGGACGCGGGCCTTCCTTTCGCTCGCCGCCTCTCGCGGGGCGATCACCGGCGCGATACGTTTCCTCCAGCCTGGCTCCGTCCGCGCTGACGAACTGGAACTTCCAGTTACCGTCGCCGCTGGTCGCGTAGTTCACCGCTGCCGTTTTTCCATTCTGCCAGTACTGAAGGGCGTAGGTCTTTTCGTCGGGGGTGACCGTGAAGGCGGTGATCTTCGCTCCGCGCAGCGGAGGCAACGCCTCGCGGATGGGATTGGCGCGGGGCTGCGGGTCGACTTGACCGTCGCGTTCGACCACCTCTCCGTGAAAACCACCATTGATGTACGGATACTTCTTCGATGCATGGTAGTGGTACCCGAGGGCCGAAGTGGTATGGCCGTTGAAGGCATCCAGCGCGTCTGGGGCGGCGCCATCCGGCTCGGTCAGTCCGTAGATCGGGTAACCATCCAGCGCGTAAGCGATGGGCCGGCCCGGCCCGACGATACTCTGCAAATGCAGCGGCGCCGCGTGGTAATGGTAATCGTCGGCGCGTCCGCAGTGTCCGCCCCATTCGTCGAGCTCGCCGATCTCCGCCGACACTTCGCCGCGGTTGTTTTGCGGGTTGAAGATGGGGATGCCATTCACCGCCAGGGCGATGGCTCCCCGCAGGAATCGGCCCTTGATGGATACGGGTGTCTTCGAGGGCACCGGCACGAGGGGGAACTGCCAGGCATTGGCGCCCGTGTAGTTCTGGGGCAGGGGAACCTGCTGCTGCCACGCCGTGATTCCCACCATCATCCCGTGTGCTGGCAGGCCGTTGCTCTCCACGAAAAGGGATCGATCATCCCAGCGCAGTTTTACCCGAGGGGCGAATGCCTCGAACGTCGCCGCCTGCGCCGGGCGACTGGTGGCCCGCGGGGCGATCGGCGTCACCGTCGCCTGCGCGAGGAAAAATTCCGGCGCCTGGGTCGATCGACCCTCGTGTGGGCGTACGTCGGTACCCGCCAGGTCGTGTCCGGATGCGGAAGGAATGCCCCCCAGGCAGGCCAGCGCGGCGCTCAGCACAGAATAAAAGGAGGAGGAGTTCATGGGGGCTGCGGACCTCAGCGGGATCCCAGAGGACTTCACAACCGGCCTTCGGTCAAGGTTGCTGCCGCATACAGCCGTGATCGCTCCATCCGACGAAGAGAAGGCAACGGATGAAAAACGTTGTCTTGTCACCGCAAATAACGAACATCGCCGCCTCATGCCAACTGGCACAGAAAGGAGGGGAAATAAGAAAATGAAATATCTCGCAATCATCGCGCTCGCCGCCATGGCTCTCAGCCTCGGCGCCTGCGCCAGCAAGAGCGCGTCCACGACCAGCTCGTCGACGACCGCTTCGCACGGCTACAGCAAGTAATCCTTCAATTCGAGGGGACTTCCTTTAGTTTTTAGTAAAAGCCAGGCCCGCAATCCGCGGGCCTGGCTTTTTGCATTTGCGAGGCTGGCTCTTCCCGATGATCGTGGCAGCTAAGAAAACGCGCGCGAATCGACTCATCTTTGCAGACGTATTATTACGTTGGACCCTCAGTGGACCCCGTGTAGATACGCCGCCCCAGCGTTCCCCTTTTGCTTCATGAAAAAACTTTCCACCCTGCTCTTGATCGCCGCCGTTCTCGGTGGCGGGTGGTATATATTCAAGGACAAGCTGACCAATGGCCACAAGGACCAGGCGGACCTGGCCAACCTCACGGCGATCGCTGAAAAGCGGGATCTGGACCTCAGTGTGGAGATCAGTGGCGATGTCACCCCGGCGACTCAACTCGACGTGAAGCCCGAGGTCGGGGGCAAGATCAAGGTGCTGCGGGTCGAGCCTGGTCAGGTCGTCAAGGAAGGGGAAGTCCTGGTGGAAATCGACGACACGGATCTGCTGACGGAAAAGGACAGCGCCGAAACGGAGATCGAAGGCGCGCGACTCTCGATGGAGAAGGCGAAGGCCAACTACGAGCGTTCGCGAGACCTCTTCGAGCAAAAGCTCATCAGCAAGGAGCTCTTCGATAATCTCACGTCGGAGTATCAAATTTCGGAAAACGCCCTGGTGAAAGCCCAGCGCGGGCTGCAGCTCGTGACCGACAAGCTGGCCCGGACGAAAGTCGTCGCGCCGAGCGATGGCACGGTGCTGACGGTGCCGGTGAGTGAAGGGCTGGTCGTGATCGCGGCGGCCAGCGTGAACAGCGGAACCACGCTCATGACCATCGCCAATCTCTCCAAGCTGCTCGTCGATACCCACATCAACCAGGTCGACGTGGCCAAGCTGGAACTCAACCAGGAGGTCAGGCTGCGCGCGGAATCGTTGAAGGATCTCGAACTGGCGGCGACGATCTCCTTTATTGCCCCGATCGCCACGGTGAAGAACAACGTCAAGGGCTTTCAGGTGCGGGCGCTCATCGACAAACCCAATGCACGGCTGCGTCCCGGCATGACGGTCAACATGTTGATTCCCATTGCCACGGCGACCGACGCCATCAGTGTCCCGATCTCCGCGGTCTTCAAGGGTGAGGGGAGAAAAAAGGTCGTTTACGTGCGCAATGGCGAGACGACGGAACAGCGCGAGGTCAAGATCGGCGTGACCAATACGGACCGCGCGCAGATCATCAAAGGCGTGGAGGTGGGCGAAGAGGTGCTGCTGTTTGAGCCGAACCGGATGCTGCCGAAGAAATCGTAGTGTCCAGTTCTCAGTGCGCAGTTTTCCCATCGACGCGGCCGGCGCTCACTGAGCACTGAGCACTGTCTACTGAGCACTTCAACCCGCATGGCCCTCATCGAACTCCGTGGCGTGACCAAGCGCTACATTGTCGGCGAACAGGAAATCCTCGCGCTCAACGGGATCGATCTCATCATCGAGCAAGGGGAATACGCGGCGATCATCGGTCCCAGTGGAAGTGGCAAGTCCACCTTGATGCACCTGCTCGGATGCCTCGACACGCCGACGGAGGGCACGATGCACCTCGACGGAGTCGACGTGAGCCGGGCCAGCAGCAACAAGCTCAGTGAGATGCGCAACCAGAAGATCGGGTTCGTTTTCCAGAGCTTCAATCTCCTGCCAAAATTCAATGTCCTGCAAAATGTCGAATTGCCCATGATCTACTCGGGCGTCTCCGCGGACGAACGCCGGCTTCGGGCTATGGAGGCCATCGAGCGGGTGGATTTGCAGAATCGGGTCAAGAATACTCCGCTGCAACTCAGCGGCGGCCAGATGCAGCGTGTCGCGATCGCCCGCGCGCTCGTCAACAAGCCGAAGATCATCTTCGCCGACGAACCCACCGGGAACCTGGACTCCAAGACCGGGGCCAACATTCTCCAACTTTTTCGCGAACTCAGCGCCCAAGGCAGCACCATCGTCCTCGTGACGCATGACAACAAGATCGCGGAACAGACGCCACGCCGTATTCGGATCGCCGACGGCTTGATCGTGGACGACGCGAAAGACGTTCCAGTCCCCGCATGAATCTCTGGCTCGGCTTTCTCATCGGGCTGAAGGAAATCTGGGCCCACAAATTCCGCAGTTTCCTGACCATGTCGGGCGTCATCCTGGGTGTCGCCTCGTTGCTGTCGATGTTTTCGCTGACGGCGGGCATCGCCAAAGGGGTGCGCGAGTACATGAAACAGATCGGTGGACTCGAACGGGTCGGGGTCATCCCGCAGGACCCGCCGCTCGATCAGGAAGGATACGCGGAAGTTTCCGAGGGTCGCACCCTCCTGGACGCCGAGGCCATTGCGCAGTCCGCGCATCTCGTCTCCTACGTGACGCCCGTTTCTTCGCTTGGCAGCGCGGCCATCCAGCGTTCCAACCGGACTTTTCGTTGCGAGGTCAACGGCTGCTGGCCGGATTTCGTCCCGATCAACAAGCACGTCATCGCGGCGGGCCGCAATCTCAGCGCCCTCGATCTGGAGACCGGCCAGCGGGTCTGCGTCATTGGCCGCCTGGTGGTCGATCGCCTTTGGCCGGGTCTCCCGAACTACAATCCGGTCGGTGAGACGATCAAGATCAACGACCGGCCCTTCCGTGTGGTTGGGGTGTTCGACTTTTACGAACGCGAGGTGGACAAACGCCGGCGTGCGTTGAGCGCGAAACAAACGCCGCGTCCAAGCACCCCCGCTCCCAAGAAAGGCGCCAAGGCTGCCGCCCCCGCCATCGTCCGTACTTCCGGGGCATTCGATCGGAAGAACCTGACGATCATCATCCCGATCAACACGATGTTTTGGGATTACAAGAGTGCCCTGATGGTCGGCGGTGAAAATCAGGGTCCGCAGTACAAGCTCGACGCGCTCAGTTTCCAGGTGGCCGACACCGACCGCTTTGAGGAAACCCTCGACCAGGTCCGCACCATTCTCACGAGCACCCATCGCAACATCGAGGATTTCACCTTCGATACGCGGCAGGAGTATTTCGACACCATGGAGCAGAACATGCGCAACACGCGGATGAGCGGCGGGGTCATCGCCGGCATCTCGCTCATCGTCGGCGGCATCGGGATTACCAACATCATGCTCGCGTCGATCACCGAGCGCATCCGCGAGATCGGGGTGCGGCGGGCGGTGGGCGCCAAGGCACGGGATATCTTTGTGCAGATCGTTGTCGAGAGCGCGGTCATCGGCATCATCGGTGGGCTGCTCGGGCTCATTGCCAGTGGAGGGATCATGCAAATCCTCATCGCCATTTCACCTGAGGCCAATGCGCCCGTGGTGGAACTGAACAATGTGCTGATCAGCTTTGCCTTCGCCGTGGCCATCGGGATCTTCAGCGGGATCTATCCCGCGATGACGGCCAGCCGGCTCGATCCGATCGAGGCACTGCGTTACGGGTAGGGTGGCGATTCGGAAAATGGGGAGTCACTGATCATGGCGCTTTACCAGGTTGAATGCGCCACGGTTGATCTTCGACAAGTCCCACGAGAAGCGGTCGTTCTTCGTGTCCTGGCATGAGTATGATACTGTGCTGGGACATGGCCATCACCGAAGCTTTTCCTGAGGCGCTCTCGTGGCACGACCTGACTTACGGCGATCTTGAACGCGCCCTGGTCGAGTCCGCCGTGCCCGCGGTCCACGCGAAGCCGTTGTGGCGGGCATTGCATCGCCAGGTGGAAAATCCGATGGCAGGTCGCGCAAATTTTCCGAGTCCGGTGCAGCGATGGCTTGACCAGATGACGGAGAACGGTCGCTTCCAGTGGATCATGCCGGAAGTCGAGGTGGAGACTTCCAGCAGCGATGGGCTGACGCAAAAATTTCTGCTGCGCCTCGCGGACGGCCAGACCATCGAGACGGTGCTGATGAGCTATCGCGACCGACACACGGCCTGCGTCAGCACCCAGGCGGGCTGTGCGATGGGCTGCGTGTTCTGCGCCACCGGGCAGATGGGTTTTGCGCGCCATTTGCGACCGGGCGAGATTGTCGCGCAAGTGCTGCACGTGCAGCGGGAACTGCGCGCCCGCGGAGCCGTGGGGCTGCGAAATCTGGTGCTCATGGGCATGGGCGAGCCGCTGCACAATTACGATGCGGTGATGGCGGCGCTGGAGATCGTTACCGACCGTCGTGGCTTGGATCTGGGGCCGAGCCACATCACGATCAGCACGGTGGGTGTCGTGCCCGGCATCCTGCGTCTCGCCCGGGAAACTCCGCCCTACAACCTCGCGGTGAGTCTCCACGGCGCGACCGAGGCGGAGCGCTCCGCGCTGGTTCCGGCCAGCCGCCGCTGGCCGCTCTCTGATCTGATGGGCGCCTGCCGGACCTACGGCGAGACGACTGGGCGCCGCATCTTTTTCGAATGGACGCTCATCGCGGGCGCCAATGACTCGCCCGCGCAAGCCGAACGTCTGGCGGCGCTCCTCACCGGTCTGGACGCGCACGTGAACCTGATTCCGCTCAACCCGACCGGCGGTTTCGCGGGGATTGCGGCGAATTCAGTCGCCGCGCGGGAATTCCAACGCATTCTGCGGGAGGCCGGATTCCCCAGCACCATTCGCCAGCGCCGCGGCATCGATGTCGCGGCGGGGTGTGGACAACTCCGCGCCGAAAAAAACCGATGAAACCATTTGTCACGATCGCCCAAGTCCGCATGCCCGGTGGGGGGCAACTCGCCCTGCTCGAACACGACGGCGAACACTACATGAAGCTCAATGGCCGCCAGATCATGAGCACTTATGCGACGGCGTCCGAACTGGCGCTGGCGCAACACTCGTGCGCCCGCCTCGCCCGCTACCCCGAACCGCGCATCCTGATCGGCGGCCTGGGTCTTGGCTACACCCTCAAGCGCGTGCTCGAGCTCGTCGGGAAGAACGCCGTCGTCCACGTCGGCGAACTGCTCCCGGAGGTCGTCGCCTGGAACCGCGAACTCCTGCGCAAGGTGAATGGCAAGCTGCTCGACGACCCGCGCGTGGAGGTCTTTGTGGGTGACGTCTTTGCGCTCCTGCGGAAATCCGCCACGCCGCGCTACGACGCGATCTTGCTCGATCTCGACAATGGCCCCGTCTCGATGATGAAGCCGGAAAACTCACGGGTTTACGACCGGCAGGGGTTTGCCCGTATCACCAGCGCTCTGCTGCCGGAAGGTTGCGCCGCGTTCTGGTCGGCGAGCGAAGATTTTTCCTTCGTCAATCGCCTGAATCGGGCCGGGTTTCAGGTGGAGACCTTCGCGGCGCCCAATCACGAGCGGGCCAAGCAGGCCGTGCATCGCATTTATGTCGCCACCCGCCGTCCGCCCAAGCCGGAGCCTGACGAGGCGGGAACCTTCCCAAAAGAAGGCCATCGTTCCGAGGGACCAAAGCGCCGAAACTAGGTTCGGCGCGGTGTCGTCACGCTACCAGCCGTCAGGGTGGCGGATGACGCAACCACTCGCGGGGCGCGACAGAGTCGACCACCGCGGACCTTCCGGCGCATTGTTGTAGCCGGTATCGAAACGCAATCCGGCGACCACCATGAAGACGTGCCCGTTTTTGGCATAGACGCTGATCCAATCGCCTTCGCCCGACCTGCCGTAGCGGCGGAAGCCGCCGGACGGCATGCTGTCATGCAGCAATCCCGCCTCGCGGAGGACGTAGGACACCGACCCCGAGCAATCGTATCCTGAGTCCAGCGCACAGCCATGCCCGCCGCCCCGCCGATAGGGCATGCCGCAGATCCGATTGCCCGCCGCGACGGCCGCCTGCACGATCGGCGGTGCCTCCGCGGGCGGAACCGCATACCCTTGCTGCATCATGCATGTCTTCCCGGGGACTGGGCGATATCGGTAGGACGGGCTGCTGCAGCCAGCGAAAAGAAGGCCGGCAGCAACCGAGACGAGCCATACGAAACGGGTCATGAGCAATGGCAGAAGAGTGCGTGCGCCAGTCCGTTCGGGATGGCCCGCGATCGGGCCAACCCGCGCGACAGCAGCGCCGGATGTCAGCTTCTACTTGGCGATTTCAAACTTCCAGGGGACGGGCTGCACCAACTTCTGCAATTCCGCTTCGGTGGCTTCGATCGCCTTTTGCGCGGCGACGAGTTTTTCCTCGCTCTTTTCCTTGCTCGCGGCGCGCCAGTCGTTGTTCAGGTTCGATTGGAGTTTGCCGATCAGGGTGACGATGGCGGTGGCCCGTTCGCCCAGCGCGCCTTCCAGGTCGGTGGCGACGTTCCATCCGGCGGCCAAATCTTTTGCGCTGACCGTCGCGGCGGGTTTGCCGTTGATGCTCACCTGATAGTCCCCGGGTGCGAGCCCATCGACTTTCAGCAGATACTGCGAGAGTTGGGCGATCTCGGGGAGAAGGGTGAGCGCGGTCTTTGCGGCCGGGAGGATCGGCCAGGGGCTGACGTCATCGAGCCGGGTGAAGGAGAGTTTGCCGTCCTTGGCGCTCGCCTCGGTGATCTGACACCCCTTCGCTTCGACCACCTTGCCCTCGGCATTGATCGTCGCGGAACTGACTGCGCCCGGCGCGTTGAGTCCCTTCAGGATGGTCGCGGCCATGGTGTATTGACCGACAGGGCCCGGGTGCACGGCATCGCCGCCGAGCGGGAGCAGGCCGGGCGGAATCGGCGCGGGCTTGGGTGGCGCCGGAGTGGCGCCCGGCGCGAGGACCGGCGCCGGGGTTGCGGGTGCGGGAGGCGGAGCAGGCTGGGTTGCGGCTTTCGCGGCGGCAGCTTCCGCGCCTTTGCGGCGGTTTTCGCCCCACACCGCGATGAGCGGGTGATATTGATCGACGAAGACCACTTTCTCCTCTTCCGCCAGTTTCTTGAGCGCCTCGGTGAAGGGATGGATTTTCTCGCAACGCGTCGATTTCCAACTGCCGATGATGCTGCCGTCATCCACGGGACTCGAAGAAATCAAGACGGGCTGGGCGGGGATCGCGCGAATCTTCGCAATGAGCTCCTTCATCCCCTTGATGTAATTTTCTTCCGTTCCGCCGACGTCGTTCATGCCCAGCTCCACGCTGACGATGGTCGGCTTCCACGCCGCCACATCATAGTCGAAACGACCCCGGACACTGCCGGTGGTATTGCCGCCGATGCCCGAGTTGCGGAAGTGCAGATTCAATTTTGGAAAGCGCGTCCGGTAATAGGCCTCGATGTAGTTCGTGTGGAGGCGCTGCGCCGTGATGCTGTCTCCCGCCATCACCCACAAGTCATTGTCCTTGAGTTGGAGCGTCGGTTCGGCGGCGCGGGCGGTGGAGATGCTGAATGCCGCGAAGAGGGCGGCGCTGACAATGGCGGGACGGGTGAGAGTTCGGAATGAGGTCATAGGGAGGGATGAGGGTGAAAGAGACGGTTGGGTGCCGCCGGGAGAGGGCGGACGTCGAGTGAAGCCGTTTGCCCCATCGTTCGACAAGCGAAAGTCGCCTTTTCATGCGCGATCGTGGCAGTGGGCACATGCCGGAATTCGCGTATCTTCGGCGCTCCCGCCATCCGTATGCCCGTCATTTCATCCCAGTTCCAGCCCCCGCGATTTCTGCGCAATGGGCATGTGCAGACGATCCTGCCGGTGATTCTGCCACGGCAGGTGCGGCTGCTCGTCGAACCCGAGCGGTTGGAATTGGCGGACGGCGATTTTCTGGACCTGGATTGGTCGCGAATGGGGCGCGACCGCCTGGCGATCCTGACCCATGGCCTCGAGGGATGCTCGACGCAGACCTACATACGCGGCCTCGCGGCGGCGCTGCTCGCGGCTGGGTGGGATGTGCTGGCGTGGAATTTTCGCGGGTGCAGCGGCGAGCCCAATCGGCTGCTGCGCGCCTATCATAGCGGTGAGACCGGCGATTTGGGTGCGGTCATCGACAGGGCGGTTGCGGCGGGCTACGGACGCGTGGCGCTGGTCGGATTCAGTCTCGGCGGCAATGTGGTTTTGAAATACCTGGGCGAAGCGCCACCCCATCCGAGCGTGAAGGCGGCAATCGCGATCTCGGCGCCGGTGGACCTGGCGGCGTGTGCGCGGAAACTCGATCAGCGCTGGAGCAATCGCTTGTATCTTCGGAGATTTCTCGTCTCGCTCGCCGGAAAGATCGAAGCCAAGGCGCGACTTTACCCCGATCGACTGGATGCCCGGGGCGTCCGGCGGATGCGGAGTTTTCAGGAGTTTGACGATCGCTACACCGGGCCGATGCACGGTTTCCGCGATGCGGCGGATTACTGGACGCTGTCGAGTGCGCGGCAGTTTCTCACCCGGATCACGGTCCCGACACTCTTGTTGCAGCCTCGGAACGACCCGTTTCTTGCCCCCGAGGCCTACCCGTGGCCCGAGGCGGAGGCGAGCGAGAACGTCTTCCTCGAAGCCCCGGAATCCGGTGGCCACGTGGGCTTTCTCGATCTCCAACATGGTCTCCAACCGTGGTCCGAACGTCGCTGCGCGCAGTTCCTTGCGGCGCACTCGTGACGAGTCCGCCCGTTCGACGATAATCCGCCTTGCCGGCTTTCGGCTTTAAGTCTCGCGGGTGTGACGCCAGCGGTGTTGGCACGGGATTGCGTCGGCGCGGGTTTAAGCCCGGCCTTTTTGCCGTGACATTGGACGGCGCCCTCCGCCATCCTCAATCTCGCGTGATTCAGTGGTCGAGGTTTCGCGTGCTTCCTGCGGGCTGCTCGATCGGTAGAAAATATTCCCATGAATAGCGCGGGCAATTTCGAAGAGAACGAGTTCATCGACACGGTGCGGTCCTTTTCCGGGGGGCAGCGGGTGTTGAATCGATACCGGCTCGAGCGCGTGCTCGGCCAGGGCGGAATGGGTGTCGTCTGGCTGGCCCGGGACGAGGAACTGGACCGGAACGTCGCCCTCAAATTCCTGCCGACCATCGTCGTCAATGATCGGGCCAGTCTGAATGACCTGAAGCGCGAAACGAAGCGCAGTCTCGAACTCACGCACCCGAACATCGTGCGCACCTACGATTTTGTACAGGACAAGACACTCGCCGGCATCTCCATGGAATATGTGGACGGCGATACCCTGCGCAATCGGCGGATCGACCAGCCCAATCATGTTTTCGAACCCGGGCAACTGGGCGAATGGATGCGGCAGCTCTGCGCCGGGCTGGACTATGCGCATCGCGAGGCGTCCATCGTTCATCGAGACCTGAAACCGGCGAACTTGATGGTCAACCTCAAGGGCCAATTGCGCATCGCCGACTTTGGTATTTCGCGGAGCCTGGTTGATTCGGTCAGCCAGATTTCCGCCCAGCGGGGCGCGAGCGGCACGCTGGTTTACATGAGCCCGCAGCAGCTTTGCGGCGACACGGCCAGTCCCTCGGACGACATCTATGCCCTCGGCGCGACCCTCTATGAATTGATCACTTCCCGGCCGCCCTTTTATAGCGGCGATATTTCCGGGCAAGTGCACGGCCGGGCGCCCTCTTCGTTGACCGAGCGTCGCGTGAGCTTTGGCATTCCGCCCGGCTCCATTCCGCGAACCTGGGAGGATACCGTCGCGGCTTGCCTCGCGAAAGAACCGGAGAAACGTCCGCAAAGCGCCGGTGAAGTCGCGGCGCGTCTTGGCCTCCCACCGTCCGGCATGGGAACTTCCAGCACATCGAACTTTGCCTCGTCCGTCGAAAATGCGGAGACGCTGCCGGGCGGACCCATGCCGCCGATGCCCGCGCAGGAGCAGGCGACGGCAGCGCTTTCCCCATTCGACCTTTACCAGCCTCCCACGGTCCCGCTCCCCGCGACCCCGCATGCGCGACCGCCGAAGCCCCGAAAATCCGCTCGCGCCATCGGCATCGTTTTTGCCGTTCTCGCCCTGCTCTTGGGAACGGCGTGGTATGTGGGAACTTCGGGGACGGACTCGAAGGACAATCTCGCGCCCTTCCCCGAGCAGACCGTCCCCAAGACTGCGACCGCTTCGGATCGCAACCCCAGTCGGCTGGAGCCGCACGCCCCCATGCCCGTGGCGGAGCCGCACGGCAGCATGGTCGTCAAGACGGAACCGACCAATGCGTCGATCAAGATCGGTGACGCGCCTTCGGTCCAGAGCCCGGCCGCGTTGCAGGACCTGAAGCCGGGCAAATACCGCCTCGAAATTTCCCTGGATGGGTACGATCCCGTCGTTCTGGATACCGTGATCCAGGCCAATCAAATCACCGACCCGGGCATCGTTAAACTGCAGCGGAGCGCCGGAGCATTGCATGTGGTCAGCAAGCCCGCCGGTCTTGCCTACGAGATGCGGAGCAAAGCCAATCCGCTCCAGTCCGTCCACGGCGTTACTCCCCTGGACGCGCCTGAGATACCGGTAGGCGATTACGAAATTACCGTCAGCCGCGAAGGCTGGCTGAGCCAAAAGCAAAGCGTCGCGGTGATCCGCCAGCAGTCCCAAAACACGCTTTTCGAATTCATCGGCGGCGGCGTCGCGATCACGAGTGTCCCCACCGGGGCGAAAGTTTTGCTGGGCGACAAGCCACTAGGAGTCACGCCCCTGCACCTTACCGACCTCCCGCCCGGCGAAGTCACCTACACGATCGCATTCGCGGGATACACCACGGCAACGGTCAAAGGCACGGTCGAGACCGGCGGAGACACCGCGCTCCCGGTCAAATTGGTCAAAGGGACGGCCAAACCGATCGCCAAAAGCGGCGGCAACGGCAATAGCCAGAGCGGGAGCGGTGCAAGAAAGCCTTCGAGCGATGGCGATTCCGGTGGTGGGCATAACCATACCGGCGAAATCCTTCGCGGCATTTTCGGGGTCCCCGGATACGGCCCACGCTTCGGCCCGCGCCCATTCTAGCCTAAATCCGGAAGTGGGAACCACGGATTTCACGGATAGCACGGATCAGGAGACACGAACGAGGATTCTCCCATCGGGTGAGTGGCTTCGTGCGTCCGGATACCAGTATCCTGTTGAATCCGTGCCATCCGTAAAATCCGTGGTTATTTCCATCTCCGTTTTTAGGTTCTGGAGCGAGTTCTGAACTTTGGACACCGGAGGTGTCCCAGCCATTAGCCCCGGGTCGAGCGACTCGAGCGGAGCGAGAGGACTCGCGACAGCGAGCCCGCAGGGTGGTCGCGGAGGCGACCATCAATCTTCGAGCGAACACCCGGGGTTCCCACCCAACAGCGAACGCTCCATCCGTCCCGGCGAAGCCGCATCTCCGAGGGAGAGGGGAAAGATGCGGCCGGGAGGCCGAGACGGATGGAACGACGTTGTTTTGGAAGGAAACCCCGGGTGTTCGTTCGTTACACTCACTCGACCCGGGGCTAATTTCTCTAGTCCCTCCGGGACACCCCGTCGGCCAAAGTCCAGTATACACTCCAGCTCTTTTCCCGAACTCGGGCGGGGAGGATCACCATCCTGCCCGCGTTTGCCGCTCATCCAGGGCGGGGATTGCTTCTGGAAACGAATTCTGCCAATCATCCGCGTCATGTCGGTAACGGACACGGAACAGAAGACAGGCGGGCAACTGATCGGTTGGACGCGGCCGTAATCGATTTCGACCCGCGCCCCCAAAATCCCTTCCATGAGCAAGCCCGGCCAAAAGACCGCGATGATCAGCAGCACATCGATCGACCTCCCGGAACATCGTCGAGAAGTTGAGGAGGCCTGCCTGCGTGAAGGCATTTTTCCCATCGGAATGGAACACCTTCCCGCGCGAGACGCCGATGCTATTCGTGTTTCGATGGAGATGGCGGACCAGGCGGACATTTACGTTGGCATCTTCGCGTGGCGCTACGGCTACACACCGGAAGGCCACGACATTTCGATCACCGAGTTGGAATTCAACCGCGCCGTCGAGCGGAAGATTCCGATTCTCGTTTTCCTCATTCACAAGGAACACGTGCTCACCATCGAGATGGTCGAGACAGACAAGGACGCTCAAAAGAAACTCGCCGAATTGAAGGAGCGTGCCAGTCAGGGACGCGGGCGGCGTGAATTCAAGTCGCCCGAGGATTTGCGTGGCGAGGTCATCCATGCGCTTTCCGACCTTAAGGAGCGCGAGCAGAGCGGTTCGGGCGAGAAGACCGCGCCCGACTTTCATCCGCCCAATCTCCTCTCCAAACCGCCCGAGCCTTACATCGCGCACCCCTACTCGCTGCTCCAGACCAAGGATATTGTCGGACGTCAGGCCGAGTTGAATCTCCTCACCGATTGGGTCACGGCCAATCGGCAGGTTCCCGCGGGCGCGCGCATTTTCAATGTCGTGGCCATCGGTGGCATGGGGAAGAGCGCGCTCACCTGGAAATGGTTCAACGACATCGCCCCGCACGAAATGCCGAATCTCGCCGGGCGCATGTGGTGGAGTTTCTACGAAAGCGATGCGCACTGGGAAAACTTCATCATCCGCGCGCTGGCCTACGTGTCGGGACAATCCGAGCCGGCTGTGCGCGAAATGAAATCTCCGGATCGTGAAGACCAGCTCTTTCACCTTCTCGACACGAAACCGTTTCTTCTCGTCCTCGACGGACTGGAACGCATCCTCCTCGCCTATGCTCGTATGGATGCCGCGCAGATGCTGGACGATGATCTCGATGAAGAAACCGCGCATGAAGAAAGAATGTTCGCCGGTATTCCGGAAAACATCCGCGAAACCTACCTGCAAAAGCACCGCTTGCGTCAGTGCGTCGATGCCAATGCCGGGCGATTCCTTCGCCGGCTTGCCACCGTTCGCGCCTCGCGCCTCCTCATCACGACCCGGCTTTACCCTGCCGAACTTCAGACCTACACGGCGCAACCACAGCCGGGCTGCTTCCCTATTTTTCTCGGCGGGCTTCATGATGACGACGCCATCAATCTGTGGCGCGAATTTGGGGTGACGGGTTCCCGGGATCAACTCCTGAAAATCTTCAATGCCTTTGGCAACTATCCGCTCCTGATCCGGGCTCTGGCGGGCGAGATCGCGGAGGATAAGGCCGCCCCAGGAAATTTCGATCGATGGATTGCCAGGAGTCCTGGCTTCAATCCCAGCCACCTCGACTTAAAGAACGCCAAGACCCACGTCCTCGAATACGCCTTGCGTGGTCTATCGAAGGAGCAGCGCAAGGTGCTTCACACCATCGCCGCCTTCCGCATGCCCGCGACGTGGGACACGCTGCGCGCGCTGCTGGTGGAACAGGGCTGCGTTCCTCCCGCGGTGGCGACGGCCGATGACGAGCGCACGGCAAAGCGACCGGAACCCAACGCCCCTAAACCCTGCGCCACGGTCCGGGCACTGGATCTGATTCTTACGGAACTCGAAGACCGTGGCCTGGTCGGTTGGGACAAAAAATCCAACCGCTACGACCTGCATCCCATCGTCCGTGGTGTTGTCTGGCAGGCACTCGACGGTCAATCCCGCCAGGGGATCTACAGCGATCTCCGCACCTATTTTGAGGCTGTTCCCAAGCCACCCGAATATTTGAAAGTGGAACGCATCGAGGAACTCACACCGGCTATCGAACTGTATCAGTCCCTTATCGGTCTCGAGCGCTATCAGGATGCATGTGATCTTTTTTACGCACATTTGGCCGATGCCACCCGTTACCGCCTCAGCGCCAGTCGGCAGTGCGTCGAACTTTTGGAACGTCTGTTTCCAGACGGTATCGACAATCCACCGCGCTTGCAGTCGGCCAGTGACCAGAGTTACTCCTTAAACGAGTTGGGAATGGCTTATCACCTTTGTGGTGAGCCCGGGCGGGCCATTCCACTTTCCCGTCGTATTTTGGAAATTTACGAGCGCGAGAAAGATTACGCAAATCTAGCAGTTGGCTTGAGGAATCTTTCTTACTACCTCCGATTGGCTGGTGCATTGCGAGCGGCCCAATTGGCGGCCCGCAAAGCCCTGAAGTTCTCTAGGGACGCAAAGAATGAATTCCAAGAAGCACTTTCTCTCGACCACCTCGGGCTCAGCGTCGCTGCCTGCGGCGTTAGTCTCGAATCCGGAATTGCCCTGCAAAGGTCTCTGAACTTCTGCGCCGCTCAGATGCGACAACAGCTCCAAGGAGTAGTTAGCTCGTACCTCGCCCAGCATTTCCTATGGTTCGGAAATCCGAAATGTGCGCGTGCTTTCGCCCAAAGCGCCTGGAAATTGGCGGGAGTCAACCGCTACGAAGCCGACTTTATTCGTGCTGCCCGCCTCCAAGGCACAGTTGCGCTTGGCCTTGGTGATTTGGATAGGGCGGTTGAACGCCTTCAGCACGCCCTCACCCGAGCCCGCGCTGTCAATCGCGTGGAAGAAGAACTTCCCACCCTCACTGCCCTTGCCGAAATCCATCGCCGAAGGCAGGAATTCGGCAACGCCCGTGAACTCCTCGATCATGTATGGGACCTTGCTGAGCGCGGGCCATATCCCCTTTTTCATGCCGACGCGCTGAACATCCTGGCCCAGATCGAGCGCGACGAGGGCAACCGCACTGCTGCCATCGCCGCCGCCACCAAGGCTTACACGCTGGCCTGGCGCGACGGTCCGCCCTACGCGTATCATTACGGACTCACCAACGCTCGCAAACATCTCCAGGAACTGCGCGTGCCCGAACCGCAGCTTCCCAATTTCGACGCCTCGAAGTTCGAGCCGATGCCCGATGTGGAGATCAATCCCAAGGACGAATTCTGGGTGGATCCGGACAAACTGAATTCGCAGAGCTGAGATCGTTCCGGTCGTTTGGTTTTGCCTCGGCGCGGATGGACGTTCAACCTGCGGGGATGAATCTGTCCCCCCGCTTGCTCGCGTTGCTGCTGCCGCTGCTCCTTTCCCTGATCCCTGCCCACGGGCAGGCGCCCGCTGATTTCACCCGCACGGAAGATCTCGTCTATGGACGCAAATTCGGCGTCGCCCTCACGCTCGACGTCATCCAGCCCGCGAAGCCGAATGGCTACGGGATCGTTTACATGGTGAGCGGCGGCTGGAAGTCGAATCACGACTCGATCAGCCCCAGGGCTTACGCACCGTATCTCGATCGGGGCTACACGGTTTTCGCGGTGTGCCATGGTTGCCAGCCGCGGTTCACGATCCCGGAGATTCGCGAGGATGTGGAGCGGGCGGTGCGCTTCATCCGTCACAATGCCGCGAAATGGAACGTGAAGGCGGACGCGCTCGGAGTGACGGGCGCCAGCGCCGGCGGGCATCTCTCGCTCACGCTCGGGACGATGGGCGGGCCGGGCAAGGCGGACGCCAAGGACCCCATCGATCGCGAGAGCAGCGCGGTGCAGGTCGTGGCGTGCTTTTATCCGCCCGCGGATTTTCTGAACTACGGCGCCCCCGGTTTGGACGCGGTGGGGCAGGGCGTGCTGCAGGATTTGCGCGCGGCCTTTTTTGCACCGGGCGCGGAAGACTCGCCGGAAATTCGGCAGGAACTCGGAAAGCGAATTTCTCCCATCTATTTCATCACGCCGAAGCTCCCGCCCACCCTCATCATCCACGGAGACGCGGACAAGCGCGTGCCATTCCAGCAATCCGAGAGTTTTGTGAAAAAAGCCACCGAAGCCGGCGCTACCGCCAAGCTGATCGTCAAGCCCGGGGCCGCGCACGGCTGGCCGGATCAGGGGCCGGATGTGGCGGTTCTCGCGGATTGGTTTGATCTCTACCTGCGGGGGATGAAGAAGTAGCGGCGGAGTTGATAGTGGAGAGTGGATAGTTGATAGCCGCGTGGAGGGTGCGACTCGTTGGCGTTTGTGAAAGAACGCTACTGGGGGACGGAGTGCGGCGTGGTTGAAAATCATGAAATCCGCGTCCGCCGATCCCTTCGCGCGTTGCTCAGCCGTGCGGCATTGCCGAGATGGTGGGGCTATCAACCATCCACTTTCCACTATCAACTCTCAGAAGGATTCTCTGGCGAAACGGGCCATTCGCGAGTAACGAATGCGCCCGCCAATCGCCGAATCCCATGCTCACGATCCGCAATCTCAAAAAAAGCCACGGTGGCCGTATCCTCTTCGAGGAAGCGGCTTTGCAGGTGAACTATGGCGAGCGTGTCGCGCTCGTCGGCCCCAACGGCGCGGGAAAATCGACCCTCTTCAACATCGTTCTCAAGAAGGAGGAACCCGATGCGGGCACGGTGGAACGGGATGAATGGACGATGATCGGCTATCTGCCGCAGGAGGCGGAAGCCGTGGGCGACGAGACGGTGATGGACATGGCCACGGGACGGGCGAGTGAAATCCCGGCCCTCGAAAAGCGGCTGCACGAACTCGAAAAGGCCGGAACGGTGGATGGTCCCGAATATCTCGAAGCCCACGCCAAACACGAGGCCCTGAGCAATCCACAGGTGGACGCAAAAGCGAAGAAGATGCTCGCTGGCCTCGGCTATCGGGAAACGGATTTTGATCGGCCCGCGAAGGAACTGAGCGGGGGCTGGGTGATGCGTGCGCATCTGGCACGGTTGCTCGTGATGGAGCCCGATCTGCTGATGCTCGACGAGCCGACGAATCACCTCGACCTTCTCTCGCTGCTCTGGCTGCAGAACTATCTGAAGAACTATTCTGGAGCCGTATTGCTCATCTCGCATGACCGGCAGTTCATGGATGAAATCGTCGAGACTGTTTACGAGATCAACGAGCGGAAGCTGGTCCACTACACGGGAAACTACGCCGCGTTTCTGGAGCAGCGCGAAGCGGCTTACGAGCAGCAGAATGCGGCTTACAAAAATCAGCAAAAGGAGATCGCGGCGTTGCGCGAATTCTATGACCGCTTCCGGCAGGTGGCCTCGAAGGCGTCGCAGGCCATGAGCAAGCTCAAGCAGATCGAGCGCATGGAACTGATCGAAAAACCGCTGCCGCCGAAAAAGCCATTTCGCTTTCAAATTCCGCAGCCGCCGCGCAGCGGCGCGCAGGTCATGGCGCTCAATGGCCTCCACATGGCCTACGGGGACAACGTCGTTTACCGGAACCTCGATGTGAGCATCGAGCGGGGCGAACGTACGGTGCTCGTCGGTCCCAACGGCTCGGGAAAGTCCACCCTGATGAAGCTTCTGGCCGGGGTGCTCGAATTTCAGAAAGGGGAACGCAAGCCGGGGCTGAACGCGAAGATCGGATACTTCAGCCAGCATCGCTCGGCCACGCTCGACCCGGCGAAGACCGTGCTTCAGGAGGTGATGGACGCCAATGGAACGCTGAGCGAAAACGAAGCGCGTGGCATCCTCGGCTCATTCCTTTTCCGCAAAGAAGAAATCTACAAGAAGACCGAGATCCTGAGCGGCGGCGAAAAGACGCGGCTGAATCTGATCAAGTTCCTCGTCGATCCTCCGAACCTCCTGCTCATGGACGAGCCGACCACGCACCTCGACATCCATACGGTCGAGTCGCTGATCCTGGCGCTCGAGCATTACGAAGGGACGCTCGTCTTCATCTCTCACGACGTGCATTTCATCCGCAAGCTCGCGACCAAGGTCCTGCACGTAAATGCCGGCACCGTGCGACCGTATCCGGGAGGCTACGACTATTTCCTGGAAAAGACCGGTGCCCTCGGTGACGAGCGCGCGGCTTTGACGGCGGGCTGAGTTAGTAAAAGTGTAAAAATCAGAGTGCGTGGGTGGATCGGCTTTTGACGATCGCCTCCACGATCGCCCTATCGGGCTCGCTCCGCGAGTCCTGTCGCTCCGCTCCAGTCCGAAGACGATGGCAAAGATGGGCGGCGGAGCCGCGATTCTTTTTCCCATCGCGTTGCGGAGAACGCGATCCACCTGTGCGCTTTCTGAACGCGGGAGTCCAATCTTGAACCGCGCTGCTCAACGAAATCTCCGCATTAATGATGACACCTTTTCGTCTTTGAGTTCCCAGGATGACACGGTTCGTTGGGGTTCTTCAACAGGCTCCTAGTGTAGTGCGGCGCAAATAGCGTAACATCTTTCTTGTCTGGCGAGAGTTCCTCGGAGAGGTTATCGAGATGGTTATCGTCACCTCTGATGTTCCTTGTTCTGAAGACCTACAATGGCTGCGGAAGCAGGCCACCA
>JBBRPL010000096.1:0-30446 GCA_038228205.1 Chthoniobacterales bacterium
AGGATGACGACCGGAATAACCACGGATGGCACGGATTTCACGGATGGAAAAGGGCGCGAGCGCCAAGACATCCGAAACCATTGCCTCCATCAGGAACTGCGAGCAACCGTGCAAGTGTCTCCCTATCCGTGCCCATTCGTGAAATCCGTGGTTCCATTTCGGAAAGCAGGGAGCAGGCTGCGGATCGCACGGAGGACATGGATCCAAGTGATCTTGTCCCTGAAATCCGTATCATCCGTGGTTAAAACATTTCCGCAATGAAACATGAAGGTATCACGAAGGACATCATCGGGGCCGCCATGGCTGTGCTCAACGAACTTAAGCCGGGTCTGGACGAGAAACTCTACGAAAATGCGTTGATCATCGAACTGGCGGCTCGGGGGCACACCGTGGAGCAACAACGTGAATACCCCGTTCATTATCGAGGCCACTTCATCGGCAAACTCGTTCCAGACCTGATTGTCGATGGAACGGCCATTGCCGATCCGAAGGTCGTGACGTCGTTCAATGACACGCACCTTGCCCAAATGCTGGGCTACCTCAACATCACCGGCTTGGAAGTCGCGCTGCTCCTTAACTTCAAGGAAGCGAAGCTGACTTGGAAGCGCATCGTTAGCGGAGGGATTGAGGAGGACGACGGTTTGAACGGATGACACGGATTCAAAGGGTGACGGGAGCCAGGACGTGCGCAGCCGCTCACCGTATGGGAGAGTGTGAGACTCCTCGTTGGTGTCTCCTTATCCGTGCCCATCCGTGAAATCCGTGGTTTCCATTTCCGGATTTAGGCTGAACCCTCCATTCAAAATGCAAACCCACCGCCCAGGTCACCGACCGTGGTTTCTCGTCGTCGTTGGCGCTCTCGCTGTCGTCGCCATCGCCGTGGTGCAACGGCAACCCGAGCTCGAGCGAAATCAGCAGGCTTGGGCGACCGCCGCTATCACCCTGCTGGCCCTCCTCCTGGGATTGATTTGGTTTCTGTTCTTGAGTCGCTTTTCCTGGCGAACGCGCGGGCTCGGTGTGCTCTTCCTCGCATTGGCGGCGTTTGGCTTCTCGCGACTCTTGCGGATCGATGGCACCGCCGATGGGCGCGGGTTGCCGAAGTTTGTCTGGCGCTGGGAGGCCACGCCCGCGCTGCCTTCCAGTGCCGCCGTGCCGTCCCCGGAGTCCGCTGTGGTGACTCCCGTTGCCGGCCTCGCCGACGTGCCGCAGTTCTACGGTCCGAAGCGCGATGGCGTGGTGCGTGATGCGAAGCTGGCGCGCGACTGGAATGCAAATCCTCCGAAGGAGCTATGGCGGCATCCGATCGGCGCAGGTTGGTCCGCTTTCGCCGTCGTGGGCGGGCGCGCGTTCACCCAGGAGCAACGCGGGGAAAATGAAGCCGTCACCTGTTACGATGTGGTCAGCGGCCTTCTGCGCTGGATCCACACCGATCCCGCGCGCTTCTTTCAGTGGCAGGGCGGGGAAGGGCCGCGGGCCACGCCCACGGTCGATCGCGGCCAGGTCTTCACCTACGGCGCCACGGGTATCCTGACCTGCCTCGATGCCGGGACGGGGCAACGCGTCTGGTCACGCGATGTGCTGAAGGAGAACCACATCGAAAATCTCGTCTGGGGCGTGAGTGCTTCTCCGCTCGTTTTCGAGGATACGGTCGTCGTGACGGGCGGGGCGACCAATGGACCGACCCTCATCGCCTGCGAGCGCGCGACCGGCGAGCCGCTGTGGAAAGCCGGGACCGACAAGGCCAGCTACAGTTCGCCGATTCTTGCGACCCTCGCGGGAACCCGCGTCATCCTCTCCGTCAATGCCGCGACGGTCACCGCACACGATCCGGCGAACGGCGCGGTCCTGCTCGACTTCCATTGGACGGATGACAAGTGGCCCAAGGCCGCCCAGCCCGTGGTCCTGCCGGGCGACCAGGTCTTCCTTTCCGCCGGTTATGGCATGGGTGCAGTCCTGCTCCAGATCAAACCGGGCGTGGATGGAAAGCTGGCCGCCACGCAGCTTTGGAAGAGTGTCCGGATGAAGACTCAGTTCAACAGTGCCGCAGTTCGCGACGGGTATCTCTACGGGCTGGACGACGGTATGCTGGCCTGCCTCGATGCCGCGACCGGTGAACGCAAATGGAAGGATGGCCGCTACGGTTCCGGGCAGACGTTGCTCGTCGACGACCTCGTTCTCATCCAGAGCGAATCCGGCCCCGTGATCCTCGCCACCGCCCGCCCGGAAGGCTTCCAGGAATTGGGCCGGCTGCCGGCCTTGAGCAGCAAGACATGGAACCATCCGATTTTGGCGGGACGTTACTTGCTACTCCGGAACGACCGCGAGGCCGTGTGCTACGAATTACCGGTCGAAAAGTAGCGGTTTCCGCTACATGCACAGTACCGTTTGCCCTATCGGGAAACGATTGACCGTATTTCGACGCACATCACACTGCGTTTATCTCCCCGAATTCGAATCTCCAGCTTTTCTGTGACTCGGAACGGATGAAATACACGTTGCGGCTCGAAAACTCAGACTGGTCCGCAACCTTTGTTTCAGACGCCGAGGCGATCCTGCACGCTGCGAAGATGGTGAAAAAGCAGACCGAACTCACCGTTTGTGACATGGCCGGAAAGGTGTTGAGCACCACCATGATTTGCCCCGCAAGATTTGATCCCGCCCATGATCATTCATGGGCTGCACCGATGGAAGCGGCCAGGAAGTGAACAGCCTCGGGGCATGATTCCATCCCCGGTAGGCGACTCCGACCTGGCTGTTTGAGCCGCCTCAGTATCGGCTATCTTTCCTTAGTTCCACCTTCGCTTTGGGGAGGGCCGCTTGCAGTTTGCTCATGACCGAGTCCGACGTCTCACGAGGCACGCGCAGGGTCTTCAACGCCGTGAACTGCCCGAGAATCTTGATTTTGGCATCCGTCATCGCGATGGCCCCGACACTCAGTTCGGAAAGCTCGGGCGCCGCGTGGAGCAGGGCTTGCAGACCGCCCTCGTCGAAAGTCCCCGAATCGGGAATGAGGAGATTCGTGAGCGCCGGCCGGACCGGCCATTTGGCGAATGCCGTCCCCGTGACCGGAATCTTTGCCAGGCGAAGGTAGCGCAGGTTCGGCAGGGCGCCGAGCGTCGCTACGTCGGTCTCCCTTTGCGCCGGACCGTTATCGAGCGACATGTTGATTTCTTCGAGTCCCTGGACCTTGCTCAACGCACCCAGAAATCCGGGCTTGGGATGACCCGTCAGATCGACTTTCCGCAACGTCGCCGAGGCCGCCAACTTTCCCCAAGCTTCGAGCGTGAGCCGTACCGCCGTGGGGCCGCGCAGGCTCAGTTCCTCGACATTGCCGCCCGCGATCGCTGCGATCGCGTCCACGGTCACGTTTGTCGTGAAGTTGATGGCCTTGATTGGGGCGTTGTCGTTAGGCAACTTATCCGCCGACTTGATGACATCCGGCGCGTGAACCTCCGCCCCCAAGGCGAGGACCTTCGCGACGAGCGCACGCTGGGAGATCTTCGGCCCGGAAATCTGGAGCCCCTGACCGCGCGCGCTCGCGAGGAGCGCCGCGGCCACGGCCAGGGTGATAGGGACAAGCGCGCGCCGGGCGCGACCAAGGGTGGTGTTTTTCATGGAGGTATACATAGTCCTGCGGGGGGAGTGCGGGAGGATGGTGTCTAGTGGCCCAAAGTCGAGACCTTCCGCCGGGTGTCGGCGGCTTTGATGCCGATGTCGATCGGCCTCATCCACTGGACATCCATCAGAGAATTGCGGTGAGCTGGTCATTGGAAAGATCGAAAGGCTCACGCCGAGTGGTGGCGGGTTTCGCATCGAGCACTTCAATCCCGCCAGCAAACTTCAAAGCGGCGCTCCGGGTCTTCCCGGCACGGCGAAACGGGGCCGGTAGCTGCGAGAGCGTGTTCTGAGCTTTGGACACCGGAGGATTCGAGCGGAGCGAGAAGTCTCCCGAAGGGAGCCCGCAAGGGGGATCGCGGAGGCGATCCACAATCCCAGCGATTAGCCCCGGGTCACTGGAGCGGAGCGACAGGACTCGCGCTAGCGAGCCCCGCGAAGCGGGGTGGTCGCGGCGGCGACCATCAACCGAGTCTGCGAGCGAACACCCGGGGTATCCACCCCCCCAGCGAACGCTCCATCCGTCCCGGCGAAGCCGCATCTCCTCCGTGGCAGAGGGGAACGATGCGGCCAGGAGGCCGGGACGGATGGAGGGGCGCTGTTTTGGTAGAGAACCCCGGGTATTCGCTCGTTAGACTCGCGCGACCCGGGGCTAATTTCTCTGGTCCCTCCGGGACACCCAGACGGCCAAAGTGCAGAACACTCCCTAACATCATCTCTGCACCGATAATCCCGTCCTCGTGGTCTCCCGGGGACAAGTGCGTCCGAGACTTCAATGCCGCCAAAGCTGCGACATCGCCTCGCGCAGCATGCTCCCCGCGGGCGTGAATATGAAAATGCCGGCGAGTCCGACGGCCAGGATGACTACGACCGTCTTGACCATAAAACGGGCGACCTTGGCGGGCACACGGCAATCGAGCGCGCCGTCGGCGTGGTTGGCTGGGTTGTAGGATACCGGCACGGTTGCGCCGCTCGGATACAGCGCGATCAAATCGGCCGGAGCCGGACCGGGCGTGGCGCCGACCACGATGCTTAATTGCCGGCTTTGATATTTCCGCCCGTCCACCTCGTAGGCATACTCGACCACGGGATACGTGAGGATTTGCGGGGCGTCCGGGTCGTCGAAATTGGTTTCGGGCACGAGTTCCGAACGAATGATCGTGCCGCGCGCCTTTGGCCAGTTTCTCGCGGCGCGCGCCCGGAGCAGGGTGGTGCCAATGGAGATGAAAACGGCGGCCACCATCAGCACCACGAACAGGGCGGCCCACGCATAGGCGAAAAGGCGATGAAGCTCATGCAGATCCATGCGTTTGATTCTCCGTTCACAGGAGCGGAAATCAAGGCGCTGGCCCGCGACGCGACGAGTTATTTGAAGGTCAACTGGCCGACTTCGCAGGCGAAAATCGCCCCGGGACAATCGGGGTGCTCGTGACCTGGAATCTGGGGGGCGATTTTCACCCAGGCCACGGGCATGGAGACGCCATTTTTCATCAGAGCGAAGAGTCGCTGAAAGAACTTCGGGAAAACTTCGCCACGCCGGTCCAGGGTGAGGACAAGATTGGCCATTCCGTAGCCCTTGGTCTTGCCGGCGGCGACGATGTTGTCGGCCTTGTTGGCGGAAGCGGTCACGGCCACCACTGCGCCGGAGTCCCGGATGATCTCGCGCAGACCGCGATCGGAACCGGAAATCGAGCCGTCAGGCTCGAACTCACAATAGAGGAAAAGCACATTGCAGACTGGGATTTCCGAAATGCTGTCGAGGATCACGCTGAAGAACGGAGCGATCGCCGCGCGATCGGCCGCCTTTTCCGCCGCCGCGGGCGCCATGGGTGAGATCGAGGAGGCCCAAGGTGGGAGATTGAATGGCGGGCGTGCTGCGCCGGAGCAAGCTGAGCAGAATCACCACGACGATGATGCTGCCGAGGGCGATGAAGAATTCGGTCATGGGAATGGATGCAGGCAGGTTTTGGGCCAGACGGAATGCCCGTCGGGCTCCCGAAATGTGCATGACTTCATTCCCGCTACTCGCGCTCGATGCGCTGATCGTCGCCGTGGATCTGCGCGGCCGGGCGCACGAAGTTTCTTCGCCTCAGGAGGGCGTGACGCCGATCGTGCAGAATATTCCTGACTCGGTCGTCCTGCTGTTGTTGGCGGTTATCATCGTCGTGGCCGTCCTGATCATCCGCGCCGTATGGCGCGCAGTAAACAAAGCGTAGGCCGTTAGCCGCGCTGTCGCATCCATTGGTTAACCCTAAAAACGGAGACGGAAATAACCACGAATTTCACGGATGGCACGGATTCCATGGGATACGGGTGTCCGGACGCACGAAGGCACTCACGCGATGGGAGAATGTGAGAATCCTCGTTCGTGTCTCCTTATCCGTGCTATCCGCGAAATCCGTGGTTCCCACTTCCGATTTAGGCTTAGTGCAGCAGCCGCTTTCCTTTATTGAACCATGAAATGCCAAACGCTCCAAAGATCGTGCCGGCTGGGACGCCCAGCAGCATGACCACGAAGCATATCATGGCAAGAGTCTGGCCGCTCCGTTTGCGCCGAAGAAGGAGGATTCCACCGCAAAGTGAAGTGAGCACCCACCAGGCGAGGAGGAGGACAGTGAATAAACCATCCTCGCGGGCCCTCATTTGTTCCGCCCCAAACAAGAGGCCTCCGAGACCGACAATTCCTGCCATGACGAAGCAGATGATGGAACAACGATTCAAGCAGGCTGCGGCTTCCAAATCGGCAACGGATTTAGGGATCGGCGGAGGCGCAACCACGAAACCCGCGCCAGACGGCAATTGCGGCGGCAGCGGGATCGTCTTGGAACCGAATTCCGGAAGCGGTGGGGGGGGCTCATAGCCCAGTTTTTGCACTCATTGAATGCACCCGTGATGCATCGGTCTCGGATTTCATCCCTGGGACCGCGGGCGGCGGGACCTGTAACGTCATTTCATATGACATATGGACCAGCAGCCACAGGCGCCGCAAGCTGGATCCATCCTTGTGGAAGTCGAGAAAAACGGGATAAAACGAATCGCGCGATCCGAATGAAAACTATCCTTCTGTTCCAGTGTCTCGCGCTATTTGCGCTTCGGCTCGGCGCCGAACCCCTGGTTGATGTCAACCGCGGCATATCCGCTGATATACCCAGCGGATGGACTCTTTATGGAAAAGCAACGGCGCAAGATCCCAATCGATTCATTTATGACTATGGTATGCCGAAGATCTCGAGTAAACTCGAAAACCAGGAGATTGAAAACGCGGTTGCAGTGATGATACTCGACCAACCATGCGACTCCATCTCTGACTTGGTCGCGATCCAGGAAAAATGGACCGGGAACAGGTTGCTATCTCGTGAAAATCTCAAAACGGAGTTCAGCGATAGGGCAAAAAGAGAGATCATCACGGAAAAGGGATTGCAATATACAACCAGAGTTGACCTTCTCCGACGAAATAGAACGGGTTATATCATCGTATTCACGGCGACCGCCGGCACTTATGAACAAAACCTCGGCCGTTACCTGGATTTCCTGAAATCATTTAAAGCAACGGGAAGGCCGAAAGAATTTTCCCAACCCGCGCCGTAAATGGGGATTGGCTTATGAGGTCTCGGCCCTGGCCCGCGGCGCGCCCGTTTGCGGCGCGCCCAGTCGCGCTGATAGGTGCGTCGTTGTTCTCGCACCAAGGGATGCCGCTGGCGCGGCATCCCCAGGCTCATCGCGAAAAGGTTCCCGCCTTGACAAGTCGCAGCGGTGGGGTCGAGTCCCTGTGCAAGGAAGACTACCGCACTGTGAATTCTCGCAAACTTTTCGCCCTTGTCCCGATCGTGATTGTCCTCGCGCGGAGTCCGCTGACGTTTTCGCTCGAGGCGAAGGAACCTGCCGCGACAGTCGCAGCGGCGCCAGTCCAGCCGCTGATCGTTCGGGCCATCGAACTGCAGTGGGAGGGGCTGAGTCCGGCGAAAAAGAAGAAGTTGCTGGCCGGGATGCGTATTCAGATCGGCAAGCCCTATTCCGAACAAGCAATCGAGGAAGACATCCGCCACATCTTTTACGAAGCCGGCGGCAACTTCGGTGGCAGGTCCTTCGCCGAGCCGGTCCCGGGTGGCGTCAAGGTCATCTTCGCCGTGCGGGTGGCGAAGTGATGCAACCGCTGAGCGCTTTGCAGCCGGGAATCAAGGATTGTGAGTCCATAGGTCCGTATACCATTCGAGCGCGTTTTTAGTGATCGGATCACGAGTTGACCCGGTTCATCAATAGGCATACTGGTTTCGTCAATGAATCTGATGTTGGCTCAAACAGATACGGCTCTCTATTTTTTTGGATTCAGCATCACCATGATGATAGTGACGGTGGCGTTGGGAGTGTTCACGTTCTGGATGTTCTTTCACGCTCTCACGAATTCCTCGCTCGATTCAGGTGCCAAGGTCGGCTGGGCCTTGGCGGTATTCGTCATCCCCGTCGCCGGACCATTGGCGTATATGCTCTTTGGTCGTAAGGGAAGACAGGCTTCCTGACGTTACTTCCGGGCGTTAGCCGGATGTCGTCCGACCCTGCATCCTCTAGCGATTTAGCGCTTGGGCACAATGCCAGGTAAGTCGCGGCGGCGATTGCGGTCGCAGTAGTTACGGAACACGTAGGCGAGGAATTGCGAGCGTGTCGGAAGACCAATGACGGCGTGCGCTTTTCGGAACGTGTCGAGAGCCTCAACTTCCTTGTCATTCATGGCAACGGTTATGCACCGATCCCGTAATTCATCGCGTGGAACTCGCGCCGTGGGGCCGGGCTTGAGTCGCTTGGCGGGGTAGATCTTCGACGATCGCATTCCTGACATAGCGTTTCGGGCAGGCGACCGCACCGATTTCATTGTTTTCATTGCTGATAACGCCAACACCGAGCTATTGGTAGTGGGTCAGTCCGTTTATGGCGGCTATAAACCCCGAATTTCCGAGGATATTTTGGATTCCGTAGTGCGGTTCGCCCCGTAACCATTTCCAGCATTCAAATGTCCAGGTCCACAATGGACCGGCACATTCCGAGCCCCGCTGTTGGATTCGACGCTACGGAATGACGTGGCCGCTTTCGATCATCTTCGCTCTGTATCCGTCCCCCGTAAGCGTGCAGTCCACGAAATGATCAAAATCACCCTTCGATAGACGCATCTGTCGGCTCATCATGCCGATCAGTTGGGCGTGGATTACCTTTTCGCCTTGGCTGATTTTTGTGTGGATGCTCGTTTTCTTGCCCTCTATGCAGAAAATAAACATCCGGTGATGGGAGTTTACAAGTGTAAAACCTTTTTTGAGCAAGGCCTTCTCAACGTCGCTCGCCTTTCGATTCCTCACCCCGTTATTTGGCGATTTTGATTTGCTTCCGGAGCTTTGCCTTCAGCGCTTTCGCATCCTGGGTCAGGTTTTCATCTCGCTCCAACGCGAGGTGGTCCCACAGGAAAGCTATCTCGGCGCCGAGATTTTCGACTGCTCCTTGAATTGTTGGTGAGATTGACTCAACATCAAAATCCGAGTTCTTCGCGAGCCAATATTCGCCATCTTGGACAAGATGCACGGTGATAGACGGATGGAAGAAAAAGGTCAGTCCTTCAGCTTTGATGAAGGGGTATAGGTAGGTCCACTCCTTACCGCCAGCATCTGCATTTTCTTCTTCAAAAGTCGATTCAAGCAGATTTGAAAGCGCTTCCTTCGCCCGCAAAATTGTGGCCTTGTATGCATGCACTAAAGTCGTGCCCTCATTTTCCATGGGGCCCGCTTTGCAATACGGCGCATCTAAAAATGTGGCAGTCATTTACTTTGGTGGTGTCGGACCCGGAATCAAAATGGCGGAGAGTTCGCGTTTAGCGAGAAGTTTTCCGTTCCAATGGAGCAACAGATCGTAAAATCCAGCCTTCGGAATCACGACATTCCGGAACGGAAACACGACGTCGATGCTGTCGATGTGGTATCTGGGAAGTTTTGAGATCTTGGTTCGTTCAAGTAATGCCTGGCATGTTGCGATTGCGGTTCGTTTCCCATGAGGGACAAGCGACACCTTGAGGACAATTCGCTTCTCGACGATTCCGCTGATCATCGTGAAAGCGCTGAATCGAAAAACTTGAATCGGGTATTTTTGCGCAGAAAAATTCCCAAAACATCCGATCAGAGACAGTTTTCCGGTTTCCGCCTCTCGGATCACCGCATCTGAAACGAGAAGCGTTGCGCATTGGGGTTTGGACGCCATGTGGGTGAGATGAACGAGGGGAGGCTGCTTAAATCAAGCAGAGAATGAGCCTGGCGAGCGAAGAAGGTGCTGGAGAAGGCTGACCCGAAAGCGCCCGCGAAGCGACACTAAAGCAAGGGCATTGTATCGCCGCATTTGGTCGCAGCGCGGTCGAGTTTGCTCTTGAACTCGTCCCAAGGATCGCACGTCTTGGCCGGTCCAGCCACTGATCGCCAGCCGATTGGCGTTGGTTCTCCATCCCCGTATGGGGGTTATGGGGAAAGGCCGTGAGCCCGCGCTCACTTCGATCCCACCCAAGCCCTAAACGTAAATCCAGCGGAAGGGCTCAAAGAAAGCATCGCGGCAATGCGGTGGTGTCCGTCGAGGATCAGATAGCCAGAAAAAGTTCGCATCAAAACGGGCGGTGTGGGCATTTTGGCTGTCCTGGCAATGAACCTCCTGGCCTTAAGAAAGCGGGCTTTAGTGTCCGCGATATTTGTTCGGATTGCTTGCCCCTTCATGTTTTGCCCGATGAGGATTCCGACTCTGAATTTCGAGTCTGGATGGAAGGCAGTATGAAGGGCAGTAAGTTCCTGCCGCTTCCACGAAAGATTTGCGATGCACTTGAGGCTCTGGCCGCCAAGGATTCCCCGCCAAGCCGTAAACGCGGCAGACGCGTCCTCCGTTTGAAAATGCCAGCCGTAAACGCGCACTAATGGCTCAATGTAAACATCGAATACCTCTTGCGGCATTCGATGCAATACCTGCCTCGCCAACGCCGCGCTCATGCGTTCTGCTGGGCAAGATATTCGACGAAAACCGCATCCTGTGCCGCCCGCCGTTCGGTCGCCTTGACGGCCTTCTGCGCGGCTTTCTTGGGCTGCCAGTAGGCTTCGGTCATCACCACCACGTCTTCCATCGTCCAGCGCTTGGATTCGACGCCAGCGGCCACGGCGGGCGTCGTGCCAAGGGTCGTGTGCTTGCGGACAAGGTTGTAGATCCCAAGGTTGAGGCTCACGGCCAGCTTGTGCATGCGGAGGGACTTGGAATAGGCCAGCGTGAGGCGGGTGAACCGGACAAGCTCTTGGCGCATCGTGAGGAAAACGCGTTCGATGTGGCTGATGGTCGCGGTGGCCAAGTTCGGCTGGCCCATGACAGCCTCGCGCTTGGCCGAAACGATCTTCGGGATGCCATTCTTGCGACGGCTCTGGAACTCGGCGGGAATGAAGTCGGAGGCTGAGCCGTAGGACTTCAATTCGGTGGCGTAGCTCGCTCCCTGTTCGCCCATGTAGGCTTGAACCGGGCCGGCGTAGGCGCGGAGCTTGTCCGTGGAGATTTGAGCGGGGCCGGTCACGCGCTTGGCCACGTCCGAAACGAAGTCTTCGGCGGTGTTCCAGTCCCGGCGTCCGACAGCGTATGTAATGACCAACTTGGTGTCGGCATCAATCGCGCACCACAGCCAGAAATCACCACGGGCCGCTTCCTCTTTCTCCATCCGTTGCCCGTGCTTGCCGACATACTGCCACTGCTCGTCCATCTCCACGCGCTCACAGGGAAGATTGCGAAAGGTGCGGCTCGTGTAGGCGGCGAGCGCTTCGCCCGTCTCGGCGATCACGTCGAGCACCGAATTCTTGCCAACCTTGAACATCCGGCAAATCGCATTGATCGGCGTTCCCTCAACGAGCGCGGACAGGATGAGCACTTTCTTTTCGATGGAGAGGTTTGCTTGGGCCATGCGAGTAAAGTATATACTTCTTGCATTCCGTCAAAACATTTCATATATATTTTTCACCATGAAAGAAACCACCGAACAAACCCGCCGCCCTGGCCGTCCGCACCTTGGCAAAAAGCGCTACCTTTTGACCCTCAACGAGACGAACGCCGAGAGGGCGAAAGCCTTGGAAAAGAACTTCTCCGGCCTACTCGATGGGCTGCTTTCCAAATGGCTCAAGCGCCACGTGCAATGAGCGACGATCTTACGGACGACCAGAAAGCCGTCGCTGAAGTGATGGATGCGATGGTCAAAATCGGATGGGCGACAGGATCAATTCGCACCCATGGAAGCAAGATGAGTCTCGGCACGAAAAACGAAAACAATCCCACAGTACGACTCATCCGAGCAATGGTTATAGCCATGGGAGGAACGATCTCCGAACGGCACCAAAAGGCGTTCTTCTGGATTATGTGCGAGTACCTAGACCTGCCTGAGGACAACCGTGGAGGGGATTTCCCTCGGGACAACGACCCGCCTTCCGTTTAGATAAATCACGAGCGGCTTTGGCCGTGTGCGCTTCGCCGCGTACTGGCGCTTCGCCTCAAGGAATTTTGCCCGCGTCGCCGGATCGCCAATCAAATCCTCGCCATTAACCGGCTCCGAACCTGTGACGGCCTGCACGAGCTTCGCGGCGGTCGTGTTGGCGTCCTTGGGGATTCGCTGGCGTCGTGGCATGCGTGGAACATTGCAGACGATTGGCGGAAATGCCAGCGTGCGTTTACCCATGAACCTGATCGAAATACGCCCAAACGAATTTGTGAATATCGACGCCGTTACCTACGTTCGCGTCCTATCCCACGACAAAAATAAAAAGCTCGTCCCGGATGACCCGGAATCTCCAACCATAAAGACAGGGGAAAAGCTCACGCTGTTCCTACGGATTCCTGGCGTTCCAGAGGAGATTTACGTTGAGAGAGATGCAGCTCATAAGATCCATGATCTCCTGTTTGGTATGGGAACAGAATGACGGATGACGGGCTGGAATCATCCTTGGCTTCCGCCGTTTTTAGGAGGCCAAGTAATTCCTGAATCTCATCCTCATCGAAAATCTTGGAGCATCGCATTGATGGATGTGGGTCGAAAGACAGCCAAAGCTGGCCCTTATGCCAACTCAGTTCAACTTTTGGAGCGGGGTTTGTAATCTCCATAGGGGCATGTGGAACCAATACCAGCCGATTTTATATGACATATATTGTGTTATGTTATTGATATAGGGCTGATGGAGGGAGGTTTATGGGGTTGTGAATAACTTGTGTGGAAGTTCCCTCCTCCCTGCGGCATTGGCCGCGAACCGCTACTTATTCACACCGTGTTTTCGCGGTTCTCTGAGGGACGCCCAGTTTTACGCTCACAAACCGGCTTTCCGGCGCGAGGAAGCGCCACGGAAAATGCGCGGATTTGGTGATTCCGACCCGGGCATCGCTCACCCAACCCGCCGGCGCCAATCCGGTCCGCCGGAATCCCATCGTCCGATTTCGGCACAAATCCTGGCCGTGGTCGCGGCCGTCGATGCCCATGGCGATGGTCAGCTTGCCCGGACCCGAACACAATGCGTGGACCGGCGCTGGATGCGGTTTTCCGGGAAAACGCCGCTCCTGCATGCGTTCCAGGCCTCGGACGGGCTCCAGCGCCCGGATCAGGACAAAACCGTCCTCAGGGCCGCCTTTGACCAGGACATTGAAAAGCCAATACATCCCGTAATTGAAATAGACATACGCGGCGCCCGGTTGGTGGTTGGCGACGAAGGCCCGGGCCGATGGACGCGCAAAGGTGTGCGCGGCCTCGTCGCCGACGGCGGCATACGCCTCAGTTTCCACGATGATCCCGGCGCAGCCTTTCCAGACCAGCTCGCAGCCGATGAGCTCGCGGGCGCAGGTCAGCGGGTCGCGCTGGAAAAAGGCGCGATCGAGCATGGCCGGACGGCTCGGGCGCGTCTTGGGGCTCACAGGCCGGTCGGATGGTCGAGGAATTCCCACGGAACGCGATAGCGCCGGGCCAGATGCGCCGCCAGCGCTTTTACGCCAAAGGTCTCGGTCGCGTAGTGGCCGCCGTAGAAAAGGTTCACGCCGAGTTCTTCGGCGGCGGTATAGGAATGGTGCGGCCCTTCACCGGTGATGAACGTATCCACGCCCTCGGCCGCGGCTCGCGCAATTTCCCCGCCCGCGCCGCCGGTGACCACGCCGATCCGCGCCGTCTTCGCGGGGCCGCCGGGGCTGAGATGCGGCCTGGCGCCCAGCACTTTCTCGAGCCGTCGGGACAGCTCGTCGCGACTGAGCGCGAGCTGGGTCCGGAGGCCGATGGACTGGCCTTTGGCTGCGAAAAATGGGGTCAATTTCTTGAATCCCAGCGCCCGGCAGAGCAGGACGTTGTTGCCGACCACGGGGTGGAGATCCAGGGGCAGATGCGAGCTGTAGATGGCCAGGTCGCCGTCCAGGGCGGTCTTGACTTTGTGGCGCGTGGGGCCGGTGAGCGGTTGCACGCCGCTCCAGAAAAGGCCGTGGTGGACGAGCAACAGGTCGATCCCCTTGCCTACGGCATTCTCGATGGTCGCGGCACAGGCGTCCACGGCGGCGCCGATCTTGCGGACATTGCCGGAGTTCTCGATTTGCAGGCCGTTCCAGGCTCCTGGGTAGTCGGTGACTTCGGCGTGACGCAGGTAGCGGTCGAGATGAGTGACGATGGCGGCGAGTTTTGGCATGGGGATGGAAATGAATGGCCGGCAGACGGAAGCTTTGGCGGAGTTGGTGAGGAAAGGCTGATATTTGAGATCCTTCGACAGCGCTCCGCCCACCTTTCCACCTACGCTTGCTCAGGATGACAAGTAAAAGAGCCGGCGCTTCGACGGCGCTCGGCCACCTTTCCACCTACGCAAGCTGCTTATGACGTGTTTATAAAGTGCTTAAAATCAGAGTGCGCGGGTGGATCGGCTTTTAACGATCGCTTCCGCGATCGCCCTATCGGGCTCGCTCCGCGAGTTCTGTCGCTCCGCTCCAGTCCGAAGACGATGGCAAAAGAGATGGGCGGCGGAGCCGCGATTCGTTTGCCCATCGTCCCGCATGCGGGAGAGAACGCGATCCACCCGCGCTTTCTGAACGCAGGGATCTCATCTTGCGCCACACTGCCAACGTCATCTCCGCACTGATGATGACGGCCTTTCGTCTTTGGGTCCTCACGATGACAGGCAAAAGAGCCGGTGCTGGCGCTCTTCGCGGGAGGTTTCGTGGGATGCGGGAGCGCGAGATTTCAGCATAAGTAGAAACTTTACCGATTGCCTCGCAGCATGATTACGGCTAATTTCATACGCAGGGTAATGGCAGGGACATTCAAAAAATTCAAACTGAGACTTAAGACATGCCAACGATCGAAGCCAAACCTTCCCGAACCGCAGCGCTCACGTGTCCACTCTGTGGCACGGCGCTCAACCCGGAAAACCCGAACGCCTGCACCCACTGCGACTGGGTGGCCAAAACGGAGGAGCACCACGCCGGCGGCGGCTTTCGCGACCGTGTGGCCGTGTGCCTCAGCGTGATTCCGGGCCTCGGCCATATCTACAAGGGTCAGCGCCTAACCGGCGCGCTCTACATGATGGGCGCCGCCTTCGCGGTCTTCGCTGCGATCGTCGCTTCCACGGCTACCGCGGGCTTCGGCATCCTCCTCCTGCCGCTCTATTGGCTCGGGATCATGCTGCAGGTCTACTTCGCGGAGGATCTGGTGGTGGCGGGGACGAAGCGGAAGTAGCTGCAGAAGTTCTCAGTGCTCAGTGCTCAGTCGCGACTGAGATTGGGCGACGCCGCGGATGTCTGACTGAGAACTGAGCACTTTCCTGACTGAGCACTTCTTTAAGGTTGCCCCCTGCGGTGCGATGGGCTGAATTCCCCGCTCTCCGCATCTCAACCCTACTTTCCTCTCATGCTCTCCGCAGGCATCGTCGGTCTTCCCAACGTCGGCAAATCCACGCTCTTCAATGCCGTCACCAAGACGCAGAAGGCCGCGGCGGCCAACTACCCCTTCTGCACCATCGACCCGAATGTCGGCGTCGTCACCGTGCCCGATCCGCGCCTTGCGGTGCTGAGCAAGCTTTCGCATTCCAAGAAGCTCGTGCCGGCCGCGATTGAGTTTGTGGACATCGCCGGTCTCGTGAAAGGCGCGAGCGCGGGTGAAGGTCTCGGCAACCAGTTCCTGAGCCACATTCGCGAGGTCAATGCCATCGTGCAGGTCGTGCGCTGCTTTGAGGATGCCGACATCCATCATGTCTCGGGCACGGTCGATCCCGTGCGCGACATCGAGGTCATCAATACCGAACTGATCCTCTCCGATCTCGCGGCGGTGCAGAAGCGCAAGGATCGCCAGGCGAAAGCCGCCAAGACCGGCGACAAGGTCGCCAAGGCGGAAATCGCGCTTTGCGAAAAGCTGGTCCCGCATCTCGACTCCGGGAAACCCGCCACCACCCTGACGCTGACCGATGAAGAACAGAAACTCCTGCGCGAGTTTTTCCTGCTCTCGGGCAAGCCGACGATTTTTGCCTGCAACGTGGCCGAGGCGGATCTCGCCAATGTCGTCTCCATCGTGGAAGCGGCGCGCGACAACGAAGGCGTGAAGCCGAGCGAGAACGTGGAGATGACCGACGCAGCCCACTACGTGACGGCCGTGCAGGACTATGCGCGATCCCATTTCGCCACCGAGGCGGTGGTCATCAGCGCCCAGATCGAGAGCGAACTCGCCACGCTGACGGAAGAAGAAGCGGCCGAATACCTGACCGGGATCGGCGTCGCCTCGAGTGGCGTCGGCTCGCTCATCCGCGCGGTGTATCATCTGCTCGGCCTCCGCACCTATCTCACCACCGGCGAGCAGGAGACGCGCGCCTGGACGATTCGCGCGGGCGACAAGGCGCCGGCCGCCGCGGGCGTCATTCACAGCGATTTCGAGCGTGGATTCATCGCCGCGGAAACCGTGCACTTCGACGATCTGGTCACGCTGGGTTCATTTGCCAAGGCTCGCGAGGCGGGCAAGCTGCGGATCGAGGGCAAGGAGTATGTCGTCAAGGATGGCGACGTGGTGGAGTTCCGGTTCAACGTGTAATCCCCGCGCCGGTGAGCGGAGCCAAACCGCACTACCGAGGGAGGGTTGGCCTTTGGACGAAATCCCGTCGGAGCGAAAGACAGGGAGGAAGAATGGCCGCAAAAAGGCGCAAAAGGCACAAAAAAGGGCTTTGGACTTCGGTGACGCGTTCGAGCCTTCCGGTGCAGAAGATCTACGCAAGACGCGAGGTTTTTTTTCCCGGCACGACCGGGCAGACGCGTAAACGGAGTCAAATACCCTCTTGTGCCTTTTGCGCCTTTTTGCGGCCATTCTCCTTCGGTCGCGGCTTCGCCGCGTCGGGTCGCTGCATTTCCTTTCCATCTTTTCTTTCCATCACGATTCGGCTTTGGTTGCCCTGTCCGCGACCCGCGATGAATCCACCGCCACCTGCACCGGAACCCGATAAGAGCGCGCCTGCGACGGGAGCGGACCCGTCGCCGGACTCGGTCTGCCCGGTCTGTGGCGGGCCCTTGATCTCCGAGAAGTGCAAGGTGGTATGCCGGAGCGAGCGCTGCCGCTACCGGATCGTGTTCAATTGCGCGGAGTTCTGAACCGTAACGATTGGAGGGCGCTGCTCCGTCAGCGCCCCATTCAGTGATGGCTTAAGGCCATCGCTAGTTTGGGCGGCGATCCCGCATCCGGGACCGGCCCTCCAGTCTGGGCCGCTGCCGAGCGGCGTCCGATGGGAACAACCCCACCTCGCCTGCATCGTTACGGCCGACGATGAACCCAAAACCCGATCAGGGTTTGTCCCCAGCACGAATAGGGGTTTGGCGGGAGATTTCCGATCCTCGATGGCACAAACCCTGCATTATAGTGGCAATAATAAATGCTGTTTCCTATGAATAACCGACTTCCAATCTTCGCTTTTGCCCTGTGCGTCGCCGCTCAACTCCACGCGGGATCGGTCGTCCCCTCTTCTCCCGCCAACCACAAGCCGTCCCCGGCGACGCCGAGCAAAGTCTCGACGGAACTTTTTTGGCTGGCAGATACCCGAAAAACGGACGCTTTTCTCTCGAATGTGCAATGGGATGAAATCCAGGCGGGTTCCTATGCTGGTGAGGTTCTTCCCGATACCCGGGTCGCCTGGCGCGATTACGCCCGCGAGGCCACCGCGCTCGCCCGCCGGGGTGACGATGAAGCTGCCGCCGGCCGGCTGGCTCAGATGCTGAAGCTGGCTGCGGTGTATTCCTCCTTCGGCGGCTTGCAGAATGTGGTGCAGGGCCAGGAGATTCGCTATCTGGCCGGTCGCACGGCGACCAGGCTCGGCCCGACCGTCACCTCCCTGATCCGCTCGCCCTATCTGGAAAAGGACGCCGGGGATTGCCTCATCATGATCGAAGCCCAAGCTGGCGGGGAGAAGAACCAAGTCACCGCCTCTTTCTGGCACAACCTCGAAAAGTGCGCGGTGGACTCGCACTTCCGGCTGACCTCCTGCGAGAGTTCCGGGCTGGCGATTGCTCGATAAAGGCAGCGGCGCGGGTTCCGATCGATCGATCCTTGCCCAAACGGGTACAAGGAATGGTCAAAACCCCTGGCGGCAGCCCGATGGAGATCTGCATTTACAGAGAAAAGTGCTCTGAGTGCTCTCATTTGCAAAATTCCCCAAACTTTTCTATAGACTTCGTCCTGGGGAAGTTTGGGGAAAAAGGAGAATAAGAGCACTGAGAGCACTTTGGAGGAGTTCGCCGCCCCGCGGTTCTCGCCCAAAACAGCGTCCGGATAGCACGGATACGCCCTCGAGGTGGACGTCGATTGCATGAGCGACGGCGACACGGTCGTCATCGGCGCCATCAAGCCAGCCCGGCGATCCTGAAGCAGCGTCTGCACGAAACGTCACGGGCTTGCTTGCAGCCGAGGTTCCGCGAATGAATTCGCCGAACCACGCGTACAGCAGAAGCCACTCATCCCGTGCGAGAGCGTAAGAACCTTCGCCAGCGTCTCTTCATTCATCCGTGCCATCCGTGAAATCCGTGGTTTCATTTCCGGATTCCAAGGTTTGCCGGGGCGCCACCGCCGCCGGGTTTCGCGCGGCCCGGTCGTGAATGGTGACAAACCGATTTACAACCCGCGCCCTCCCGTCCATCTTCCCCGCACTCATGACCCTCCGCCTTTGGCCAATCGCTCTCGCCTTTGGTCTCCTCGTTTCCCCCCTCTTCGCCCAGCCGAACGAAATCCGCAAAAGCGTCGCGCGGATCAACAACACCTCTCAGGATGGGAACTATCGCACGCCTTGGCTGCCCGGCGCCCTGGGCGGCGGCAGCGGCACCGGTTGGGTGGTGTCGAAGGATCGTCTGCTGACCAATGCGCACGTCGTCAGCAATGCGCGTTTCCTGACCGTCGAGAAGGAGAACGACCCGAAGAAGTATATCGCGGTCGTCGAACACATCGCCCACGATTGCGATCTGGCCATCCTCAAGGTGCAGGACCCCGCTTTTTTCAAGGACACCAAACCGCTGCCCCTCGGCGGCATTCCGGAGCTGGAAACCAGCGTGACCGTCATCGGGTATCCGATCGGCGGCGAGCGGATCAGCGTCACGCAGGGCATCGTCTCGCGCATCGATTTCCGGCCCTACACGCACTCGGTGATCGACTCGCATCTCACCATCCAGATCGACGCGGCGATCAATCCCGGGAACAGCGGCGGCCCCGTGATGCAGACTGGCAAGGTGGTCGGCGTCGCTTTCCAGGGTTTCTCCGGCGACGTGGCGCAAAACGTCGGCTACATGATCCCCACGCCGGTCATCAAACACTTCCTCCATGACATCCAGGACGGGAAGTACGACCGCTACATGGATCTCTCGATCGGCATCGCCAATACCCTCAACCCCGCGATGCGCAAGGCGCTCGGCCTGCCCAATGACGACCGCGGCGTGATGGTGAGCAACGTACAAAGCGCCGGGGTGTGCGCCGGCAAACTCGAAGTCGGCGACGTCCTTCTGGACATCGACGGCCACGAAATCGCGAGCGACGGTATGGTGGAATTGGAAGGCGAGCGCGTCTTGATGAGCGAAGTCGCGGAGCGGAAATTCCTCGGGGATTTCGTGAAATTCAAAGTGGTGCGAAAGCGCCAGCCGCTCGAAGTGAAGGTCACCTTCGAGCGCGCCTGGCCCTTCCTCATGCAGGCCAATTCGTATGACCTGCAGCCGGCCTATGTGCTCTTCGGCGGGCTGCTCTTCCAGCCGCTCTCGCGCAATCTCATGAGCACCTACCAGTTCCAGAGCGACCGGGTGAATTTCTATTACGACAACTTCATCACCAAGGAGCTCTACAAGGAACATCCGGAGCTGGTCATCCTGAGTTCGATCCTGCCGGACCCGCTCAATACCTACCTCACCGAATTCCGCGAAGGGATCGTGGATGAAATCAACGACCGCAAGATCCGCACGCTCAAGGACGCGGCCGATGCCTTCGCGGAAAAGCCCGAGTTTTACGTCATCAAGTTCATCGGCTACGCGCGCCCGCTGGTCCTGGAGCGCAGCGCCGTGGAGGCCGCCCGCGAACGTATCCAGCAGCGTTATAATGTGCTCAAGGAACAGAACCTCACGACCAGCGAATTTTCCTCCCTCTAAATGCGTCGCGTCCTCTTTCTCTTCGCCTGTCTTTTCCTCACCACCCGCGCCTGGTGCGCCGACGAGGTCAAACCCGAGCCGCCGCTCTCCGTCGTGCGGGTCAATGTCACCAATCAACCTTGGGACTTTGGCCGCCCGTGGGGCAAGCGCCCGCCCTACTCCCGCCGGGCCATCGGCACGGTGCTCACGGGCAATCGCGTTTTGGTCACCGCGGAACTGGTGGCCAATGCGAACTACGTGGAATTGGAAACCGCCGAGGGCGGGCTGAAAGCTCCGGCCAGCGTCGAGGTGGTCGATTACGAGGCGAACCTCGCGCTGCTCAAGACCGATGACGGCGAATTTCTCAAGGCGCTGCAGCCTTTGGAAATCGTCCACGCCCGCACCGGCGACATGCTCTCCGTCTGGCAACTGGAAAGCAACGGCGCCCTGCTCGTGACCAAGGGACCGATGACCACGGCGGAAGTGACCCGCTATCCGGTCGATGATGCGCCCCTGCTCATCTACCGCCTCACCACGCCCCTGCAATTCCGCGACAGCAGCTTCACCCTGCCGGTGGTCAAGGACGGCAAACTGGCCGGGCTGATCATGCGCTACGACAACACCACGACGAACGCGGACGTGCTGCCAGCGCCGGTGATCGAGCACTTCCTCAAGGACGCCGCCAACCCGCCCTATAAGGGTTTCCCGCGCGTCGGCATCACGTCATCGTCCACGCGTGATCCGCAGTTCCGCCGCTTCCTCGGCATGAACGCCGGGACTCCCGGCGGCATCTATATCGCGGATGCGTTGCCCAGCGGCCCGGCCGCGCGCGCTGGCATCGAAAAGGGCGACGTGGTCCTCTCGGTGGACGGCCAGGCGATCGATCAGGACGGAAACTACCGCGACGCCGAGTACGGAAAGATCGGCATGTCGCATCTCTTTTCCACGCGCCACACGGTCGGCGACGTGGTGAAGTTCACGGTCTTCCGCAAGGGGGAGAAAAAGGAGTTGGACGTCACCCTGGCCCGGCGGCCGGTGGAGAGTTTCGTCATCGAACCGTACATCATCGATCGCGCGCCGAAGTTTTATGTCCTCGGAGGTCTCGTCCTCTGCGAACTCTCGCGGCAATACCTCAAGGAATACGGGAACGACTGGCAGAAAAAAGCACCCGAGCAATTCGTCTATTTCGATCGGCAGCAGAACGAGCTCTTCAAGGACGGTCCCAAGAAGCTCGTCTTTCTGAACCGCGTCCTGCCGTCCGACCTCACGATCGGCTACGAGGAGCTCACGCAGCTCGTGGTCACGAAGGTGAACGACGTGCGGCTGGAATGCCTCGCCGACCTTCCGGCGGCGCTGGCCAAGGCGAAGGACGGCCTGCACAAGGTCGAGTTCGACGGCGAACCCGGCGTCATCTACCTCGACGCCGCCGGCGTCGCGAGCGCGGCGAGCGAATTGCAGAAGAAATACCGCCTCCCCGCGCTGCAGCGCCTTGAGTGAACCGCAGCCAATGAAGTGGGAGGAAGGAATGGTCGCAAGAAGGAACAAACGGCGCAAGAGGGGCTCTTGACTTCGGTGGCGCGCTTCGCCGGGCCGACACCAACTGGTAAGGCATTCGAACCCGGAGGGTTCACAGCCATTAGCCGGGGGTTGAGCGAGGAACGAGCGACACCCCCGGAAACAGAAAACAGCGTCTCGACCCCGGCAGGGGTCGCAGAAGTTGCGCTTGCCATCACTGACGGCTTTGCGGCGAAGTCCTCCTTGAATATGCCCGCCTCCACTTCCGTTTCCGCTGATCCATTCACCCCCGCCCCTTCTTCCTGGGCGGCCCTTTTCGACTGGGATGGCGTGATCATCGATTCCTCCCGCCACCACGAAGAAAGCTGGGGCCGACTGGCGCGCGAGGTCGATCGCGTCCTGCCCGAGGGCCACTTCAAGCGAGGCTTCGGCCGGAAGAATGAATACATCATTCCGGAGCTTCTCCATTGGGCGTCCGAAGAGCCGGAGATCCGCCGCCTGTCGCTCCGCAAGGAAGCGCTCTATCGCGAGGTGGTCGCGGACTGGGGCCTCGAGCCCCTGCCTGGCGTGCGCACCTGGCTGGAGCGCCTGCGCGACGCCGGGGTCCCGTGCGCGATCGGCTCTTCCACGCACCGCGCCAATATCGATCTCTCGCTCGGCCTCATCGGGCTCGCCGAGTTTTTCCGCGCGACCATCACCGCCGAAGACGTGACGCTCGGCAAACCGGACCCCCAGGTGTTTCTCAAGGGGGCTCAAGCCCTGGGATATGCGCCGGAGCGCTGCGTCGTCTTCGAGGATGCCCTGGTCGGAATCGCCGCCGCACGCGCGGGCGGAATGAAAGTCGTCGCCGTCGTCACGACGCATGATCTGGCGGAATTGACCGCGGCGGACACGGTGGTCCACCGCCTCGACGAACTCGAGCCGGCCCAATTGGCGGAGTGGTTGGGAAATTAGGTTGGTTGTCAGATCCTCTCCATCACCACCGCCCCGAGCCCCGCGCTCGCCGCGGTATTGAAATGCGTGAGCCCGATGGCCAGCGCATCCGCCGCATCCGCCGCCGGCGTTTCCGTGAGCCCGAGCAGTGCGCGCACCATGAATCCGACCTGCCCTTTGTCCGCCCCGCCGCGGCCCACGACCGATTGTTTCACGCGCCGCGGAGCGTACTCATAGATCGGCAGACCCCGACCGGCGGCCGCGAGCAGCGCCGCACCCCGGGCCGCCCCGAGCGTGATTGCGGTGCGGTAGCTCTGCACAAAAATGACCCCCTCAAAAGCCGCGCAATCCGGCTGATGCTGGCCGATCAATTCGACCACCCGCTCATGGATCGCGACGAGGCACCCCGACGCCAGGAGCGCGGGGGCGTTCCGGATCGTGCCGTAAGTGAGCGCACGCACCTTCGTCCCGGCCTTCTCCAGCACGGCGAAACCCGTTCCCCGGAGAGACGGGTCGATGGCCAGGACGCGCTGGATGGGAGCGTTCATCGCAAAACAGTAGAAGCGGCATCCTGCCGCTTGACCAGTGGGAAGCAACCGAAGGAAGTCGAAACTACCCGCCCTGGTAAACGCGCTGGCTCAAAAGAGGCCTGCAGCCTGGTGATACGTGAAAATGATCAACACCCAGCCGACCAAGACCAGGAACGCGAGCCCGAACAACCAATAGACGAGGCGCAAACCAAAACGTTCCCGGCGGAGGCGCCGCACCTCGGAGAAATACACGCCCATCGTCGTATTTTGCCGGGCAACGATGCCGCGGAGCACTTCGTTATCCTTGTTCAACTGAAGCTCGGAATTCTCCGTCGCCCGCCGCTCAGCCTCTTCGCGCAGACGACCCATCTCCTCCAGTTCCGCTCGCAGAGTCTGCTCCGTGACGGTCAGGACTTTCACCTCTGTTCTTTTCTCGGCGAGCGTATCGGCGATCTGCGCGCGATCCGCCATCAGATCGTCGAGGCGGTTGCGCAGATCCAGCAACTCCCGGCCACCATCAGTCTCGACCAGGTCGCGTTGCAACACTTCGACGCGTTCGTTCAATTCATCGCGTTCCTGGCGGACGCGCTGCGCTTTGATCGCCGCTTTGTCGAACCCGGCTTGAAGTTCTTCTTTCGCATGGAGGAGCCGCTCCTGCGTCCGGGCAGATTCCTGAAGTAATGCGTCCGACACTCCTAACTGGCCGCGCAGGCCCTTCACCTCAAACCCGGATGCCGCCAATTCAGCCTGGGCGCCGGCCAGGGACTGCAAGATCGTAGAGCTCTCCTCCCGCAACGCCACAAGTTCCCGTTCACGGACATCGAGCTGCGTCTCCGTGGCCGCCAGGCGTGCCTGGCTCAGAGCCGCGTCCTCGTCCATCCGCTGCTGAAGCGCGGTGCTCGCCTCCTGGGCCGCTCCCAGGGAAACGGCCAGTTCCGCCACTTGAGTTTCGGCCGTCAGCGCCCGTTGTTTGACTTGCGAAAGATCGCCCTTGAGCTGCTGCCGGTCGGCTTGGAAGCTCTTGATTTCCGCCTGGGCATGCGTGGCACTGGCCGTGATCCGCTCGCACTCTTCGACCGCTTTCTTGAAAAGCGAACGCTGGCGCTCGATTTCACTTTTGGCGCCGTCCAGTTCACGCTGAAGCTGTCCCAACTCCACGCTTGTGGCGAAGAGTTCCTCTCGTGTGGCCTCCAGGCCCGGATCGGCAAAAGGTCCACGCCGATGGTCGTGCGTCTCGATTTCCCCGTCACTCGGATGTTCGGAAATCGAATTCAGGCGCGGCACGGTGACCGGGCCTTCGCAAATGGGACAGGTGCCGCTGAGCCCAGCGGCGGATTTGTCGACAACGATACGCTGCCCGCACTGCGGGCATGCGAATTTGATATCGGCGCTGTCAGCAATCATATCGTCCCTTGTTCCTGTGCAGGTTTTAGCGCTATGGGCGGTGGTTGGTCAAAGAAAATTCCCGTCCTGATCACAGCCGGTAGAGTGCCCAGGACGGACTTTTCTTTGGAAAAACATCCTTGGCTGGGAAGCGGTTGATGCGCGTGAGCCTTGCCACGCGTCACCTTCCCGCCATATAAACTCCCCCCATGATCGACTACATGCAAAAGGGTGGCCCCCTAATGTGGCTCATTTTATTTTGCAGCGTGCTGGCGGGAGCGGTGTTTCTCGAGCGCGTCACCTACTTCCATCGCGTGACCATCCGCGTGGGAGAATTCATGCGCGGGCTCTCCAACCTCATTCAGAACAGGCGCTTCGCCGAGGCCCAAATGGAATGCGCCAGCTCGCCCACCCCGGTCACCCGCGTCATTCATGCGGCCATCATCCGCCATCAATCGACCCGGTCTGAACTCAAGGATATCGTGCAGGAGGCGGGTCAACTCGAAGTGCCGCGGCTCGAACGCCGCCTCGGCATCCTCGCCACCATCGGCTTCGTCGCCCCGCTCATCGGCCTGCTCGGCACGGTCGTCGGGCTCATCGAGTCTTTTGTCACCATCTCCTCGCAAAGCGGTTTCGCCGGCGCCACGGATATCGCCAGCGGCATCTACCAGAGCCTGCTCACCACGGCCGCCGGCCTGGTCGTCGCCATTCCCTGCGCCGTCGGCTACAGCTACCTGTCCGCCCGCGTCAATGCCCTGATGCACGACATGGAGCGCGCCGGCATCGAAATCGTCAACCTCATCTCCGAGAACCGCCACACCGCCGGCCCGGAGATCATCGAGTTTGGTCCCCAACCGAGCCGGGTCCAGCGCCAGGGCGCCGACTAGGAAACCGGGCCTACTCCGGCCCCCCTCCCCGGATGCGACTCACCCGCAATCTGAAATTCAATCTGGCGCTCTTCAGCGTGATCCCGCTGGTGAACGTCCTGTTTCTGGTCGTTCTTTTCTTTGCGCTCAGTTCCCGCTTTGTCCTCCAGCCGGGGCTGGCGGTGACCCTGCCGGCCTCGGCCTTTACGCTCAGCCCGCGCATCGATGCCCAGATCGTCAGCATCACGGCAGCTCCTGTCCCCGTGATCTACCATCGTGACCAGCGGGTGACCCTGGACGAACTCCGCCAGCGCCTCGCCCAGACCAGCGTCAAAGAGCGTTCGCTCATCCTCAAGGCCGACCAGAAAACCCCTTACGATCTGGTGGTGCGCATCACCGACGAGGCGCTGAAGCTGGGATTTTCCGTGGTTCTAGCCACCGGCTCCGAGGCGAAATGACCACGCCGACGCCCTCCGAGCCGGATCTGACGTTCCACTGGCCCGTCGAGAAGGGTTTCCCCTTCATTCTCTTTCTGTGCGTAGCGGGTTCGCTCTTCGCGCACACCGCCACCTTTTTCCTCTTTCAGGTCGTCTATCCGCAGCGCGTCACCATCCCCCAGCCTGCTCCGCACGTCAGCCTGCTCACTCCTTCATCGCCGGAGAATATCGCCCTTCTGCGATCGATCGAGGCTGAAGACCCGGCCCTCATCGCCGCCGATAACACCGTGCCACCACCCGGCCTGGTCGTGGTCCAATACCGCCCTTCGTTTGCGGCGCCGCGCACCGCGCCCCTGGGCGCTCCTGGGGAGCAGGTCAAGGAAGTCGCTTTTCCTCCCGCGATGGATCGAATCGCGGCGCTGTCCCCGGCACTCGTGCCGGCGGTGGCTGCGCCCTCGGCCTCGAGCGCCACGGTCATGGAATTCGCGGGTGCGCTGGCGTCGCGGCCCGTGGCTCGGAATCCGCCTCTGGCGGCGCCCCGGTTGGCCGTGGACCCCGTCAGCCCCACCATCCTCCTCGTCGGGGTGAACGACAGCGGGGAAATCCGCTACCCGGTGCTCCAGCAGTCCGCAGGCGATACCAAGCTCGACGATCTGGCCATCAGTCACGTCAACCGTGTGAGTTTTGCACCGGCCGGCGCTCCGATGACCTGGGGATACGTGACTTTCGCCTGGGGGGCCGACGCCTATGTCGACGTACCGGCTCCCGACCGGCGAATCCCGCGCCAGCCATGATTCCCGTCAGCCTCAGCTATCTGGTCCTGCTCTACCTGCTGATCATGCTCGGGCCGATCTTTGGCTCCTGGCTTTTCAACGAGTGGCGCCGCCAGCGCCGGGAACGCGCCGCCTTTCGGCATGTGATGCGATGCACGCTTTGCGCCTTCGAGTTCGAGGACAGGACCAGCACTCTCCTGCCGCGCTGTCCGCGCTGCGGCAGCTTGAACGAGCGGTTTAAGCTATCGCGGCTGTAAGTTCTCCCTTCCCAACCGCCGCCGGGTGCGTGTATGCCATGACATGGCAGTTCACTCCCCGCCCCTTTCCGTCGACGGTAGCTTTTACAAGAACGCCGACGATTTCTTCCGCGAGCACTCCGGTCTAGGCCTGACCTACGATGACGTCACTCTCGCGACGCTCTATTCCGAAATCCTTCCCCGGGAGAGCAGTCTCGAGACCACTCTCCACGAGCGCCTCCAGCTCCGCATCCCGATCATCTCGGCGGACATGGACACCGTCACCGAAGCGCCGATGGCCATCGCGATGGCCCTGCACGGCGGGCTCGGGCTGATCCACTGCAACCTGCCCGAGCGCGAACAACTCAGCCAGGTCAGCCGGGTGAAGAATAACGTCCACGGGTTGATACAAGACCCAATTGAAGTGACTGCGGATCAGCATATTGGTGATGTTCTTACGCTTGTTGAGGAAAGAGGATTCAGCTTCCGGACGTTCCCGGTGGTCGACGCCAAGGGGGTCCTGATCGGCCTCCTGCCCGGCCATACCGTCCGACCTCGCTACGCGGCGACCAAGGTATCCGCCGCCATGACACCCCGAGCCAACGTGCAGACGATTCATGAACGCGAACTCGGCAAGAACCCCATTGCGACGGCGGACAAGTTCTTTAACGAGCACATCGGGATTCACAAGTTGCTGGTCGTGGATGACGCCGACCGGTTGTGCGGCTTGTTCACCATCAGCGATATCGAGCGGATCATGCAGGAACGCCATTCACAGCTCAAGCCGGCGCGGGATTCCCAGTTTCGTTTGCTTTGTGGGGCCGCAGTGACCGCGACCCGGAACTCCACCGGCGAACTGGATCGGGATCGAATCCTGGCCCACATCGCGGGTTTGGTCGAGCGGGGTGTGGATGTCGTGGCCGTTTCCACGGCGCATGGCTTCTCGAAAGGCGTCGGAGATACCGTCCAGCTCATCCGTGACGATTTTCCTGATTTGGCGATCATCGCTGGAAACGTAACTAGTGGTGATGGAGTAGAATACCTAAGTAAATGCGGTGCGAACGTGATAAAGATAGGCCAGGGCCCCGGCAGTATTTGCACCACCCGCATGGTGGCCGGCGTAGGGATTCCGCAGCTCACAGCCCTCTACGTGTGCTCGAAGGTGGCCGAGAAGAAAGGCGTCCGCATCCTGGCCGACGGCGGCATCACCAAAAGCGGCGACATCGTCAAGGCGCTGACCCTGTCGCATGCCGTGATCTGCGGCGGGCTCCTCGCCGGCTGCCCGGAAGCGCCCGGCCAGATCATGGAAATCAATGGGAAGCTGTATAAACAGTACCGGGGCATGGGCAGCCTCGCCGCCATGCAGGCTGGCAGCGCTGCCCGTTACGGCCACACCAGCAAGGATTCCGTCCGCAAAGTCGCCGCCGAGGGCGTCGAAGCGCTCAAGGAGGTCTCCCCTCCCCTGGACATCGTGCTGACCCAACTCGCGGGAGGCATCCAGAGTGGCATGGGCTACCTCGGCGCCCCGCACCTTGGTTCCCTGCGCGAAAAAGCGCGCTACATCCAGGTCAGCCCCGCCGGCCAGCGCGAAAGCGCCCCGCACGATATCGTGGAAGTGAAGACCGGGGGCTAGTCAAGCGCCCCCATGCGCTCCCCCGCTCCGCCCTCCCATCGCTCCGCCATCCTGCTCCTCCTCGTCACGGCGGTCCTGTGGAGCCTCGGCGGCGTCCTGATCAAGAGTATCGACTGGCCCTCCATGGCCAAAGCCGGCGGTCGCAGTGCCATCGCGGCCGTCATTCTGTGGAGTTGGCTGGGCCGGCCGCAGTTTGCGTGGCGCGTGGGCCAGATCGGCGCGGCCCTCGCGTATGCCGCCACCGTCACCTTCTTTGTGATCGCCAATGACCGCACCACCGCGGCCAACGCCATCTTCCTCCAATACACCGGCCCCATTTACGTCGCCCTCCTCAGCCCCTGGGTCCTCGGCGAACGAATCCGGCGCCTTGATTGGTTCTGCATCGCCCTCGCCCTGGCCGGGATCGCCCTCTTCTTTCGCGACCAATTCAGCCCGCGCGGCCTCACCGGCATCCTCTTCGGCCTGGGCAGCGGCGTGGGATTCGGCACCATGGTCGTCCTCTTGCGGAAGGAGCGCGACACCTCGCCCGGCAGCGCGCTGCTGCTCGGCAACCTGATTACCGCCGCCATCGGCCTGCCCTTCGCCCTCGGCCATCCCCTGTCCGGCCCGGCAATCGGGGCTCTCGCCACCCTCGGCATCGTGCAACTCGGCATGCCGTACGTCCTCTACAGCATGGCCATTCGCCGCGTCACCGCGCTCGAGGCCGTCCTCATCCCCATGCTCGAACCCATCCTCAATCCCCTCTGGGTCGCCCTCGCCCACGGCGAATTCCCCGGCCCCTGGAGCCTCGTCGGTGGCGCCCTCGTCCTCCTGGCCGTCATTCTCCGCGGCACCCTGCATCGCCGCACTGCCGAAATTCCCACCACCGTCTAATTTTCCGTTCATCCGCAGCTTAACCAATCTGCCAGACCGTCGCCCCGTTCCGTCCCCCAGCGTTTCCCCTTCACTTTTCTTCGTCCTTCCGCCTTCATCCTTCCTCCTTCCCCTATGACCCCTCGCATCCGCCCCCTCCCCTTCATCCTCGCCATCACGTGCGCCGCTGGCTCGCTGCACGCCGAAGTGAAGCTTTCCAAACTCTTTACCCCGCACATGGTCCTCCAGCGCGGCATGGCCGTCCCGATCTACGGCACGGCCGCCCCGGGCGAAAAAGTCACGGTCAAGTTCCGCGATCAATCCAAAACGGTCGAAGCCGACAAAGACGGCAAATGGTCCGTGAAGCTCGAATCCCTCAAGGCGGGCGGGCCCGATGTCCTGACGATCGGCGACAAGAAAATTGACGACGTTCTCGTGGGCGACGTGTGGGTCGGCTCCGGACAATCGAACATGGACATGGTGGTGAACAGCTACACCGCCGGCGATCCCGCGCTCGCGAAAAATGCCGAGGGCACCTATCCCAAGCTCCGCCTGATGCGGAAAGACGGGGGCGCTGCCTGGCAGGAAGCCACCCCGGCCAACATCCCCGGTTTCAGCGCCATGCTCTTCTCCTTCGGCATGCCGCTGCAAAAAGAACTCGATATTCCCGTCGGGCTGATGGTCGGCGCTGTCGGTGGCACCCCTTCGGGCTACTGGCTGAGCGAGGACATGTATCGCGCCGATGCCGCCTGCGCGGCGGCGGCGAAGAAATTTGCGGCCACCTACGACTTCGACGCGGAGACGGCCAAATACAAGGAAGCCAAGCCCAAGTATGACGCGGAAAAAGCGAAGTACGACGTGGAAAAGGCCAAGTATGACAAGGACCTCGTGGCCTGGAAGGCGCTCGAAGCTGCCGCCAAGGCAGAAAATAAACCGGCGCCCGCCGCGCTCCCCGTGCCCCCGGCACCCCGCCCGCCGCAGCTCCCAGTCAAGGCCGGCGAGTCCGGCGGCAAGATCGGGGGCGTGATTCAAACCCGGTCCAAGGGAGTTTTGAGC
>JBBRPL010000097.1:0-30327 GCA_038228205.1 Chthoniobacterales bacterium
GAGATGACGTGTCGCGCGCAGTGGCGCCCAAGGAGCGGCGGTTTCCCAACCGCCGACCGTCCAATCGCGGCGGAGCCGCCAAGCTTCGTGGCCTTTGATCTCCAACAACTTACACAACACGTCATTAGCAGCGGAGCGGGGACGCATGGGCACAGTCGAACCGAGCGGAGCGAGATAGCCTGCCGCAGGCAGCCCGCAGGGCAGCACCGGCGGGTGCTGGCAACGACCTCCAATATCAGCGGGTTCTCGCGCGGAGCCGCTCCGGATATTGCCACGGAACGAAATGCCGCTCTCAGTGCAATCGTCGGTCATCGCAGCGGTACGACGAAAAACCATCGCACCCATCGCTCCGCACGAGAACCCGGTGATATTGGAGGTCCTTCGACTCCGCCCATGCTTCCCCGCTCCGCTCAGGATGACAAAGATTATAACGGCGCTCGCGCTCGAAGCGACACGCCACCTGATCGCCACCGGCACCGCCCACTCCAGGGCCAACGCCCCAACCACCTGCGCATGCCATGACGCCATCTCCAGGCCCTCTCACTTGCGCCATCTGCATCACAACGCACAATCGCCGTGACGACCTTTCGCGCACGCTCGCGGCCTTGAGCAGCCTCGTGCCCGCGCCCGACGAAGTGCTCATCGCCGCCGATGGCTGCACCGATGGCACCGTGGAAATGCTTCGCGCGGGCTTCCCACAAATCCGCCTGCTCGTCCATGACCAGGCGCGCGGGTCGATCCCGTCCCGCAACGAACTCGCCGCGGCCTCCACATCCGACGTTTTCGTGAGCCTGGACGATGACAGCTATCCGCTCGAATCCGATTTCATCGCGCACGTCCGGGAACTCTTCGCCACCCACGCGCGACTGGCGGTCGCCTCGTTTCCCCAGCGTTCTGACGAATTTCCAGAATCACTCACGGCGACGGATTTTGGCCCGTCGCGCTTTGTCGGCTCTTACGCCAATTCCGGCGCTGCCCTGCGGAAGACGGCCTTCGAGAAACTCGGCGGTTATCCCGATTTCTTTTTTCACGCCTATGAAGAACCCGACTATGCGCTGCGTTGCGCCGTGGCGGGCTGGCAGGTGCGCCATGAAACGTCGCTAACCATCCGCCATCACTTCACCACGGCACAGCGCAACGAAATCCGCACGCATCAACGTCACGCGCGCAATGAGCTGTGGAGCGTCATCATGCGCTGTCCGGCGCCGCAGCTTTTTGCCGTGGCGCTCTTCCGCATCGTGCGGCAATTCAGTTATGCATGGAGTCGCGGCCTGGCGTGGGTCGTGCGCGAACCCGCATGGTGGTGGGCGGCACTGGGCGGCATCGCGCGGTGCGCCGCCGCGCGACAGCCGCTGCCATGGCCAAGGTACCGCGCATGGATGAACATGGTGCGTCAGCCGCTGGCTACTGAGGAAGAATGGAAAGCCAAATTCGGCAGGCCACCGGGCTAAGGAGTGTTTGGATATCCATTCCCGTGGTCATGCTGAGATCCTAACCTCTTTCCAGACCTCCGGGCTGGGCCGCTATTCGCGCGGCGCAATGCGCGCGGCGAGGGCGAGATACACCCGGTCCTGCCGGACATCGACGATCGCGCCATCCCCTGGCAGCGGCGCTTCGGCGAGCAACGTCGCGGCTTGCTTCCTCGTCAGGCCGGCCTCGGCCAGCGCTGCGGGGCGCAACGCGGTGAAACATCTCGCGGCGTTTTCATAGAACGGCGCGTACTTTCCATGCCTCATCACAAAGCGGTTTTCCTGCACCGCATAGAGGCTGCCGGTCACGCTGAGCACGACGGCAATCCTGGCCCAAAGCATTCCACGAGCGCCCAACGCCAGAACCGCGTAGCGCACCGCCGCCGCCGCGACGACGAGCCAGAGCCCCGCCACCGGATAGCTGTAAAAGACCCGGCGGTGCTCGGTGGAAAACATCGATTCAAAGCGCAGGAGCATCACCGCGTAGAGGCCGAAGACCGCGCAGCAACCGATCACAAATAACCACGCCGGAGAAAGCAGCCCGCGAAATCCCGTCGCAGCGCCGTCGCGCGGCAACAGGCGCCAGATGGCGAAGGCCGCCGCGAGGGCCAGGCCCGCGGGAAGATTCCCGAGCACGATGCGAAAGGAATCGAGGGTGAACAGGAGCGCGCCGAGAATGACCGCGCCAAAACGCCTGGGCTCACCGATGATTTCGCCCAGGGGAAGCGACGAGTAACCTGTTTCCGCCGGGTAATGAACCATGGCCATCGTCAAGGCCGGGCCGATCTTCCAGCCATAAACGATCGCCGCGCCGAGCGCCGCCCCACCGGCCAGGAGGAGCGAGGCGTCCCCCCGCGATCGCGTGCGAAACCAGCGGGTGGCGAGAAACCCGCCCAGCATGCAAAGAAAGGCGAGTCCCATCTTGTCCACCATCGGCATGCAGAAGGCGCAAATGGCAAATAGCGGATACTTCCAGGAAAAGAGCGCCGTGGTCGACCCGCGCCGCGCGCCCGCCGCGGAAAACCATGCCCAGATCGTGCACAAGGACGCGGTCAGCACGGCGACCTTGGCCGATCGATAGAAGCTCGTGTAGAAAATTGCCGTCGGGGTGCTCCAAAGCAGCGCCACGAAGCCGAGCGCCACCGGATGGTCCAGCGCCAGGTGCCGCGCGCAGATGCGCCACAGGGCAAATCCCGCCACGAGCAGCAGCAGGTAGTGCGATGCGGAAAACAGGTGCGCGTGGCCGTGCTCCGCGCACCAGGCGATGAATTGGCAGTCGAGGTAATCGAAAACGAACGCGAGTTCCCGCGCCTGGTAGTTCCCCCATTCCGTGGTGCGATTGTCAAAAATGAGTTCCAGGAACGGGCGGCCGGACAGGTAATGCGGCAGAAAGCTGTGCGTCTCCGGGTGAATGAATCCGGTGCCGCAGAGGAGCACCGAACCGGCGACAAAACAGACCCACAGGCCGAGGAAGACGAGCGACCACGCCAGCCAGCCGGAGGCCGTGGATTTCGATGGGGCCGGGTTCAAGCGGTCAAGGGCGGGTTCAAGGGTGGGCGCGGAGTTCATCTCATTTAGCACGTCCCGGTCCAATGCCACGACATCGCATAAGCGGCGCCAATGTGGCATACGGCTCGCTTAACGGGTATGCTCTGCCATTAAAAAAGCCAGCGTCGCTTCAGTCCCGATGGGAGGAATCATCACATTTAGGCGGTATCTGTACTGCGCGCACCGCGATCGGCGGGCTAAATGGGAGTTCACCCCCGCCGGGGACCACGCTTCCTTCCAGACAGTTGCCGATGAAGATTTCCATTTCCGCGACCAATCCCTGCCATCTCTATCCGATGGCGCTCGAATTGGCGCGGCGTGACGCCCTCGGCGCTTATTACTCGGGGTACCCGTCATGGAAACTCCAGGACAAGGACCATTTGCCCCTCCGCACCCATAGCTTCCGCACGACGGTCGTCTATGGATTGCTCAAATTCCTTCGCCCGCGGTTCCGGCCTTCCTCCAAATCGCTGTTCCGCTGGCAGGATCAGGGCTTCGACCATTGGACGGGCGCGCACCTCGCGGCAGCGGACTTCGTCCATGCCATGCCCGGCCAGTCGTTGCACACCTTTCGCGCCGCAAAAAAGATGGGAATCCGCACGGTGCTCAACCACGCCACGGGGCCGGTGCGGACCTGGGTGAAGATCATGGAACCGGAATACCGCCGCGTCGGATTGCGGCTCACGGACGTGTGCCCCTATGACGATGCCTACTTCGCGCGCGAGGACGAGGAGTACGCTCTCGCCGACTGGCACTGCGCCGCTTCGTCCGTGGTCCGCGAACAATTGATCGCGCTCGGGATCGACGCCGGCCGGATCTGGCAGGTGCCGTACGGCGCGGATGGGCGCATCTTTCACGCCGGCCAGCGGTCCGTGTCCCCGGAATTTCGGATCGTCTTTGCCGGCCAGCTCGGGGTGCGAAAAGGGCTCCGGAGCCTGCTGGAGGCGCTGACCCTGGCGGCGCGTCCCGACTGGCGGATCGATTTCCTTGGCGCGGTCGCCGGTGAATCGCAGCAAGATCTCGATGCTTATCGCGGCGCATCGCGCCTGCATTTCCACGGACCCGTGTCGCAGGCCGCGCTGGCCGAGGCGTTTCGCGCCGGTTCGGTCCTGGTCCTGCCTTCGATCGAAGAAGGCTTCGGGCTGGTCGTCCCCCAGGCGCTCAACTGCGGATTGCCCGCCATCGTCACCGACTGCGTGGGCGGGAAAGATCTCATCCGGCACCGGGAGAATGGTGCCATCGTTCCCACGGGCGACGCCCCCGCGCTGGCTGCGGAACTCACGTGGTGGGCGGAGCACCCGCACCGGGTGACGGATACTTTTAGCTGGAGCCAGCCCGCCGAAAAGCTCATCGAACTCAGCACCGCCGCCCGCGCATGAATCCTCCCCTACCCAAACGACAAAACCCCGGCCCTCCCAACCGCCGGACCGATGTGCGCCGCGAGCCTCCGCCCCCGCTGGACCATCCCATGCCCGATTCGACCGGGTCGATGGTCGCCCTGGCGGGTCTCGCGGTGACCGCGCTCCTGGCCACGGGCGAACAGTCTTCGACGCTGGCCCGCAACGCCGCGATCGGCACCCTTCTCAGCATCCTGGTGAGCGCCGCGTTCGATCTACGCCTGGGGGGCCTGCGCAATCTCATTCGCGCGGATCTCATGGCGATCCTGTCGTTTTTTTTTCTCACCCTGTTCGAGTTCCTCTTCCCGCAACCGAACTTCGATAGCATGACCTCCGCGCGGAGCGCCCACGGGGGCGTCCTGTGCATCATGCTGGGATTCGCAGGACTCTTCCTCGGGCGCCATCTCTATCACCCCCGGCAGCAACCCTTCAGCCACACCCTGACCCGCGAGATTCCCACGGCGTGGATCATCACCATTTTCTGGATGTGCTTCGTGGTCGGCTACGCCCACATGGCCATCGCCGTCGATTTCAAGCTCTACGACATCTACCTATGGTGGCTGGAGGCGCGCTTCAGCCAGCCGTGGCAGCGCGGGCGGCTCGGTGACTGGAAGGCGCTCGTCGTCGAGCTCGGATTGTTCATCTACCTCATCCCTCCGCTGGGCGGCATCATCCTGGCCCGTCGGAACCGCTATGGATCGATGGCCCTGTTCTCCGTCATCGTGGGGCTGCTCATCACCATTTTCTACGGGTTCACGAGCGGCACGCGCTACATTTTCGCGGCCTACTTGGTGACTTTCCTCATCGGTTACGCATTTGCCCTGCCCTTTGCGCAGCGCAAGGAACTCGTCCTCCTCTACTTGGGCAGTGCCCTCCTCATGGTCGGCGTCTCTCACGTCATGCTGCAATTTCGGGGCATCGGCCTGCGCGCCTATTTCGAGAGCGACTATGTTCCGCCTCCCTCCGCGGAGGAAAAGACCTACTTCGTGGATTACAACCTCCAGAACATCAGCCAGGTGGTCGACTTCTTTCCGAAGAAGGCCGATTTCCTCGGGTGGGAAATTCCCTACCAGGCCCTCATTCGGCCCATCCCGCGCGCCGTCTGGTCGGGAAAACCCGAAGGACTGAGCAAGTCCATCGAAGACGTGCTCGGCGTGGAAGGCTTCACGGTCTCGGCGACTTTCGTGGGCGAGGCCTACATGTCCGGCGGGTATTGGGCCGTGGCCATCATCGCGCTGGGCTTCGGCCTGATCAGCGGGTGGTGGAGCCACCTCGCGTCCACCAAAAATTCCGAGCTCGGCATCCTGATCTACGCGTCGGCATTCTTCGCCACGGTCATTTCCATGCGCAGCCTCTTTGTCTTCACCACCGCTCTGCTCCCCACGGTCGCCGCGCTCATCATCGGAACCTACGCGGTGCGCATGCTCACCGCCCAGGCCCAGCGCCTCCTCGCCCTCACGTTGATTCGCACCAGGGCACAAAAACGCCTCAACCTTCCGCCGCGTCCAGTGCCGAACCGCCCGCCGGACCGGCCTGCGCGATGATCAAGGTCGCGTTCGTCACCGTCGTTCCCTCGCCCTACCAGCGGGATATCCTCCGGGCGCTCTCGCAGCGGCCGGAGGTGGAGCTGAGCGTGTTTTATCTCGAGGCCAGCGTCCCCGAGTCCCCGTGGCCGCGGCAGCCTCTCGCCCCGTACGAGCGCATTCTCCACGGGTTTTGGTTTCATCTCGGCTCCGGCCGCTGCCATATCAACTGGCCCCTGCCGAGCCTGCGCGCGTTCGATATCGTGGTCATGAATACGCTCATGTCGATCACCGCCCAGTGGCTCATTCGCACCGCGCTCCGGGGCAAGCCCTGGATCTTCTGGGGCGAGCGACTCGGGAACCGCGGCGGCATCCACGGCGCGTGCGCCGCCATGCTTCATCGCGCGGCGGGCATCGCCGCCATCGGGAGTTTCGCCGAGGAGGACTACCGCGCTCGATTTCCCGAGCCGCGCTATTTCCGCATCCCGTATCACTGCGATCTTGAGGCGTTCAGCGCCGCGCCGCGCCGGTCGCGGGCCGATGGCCATGTCGTCTTCCTCTTCTGCGGACAGATGATCGCGCGCAAGGGCGTCGACCTCCTCGTCACGGCCTTCCAAAGACTCGGTGGCGCAGCCCGCCTGTTGCTCGTCGGGCCCGAGGCGCAGCTTTCCGAGTTCCTCGCCCCGCTTCCGCCCGGCGTGCGGGAACGCATCGAATACGCCGGCTTCCAGGCCCCCGAGGATCTGCCCCAGTTTTTCGCCCGGGCCGATGTCTTCATCTTGCCCAGCCGCTACGATGGCTGGGGCGTCGTGGTCAACCAGGCCCTCGGCGCGGGCCTGCCGATCATCTGTTCCGACATGGTCGGCGCCGGACGCGATCTCGTGGAGGAGGAAGTGAACGGCCTCATCTTTCCCTCGGGCGATGCGGCGGCCCTCGCCGACCGCATGCAGCGCTTCATCCAGCATCCCTCCTTGATCGATAGCTGGGGCAAAGTCTCGCGGCGCCGCGCGCATCACTGGACACCGGAGGCCGGCGCGGCGAAATGGGTGGAAGCCTTTCAAAACGTCCTCGCCCGATGAAGATCCTCCTCGCCAGCAGCAGTTCCGGTTCGCACGGCGACGGTGAGCAATGGCTGCTGCACCTCGGGCGCGCGCTGGTCCACCGCGGGCACACGGTCGCGCTCTGGGCCTCCGCGCATCCGCGGATGGACGAGCTCGCCAATAGCTTCTCCGGCGTCGGCGAAGTATTGCGGTCCCCCTATCAAAACACCTACGACCATCGCGGGCGCTCGATCTCCAGCTACTTTAACCTGCCCGCCGTCCGCCAGCTCGCCGCGACCTGGCAGCGCGCCCGGCCCGACCTCGTCCACCTCAACAAACAGAACCTCGAAGACGGCCTCGATCTGCTCCAGGCCGCCCGGCGTTCCGGCCTCCCGAATCTCTGCACCGTCCACATCACCCGCACCGCGCAGCATCTCAAGGCGCGGCTCGCGCCGGCCCGCGATTTCATCGCCCGGCGCGGGTTGCGGAATTATCGCGGCCTGCTCGTGACCGTGGACGAGAAGCAACAGCGCAGCCTCGCCGCGGTCCTCGGCGACGCGAAACGGATTCGCCTGATCCCCAATGGCGTGCCGCTCTTCGACCTCAAGCGCCGCGCCGCCGCGCGCGCCCTCAAGCGGCCCGACGTGGGCGCGCGGGAAGCGGATCTGTTTTTTGTCATCGTGGGCAGCATGGACACCCGCGGACGCCCGCTCTTCTTCCTCGAGCGCGCGGCGGAAATGCTGCGCGCGCTTCCCGAGGCGAGGTTCCTCTGGATCGGGGACGGCGTGCTCAGCGAAGCGTGGGACGAGTGGATCGCCGCCAACCGCCGGCCGGGAGAGCGGATCCAGCGCGTGCCATGGCGCAACGACGTCCCGCTGTTGCTCCTGGCCGCCGATGCGTTCCTGCACGTGGCGCACAGCGAGGGCTTGCCGCTGGCCTTGCTCGAGGCCATGTCGGCCGCCCTGCCCTGCGTCATCACCGATCATCTCCGCGACGAGATTCCGTCGCTCGACGCCAGCAATTCGATCACCGTCGACCCGCAGGGACACTGGTTGGAAACGCTGCGGGATCGGGAACGTCTGACCGCCCTCGGCGCGGCCGCGCGGCGGACGGCCGAGGAGAGATTTTCATGCGCGAAGATGGCCGAGAGTTACGAGGCGCTTTACCGGGAAATCATCCCCGCTTCGTGAAGATCGGCTTCGTCACGCCGTTTCTCACGCGCTCCGGCGGTGGCGTCTTCACCAGCGCCCAGCGCCTTGCGCAGGTCGTCGCCGCCGATCACGAGGTCCGGGTCTTCGGCCTGGACGACCCGGCTGCCGCCGAGGATCTGGCCACCTGGCAGCCTCTCCCCACCGAAGCCTTTCCGGTCCAGGGGCCGCGCGCCTTTGGCTACAGTCCAGCGCTGGGTCGCGTCCTGCGCCGGGCGCCGCTCGACATAGTCCACTCGCATGGCCTGTGGATGTATCCGTCCCTCGCCGCGCATCAGTCGGGCAAGCCCTGCATCATCTCGCCCCACGGCATGCTCGATCCATGGGCGCTCGCCCTCTCGCGCTGGAAAAAGAAACTGGCCGCCGCCGCTTTTCAAAACGCTCATCTGCGCGTCGCCGCGTGCCTGCACGCGCTCTGCCAGTCGGAGGCCGATTCCATTCGCGCCTACGGGCTGCGCAATCCGATCTGCATCATCCCCAATGGCATCGATCTCCCGGCGCCGGGCGACGAACCCGCGACGTTCGCCGCCGAAATGCCACCGTCCGCCAGGGTGCTGCTCTACCTCGGCCGGCTGCATCCAAAAAAGGGGCTGCCCGAACTGATTCGCGCTTGGTCCGCGGCCGATGCATCGTGGCGGCTGGTCATCGCCGGCTGGGATCAAGGCGGACACGAAAACGAGCTAAAGCGCCTCGTCGCCGAGTTGCGCATCGACCGCGTGCATTTCGCCGGCCCGCAATTCGGCGCCGCCAAAGCCGCCGCCTACCGGCGTGCCGACGCCTTTATCCTCCCGTCCGTGAGCGAGGGCCTGCCGATGGTCATCCTCGAAGCCTGGGCGCACGCGAAACCCGTCCTGATGACCAGCGCCTGCAACCTGCCCGAGGGTTTCGCCGCCCGCGCCGCCCTGCTGCTCACCCCCGACCCCGACGGCATCGCGCGCGGCCTGCAGGCCCTGGTCGCCATGTCCCCAGCCGAACGGGACGAGATGGGGGCCCTTGGCCGCCGGTTGGTCGAGGAACGTTTCGCCTGGCGGAAGATCGCGGAGAGTTTCGATGCGGTTTACAAATGGATCCTCCGAAGAGGGCCGCAGCCGGATTGCATCACGACGGGCAGGGTGGGCGTCCCGCCTGGTCCACAGGCATAAGGAAACACCTCTGCCCACATCGAAGACCTCAAGCCTTCGAAGATTCCCGCGAGACGCGGAAATCGGCGGGCGGGACGCCCACCCTACCCGTTCACCCACCGGAAAAAACCGCTCAAAATTTCCACTTGCCAGCCCGCGGAGACAGGGACATTCTTTCGCTCCTTTTTTCGGGGAGTTAGCTCAGTTGGTAGAGCACCGCAATGGCATTGCGGGGGTCAGGGGTTCGAACCCCCTACTCTCCATTTTCGCTTCTTCCCGGCGTGTGCCGTGATTGACTGCGGAGGATGAATCGCCAAACCTCCGAAGCTCGCATCGCCGATCATTCTTCCCGGTCTGCGGCTCCCACCTCATCGCTCCCATGGACCTTTCCGCCGAAATGCTATCCCGCCGTAACGCCTTCTCCAAAGCCGGGCTCATCGCCGGAACCGCTCTGGCCGGCCATGCCATGAGTGCCAGCGCCGCCGATTCCATCCCCGCGCCCACCGGTCCCGGCGGCGGCTTCGTGCTCTGCCTGAACACCGCCACGCTGCGGGGCTTCAAGATGAGCCTGGTCGATGAGATCGAACTCGCCGCGAAAACCGGCTATCGCGCCATCGAGCCGTGGATCGACAAGATCCATCACTACGCCGCCGATGGAGGCTCGCTCAAGGATCTCGGCAAGCGCATCGCTGATCTCGGGCTCACGGTGGAAAGCGCCATCGGCTTCGCTCAATTAATCGTGGACGACGATGCGGTCCGGGCCAAGGGCCTGGAGCAGGCGCGCCTCGACATGGACGCCGTGGCGCAAATCGGCGGCCGGCGCATCGCCGCGCCACCCGCCGGCGCCGCCAAGGAGCCCGGCCTCGATCTGCACACGGCCGCCGACCGTTACCGGGCCCTGCTCGAACTTGGCGACCAGGCCGGGGTCATTCCGGAGCTCGAATTCTGGGGGCATTCCAAGAACCTCTGCCGGCTGAGCGAGGCGCTCTTTGTCGCGCTGGAGTGCGCGCACCCCAGGGCGTGCGTCCTGGCCGATATCTTTCACCTGCACAAAGGCGGCTCCGGGTTCGACGGCCTGCGCCTGCTCAGCGGCGTAGCGCTGCCGGTCATTCACATGAACGACTATCCGGCCCAGCCGCTGCCCGAAGAGATCGACGATAGCTTCCGCATCTTCCCCGGCGACGGCGTGGCGCCGCTCCCGGAGATCCTCCGCACGCTCCGCGCCTCCGGCGGCCATACCGTGCTCTCGCTGGAACTGTTCAATCACGAATACTGGAAGCGCGATCCCCTCACCGTCGCCCGCACGGGATTCGAGAAGATGCAGGCCGTGGTCGCCAAGGCCCTCGCCTAACGCGAGGTGTTCCCAAGCATCAGAGACTCTTTCCACGCTGTTTATTTACGTAGGCATACAGAACGACCCCTACTTCACGCACCGTGGCAACCGATCCCCTCGCCCTCTTCGCAACTCATGGCTGAAGATTTGACCGCGCCTGGCCGTTCGCCGGCTCCTGCCGCTGCTGGGAAAAAGGTCATCTTCGTCACGCCGGTCGCGCCGTGGAAACTCTTCGGCGGTACCCCGGCGGCCTCGCGCAATCTCATCGCGCTCTTCTCCGAGGAACTGGACGTGCAGGTCTGCTGCCTGCGTTCCGACGAACCGGGCGACTACCCGCGGCAGATCAACGATGCCACGGTCCTGACCGGCAAGGTCTCTGGACTTTCCCGCAAGCTGAAGTTCTTTCTCGATTTCAGCGCGGAGTCGTTCGCGCATCGGCAGTTCGCGGAATCGGCGGTGCGCAGGCGTTTCGCCGGGTTGCTCGCCGAGCATCGGCCAGCCTTTGTGATCTTCGATCACATCTATTCGAGTTGGCTGATCGATCTCGTCAATGATCCTGCGATTCGGGCCGGATACATCGCGCATGACGACATGGTGGCGTTCGTCGATTCCCTCGGCCCGCTGCGTCCCGGCTTCCTGAAGCGGCTGCGTTTTGCCGGGCTGCGCCGGCAATACCGGGCCTTGCAGTTGAAGGTGCTGCGCCGTTGCGACTTTACCCTCGCACTGACCCCGGAGGACGCGGACCGGTTGCGACCGGCCACGCGCGGATCGGTCGAGGTCGCCCCGCTCTTCTTCGACTTCCCCGATTTCGTGCGCGAATATCCCGCCGACTTCCGCTACTTCTTCCTCACGGGCAGCTTCGATACGTGGGAGAAGCGGCTCGGGCTCACCCACTTTCTTTTCACGGTCTTCGCCCCGCTCGCGGCCCGCCGGCCGGACGCGCGGCTGGTCATCGCAGGCCGCCTCCCGGTGGATCTTCTCCAGCAGTTCCCGCTCGGTGAGCCGCACATCCGAGTGATCCAGGCGCCGTCCGACGCCGAGATGCGGCAGATCGTGCAGCAGGCCTCCGCCGCGGTCGTCGTGGATCTCCAGGCATCGGGCCTCAAGATCAAGACGATGGAATTCGCGGCCAGCGGCCTGCCGCTGGTGAGTTGGGCGCCGGGCGTGGAGGGAACCATGCTCGTGCCGGGCGAGAGCTGTCTGCGGGCGGCGAATGCGGAGGAGTTCATCACCCATCTCGACCGGCTCCGCGCAGAGCCGGAGTTGCGCAGGCAATTGGGCACGGCGGCGCGAGCGGTCATCCAGGCCGGGTTTTCCCGCGACGCCGCACGGACGCGCCTGCGCGGGTCGCAGCTCTACGCCGCCCTGGCCGGCGCGGGAGCGGTGCGCGCGGCTTCCTAATCGCGGGACGCATGCTTACGATGAACGCCATGAGATTCCTGTTCGCCCTCCTCGCCCTTTTCATCGCCAGTTGCGCCACTTCGCATGAGGTACGCTACAGCCATTTGGAATGGGGCATGACCCGGCAACAGGTCGTGGCACTCCTGGGCGAACCAAGAAGCACCACTTCCAATGGCGCGCTGATCACCATGGAATACAACTATCCCGAGCAGCAACCAGGCCGGAAGTCCTTCTACGTGATCATCGGGCGCGACGAGCGGGTGCGTTCCTTCGGGCCAAATTAAGTGATTTCCGCTTGCTGGTATCCCAGCGGTATATCATAAGGATGCACAGCGCTCCTCCCGATGTCTTCCGATCCCCTCCGCGAACACGCCTACAAGCACATCCACGGCAAGCTCCTCGCCGGTGAATTGCCGGCGGGGCATGTCCTCTCCGAGCATTCCCTCGCCCGCGAGATCGGCATCAGCCGCACCCCGGTGCGCGAGGCCATCCGCCGGCTGGAGCAGGAGGGCATCCTCGAACAGGTGCCGCGCTACGGCACGATCGTCCGCCGCCCGGAACGCCGGGATCTCGAGGAACTCTACCAACTGCGCGAAGCCCTCGAACCCTATGCCGTGGCGCAGGTCGCGGGGCGATTGAGCGCCGACGATCTCGGCATGCTCGGCCGGCTCTGCGATGAAATCCGCGTGATCGCCACTGCCGTCAAGAAGGCCCCGCGCCACGTGGTCGATGCGGCCCTCATGCGCCGCCTGCTCTCGGCGGATCTCGGTTTTCACATGGTCCTGCTCCGGGCATCCGGCAACCGGCGCCTGATGAAAATCATCGCCGACTCGCGCATGCTCACCCGCATCTTCGGGACGCCGCGGCAGGAGCACGACCTGGCGATCATCGAGGAAACCCACGACTTCCACAGCCAGATCCTTAAAGCCGTCCGGCAAGGCGACGGAGAAAAAGCACGGCGTCTCATGGCCGAGCACATCCGCGCCAGCATGGAGGAAGCCCTCGACCACTACGACCGCGCCCAAGCCCGCCCCGACACGCGCACCATTCCCCTGGGCCTGCCCGACGATCTCCTCGCCGACCTGCACCGCATCGAAAGTGGATCCCCGGCTCCGGCTCCCACACGCAAGCCCCGCAAACGCTCCGCCTGATTCCCGACAATGAATCGCTCCCCAGCAAAGCATCGTCGTCTCCTCCCGCGAACACACCGCGGAAGTCCCCCGTCCTCCCGATCTCCCTCCATCTTCTTCATCCTTCTCCTCGCCCTCCCCGCCCTGGCCCTCGACCCCCTCCCGTACAACCACCCCGGCCTCGTCGTAGATCTCGGCGTCGGCCTCTGGGCTTATCCGTTGCCGATGGATTTCGACGGGGACGGCAACCTCGACCTGGTCGTCGTGTGCCCCGACAAACCTTCCAACGGCACCTACGTCTTCCTGAACCCGGGCACCGACACGGCAAAAAACAAGATGCCAGTCTTCAAGCCGGGGCGCCGCATCAGCAAGGCGCTCCAAAACGTATTTGTCAGCTACGTGAACGGGCAGCCCCACGTCCTCAGCCCCGCCGCGGAATATCCCGACTTCCTCCAAACTGGACTCGACCAGCCGCGGAAGATGCCAGTGCCCGCCAATGTCCATCCTAACAAGGTCCGCGCGAACGCCTGGCGCATGGTGGACTACGACGGCGACGGTGCGGTGGATCTCATCGTCGGCGTGGAAGATTGGACGGACTACGGCTGGGACAACGCCTATGACGCCAACGGCCGCTGGATGAACGGCCCCCTGCGCGGCTATGTGTATCTCCTCCGCAATACGGGCACGACGGACCATCCCATCTACGACAAACCGGTGAAGATCATGGCTGGCGATCGGCCCGTGGAGACATTCGGCATGCCATCGCCGATGTTTGCCGACTTCGATGGCGACGGCGATCTCGACCTCCTCTGTGGCGAGTTCCTCGATGGATTTACCTACTTCGAAAATATCGGCACCCGCACCGCGCCGAAATACGCGCCAGGCCGCCGCTTGAAGACGGATGACGGACGGGACCTCGCAATGGATTTGCAAATGATCACCCCGACCGCGATCGACTGGGACAAAGACGGCGACCTCGATCTCATCGTCGGCCAGGAAGACGGGCGCGTCGCCATCATCGAGAACACCGGCAAATTCATCGATCACGTGCCGGTCTTTCTCCCGCCGCGCTATTTTCAGCAGGAGGCGGAGGATCTGAAGTTCGGCGCGCTGGCGACTCCGGTCGGCGTCGATTGGGATGGCGACGGCGATATTGACATCATCAGCGGCAACACCGCGGGCTACATCGGCTTCTTCGAAAACCTGAGCGGCCCCCGAGTGGCCACCCCGAAATGGGCCGCGCCGAAGCTGCTCGAAGCCGGCGGCAAGACGATCCGTATCATGGCCGGCGCAAACGGCAGCATCCAGGGCCCGGCGGAAGCCAAGTGGGGCTACACCACCCCGAGCGTCGCCGATTGGGATGGAGACGGACTGCCGGACCTGCTGGTCAACTCCATCCTCGGAAAGGTGATGTGGTATCGCAACATCGGCACGCGCACGGCGCCCAAGCTGGCGGCGGCCCAGCCCATCGAAGTGGAATGGGACGGCCCCCAGCCCGCGCTGGCTTACGGCTGGTTGCGGCCCGAAGGCCAGGCGCTCCTCACGCAATGGCGCACGACCCCGGTTGCCGTCGATTGGAACAAGGACGGCCTCATGGACCTGGTGATGCTCGACCAGGAAGGGTATCTCGCCTTCTTCGAGCGCGCGAAACGTGACGGCAAGCTCGTCCTCCTGCCGCCGAAGCGGGTCTTCCGCGGCGACAAGCTCGGGCCGAACGAAGCCCCTTCGCCATACGTCCAGACCGGATTCAACGAGCCGCTCTGGATGAACAAGAAGCCGGCCGGCGGCAGCGGGCGCCGCAAGATCTGCATTGTCGATTGGGATGGCGACGGGCGCCTCGACATCCTGGCCAATGCTTCCAACGCAGCCTTCTTCCGGCAGACCGATGCCCACGACGGCCAGTGGTTTTTCAAGGACCTGGGCTTGCTCGACCGCCGCAATATTGAAGGCCACGATGTCAGCCCTACCACGGTCGATTTCGACGGTGACGGCATCCCCGACTTCCTCGGCGGCGCGGAGGACGGGCGCTTTTATTTCCTGAAAAACCCCCGTTCGAAATGAAACGTCTGCTGTTATCACTCCTCGCCATGCCAGTCTTCGCCGCCGATCTGACGCAGCAGCCCGGCTATGTGCGCGCGGAGTTCATCTACGAAACGGCCCCCTTCCCCTCGTGCCACGCGACGACCCTCGTGGAAACCAGGGGCGGGTTGAGGGCCGCGTGGTTCGGCGGCACGGCGGAGGGCAAGCCCGACGTGGGGATTTGGACCTCGGAACTCACCGGAGGCCAGTGGAGCGCGCCGTCGGAGGTCACCAATGGCGCCCAACCCGACGGCACCAGGCACCCGTGCTGGAATCCCGTGCTCTTCCAGCCAAAGACGGGCCTGCTCATGCTTTTCTACAAAGTCGGACCGAGCCCCCAGCTTTGGTGGGGTGAACTGAAGACCTCGCTGGACGAAGGCCGCACGTGGTCGCCAGCGCGGCGATTGCCCGAGGGCATCCTCGGTCCGATCAAAAACAAGCCCGTGCAACTCGCCAATGGCGACATCCTCTGCGGGACGAGCAGCGAGACCAATGAGAAACCGAGCAAATGGATCGTACATTTTGAACGCAGCAGTGACGGCGGCCTGACATGGATGGCGACCGGCCCGCTAAACGACGGCCTGAGCATCAGCGCCATCCAGCCGAGCATCCTGTTCCTCGGCGGGGAAAAGCTCCTCGCCATCGGCCGCACGAGGCAGCAGCGGATCTTCAGCATCACCTCCGCCGATGGCGGCAAATCCTGGAACGAGATGAAGCTCGGCGATCTGCCCAACCCGAATTCCGGCACTGACGCCGTGACCCTCAAGGACGGCCGCCATCTCTTCGTCTATAACCACACGCCGAAGGGCCGCTCGCCCTTGAACCTCGCCATCTCGAATGACGGCACGACCTGGCAGGCGGCGCTTATCCTCGAAAACGAACCGGGTGAATACAGCTATCCCGCCATCATCCAGGCGGGCGACGGACTCGTCCACATTACCTACACGTGGAAGCGGCAGAAGGTGCGTCACGTGATCGTCGATCCCGCGAAGCTCGTCGCGAAGCCGATGGTGGACGGCGCCTGGCCAGACGCCGTTCGATGATGGCAATGGATTTCGCGCCGGGCAATGCTCTCGACCCAACCCCATGAAAACCTCACTCCACCGCCTTCTCGCCCTCGCCACCGTCACCCTCGCCCTGCTCGCCCCACTCCGCGCGGCGGACGATGCCGCCCGTCTCGCCAAGCTCACCGCGACCGATGACGAACGTGTAACGTCCATGCGCACCGCCGATCGCGCGAAGCTCACCGCCATCTTCTCCGATGAACTTCGCTACGCCCACTCCAACGGAAACGTGGACGACAAGAACTCACTCATCGAGACCCTCGCCGCCGGGAAATTGAAATACGTCGGGTTCGATTACGAGGAACGGAAGTTCACCTTCCCCGCGCCCGGCATTGCTCTCATGACCGGACGCACCCACGTCAAAGTCGAGACGCCCACCGGGCCGATCGAGAGCGTGCTCGGCTTCCTGGGTGTCTGGCGCGAAGAGCAAGGGCAGTGGCGTTTCCTCGCCTGGCAATCCTGCAAGCTTCCGCCACCGGCACCCGCCGCAAAGTAACGGCGCCATTCACCCAACCATTCCCGAAAATGAAAATTCCGTCCCACCTCATCCGTCTTGTCGCGCTCACCACCGCATTCCTCGCGACGTCGACCGCCACGCATGCGGAGGTCAAGCTTCACGCGCTCTTCACCGACGGCGCGGTCCTGCAACGCGAGCTGCCCGTGCCGATCTGGGGCACCGCCAGCGAAGGCGAAAAGGTCACCGTATCGATCGCGGGCCAAACCGCCACGACCACGGCAAAGGAGGGAAAGTGGTCCGTAAAACTTCAGCCGCTCGCCGCTGGCGGACCCCACACGCTGATTGTCGAAGGCACAAACAAGCTCGAAGTGAAAGACGTGCTCATCGGCGAAGTATGGCTGTGCAGCGGGCAGTCGAACATGTCCTTCGGTCTCGCAAGCGCGGAAAACGCCGCGGAAGTGATCCCGGCATCCGCGAATCCCAACATCCGGCTGTTCCAGGTTCCACGCAGCGCCGAGGCGGAACCCCAGAGCGAGGTCAAGGCGCAGTGGAAGCAGTGCAGCCCGCAGACCGTTCCCAGTTTTGCCGCGGTCGGATATTTCTTCGGTCGCGATCTTCAAAAGGCGCTCGGCGTGCCGATCGGCCTCATCAATTCCTCCGTCGGGGGCACCCCGGCGCAGGCGTGGACGAGCCGGCCGGTCCTGGAAGCAGCGCCCATGGGCAAGCCTTACCTCGACTCCCTCGTCAACGCCCTGAAGAACTCCGACACGCTCGAAGCCGAGTATGCCAAGGCCACGGCAGCCTGGAAGATCAAGGCGGAGGAAGCCAAGGCGGCCGGCCAACCCGCGCCGCGTGCCCCCGCCGTACCTCTCAGCCGGGGCACTGGTCGTCCGGCATGTCTCTACAACGGCATGATCGCGCCCCTCGTCCCGTACGCCCTGCGCGGGGCGATCTGGTACCAAGGTGAAGCCAACGCTGGAAGTCCGGAAAGTTATCGCGGTCTGCTGCCCGCGATGATCGCCGGGTGGCGCGCCGATTTCAATCCGGACCTCGCCTTCCTCATCGTGCAACTCGCGCCCTACGACGTGCCGGCCCCCGAGGCCTGGGCCTGGTTTCGCGAGACCCAGCGGCAGATCGCCCTGCACACGCCGAAGTGCGGACTCGCGGCCATCCCCGATGCGGGCGAAGCCAAGAACATCCACCCGAAGCGCAAGGAACCCGTCGGCCAGCGTCTCGCGCTCGTGGCGGAAGCCAACGTCTATGGCCAGAAGATCGAATGGAGCGGACCGACGCTCAAAGATGCCCGTTTTTCCGAGGGCAAGGCCGTGTTGACCCTCGATCACGTCGAGGGCCTCGTCGCCAAGGACGGCGCGCCGTCCGGTTTCATCATCGCGGGCGATGACAAACAGTTCGTCCCGGCCGAGGCGAAGATCGTCGGCGGCACGATCGAAGTCAGCAGCGCGCAGGTGCCCGCGCCCAAGGCCGTGCGCTATGCGTGGAAGAATATGCCCGACGGCAATCTGTGGAACGCCGCGGGACTGCCCGCGTCGCCTTTCCGGACCGACGATTGGCCCCGCCCGATCACCGCAACGCCAAAACCGGCGGACAAATAGTCGCCCCGACGGATCCGTTCGCAACGATCCGGCCAGCTCCGGCAGGCACCATGTCCAGATTCACGATATCCTCCCTCCGCCCACGCATTCACGTCGGCGCCAAATGATCGTCACCTAACATGAGCCTATCATCCTTCCGCCGCCATCTGCGCACCACTGCAATCGTCTTCACGCTGACCGTCAGCATGACCGTGGCCGCGGCCGGGGCTGAGGTGACCGCGAATTCCGTCGGCATGAAGCTCGTCCGGATCGAGCCGGGCAGCTTCCTCATGGGCCAGGATGGACCCATGGCGGACTACAATGTGAAGGCGCATGCGGACAAATTCGATGACGCGGACTGGGATGAGCGGCCCGCGCATCGAGTCACGATTACCACCCCGTTCTCCATTGGCGCGACGGAGGTGACGCTGGGGCAGTATCGGCAGTTCAACGCCAAGCACGGCAAGGGCGCGGATGACGAGGCTGTGACCGGCGTGATCTGGCAGGACGCGGTCAAGTTTTGCGCGTGGCTCTCGGAGAAGGAAGGGAAGACCTACCGCCTGCCGACCGAGGCGGAGTGGGAGTACGCATGTCGCGCAGGCACGACCACGCTCTTCAACACCGGCGACCGGCTCCCGGACGGCTACCACCAATGGCTCACCGACACTGGATTGCGCGACCGATTTTTTCCCGGAGGCAAATTACCGCCCGAATTCCGCAACGGCCCGGGATCGCTCCGCGTCGCGCAAAACGCTGCGAATGCGTGGGGGCTCTTCGATATGCACGGCAATGTCGCGGAGTGGTGCGCGGATTGGTACGGTCCTTACGAAGCCGCCGGGCAGACCGATCCGCTCGGACGCAGCGCCGGGGATTTCCGCGTCATCCGCGGCGGCAGCCACTCGGTCCAGACGCGCATGTTGCGCTCGGCAAATCGCAGCGCGTGGTTGCCGGAATCGAGCAACGACCAGACGGGCTTTCGCGTGGTGCTCGGAGATTGGCCCAAGGGAGAAGCGCTCCCGCCGCCCGCGCCGCCGCTGAACGCCCAAAACGTCGCCCAGACCATCACCAAGCTTCAACCCGTGTCTCCCGACGTGCCCATTTTCTCCGGACCGAAGCCATTTGTCATCATTCCACCAGACTCCTTCGGGCCGCTCTTCTCCGCGCACAATCACAGCCCGGCCATCGCCGAATGTCCCAACGGCGATCTCCTGGCGGTTTGGTATTCGTGTGTCGACGAAGCGGGTAGCGAGTTGAACAACCTGGCCAGCCGCCTGCGCCAGGGCGCAGCGGACTGGGAGCCAGCGTCTCTTTTCTGGGATGGTCCCGACGTGAATGACCACGCCCCGAAGCTGTGGTGGGATGGGAATCGCACCCTTTACCATTTCGCGCGCGGCCAGTCCGAAGATATCGTCCGTGCTTCGACCGACAACGGAGCGACCTGGTCGAAGGCGGCGCGATTCCAGCCCGTGAGCGAAATCGGCAATGCTCCGATTCGGACGCGGGAAGGTTTCATCGTCATGACCCAGGATGCGGCGAATGTGAGCGTAAACATCAGTCGTGACGGCGGCCAGACCTGGACATTTCCCACGATCGAAGATCGCACCAAGGCGAACCGCGGCGGGAGCGGCTTCCGCCATGTGGGCATCCACGCGCCCATCGTGCAACTCCTCGACGGCCGCCTCATGACCATCGGCCGGCTCAATACCCCGGCCGAGCAGGAGAAGTTTGGTTTCCAGACGCCCGCGAGCTTTACCAGCGACTGGGGCAAGACGTGGACCTACGAGACGCTCCCCTTCCCCGCGATCAGCAGCGTGCAACGCGCCGTGCTGATGCGCCTGCGCGAAGGGCCGCTCCTGCTCTGCTCCTTCACCGACCAACGAGCCAATTGGAAGGAACGCAAGGGCCTGAGTTTTCCGGCTGCCGACGGCCAAGAGTTCACCGGATACGGGCTGTTTGCTTCGTTGTCGTATGACGACGGCAAGACCTGGCCCGTGCGCAAATTGATCACCCCCGGCGGCCCCGAGCACAGCCTCCCCTCCATCGATCGCAGCATGTTCGTGCTGAGCGGCACGATGGCGGAATCCGGCGGCTATCTGGCCGCGACTCAGACCCGCGATGGCAACGTCCAGCTCATTTCGAGCAAGAACCACTACGTCTTCAACGCCGCGTGGTTGAAGCAGCTCCCCCCAGCACCCAAACCCTGAGTCAGCCAGTATGAATCCAGCTTCGAACCTGCTCCGCGTTCTCCCACTCGTCGCCAGTTTCGCTTCGTTGGCGATCTCGGCGCCGCCGCCGCATCCCGTGAAGAATCCCGAATCACCGCTGATGCTCGCGGGCCCGTGGGTGCCGGATGATCCGCACCGGCTGGATTTCGACAAGCTGCCACGGGTGCCGAGCGAGCACACGGTGATCAGCGATGTCCACGCGGCGGGAGGTTCCCCCACCAGCCTTGAGATGAAGAAAGGCGGGGTCAACCAGCACGGCTATCTCGCGCATTACAACGGCAAGTTTTGGGCGATGTGGAGCGATGGCCCCGGCATCGAGGATCGCGTGGGCCAGCGTGTCCAGTTTGCGACCAGTCCCGATGGCTTGCAGTGGAGCGCACCCCGGGCCCTCTCGCCCATGCCACCCGGTTCCGGCCCGGATTCTCCATTTTACGGGACGCGCACGACCAAAGGCTTCCGCTACATCGCGCGCGGTTTTTGGAAGCGGGATGGCGAACTCATCGCGCTGGCGTCGCTGGATGAGGCGGCCGGGTTCTTCGGCGAGAGCCTCGAACTCCGCGCCTTTCGTCTGCGCGCCGCCGATGAATCGTGGGAAGACGCCGGCGTGGTTTTCAAAGACACGATCAACAACTTTCCCCCGCTCAAGCTGCGCACGGGCGACTGGATGATGTCCCGCCGGACGCACGACTACCGGACGACCGGCGTCCACTTCCTCGTCGGCGGCGTGAAGGCGCTGAGCCAATGGGAGTCATTTCCCGTGCTCGGTTCCAACTCGACGTTGAAAGCCGAAGAGCCGGACTGGTGGATCCTCCCGGATCAAAGCCTGATGGCCGTCTTCCGCGACAATCAGGGCAGCGGCTTTCTCTACCGCGCCTTCTCCACGGACAATGGCCGCACGTGGAGCCCGCCGGTCAAATCCAACTTCCCCGACGCCACTTCCAAGATCAGCGGCCTGCGCTTGAGCGATGGACGTTACGTCCTGGTCTCCAATCCCAAGCCGAAGAAGCGCGATCCGTTGACGCTCTCCATCAGCGAGGACGGCATGGTTTTTAGCAAGATGATCTATCTCGTGGGCGCGCGATGGATCGATTACCCGCACGTCATCGAGCACGATGGTTGTCTTTTCATCGCCTTCGCCGGCGGCAAGCAGGCGATCGAAGTGCTCAAGGTGCGCCTCAGCGATGTGGATGCGGTCCAAATGCCAGCCACACCGCTCGTCGCTCCCGCGGAAACCACGCCCGAGGAACCGAAGAAGCCATGAAACATCTCCTCTCGGCGCTCATCAGCATTTTCTGCGCATCGCCACTCACCGCCCAGGACGTCGTGATCTACGGTGGCACTCCCGGCGGCATCGCCGCGGCCATCGCCGCCGCGCGCCAGGGACGCAGCGTGACCCTGGTCGAGTCTCACGATCACATCGGCGGCATGGTCACCAGCGGACTGGGCAAGAGCGATGTCGAAACCCGGGCCATGATCGGCGGACTATTCGTCGAGTTTACGAAGCGCGTGCAACGCACCTACGTCGAGCACTACGGCGCGGAGTCCGAAAACGTGAAGCTCTGCCACGATGGTTACTACTCCGAACCCTCGGTCGCGGAGGCGGTCTTCGAGGCCATGCTGCGCGAGCAGCCGAAGATCATGGTGCTGAAAGGTTGGCGGCTCAAATCCGCCGGCATGGAATCCAACACGCTCAAAACCATCGACATCGTGAGCCGCGGGAGTGGCGAGTCTCGCACGCTCCACGGCCAGATCTTCATCGACGCCACCTACAAAGGCGACCTTTACGCCGCCGCCGGCGCCGAGTACCGGCTTGGTCGCGAATCACGAGCGGAGTTTGGCGAACCGCACGCGGGCGTGGTCTATTTCGACTACCAGACGCACGAATTCCTGGCCGGCAGCACCGGCCAGGGCGACGACCGGCTGCCGGCCTATACCTACCGCCTGTGCCTGACCAAGGACCCCGCGAATGCGCATCGCCTCGCCGAACCGCCCGCCGGGTACGACCGCGTCAACTACCTCGGCTACTTCGACGATCTCAAAGCCGGCCGCCTCGCGGGTCCGAAGGTCTTCAAGCCCGGTCGAGGATACAACCCCGCCCACTTCAACACGCTCGTGCGCGCGTTATCCGTCACGGACATTCCGAACAACAAGACCGACGTGAACATCAACCCCCGTCCGCTCGGCTTTCCGTTTTGCGAGGAGAACCGTGGTTACATCGACGGCGACGACGCGACTCGCGAGCGCATCTGCGAGCGGCATCGCAGCCTCTGCCTCGGCCTCCTGTGGTTTCTGCAAAACGATCCCGAAGTGCCCGAGGCGCACCGCAAGCTGGCCAACGAACTCCAGTTGCCGAAGGACGAATTCACCGACAGCGCGCACTTTCCTTTCCAACTCTACGTGCGCGAAGGCCGCCGCCTCATCGGCGAATACACCCTGACCGAGCACGACATCACCGGCAAAGGCGGTGAGCCCAAACCCCAGCCCGATGCCATCTCCGTCGGCGAGTTCCCCATTGATTGCTTCCCCACCCGCAAGCGCCAACCCGGCGACACCCTCGCACTCGAGGGCTACCTCGGCATGCTGGATTACATCACGCGTCCCTACCTGATTCCGTATCGCATCATGATTCCCACGCGCGTGGACGGCCTCCTCGTCCCCGTCGCCGCGAGCACGACGCATATCGCCTTTTCCAGCATCCGCATGGAACCGACGTGGATGGCGCTCGGGCAAGCCGCCGGAAACGCCGCGCATCTCGCCCTCCAGCATGGCGTGCCGCCCCGCCGCGTGCCCATGGACGAGTTGCAAAGTCTCCTGCGCCAGCAAGGCGCGGTCCTCGATTTCACCGGCGCCCGCGGCGCCACACCGTGAGCATTCTCAAGTTCCGCGGAATCATTCCGCCCATCGTCACCCCATTGCGGGCCCGTGATGAACTCGACGAAGCCGGACTCGAAGCCCTCATCGAGCACATCCTCGCCGGGGGCGTGCACGGGCTCTTCGTTCTCGGCACCACCGGGGAAGCGCCGAGTCTCAGCTATCGCGTGCGCCGCGCCATGATCGAGCGAACCTGCCGGCAGGTCGCCGGGCGGGTGCCGGTGCTCGTCGGCATCACCGACACGGCGATCGTCGAAGCCATGCACCTGGCCCGCTTCGCAGCCGGCGCTGGCGCGCAGGCCCTCGTGCTGGCGCCGCCCTACTACTTTCCGAACAGCCAGCCGGAGCTTCTCGAATTCGTCCAGCACCTCGCGCCCGAACTGCCGCTGCCGCTCTTCCTCTACAACATGCCCACGCACACCAAGACCATCTTCGAGGTCGAGACCGTGCGCCGCGCGATGGATCTGCCGAGCGTCATTGGGCTCAAGGACAGTTCCGCGAGCATGATCTATTTTCACCGGGTCATCGGCCTCCTGCCCGCGCGGCCCGACTGGTCCGTCCTTGTCGGACCCGAGGAGTTGCTCGCGGAATCTGTGCTCCTCGGCGGGCACGGAGGTGTCTGTGGCGGCGCGAATCTTTGCCCGCGCCTGTATGTGGATCTATATGAAGCCGCCTCCCGCTGTGATCTACCGCGGGCCACGGCGCTTCACGCCCAGGTGATGCGCATTTCCAGCACGCTCTATCACGTCGGGCGGCACGCCTCGGCGTTCATCAAGGGCCTGAAATGCGCGCTGCACGAACTCGGCCTGTGCGAGGATTTCATGGCCGAGCCGTTCCATCGTTTCCGCGATGAGGAGCGCACTCGCGTCCGCGCTTGCCTCGCGGAACTGGGCATCACCCGCGAGGGTCTGTGCGGCGGAGTGAGCACGAAGTTCCCCCAGACCAGTGCTCCCCTGGCGACAGGGAACTCTCCCTCTCCCTCTTCCTCTTAATCCTCCGGAGCTGCTCATCGCCCGGATGAAGATGAAGAGGGAGAACCACTGATCGCATGCGCTCGCATTCGAACCCACTAAAATTCTTTGCAGCCCTTTCACCCCGCGCCTAGGGTGCGCGTCCCATGATTGATCTCGCGACTCTCCCCGACCAACACGGCCATTTCGGACCGTATGGAGGCATGTTTGTGCCGGAGACGCTGATGACCGCCCTGAACGAGCTGACGGCTGAATACGCCAAAGCTCGAGTCGATGCGGCCTTTCAGCGCGAACTCGCATGGCTTCTCCAGGAATACGCCGGCCGCCCGACGCCGCTCTACTTTGCCGAACGCCTCACCCGCGAACTCGGCGGCGCGAAGATCTACCTGAAACGCGAGGACCTGCTCCACACCGGCGCGCACAAGATCAACAACGCCCTCGGCCAGATCCTCCTCGCCCAGCGCATGGGCAAGAAGCGCATCATCGCCGAGACCGGCGCCGGCCAGCACGGCGTGGCGACGGCGACGGTCGCCGCGCGCGCGGGACTCGAATGCGTTATCTATATGGGCGCCGTCGATGCCCGGCGGCAGGCGCTCAATGTCGCGCGCATGAAGTTCCTCGGAGCCAAGGTCGTGGAAGTGACCGCCGGGCAGCAGACCTTGAAGGAAGCGATCAATGAAGCGATGCGCGACTGGGTGACGAACGTGCGGACGACGCACTACATCCTCGGCAGCGCCCTCGGGTCACATCCTTATCCGATGATGGTGCGTGATTTTCACCGCGTCATCGGCGACGAGGCGCGGCGGCAGATCATGGAACGCGAAGGCCGGCTGCCCGATCTGCTCGTGGCCTGCGTCGGCGGCGGCTCGAACGCCATCGGACTGTTCTGGCCCTTCCTCAATGACCCCGATGTGAAGATGATCGGCATCGAAGCCGGCGGCCGCGGCATCCGCAATGGCGACCACGCGGCGCGTTTCCAGGGGGGCAAGCTGGGCGTGCTGCAAGGCACCAAGACCTTCCTGCTCGCCGATGACGATGGCCAGATCCAGCTCACCCATTCCGTATCCGCGGGCCTGGACTACGCCGCCATCGGGCCGGAACACGCCTACCTGCGTGACCAGGGCCGCGTGGATTATGACTTCGCGACCGATGACGAGGCACTCGACGGCTTCCAGAAACTGGCGCGCATCGAAGGCATCATCCCGGCTCTCGAGTCGTCGCACGCCATCGCGCATGTCCTGAAAGTCGCGCCGAAAATGGCCGCCCATGACTTGATCATCGTCAATCTCTCCGGCCGCGGCGACAAGGATGTCGCTCAGGCTGCGGAGTATCTGCTCAAATAGCGATGCGCAGCATGACCGGCTACGGACGCGGCCAGAGCGTCCACAATGGCAGCAAGTTCAGCGTCGAATTGAATTCGGTGAACCGGAAACAAAGCGACGTGGTGGTCACGCTGCCGCGCGAACTGACAGAGCTCGAGCCGCGCGTGCGCGATCTGATCAATGCGGCCGTCTCCCGCGGACGGCTGAACGTCGTGATCGCCTGCCACCAGAGCACGTCCGCGGCCCAGAACCTCGCGCTGGATACCAATCTCGCGCGGACCTATTACCGCGCGATGCTCGACCTCCAAAAGGAGCTGAAGGCCGTGGGCGAGATCAACATCGAGACGGTCCTCCGGGCGCCGGGGGTGCTCCGGTTGCCCGAGGAGCAGATATCGATCGACGAAGCCTGGCCCCACGTCGAGGCGTCGCTCAAGGAAGCGCTCGCCGATCTCGTGAAGATGGGCGAGCACGAAGGGAAGCACCTGGCCAAGGACTTGATTCATCGGCTCAAGGAGGTGCGCGGCTCGGTCCGCAAGATCCGCCAGCTTCAGCCTGGCGTCCTCAAGCGCCACCGCCAATCGCTCCACGAACGGATCGAACGCGCGGGCATCGCCCTCTCCTTCGACGACGAGCGCCTGGTCAAGGAAGTGATCTTCTTCGCGGATAAATCCGACATCTCCGAGGAGTTGACCCGGCTGGAGAGCCATTTCGCGCAGTTCGCCCATCACCTGCGCAAGAACGAACCCGTCGGTCGCACGCTGGAGTTCATGTGCCAGGAGATCGGGCGCGAATTCAATACCCTCGGCGCCAAGGCGAACGACGTGGAGATCTCCCAATTGGTCGTGACCTGCAAAGCGGAGATGGAGAAAATCCGCGAACAGATCCAGAACATTGAATAGCCCGTCCCCCATCGAGCCCGCCACGGCCCCACCGCGCCAGTTCCAGCGCCTCGGCATTCTCTTCGTCGTCTCCGCGCCCTCCGGCGCGGGGAAGAGCACCCTGCTCAATGCGCTGCGGCAGACACCCGACTTTATCTATTCCGTCTCGTGCACCACCCGCGTGCCCCGGCCCGGCGAGATCGAGGGCGAAGACTACCATTTCGTGAGCATGGAGGAATTCGAACGGCGACTGGCCGCCGGGGAGTTCCTCGAATACGCGCGGGTCCATGACAACTACTACGGGACCCTGCGAGGCGCGGTCATCGAGCAGCTCCGCGCCGGTGTGGATGTCCTCATCGATATCGACGTGCAGGGCGCCCGGCAGATCCGCAGCGATGGCCATGCGGAGATTCACACCTCGGTGGCCGATATCTTCATCATGCCCCCGAGCCTGGATGAACTGCGGCGGCGGCTCACCAAACGCGGCACGGAGACCCCGGAACAGATCGAAATCCGCCTGCGCAATGCCGCCGCGGAGATGGAAGTGTGGCGTGACTACCGGTATACGATCATCAGCGGTTCCGTGGAGGAGGATTTGCAGAAGTTCCGCGCCATCATGCGTGCGGAGCGCTATCTCAGCCGGCGGATGATGCTTTCGTGATGAGCGCGCCCGTGATCATCGTCGGCGTCACCGGCTCCATCGCTGCCTACAAGGCGGCCGATCTCGTGAGCAAACTTGGCAAGCGCGGCTTCGAGGTGCATGTCGCCATGACGCCCGGCGCGCAGGAGTTCATCACGCCGCTCACGCTCCAGACGCTCTCGAAGAATCCCGTGGTGACGAGCGTCTTCGACGGAGACCGCGGCTGGAAGCCGGGCCATATCGATCTCGCGGATCGCGCGGACCTGCTCCTCATCGCTCCCGCGACCGCCAACATCATCGCCGAACTCGCGGTCGGCCTGGCCGGCAACGCGATTGGCGAGATCGCCCTCGCCACGCTCGCGCCCGTCCTCATCGCTCCCGCGATGAATGGGAAGATGTGGCAGCACGCCGCGACGCGGCACAATGTCGAGGTGCTCACGGCGCGCGGCGTGGAGTTCATCGGCCCCGAGGCGGGTCTGCTCGCGTGCGGGTACGAAGGTCTCGGACGCTTGTGGAGCGTCGATGACATCGTGGAACGCGCCGCGGAGATCATGGCGCGCAAAAAATAACGCAGATTTTTTTTGGCGCGCTTCCGCGCCAATTTGCGCGCGCAAAAAAATCGCGCGCAAAAACATCACCATCCCGCGATGCCGATAAACAAAGGCTTCGCACGACATTCCAAAATCGCGCGGCGCAGCGCGGCGCAAATCTAGAGAGCTAAAAGCCGCGCGCGAACGACAAATTTTCAATGCGCGCAAGAAAAAATTCGTTGACGCTTTCGCACATCTTCATTACCCAACACCAACGCAACGAGAGATGACATTCATCACTAACTCTCAAAAATTTCCTGCGACCCGCAACTGCGGATTGAAAGGGGGGATTATCGATGGCAATTAAGAAAACCACGAAAAAAGCTGCACCGAAAAAACTAGCGGCGAAAAAGCCAGCGGCCAAGAAAGCTGCGCCAGCCAAGAAGGCTCCGGCCAAGAAAGCTGCGAAGAAAAAGTAAGCAGACCCCTGCCACTTAAACAGACGGGAGGAGAATTCATTTCTCCTCCCGTTTTGTTTTGTGGACTATCCGGATTCTCCATTCGCCCATGCAATCCTCGTATCTCGAAACTGCCGTGCAGGCCGCCCGTGCCGCCGGTGAACTGCTCCGCGCAAACTTCGGCACGACCCTGGACGTCAACGAATTTGCGGACCACGACATCAAGCTCGACCTCGACGTCCGCTCCCAGGATCTCATCACCAGCCTGCTGCTGGGCCGCTTCCCGGAACACGCCATCTACGGAGAGGAAGGCATCGCCGGGAACCAGCAGAGCGACTTTCAGTGGATCGTAGATCCCATCGACGGGACGGTGAACTTTTTCTACGGGATCCCCCATTTCTGCATCTCGATCGCCCTCCGCGAGCGCGGCGAGATCATCCTCGGCGTCATTTACGACCCGATGCGCGATGAACTCTGGCAGGTGGAACGCGGGAAACCGGCAACGCTCAACGGGAAGGAGATCCAGGTGAGCAAGCGCAACCAGTTCAAGGACGCCGTGCTCTCCATCGGCTTTGCCAAATCGAAGACGACCATCGCCGCCGGGTTGCCTGTCCTGGAATACTTTGTCGGACGCGCCCGCAAGTGCCGCATGATGGGCAGCGCCGCCCTCGACCTGGCCTATGTCGCCTGCGGCCGCCTCGACGCCTATATCGAATCGAGCGTGAGCCTATGGGATGTCGCCGCGGGCAAATTGCTCGTCGAAACCGCGGGCGGCAAATTCGAGATGGCGCCCCGCGAGGACCATCCCGACAAGATTAGCGTCCGCGCCTCGAGCGGGCTCCTCGACCTGGAGGTGCGGTCATGACTCTCTCCGGCATTGGTTACGACGTGCATCGTTTCATCGAAGGACGACCGCTCATCCTCGGCGGCGTGGAAATCCCGCACACCCATGGCCTCGATGGCCATAGCGACGCCGACGTCCTCGCGCATGCCATCGCCGACGCCGTTCTGGGAGCGATCGGCGAGCGCGACATCGGCTTCCACTTTCCGAACTCCGATCAATCGATCCGCGGGATCAGCAGTCTGGAGATCCTGCGCAAGGCCGCCGCTCTCGTCACGAAAAAGGGCGGCCGCATCGTCAACATCGACTCCACCCTCATCGCTGAGGAACCAAAAATCAGCCCCCACGTCGCCGCCATGCGAGCCAACCTCGCCGCCGCCCTGGGTCTCGAATCCCCTCGCGTCGGTGTCAAAGCGACAACCAATGAAGGGATGGGTTTTCTCGGACGCGGCGAAGGCATCGCCGCCATGGCCGTGGCCAGCGTCGAGATGGACAAATGACTTTCGTCCCACGCCGTTCTACGGTTTCTTCAACGGCCCAGCATGCCGCTCCGTTTCTTTAATACCTACACCCGCGAACTCGAATCCTTCACGCCACTCGACCCGGCGGGGAAGAGCGTGAAGATGTACACCTGCGGACCGACGGTCTATAACCACGCCCACATCGGAAACTTCCGCGCGTATCTCTTCGAGGATCTGCTCGAGCGCCATCTCGGAGCACGTGGCTACAGTGTGGAGCGCGTGATGAATCTCACCGACGTGGACGACAAGACCATCCGCGGCTGCCGGCAGCTCGGCATGCGGCTGGCGGACTTCACCGGCCAGTTCAAACGCGCCTTCTTCGAAGACGTGGAAACGTTGCGGATCAAGCCCGCCGCGCACTACCCGGCGGCCACGGAGGATCGGTATATTGCCAAAATGATCGCGATGATCGCGCAATTGCAGGAGCAGGGCGTCGCGTATCAGGCCGAGGATCGCTCCGTCTATTTCCGCCTCGCGAAGTTTCCTGACTACGGCAAGCTCGCCCACCTGAATCTCGACGAGTTGCGCCCCACGGGTCGCATCCAAAACGACGAGTATGAAAAGGAAAACGTCGCCGTCCGCCTCGTCCCAGGCCTTCCACAGCGCGAAGTCGCCAACGTTTTCCTTTTCATACTCGTCGTTTTGGATGCGACCCGTGGGGCGCAACTCGTCGAGATTCAGGTGGGCGAGCTTGCCGTAGTCAGGAAA
>JBBRPL010000098.1:0-29898 GCA_038228205.1 Chthoniobacterales bacterium
AACGCGGTTGCGCAAGGGGGCGGCGGTACGGGGGGGGGATCGACTATCGTTGGGGTGGGGCTGGCGGGTATAGGTGGATGTGTTGGGGGTTCCGTTGGCGGCGCGGGCGGGGGGGGGGGAACTGGTGGTGGCGGAAAATAGTGGGAACAGAGTGCGCACAGCTTGTTGATAATGTTGGTAGGTGACGCTCGCCGGTGACGTTTCTCCCATTGGAGGGCGCACCGGCGAGTTGCTTTTTTGGGCGAAATCCCACGGGAGGTGGAGCGGCCGGAGCATCGGATGGCGCTCGGCAGTGCTTCGACTCCGCTTTGTTCGCTCCCGCTCACGCTCACGCTCACGCGCTCCGCTGCCAATGACCGTGTTTTGTGAAGTGCTGAAAAGCAGGCAGCGCGGGTGGATCCGCTTTTGACGATCGCCTCCGCGATCGCCCTATCGGGCTCGCTCCGCGTTTCTCGCCCGTCCGCCAACCCCCTCTAGTCCCCTCCGCCTCCTCGGTCCTGTCGCTCCGCTCCAGTCCGAAGACGATGGCAAAGATGGGCGGCGGAGCCGCGATTCTTTTTCCCATCGCGTTGCGGAGAACGCGATCCACCCGCGCTTTCTGAACGCGGGGACCCAATCTCGCGCCACGCTGCTAAACTGCCACGGACTGTGAGTCCGGCACGGCTTCGTGCTTGGCGGTCGGGGCATGGGCGGCTACGAGGAAGAACTTGCGTGTGCCAATCGCGCCGCTCCCCCTTTATCCTCCGGCCCCCCGATTTGCGCCTTGCCCGTCCACCGTCCGTGAGGCCCCATCTCAATTCCACAACTGTCCCCCATGACCAACCATTCGAACCACCGTTCTGCTGATCCTTCACGGCGCGCCTTCCTGTCGAAAGCCGCGGCCGCCGCCGCCTTCACGATCGCGCCCCGGCCCATCTTCGGCCAGCAGGCCGACACTCCGCCCCCCGGGCAACGCGTGCGGATGGCCGGGATCGGATGCGGGGGCATGGGCGGATCGGACATCGCCACTCTCACCAAACTCGGGGCGGAATACGTGGCGCTTTGCGACGTGGATGAAACCCGTGCGGCGGCGACGTTTGCGGCCCATCCGAACGCGCGGCGCTACAAGGATTTTCGTGAGATGATCGAGAAGGAAGCGAAGAATATCGACGCCGTCTCGGTCGGCACGCCCGATCATATTCACGCGGTGGCCGCGATGGCGGCCATCAAGGCGGGGAAACACGTCTATGTGCAAAAGCCGTTGACCCACACGCTTCACGAATGCCGGGCCCTTACCGGGGCCGCGCACCAGGCGGGCGTGGTCACATCGATGGGAAATCAAGGTCATGGCTCGGAGGGCTCGCGCCTCACGAACGAGTGGATTCAAGCCGGCCTCATTGGCGAAGTGCGCGAGGTCCACTGCTGGTCGGATCGGCCGGCGGGTTGGTGGAAGCAGGGGATGACCCGCCCGACGGACACGCCGCCGGTGCCGGCCACACTCGACTGGAATCTCTGGCTCGGCCCGGTGCGCGAACGGCCTTACCACCCGGCCTACGTTCCCCATAACTGGCGGGGTTGGTGGGACTTTGGCACGGGCGCCCTCGGAGACATGGGGTGCCACATTATCGACCATCCGGTGTGGGCCTTGAATCTCGGCGCGCCGGCGACCATCGAATCCCGGATCACGATCGACGGTTCGTTCATCACCAAGAAGGAACGCAACTTTGACTCCTACCCGATCGCCGCGATCATCACCTACGATTTCCCTGCGCGCGGCGCACTCCCGCCCGTGCGGCTCACCTGGTACGACTGCGGGCTCATGCCGCCGACTCCGCCGGAGATGCCTGCCGGTCAGCGGTCGCCGGACAATGGCGTCCTCTACGTTGGCAGCAAAGGCAAGATGTATCACGGCTCGCACGGCGGCATGCCCAAGCTCTTGCCGGAATCATTGACGGAACAAGCCGGCGCCGTTCCCAAGACCATCGAGCGTTCTCCGGGCCATTACCAGGAGTGGTACCAGGCCTGCCAGGGGGGGAAGCGCCCGGTGGATAACTTCGACTACGCGGGTCCGCTCACCGAGACTGTGCTGCTGGGCGTATTGGCGTTGCGCGCGCCGGGCGTCCGGCTGGAATGGGACGGTGAGAATCAGAAAGTGAAGAACGCGCCCGAATTGGACCAATACGTCCACAAGGAATACCGGGCTGGCTGGTCACTGTGACAACACTACTTCCGCCGCCTTTCCCATATTGACTTTCGCCTCCATGAAAAATCTTCCTCCGTTCCGCTGCGTTCCATTTGCAATCTCGTTGGCGGCCATTACCGGCATGCTTGCGACGGGCATTCTGTTCGGTCCCGCCAACGCGCGGGCCGACGTGACCGGTGTCCGGATTACCAAGGACGAAACGACCGCGGGCGCCAATCGCATCCGTCACATCGCGGGCGTGGTTTCCGGAACGGCGACTCGCAACGAGTCCGTGCCCACCCTCGAAAAGTGCGCCGGGTTGACTTATGAAACGGACTTCGAATTGTGGGTCCCGACCGAGAACTTCAATGGCCGGTTCTGGTTCAACGTGCTCAATCGCGGTGGCGACGCAGGGTCCATCCGCACCGCGGTCCTCAATCGCGGCGGCGCGTATGGTTGGTGCGCCTGGCAGGCCGTGAATGTCAAGGAGCCGAAACCCCAGCTCAAATTCAGCGCCTTCGAAGGCCCGCTCCCCCAAGCCTATGGCATGGTGGTCGTGCGGGATTTTGTCACCTTCCTGCGGTATTCGCCGGGCACGGAGCCAGCGCCCAATCCTGTGGCGGGGAAAGTCCATTTCGCTTTTTGCAACGGTGTTAGCCAGAGCGGCCGATTCATGCGCACCTTTCTCGTTAGCGGCTTGAACACCGCACCGCAGGGCCAGGCTTTCGATGGATTCCTGCCCAACGGCGCGCGGGCCGGCTATCTCGATGTCTTCCGCCCGGATTCCGATCCCGGCTCCGGCGGCACCTTTAGCCCGGAGACCGTCCACGCGCCGTTCGCGTGGTCGGATCTGATGGCCGCCGCGCATACCGGCGCGCGCGTCATCGCGATGAATGCCGAGAGCGAATACTTCCAGATGATGGCCTACATGTCCCGCCGCGGGTCGGTCCCGGAGAATGTCCGTGTTTACGATTTTCCCCTCGGTGGCCATGGCGGTGCCGGGACTGTCCCCTGGGGCGAATGCCTCGTGCCCTTGTCCGCCGTGCTCGAGGCGTGGGTCTGCGACGGCAAGACGCCGCCCGCCAGCCGAACCTTCACGCTGGAGAAAAGCGACAGTTCCCGGGTGAAACACCTCCCGGCGGAGACCGCCGATTCCCCGGCGGCAGACGATCTCGGCATCGCCCTGGGCGGCGTGCGGCTGCCTCCCGCCGCCGTCCCGATCGCCCGGTATCTCCCGCTCGATAACGGCTCTTACAAGCCCGAGCCCCTCGGCAAAGACGAACTCACCCGCCGCTACGACACGCCGGAGAAATATCGCCAGAAGGTCGCCGAGACCGTCGAGCAATTGATTCACGATGGCTTCCTGCCGGAATCCTCCCGCGCGAAATACGTCGAGGCTGCTGGAAAGGTGACGTGGTGAATTGCCCGTCGGATCGCTCCCGGAACTGAACAACCGGTTCCTCGCTCTCACGCCCCATCGCGGCGAGCAGCCCAAGGAGCGGCGGTTTCCCTACCGCCGAGGAGGCGGAGGGGAATAGAGGGGGTTGGTAGACGGGCGAGCCCGACCTAAAACCGCGGCGGAGCCGCCAAATATTCGGCCCTGATCTGTAAGTTGTTGGAAATCACATCGCGAAGATTGGCGGCTCCGCCGCGGTTTGGGGGTTCGGCGGTAGGGAAACCGCCGCTCCTCGGGCGCATCGCGGGCCAAAGCAGCCGCCGAAGCGAAACGTCATCTCCGCGCCGTCTTGCGTGGAAATATGTGCTTGATCCTTACGCAAAAACGTACCCACGGCACGGGTGTATGAGCACGAACATCGAAGCACCCAACGCCACCGCCGAATACCTGCGGCCGAAAGACGCCGCCAGCCTGCGCGGCTTCATCCAGGGCCAGCCCGTGGGAGGTGCGCAATGAGCATTCAAGTCATCTCCGCCGTCTTTGCGGATCCCTACTTCACCAGTGACCGGAAGGCGAGTTCTGAGCTTTAAAGACCCCGGAGGGGTCACAGCTATTAGCCCCGGGTCGAGCGAGTGTAACGAGCGAATACCCGGGGTATCCACCCAAAAGCGAATGCTCCATCCGTCCCGGCGAAGCCGCATCTCCGAGGGAGAGGGGTGCGATGCGGCCAGGAGGCCGGGACGGATGGAGTGGCGCTGTGTTGGTAGAACCCCGGGTGTCCGCTCGTTACACTCCGTTGATGGTCGCCGCCGCGACCACCCCGTTTCGCGGGACTCGCTGGCGCGGTTCTCGCCCGTCCGCCAACCCCCTCTAGTCCCCTCCGCCTCCTCGGTCCTGTCGCTCCGTTCCAGTGACCCGGGGCTAACTTCTCCAGTCCCTCCGGGACACCCCGTCGGCCAAACAGGTTCTCGCGGCCCATGAAAAACTTTTCATTGGGTAATAGGGTAAGTTGGCACGCAGCAGTGGAGTTTCCTTCCGCCCTCACCCCAACCACTCCCGCAACTTCGCCAGATCCTTCTTCATATTCCCGATCATCTCCGCGCCCGTGCCGAGGTCCTTGTATTCGTGATGCTGGCAGAGCGGCCCCGCAAATGCGCTCTTCTTCAGATTGGTCAGAAAGCTCTTCTGCACGCTTCCTTCGCCGAATTTGCACCACCGCGGCTCCCAGCCTTTCTCCGACTTTTCCCAATAGAAATCCTTCAGATAGACCGCCACATAGTAGGGCTCCAGCAGCCGTGCTTGCACGGGCCACGACAGACCGCCTTCCAGCGTCGCGTGACCGATGTCGAAGCACACCCCGATGTATTTCGGGTCGAGGTCACGAAGCATGGTCCACACGTCCCACAGCGGGGCGCCGACGCGATCGGCGCCGGAGTGATTCTGCCAGCCGCCTTGCAGGCCGAGTTCCCGGTTCAGCGCGGCGAGATCCTTGAGCGCCGCGCCCACTTCACGGACGGTATCCGGGACGGGCTTGTCCTTCACGTATCTTTCGGTACCGAGCCGATACCTCTTGATCCCGAGTTTGGCGGTGGTCCGCAGGATCTTCTCGGCGAGCGGATCGACCTTCGTGATCTCGGTCGTCACGATTCCGAGTTCCTTGCCGCGTTTCTTCAGGGCCTCGAACATCTTCGGCAGATCCTCTTCCACGCGCTCGGGAGCGATGTGCCCCGCCTTCACCCGGACCGCGCATTCGACACCGTCCCAGCCCACGTCGGCCACGAGGTCGGCGGTGTCATCCGGGCTGAGTTGGGAGAAAGGCTTGGTAAACGCGAGGATCTTCCACGGGGCTGCGGCCGGGGCGGCCTGGGTCCGCGTAGCCGTCGTGGCCAGGGCGGCGGCCGCGAGCGCGGAGGTTTGCACAAATTGACGGCGGGTCAGGGAGTCTGGAGGGATCATAGGGTGGGGAGGGCTGGGAATACGGCGCGATGGCAAATCGCCCTGAGCACAACCTTTTTGGGTTCGCGGCGCGAGAATGTTTGTCCAATTTTCCGTTCTCGTCACGAGTAGAGGTGAGAGTAACCCCATGCCGCTTCCCGAAGATTCCGCCCAGGCCGACGCCGCGCTGGATGCGCACGCCCGGTTCATGCGCCTGTTTTTGGGGAGCGAGAAGGAGATTTTTCGCTACGTGGCCGTCCTCGTGCCGCGGATCGCCGATGCCCAGGACGTGGTGCAACAGACCGCCGTCGCGCTGTGGAGGAAATTCGAGCAATACGATCCGGCCCAGCCTTTCACCCCCTGGGCCTGCCGTTTCGCGCTGCTGGAGGCGCGCCAATTCCTCCGGCGCGACCAGCGCTGGGGGGCCTTGCTCGATGACAGCCTCGTGGACGCGCTCGTGGAGCGACGGGCCGCCTTGGGCGAGGAGATGGAGCGGCGCTTTTCGCACCTGGCGAATTGCCTGCGCAAGCTCGCCCCGGAGCAGCGGCAGACGGTGGAGCGCTACTACTATGTGCGCCAGCCTGTGGAAGAACTGGCGGAGCAGGAGGGTCGCAGCGTCGAGGCCATCTACAAGTCCCTGCAGCGCATCCGCCAGGCGCTGTTCGATTGCGTGACGCGGGCGCTCCACGCGGAAGGAGGCGGGACGTGAACTATCCATCGCCGGAATTCGACGCGGCCCTCGCCGCCCTCTGCGAGGGAACGGCCGATGACACCCAGCAGCAGGCGCTCGCGGAGGTCCTGCGCACCCACGCGCCGGCCCGCGATGCCTACCTGTATGCGGTGGAACTGCACGCGCGCCTGGCCTCGGACAACTCGCTCTTTCTGCCCGCGGAAACCGCGCTGCCGGAGCGCCGAATCCTCCCGTTCCCCCGCCAGCGGCCGGTCCACTGGTGGAAGATCGCGGCCGCGTGTGCCCTCGCCGGAGCCCTGGCGCTGATCTATTTCACGACGCTCCGCAACGGCCGCGGCCCTGCGGATGCAGCCTATGCCCGCCTCGTGCGGAGCGCCGGTGCGGAGTTTGCCGATGGCGCGCTTCTCAGCGAAGGCAGCGCACTGCGGAACGAGGTGCGGAGGCTGGCCAAGGGCTCGGTGGAGCTGACGACGGCTCGCGGCGTGACGGTAGTCATCGAGGCGCCCGCCGAGTTCCGCTTCGAATCCGCGCAGCGTCTGCATCTCACCCGCGGCAAAGCAGCGGCGGAAGCGCCGCCCGGGGCGAAGGGGTTCACCATTCTCACGCCTTCCGGCGAGGTGATCGATCTCGGGACGAAATTCGGGGTGGACGTGCCGAAGAGCGGCGCGTCGGAGGTCCACGTTTTCAAAGGAGAGGTGATGGCCAGCGCCGGTGGCGCCTCGGAAAAGCGGAGCGTCAAGACCGACCAGGCGCTGGCGTTGCAGTCCGGCACGGCCTCGTCCCGCGAACTCCGCTCCGCGGCCTTCATTCACGCGCCGGAATTGGAGCAACTGGCCGCCGGCTGGCATGCCGGCCGTCCCGCCCGGGGTGCGCAGGCGCTGGCGACCTTGCAACGCGATCCGGCCTGGCTGGCCGCCCTCGATTTCGACGCGGTGCAGGGCGGCGAATTCCGCTGGGCGCAAGGCCGCTGGCCGGGTTCACGCGCGGTCGAGTTCACGCAACCGGGCGATTTTGTGCCCGTCGAGTTTACCGGCACGACTAATGAGCTGACGCTGGCCGTGTGGGTGCGGCTCGACCGCGTCCCGCGCGCCATCAATTCGCTGCTCCATACGAATGGCTGGGGCCAGCCCGGGCAGGTGCACTGGATGGTCGCCGAGAACCAGCGGATGCGTCTCGCGTTTTACGGCGTGCAGTGTGTCGATCAAAGCCGCAATCAGTACCCGGAATCCAGCCGGCTGGTCACGGCGGCCACGGGTCGCTGGACCCATCTCGCCGCGGTCTATGACGCCGCCCGCCGGGCCGTGCGCTTCTATATCGACGGCGAGTTTGACAACGAAGTGGCCTTGCTCGCCGGCCTCCCCGCCGTGCTCGGTCCCGCCCGCGTGGGCAACTGGAATCGCCAGGAGCGCATTCTCAGCGGCCGGCTGGATGAACTGGTGCTCTTGAAACGCGCCCTCACCGATGCCGAGATCCATGGCCTGTTCGAGGCGGGCAATCCCTATCAATGAAACTGTCGTTCCCCGTTCCATTTTTCTGCGCGTTGACGATCGCCATGGCGCCAGCCCCGGCCAAAGAGCTGCCGCCGCCCGCCACGCGGCCCGTGGATTTCGTGGCCGACGTCCAGCCGCTCCTGCACGACACCTGCCTGAAGTGCCACGGTCCGGAGAAGCAAAAGAACGGCTACCGGGTGGACGTGAAAAGCATCGCGGTGAAGGGTGGCGACACACACGGAGCGGCGATTGTGCCGGGGCACAGCGCCGAGAGCCCCCTCATCAAGTTTGTCGCCGGTCTCGATGAGGACATGCTCATGCCGCCCAAAGGCGAGCGGCTCACGGCGGAGCAGATCGGCCTGTTGCGCGCCTGGATCGACCAGGGCGCCGTCTGGCCGGAGAGCGCGAGCACTCCACTGGAAGACCCGCGCAAGACGCATTGGGCCTTCCAGCCCGTGGCGCGGCCCGCGGTTCCGGCGGTCCCGGCCCCGGGCGTGCGCGTGCGCGTGCGCAATCCGATCGATGCCTTTATCGCCGCCCGGCTGGCGGAGAAGGGCCTCACGCCTTCGCCGGAGGCCGATCCGCGCACGCTGGTCCGGCGGCTCCATCTCATCCTCCACGGTCTGCCGCCCACGCCCCGGCAGGTCGAGGCCTTCGTGGCCGACGCGCGGCCCGATGCCTACGAGCGGCTCGTGGAGGAAATGCTGGCCTCGCCCCGCTACGGCGAGCGCTGGGCGCGGCATTGGCTCGACGTGATCCCTTTCGGCGAGACGCACGGTTTCGAAGTCAACACGCCCCGCGCCAACGCCTGGCCGTATCGCGACTATGTGATTGAGGCGTTCAATAAGGACACGCCGTATCCGCGCTTCATCCTCGACCAACTCGCGGGCGATACCACCGGGGTCGATGCGGCGACCGGCTTCATCGTGGCCGCGGCGGCCCTGCTCCCGGGACAGGTCGGCAAGGACGAGGAGTCGAAACTCAAGGCGCGGCAGGACGAACTCAACGAGATGATCGCGGGGGCCGGGGGCGCCTTCCTGGGCCTCACGCTGCATTGCGCCCGCTGCCACGATCACAAGTTCGACCCGGTCACGCAGAGCGACTATTACGCGATCCAGGCGATCTTCGCCGGTGTGCGGCATGGGGATCGTCCGCTCACCACACCCGCTGCCGAGGAACACCGCAAGGACGCGCCTGCGATTCGCGCCCGGTTGGAAACGGCTCTGGTGCAGCTTCTGGATTTCGAGCCGCTGGCGTCAGCGGATGGTCGCGCGCGATCGGCGCTGCGCGCCCCGGTGCATTCCCGCGTCAATGTGGACCGGTTTGCGCCCGTGAAGACGCAACAACTGCGCTTCACGATCCTCGCGACCTCCGACAATAACCTCTACGAGCCATGCCTCGATGAATTGGAAGTCTTCACCGCCGGCCCCGACCGTCACAACGTCGCGCTGGCCTCCGCGGGCGCCCGGGTCACCTCATCCGGCGATTACCGCGATTCCACGAAGCATCGGCTGGAGCATCTCAACGATGGCGCCTACGGGAATGATCGAAGCTGGATATCCAACACCCGGGGCCATGGCTGGGTGCAGGTGGAGTTGGCCCGCCCGGAGACGATCGACGTGGTGCGGTGGGGACGCGACCGCGAGTTGAAATTTCGCGACCGGCTGCCCGTGCAATATCGAATCGAAGTCGCCGATGACCTGGGCGAATGGCAGACCGTGGCGGCGTCCGGCGACCGGGCGACCTACGTCGATGAAAAGGCCGCGGCTCCTCAGATTCCGCCCGGCCTGGAGGATGCCCGGCTGGCGGCGTGGCATGCGGCCAGCGGCGCGGCCAAGGATCTCGAGAAAGAACTGCGGGCGGTGACCGAGGCTTCGATGGTTTACGCGGGACGATTTGAACAGCCGGGGCCGACCTTCAAATTATATCGCGGCGAGGCGTCGCAACGGCGCGAGCAGGTCGGTCCCGGGGCGGTCACGGCGATCGGGGTCTCCTTGCATCTGCCGGTGGAGGCGCCGGACCGCGACCGCCGCGTGGCCTTCGCGCAGTGGCTGGGCGATCGCCAGAATCCGCTCCCCGCCCGGGTGCTCGTCAACCGCATCTGGCAGCATCATTTCGGCGAAGGCATCGTCAGCACGCCTAACGATTTCGGCCGCAACGGCGCCCGGCCCAGCCACCCCGAATTGCTCGACTGGCTGGCCGACGAATTCATGAGCCACGGCTGGAGCATCAAGGAACTCCAACGCCTGATCGTCACCTCCGCCACCTGGCGACAGGCCAGCGCGCCGGAGCCGAAGGGCCTGCAAAAGGATGCCGCGACCCGATTGCTCTGGCGCTTCCCGCCGCGGCGGCTGGAAGCCGAGGCGATCCACGATTCCATGCTTGCGGTCTCCGGCGTGCTCGACCTGCGCATGGGCGGCCCCGGCTACAGTGTCTTCGCGCCTAATTCCAACTATGTGCGCGTCTATGATCCCAAGCCCGAATACGGCCCGGCAGAATGGCGCCGGATGGTCTATCAGACCAAGGTGCGCATGGCGCAGGACTCGACGTTCGGAGCCTTCGACTGCCCGGATGCCGGCCAGTCTTCACCGCATCGCGCCCGGTCCACCACGCCGCTCCAGGCGCTGGATCTTTTCAACAGCGGCTTTGTCAATCAGCAGGCCGAATTGTTTGCCGCGCGGTTGCGCCGTGAAGGGGGTGACGAAAACCTCGCCGCACAAATCAAACGCGCGTTCCAACTCACCGTCTTGCGTGAGCCGGCCGCTGACGAAGCGCGCGTCTGCGCCCAGCTCGCGAACCAGGAAGGGCTGCCCGTGCTCTGCCGCGTGCTCCTCAACGCCAACGAATTCCTTTTCATCCCATGACCGATCCCGCGCCCTCCCACGCTGGCCGCCGCCTGCTGAATCGGCGCTCCTTCCTCGAGCACGCCGGCACCGGCCTGGCCGGGATCGCCCTCGCCAGCCTGCTCTCCAAACAGCGCCTCCTCGGTGCGGAGCACACTCCCATCCGCCCGGTCATTCGTCCCGATAATCCGCTGGCCGCCCGCGCGCCGCATTTCGCCCCCAAGGCGAAGCGTGTGCTCGTGATCTTCTGCTCGGGCGCGTGCAGCCATCTCGAATCCTGGGACTGGAAGCCTGAGCTCGCGCGCATGGACGGCCAGCCGATGCCCGGCGCCGCGGAGAATTTCCTCACCTTCCAGGGCGAGAATGGAAACCTCGTGCGCCCGCTCTACGAGTTCAAGCCGCGCGGGCAGAGCGGTAAGATGGTGTCCGACTTGTTCCCGCACCTCGCCGCATTGACCGACGACCTGTGTTTCGTCCACTCGATGACGGCCAAGTCCAACACCCACGGCCCCGCCGAAAACCAGATGAGCACCGGCTTCACGCTCGACGGCTTTCCGAGCATCGGCTCGTGGACCAGCTATGCACTCGGTTCCGAGGCGGACGACCTGCCCGCCTTTGTCGCCATTCCCGATCCCCGCGGCGTCCCGCAGGCCGGCGTCAACCACTGGGCCAACGGATTCCTCCCCGCGGTGTTCCAGGGCACCGCCTTCAACGTCAAGAGACCCATCTACAATCTCGCCGCGCCCGCTGGCGATGCGGCCGCGCGCGACGTCCTGAAGATGCTCAACGAGCGTCACCTGGAAAAGTTCCCGGGCGACTTCGAACTCTCCGCGCGCATCGCCAGCTACGAGCTCGCGGCCAAAATGCAGCTCTCGGTTCCCGAGGTCAGCGACCTGTCGAAGGAATCCGCCGCCACCCTGGCCGCCTACGGGGCGGACGATCCCGATCCGGTTCGGAGCGGCTTCGCCCGGAACTGTCTGCTCGCGCGGCGCCTCCTCGAGCGCAACGTCCGGTGCGTCCAGCTCTTCAACGGCGCCTATGCCATGGGGGAGGGCGTGGGGAACTGGGATGGACACCGCAAGCTCAAGGAACAGTACGACATCCACGCGCCGATCTTCGACAAACCGGCCGCCGCCCTGATCACCGATCTGAAGCAGCGCGGCTTGCTCGAAGACACGCTGGTCGTCTGGTGCACCGAGTTTGGGCGGATGCCCACCTTTCAAAAAGGCGCCAGCGGACGCGACCACAATCCCAATGGCTTCACGGCGTGGTTCACGGGTGCGGGCGTCAAGCGGGCCTTCAGCTACGGCGCCACCGATGAGCTCGGGCATAAAGCGGTGGAAAACGTCGCGACCATCTACGACCTGCACGCCACCATCCTGCACCTGCTCGGCCTCGATCACGAGCGCCTGAGCTATTACCACAACGGCATCGAACGCCGATTGACCGACGTGCATGGCAAGGTGATCCGCGACGTCCTGGCGTAGAGCGGTTTAGGCGATCCAGAGGCCACGTCAGTCGGGAAACCCGCGCCCGGGTGCTGGCTAGATTGGTCATGGAGGCTATAGACACGCCATGTAGAATCAAAATTTAGAATTTTGGTTTTGTTGACGAACCCCGCTGATTCCCGATATTTCGAATATGCCTGCTCCAGCTCCAGAATTGAGCGAACGTTTCCAAGTGGGAACTTGGGAAGATCTTCTCGAAAAGACTCAGGCAAAGGTCGTTGATCCTTTGACTGAGTGGAAATCACAGTTTGAGGCGTGGCGAAAGCAGGTTCAGATCCTTCGGAACTTTGAAACTGAGGTTTTTTTGCAGGAATCCCCATTTCCAAATGCGGATCGGGTGCATCGAGGTTTTTTGTGCCACCTTATCTCTCAGGGAGAAATGCTTGGAGTGGCCCTGATCACCAAAGAAAAGGAGAATCCAAAACTTGAAGCCGCGATTCGAGAACAGCTTGGGTTCATGGACGAGTTCATTTTAAATCTTCGGGCCACGTTTGAGACGTGGCACTTGTTGGAGCCTAGGCGAAAAGACGAGAAAAACCCCCTAGACGCATTTGCTTAAGTTAAACCTGCGTGGACGCGAAACTGGAGAGCCTTCTCAAGCTGTGGGAAGAATGGGATTACGAGGCGGAACCTGGTAAGACGCCGAAATTCGGAAGAATTTCGAGCGATTCGTGACTCACTTCGTTGATTCCAACGGACTCAAGTGCGGAGATGGATCGCCGATGACTTTTTCTGATTTCAGATTTTTCGCCCGTGACAGATACGCCGCATGGAGACGGCGCCCGCGCAATTGACGATTTTCCAAGGCCCAACGCAAACCGCCAACGACTAAACCTGGATCCGGAAATGGAAACCGCGGATTTCGCGGATGGCGCGGATAAGGAGACACGAACGAGGATTCTCACCTACTCCCATTGGGTGAGTGCTTTCGCACGTCTTGGCGCCCGGATCCCTTTGAATCCGCGCCATCCGCGAAATCCGCGGTTATTCCCATCTCCCTTTTTAGGCTAAAACGAAGCGCAAGTGACGTTCCGTTGTGGAATAGGGCGCAGCGGCGGCTCAGCGCGTCTTTGGGAAGGTGCTGGAAAAGGCCGATCCCCCAAAACGAAATCATCGCGCAAATAGGTCAGCGTTCGGCAGCAGCAAACACCCCGAAAGAAAAACGCCGGGGAACCTTTACGGCTCGCCCGGCGATGAGGCGCTCTCTGCGGGGGGCTCTGGAGGGTGGTTCAGAGTCTCATCGCTTGCGCTCGAGATTTGGAAAGAAAGGGGGGCTAGGACCGGCTGGCCTCGTAGCGGAGGCGGGCCACCCGGAAACGAAAGTGGTTCAGCCGCTCGCGCAGGTTATCGAGGCCGATTTCATACGGCAGGTCGGTCTGGGCGGTGCAGCGTCCGCGCGCCGAGCGCTGTGCGTAGCTCAGGCTGATCGACTGGGAACCGCAAATCACGGTGACATCACGGGGGATTACGCGGAGAAAATGAGCAATCGTCGTTTGCATGTACCCATTCGTAACCCGGCCCCATCGGCCATGCACCCGGGGGCGCCCTGTAATTTGGGATAGGGAAACTATGTAGATCGGGAATCGATCGCGAGCGCCCACACGGTCAGCGGCGTGTCCACGCCCTTGACCCATTGCATGGGTAACTGCTTGAGCATCGTCGGAAATTGCAGGGCCGCCCGCGTCGCTTCACTGATAATCACCGTTTCTCCCACCACCTTGGTCAGGCCCTCGATGCGGGAAGCGAGATTGACGGTGTTCCCGATGGCGGTGAACTCCAGCCGCTCCGCCCAGCCGATGCTGCCGACGATGGCAGTCCCCGTATTGATCCCGATTCCGATGGCCAGAGGGGGTTCACCCCGCGCGGCCAGTTGTTCATTGAGAACCCGCAGCCGGAGGATCATTTCCCAAGCGGCGTGGACCGCTTCGTCGGCATGGGTGTCCTCGCTGCTCCCGGTGCCAAAGAGCGCCATGAAGCCATCCCCGAGGAACTTACTGATCATCCCACTGTGCTCCTCTTCGACCACCTGGCCCATGGCCCGCAGGAATTCGTTGAGCATCGCGACGACCTTTTCCGGCGCGCGATCGGCCGCGAGCGTGGTGAAGGAGCGGATGTCCACGAACATCACCGTGATGTTCTGTTCGGTGCCGCTCAGCCCCGGATCGCGGGCGAGGATCTGTTCCATCGCCTTGCGCCCCACGTGCACGCCGAAGGACTTGCGGAGGCGTTCCTTCTCGCGCAAGCCGGCGACCATCCCATTGAACTCGCCGATGAGCGCGCCGAACTCGTCGGCCCGCTTCAGAGGAACCTCGACATCCAGTCGCCCCGCCGCCACGGCCTTGCTGGCGGCGCGCAATTGATCCACCGGCTCCGCGACGAGCCGGCTGATGAGCCAGGCGGAGAAAAGTCCGAAGCCCATGCCAATCGTGCCGACGAATGCGGCAAACAACACCGGATGCCCGGCGGGGGTGGGCGGCGCAAAATCCAGCAGCATGAGCGAGCCGATCGGGCATACCCCCGCCGAGATCGCCCACATTAGCCCGCGCCCGCGCAAGGAAAGCGGGTAAATTCCCTTCGTTTGGTCGGGCCGGGAGTTGCGAAAGAACACGGGGAATAGCCCCCGATGGCTGGCCAACTCCACGAGAAAGAAACTCTGCGTCACCGAGATGAAGGCGGACACGAGGAACGAGATCGGGAGATGCCGGAGCAGGGGAGCGCCGAGCGGGTGACCCACGCTGATCAGCGAGATGAGGAATACGGGGATGCAGAGCAGCCACGCCGCGCCCGAGACCGCCGCGCCGATCCACGGCAGATGAATCACGCGACGGCGGGCGCGCTCCAGTTCCTGCGCCTCGATGGCTTCGCCCGCGAGCAGGGCCGTGAGGTACGGGCGAAGCGAGTAGACCGCCCACACCCATGCCGCGATGGCGAGCGGGTAAATGAGCAGATTATAGGCGACGACCGTTTGCAGGAACCGCGCCTTCAGCTCCTCCGACACGAAAAGCGGGTTCACGACGTCGCGGTTGTACCAAATATTGAACCAGCTCCCCAGGATCTGCGGACCGACGGGGGCGAGCGCGGTAATGAGCAGGCCGCGGCGGGCTTGATCTGAATCTAAAGAAGTGTCCACGGGCGGAAATAGTCGAGCAGGATGAGTTTCCCCGGCAGTTCCTCGCGCTCCCAGGTGCGCAACACTTCGGGAAAGTCCGTGAGCTTGCCAAAGATAAATCCATGGTCGAGCGGCTGGAAGAAATCGTCCTGGTGGCTCGGGAGCGTGAAGCGCGGATGCAATCGCCTCACGGCGGGCGCGAAGTGGCGCCGCGCGTCTGGCAGCGCCACGCCGAGAATGGCCAGGTCCACTTTGGTTTCCGGCGGCAGGGTGTCCGGCATCCCTCCCGCCTCGATGTAGATGCGCTTCCCGGCGGCTTCGATCAGGAAGCCCAGCGTCTCGCCCACCACCCAGTCCTTCGGCCGCACCGGCGGCTGGCCGGGTTCGGCTTTTGTCCCTGGCATGGGGACGGAGCCCAGGAGGCGGTCGTGTTTCGATGCCACGACGCGGATCGTCCATGGCCCGATCCGGCGCACGTCCCCGCCTTCCACTGGGCGGCACTGCGCCGCCGGGATGCCGAGCGCGCGAGCCTGGTTCACCGCCGTGGGTCCGGCGATCAGCCGCGCCCCTGTCCGGCGCATCATGATGGGCACGTCGAGGAGGTGATCGATATGCGCGTGCGTCACGAGCACCGCATCGACCCGCGGCCGCACATGCGCGAGGCCCTCTTTCACGCGAAAGTCATCGGGCTCGACCCGCTCGTTGAAAGCGACCGCGCACAAGCCGACGCGGCTGAAATAGGGGTCGATCACCAACGCATGCCGGCCCGTCTCCAATTGATATCCATTCACGCCGAGATAGGTGACACGAATGCCGTTCCCCGTGCGCCCTCCTCTATCCGAGACAACGTATTGGGCATAGTCGTCCAGACCGCCCGCCACGCAGGATGCGGTGAGCACGAGCAGACTGAAGAGTGCCGTCTTCATGGGGCGAATCATGACCTTCTCAAAATTGCCGGGGGAGATAGCAATCCGCGCGACGGGGTGCAATCTCTATATCGATTCTTCAGCCGGGTCGGATGGGATAAAATGCGGAGCCGGCCAAGCTGGGACGGGCGCCGATTCTGAAATCGCGCGCGTGAAAGAATGGGCGCTGACGGAGCAGCGCCCTCCAGGACGCCGTGGGCGCCCCGCTACTTCTTCGCCGCGATGCAGTAGAGCGCCTTGTGCGTGCGGATGAAGAGTTCTCCGTTGCTCGGGACGATCGAGGAATTGCTGCGCTCGCCGCCCATGGAGTTCACGGAGACGAGTTCAAACTTCGGTTCCGCCTTGAAAACAAAACAATCGCCGCCTTGGGTGATCGTGTAGCAGCGGCCATCGGCGAGCATCACGCTGCTCCAGTTCTGACCGCTTCCGCCCGAGGCCGGCATGCGCTGGGACCAAAGGGTTTCGCCGGTCTTGAGATCGAGGCACACCGCGATGCCCGGATCGCCATGAATGTAGACGTGGCCATCCTTCACGACGCCGGAGCCGATGCGCTGCGGGGAACGCGGATGTTGCCACAGGCGGTTCGAGGTGGTGATGTCGCCGCTCCCGCCGGCACGCACGGCCAAGGCCGGGCCGCCGTATCCGCCCATGGCCACGATCACCCCGTCCCCGTAGATGGGGGACGTATAGACCAGGGGATTCAAGCCGCTGCTCGTCCACAGTTCCTGGCCAGTTTTCGGGTCGTAACCAGCGAGGCGGCGCGGCCAGCTCATGAGCAATTGATCTTTGCCGTCGATCTTGGTGAGGACGGGGGTCGTCCAGGAGCCGATGAACTGGGGATTGTCCTTCCTGCCGCTCGCGGGGTCCTCGGTCTGCGGTTTGTTATACCCGGTCTCTTCGTCTTTTTTCCACACCGTCTGGCCGGTCTTTTTGTCCACGGCGAGCAGATAGGTGGTTTCGCCGGGACCGAAATTGAGGAAGCACAAGTCACCGGAAATCACCGGCGAAGAGGCATTGCCCCAGATGTGAATTTGCCGGCCCAGGTCGGTGCGGTGCCAGAGTTCCTTGCCGCTCAAGTCGTAGCAAAACAGCCCTTCCGATGCGAACGAGACGATGACGCGTTCGCCATCCGTGACGGGCGATGCGGAGCAGTACGGATTCGTCCCGTGCGTCGGATCCTTCTCCTTGGCGGTCACGCCCATCTGCCACAGGAGCTTGCCGTCCTTGCGGTCGAAACACATGAGCGTCCGCCGATCGCCGACCGCCTGGGTGACAAAGATCTGCTCGCCCCAGACGACGGGAGTCGAGTTGCCGGGCTCGGGCAACGCGACGCGCCATTTGACGTTCTCGGTCGCGCTCCATTTTTCGGGGAGATTCTTTTCTTCGGAGATGCCGGTGCCGAGTGGCCCGCGCCAGGCGGGCCAATTCGCCGAGTAGGCCGCGGAAGCAAAGGCGGTGAGGCAGAGGAGGGAGAGGAGTTGGCGGGGGGTGTTCATCGAGGGGGGCGATTTACTGGTGGGAGATTCAAGCGCGGACGAGGGGAAAAAGCCATTGGGGTTTTCAACAGGCGGTTACGGCTTCAGAATCAAAGGCCGTTCGCTCGCGGGGACGACGCTGGCTTCGAGACCGGCGATATCGGCGCCGGCGCCGGCCGGCAGTGTCGTGTCTTCGGACGGCGCGGCCCATCGTGAACCCGCTTCCTGGCCGGTGAGCTTTTGAAATTCGCCAAAGGTCTGCGCCGTGAAGCTGGTCTTGTCGAGGCGCAGGGAACGCAGCGCGTAGTGGTTGTTGGAACCGTGCCACTGCACATCCTTCCAAATCAGCATCTCCGGTGCGGGTGTGCCGTGGATGACGCAATGCTCAAGGGTGACCTCGCCGCCCGACGCCTGGAAATTCAGGTTCTGAAATGTCGTCCGCCGGGCGGTCAGAAGGCAATTCTTCCCGACGCGGGCTTCATTCACGCCGCCGACCCGGCGAATCAACACATTGTCGAGCACGAGCGAGCACGGCGGCTCCGCCGGGTCGCGGCCCGAGACCGCCAGCGCCTTCGCGGCGGAGGAAATCACCACGGCGTTGCTGACCGAGTAGTGCCCGGTATCGAGAAAAAAGAGATCGAAGCCGAGGCAATCCTTGATGAAGACATGATTGTAGGTCGTGGCGCTCGCGCCCGTGTCGCAGATGCCCGTCGAGTTGCCGATCGAGACGAAACCATCGACCCGGTATTGCGCGGTCTCATGCGCGCTGATGCCATCGTCGCCGCACTCAATCGCGCGGATGTTCTCGAAGACCACATCCTCGCAATGCCCGTGAATATTATAGCCGTCGTTGTAGACGTGGGTGGAGGTCACGTTGCGGATGACGAGGTGCCGGTTGTCGCCGCTGAATTGCACGCCCGCCGAGCGCATCGGCGTGATGATGGCGGCATCGGCCAGCTTCTGTCCCGGTGTGAGCTTGAGGTAAAAAGCGCCGAAGATCTGCGGCGAGTCCGGCAGCTTGCGCGCGTCGTCTTTGACAAAGGTCCATTCGCCGGGCTGCAAATCCTCCGGCTTTTTCAGCGGTGCACTGGGGCCTTTGGAGGTGCGCCCCATGTGATTCATCTTGCCGCCCCACACGAAGAACCAGCGCTGAATCATCGCGTCGTCGAGGCGCGAGAGCAGTTGATCGTGGCGGAACAGCCCGGGCGCGGTCTCGGTCCATGCCACGGGATCGACCGGATCGCCGCCATCGAGCGTCGCACCGTGGCCATCGAGGGTGATGGGGTTGCCCGGTTCACCGACGCGGTTGTAGAAGACGGCGGATTCTTTGAAGACGACCGGCGCGAGGTGCACGGTGTCACCCGGTTGCGCGTATTTGATTCCGCGCGCGATGGTTTTTACGGGGCCATTGGCTCCGTCGGCTTTGGCTGCGAGGCCGTTGGCGTGCTCGTCCCCGAGCGTGGGATCGACATAGAGATCGCGGGCCTGGGCGGCGAAGGCACAGGCGAGCAGCAGGCCGGCGAAGGGGAGTTTCATGGCGTGAGGCTATCCAGCAACGCGCGAACCTTGCCAACAATCCGTTCTTCCACCGTGGGAGCCCACGGCCCCGGAAAATTGCCGTAGCGCATCGAATCGGCCCCCTCGTAGCCGCCTTCCTCCAGCACGCGCCGGCTCGGGATGTAGGCCATCACATCGTTGCAATAGCCCGCGACCCAGAGCGGCGCGCCCGTGATCTCGCGTTTCAACCGCAGCGAATAATCGACCACCGCTTCGCCGGACAGACCGACGAAGGTGAGGCTGTCGCCGAGACGAAGGACCTGGATGGGGCATGGGTAGCTCGTGGGCAGGGTCTCGCCCTTGTCGAGGCGATCGAGCAGGCGTTGCGCGTGGCCGGCGATATACTTGTCCGCAGCCTTGGCCTGCGATTCGAGTTCGGCCCGGCTGGGAGGCGTCGCGAAATCGATATCGACATCCGCGAACGCGGAACGGAGGGAGCCGGCGATCGGCTGGGCTGGCGCGGTCAGCGCGGCCTCGACGGCGACGGCGAGCGTGCGGCCGTGGAATTGAGCGAGTTCGATCCGCCCGCGCGGATAGGGATTCTGATCGCCCCCGCACCCCTCGACAAACAAGGCGACGGCGTCAGGGTGTTCGGCCTCCAGATACTCCTGCGCATAGCCCGCATAGTCGCCACACCATTGATAAAAGGGGAGCGTGGTATTGTGGCAGGCGTAGCCAAAGAGCACGGCGCGCAACTTGCCGGCAGGATCGGTCACCCGCAGGACCGGAACATTGTGATCGACCGGGCCCTCGGGATTGGGCGAATTGCGGAACGTGTTCTCGACCGGCAGGCGCCGGTTCATGGCGAACCCGCAACGCGCATGATGATAGCTGAGTTGAGCCGGAGCGAGTTGGGCGATGGCTTCGTTGACCAGCTTGAACAGAGCATCTTCGAGGAATGTTCCGTAGGCCGCGGCTTGTTCGCCTTTTCCAAACTCGAAGTCCCCGGGAATCTTTCCCACGCGGAACTCCGGCCCGCAGTGCGTATGAGACACGTTGAGGAGCAGCCCTTCCGGCGGCAGGGCCTGCGCCACGGCGAGGCGCTTTTCCAGGGCGGCGCGCAGCGTGCGCGGCACGCCGATCAAGTCGAGCGTGACAAAGACGAAGCGCTTGCCGTGCGCGTCTTCGAGGGCCAGCGCCTTGGCGTAGAGTTCCTGCGCGGTCCCCTCCGCGGGCTTTGTTCGCGCGGCGTAACCGGCCATCCACATCGGCACTTTCGGAGTGATGATGCTCCGGGACGCGCCGGCTTTCCACGTGGTCTCCGCGGCCACGATCGTGGTCGTGAGCGCGATGAAAAGAAGGGCGGCGAATTTCATGCGGGGGTCTCGATGCTATCGGCTGGCGGCGGCGTCCAGCGGCTGGCGGATTTGGACGCGCTTCTTGTCCCAGCCCAGCGCATGGGCCGTGTCGATCGTGTATTGCCAATCGGCCCCGTCGGCGGTGTAGATGGCGAGCGTCGAACGCTCCGCGGCCATCGCGGCGGCTTGCGGGAGGTCGAGGTGGCGCAGGACGTTCAGGTAGATGGGTCCATTTTTTTGCGAAGCGGGGGGCGTATGGAGATCGAGGCGCCTCACCTCGGGGATGAAAAGCGAAGCGTAGAGCGTATTGGCGGCCATGATCTTCTGCGCCTGGAGCCAGAGCGGTGTCTGCGCAAAGCCGGGCAGGCTGCGCAGGGCCGCAGCCGCCTGCCGGATGTCCCAGACCTGGCCGCTGTCCAGCGATTCGCCGAGCAGGAGCAAACGGCGGCGCAGGTGCGTCTGTTTCGATGCAGGGAGCGCCGCCCAACTGGTGGGACCGGCGCCCCGCGGGCACACATAGGCCATGGCCCATTTCGTCCCGAGGAGCATCTTGCGCTCGTCCGCGAAGGTTTTCGCGTCCGGAGTCGCGCCGGCGAATTGCGCGGGAAAGCCGCCGGCCGCGAGCCCCTTGAATTCCTGCCAGCCGTCGTCTCCGAGAACATTCAGGACGACGAGTTCGAATTCCTCGGGCTTGAGGTCGGCGCGATGGAGCAACCAAAGAGTGAGGGGAATCCCTTCTTCGCTGGTGAATTGGCTCACGGTGAGGCGCAGGCCCTCGGCGGTCTGCGCCGTCGTGTCCGTCGCCGTGGCTATCGCGTCGCCGGCCGGCCAGGCGCGGAAGCAGTCGCGCCGCAGCGCATCCATCCAGCGGTCGCGCAGCGCCGGCCAGGCCGAGGCGTCCGGCACTTTCGCGGGCTTGGTGAAGGCGGGGACGAAGAACTCGTCCACCGTGGTCACTCGCTCGTCTTTCGGGATCTCGGTGAAGACTTTCAGCGTCTTGGGATCGAGGACCTTGCGAGCCGGTTCGTCGATCAGATCCATGCGATCCGCGCCCTTGAGGAAACGGTTCAACCAGTTAAACGCGCCGAAGTTGAGCGGCTGCGTGTCCTTGTGGGGACCTTCCCCGATGTGCACGCCGATGTGGTCTTCCTGGCCCAGCATCCGGTAGATGGTGCGCGTGCGGTTGAAGATATCGATGACTCCATCGAGCGGAAAGATGCTGTCGCTATCCGTGTTCGCAATGAGCAACGCACGAGGCGCGACGAGTGCGGCGACGCGGTCGAAGTCCCAGCGCTCGGTATTGACGTGAAACATGCAATCGCAGTGCCCTTCGATCGCTCCGTCGAGGATGTGATTCTTCATCGAGGTAATGCCGGCGGTCGGGACGGCGGCCTTGATGCGCTCATCCAGCGCCGCGATCCACCACGAGTAGGCCCCGCCGCCCGACCGCCCGGTGATCCCGAACTTGGTGCGATCCACTTCGGGGCGCGTCTCCAGATAGTCCAGCGCCCGAATCCCATTCCATGCCTCCACGCCCCCCGGCGTATAGCCCCGGGCGGCCCACCACCAGCGCTCCGCCTTGTAGATGCCATGATGTCCGCCACCGATCTCGCCGAGGTCGATGGTGTCGATGATGAGGCAGACGTAGCCGTGGCGGGCGAACCAGACTCCGTGATGATGGTAGGCGGTCTTGTTGCCCAGGCTCACGCCACCGTCGACGACGATCGCGTGCCCGCAGACATAGAGGATCGTCGGCAGCGGCTGCTTGACTTCGTTGGGCCGGTAGAGGTTTCCGGTCACATAGAGACCGGGCAACGATTGGAACTGCAGCTTCTCCACGATATAGCCATCACCCTGCACGGTCCCGGTGATGACCGGCTTCAAGTCGCCGCGCGCCGGCCACGGATCGAGCCCGAGCATGCGCTGAAACTGCGCGCGCATTTCCGTCTGCTTCGCCGGCCAATTTTCCTTCGTGAGGTCCTTGCGCCAGTCCGGCGATGAGAGTTCGGCGACGCGCCGCGCCATATAGGCGTCGAAGGGGGCGGGCAGCATTTTCCATTTCTCCGCCGGAGGCGCCTCGCCGAATAGGCCCGCGGAGGCGATGCAGAGGAAAATGATCGGCAAACAAAGACGACGCAGGAACATAGGGGAGGGGGGGAGGGCGTTGCGGCCGTATCTTATTGAATGCGCCCGCTGGCGGGTTTCTTAGCCGTCAATGAATCGGCTTCCCGGGTTGAATCGCTTGTGATGAATAAAACGGGATTATTTTCATAAACGACGAAGTTCGATCTTGCTCCGGTTTTGTCTTCCAAGGCAACGTCTCCGCTTCTCGCTCCCTCCTCCATGAACAAACTCATTCTCCTGGCCGCCATCGTTGTCGCCCCGAGCCTGGCCAGTGCCGCGGTGAAGGCGGGGTTTGCCGAGCGAGACATCACCCCGGACGTGGGCATGGAAGTGCCCGGGGGCTACGGGAAATCCTTCTCCAAAAAGATCCATGACCCGTGCAAGGTGCGCGCATGCGTTTTCGACGACGGGACGGGGCGGGTCGCCCTGGTCGGCCTCGACGCGCTGGGAGTGCCGCGCAAGCTGGTGCTCGAGGCACGGGCGAAGATCGCCGAGCGCTGCGGCATTCCGGCGGACGCGATCTTGATCAATGCTTCGCATTCCCATTCGTCCGGACCGCTCATCATGATTCAACCGGGGGATTTCGATCACGCGTCGGATTTCGTGAAGGATCTCGCTTACAATAAATCGTCGTGCGCCGATCCCGGCTACGTGAACAAAGTGCGCGACGCCATCGTCGAGGCGGTCGTCGCCGCCGATGCCTCGCGAGCGGAAGGCACCGCCAGCTTTGGGACGGGTCGGGAAGACACCGTGGCCTACAATCGACGCATTCGCATGTGGGACGGACTGGCCTTCTCGCATCCCGGCAAGGGCAACCCGGACAACGTCGATTTCGCCGGACCGGTGGATCCGGAAGTGGGAGTGATCGCGTATTGGAGCCCGGAGGGTAAGCTCGTCGGCTGCGTCGTGAATTTTGCGTGTCATGCCACGACCAGCGGCCAGTGGGTGGGCGCGAACTGGATCTACTATATGGAGCGCGCCATTCAGGGCTTCTTCGGTCCGGAGACGAAGGTCGTCTTTCTCCAGGGAGCCTGCGGCGACGTCACGCAGGTGAACAACCTCGATCTCCATGCGAACCCGGATGGGGACGCGTGGGCGCAACTGGTCGGCGGACGGGTGGGCGCGGAGGCGGTGAAGGTGCTCGTCGGCATGTCGCAGACGCGCACCGGCGACGTGCCGGTCGCGGCCTTGCAGGAAGTCTGGAAGATCCCCCGGCGCAAGCCCGCGCCGGAACGGGTCAAGGCAGCGCTGGAACTGGCCGCGAAAGCGCCCAAGGAAGCGGGCCCGGAGTGGGTGTGGGCCAAGGAGACCGTGTTGCTCGATGCACTCATCGCCAAGACGCCGAAGGTGGAAGTGGAAGTGCAGGTGGTGCAAATCGGCCCGGTCGTGTGCATCTCGAATCCGGCGGAATATTTCTGCCAGTACGGACTCGATCTCAAAAAGGACAGCCGGTTCCCGATCACCTTTCCGTGCGAACTGGCCAATGGCTGCGTCGGCTATGTGCCCACGCTCGAGGCCTTCAGCGAGACGACCGGCGGTGGCTACGAGACGCGCCTGACCAGCTATAGCAACTTGCTGATCGGCGCCGGCGATCAATTCCGCGACGTTGGCCTCGAACTTGCCCAGAAACTCACGCCGGCGCCCTTGCCCGAACGGCCGGCGTCGCCGCCGTTCAAGGGAACAAGCGGGTCCTTCGGGAGTGTGCCTCCCCAGCTAAAATGAGGACGACGATGGCGGATGCGAGTCGGTTGGCCTCGGTCTTGGCGCTGCTCACCTGCGGGGCGCACGCTCAAGTCGCGCCGGACGAGGCGGTCAAATCTTTCCAGACGGCCGACGATGTCCGGGTCGAACTGGTGGCTGCCGAGCCGCTGGTGGCCTCGCCGTGCGCGCTCGCCTTTGATGCCAGGGGCCGGCTCTTCGTCGCGGAGAATCGTGGTTATCCGAGCACGGAAAAGCCCCCGCAGGGTGTCATCGCGATGCTCGAAGACACCAATGGGGATGGGCGCATGGACAAGCGGACCGTCTTCGCCGACGGCCTGACGTATCCGAACGGCGTGATGCCGTGGAAGGGCGGTCTGATCGTGACCTGCTCCCCGGACGTGCTCTTTCTCAAGGATACCGACGGCGATGGCCGCGCCGACGAACGGCGGGTCTTGCTGACGGGATTCGACACGTCGAAGAGCACCCAGCTCCGGGTCAATGCCCCGATGATCGGGCCCGATGGCTGGATCTACCTGGCGGCTGGCCTTTCCGGTGGCACGATCACATGTCCGGAACATCCCGAGCGCCCGCCGCTCAAAATGACCGGCGACGTGCGCTTCAATCCCGAAACGCTCGAAGTCGAAAGCGTGGATGGAAAATCGCAGTTTGGGCAGTCGTTCGATGACTTCGGGCGCCGCTTTATCTGCATGAACCGGCTGCCGGTGCAGCACGTGGTCCTGTCGTCCCAATGGCTCGCGCGCAACCCTCGCCTCGCTTTCAGCGAGACCGTGCAGGACTGCTCCGAGCGCAGCGTCAAGACGGGGCTCAAGGGCGGCGGCGACGGCGTGCGGCTTTTCCCGATCAGTTCCAATATCACGACAGCCGATTCGCATGCCGGTTCGTTCAGCGCGGCCTGCGCCGTCCACGTCTGGCGCGGAGGCGCGCTGCCCGCGCGGTATGACGGGACCGTCTTTTCCTGCGACCCGACCGGAAATCTCGTCCACGTGGACCGTCTCGAACTGCGGGGGGCGACGTTCACCGCGGTGCCACTGCTGGCCGGCCGCGATTTTCTCGCCTCGCGGGACGATTATTTTCGGCCGGTATTTCTGGCCCGCGGGAACGACGGCGCGCTTTACCTCGCCGACATGTATCGGAAGGTCATCGAGCACCCGGACTACCTCCCGGAAGAGATTCGCAAGCACACGGATTTCGAGACGGGCAAGACGCAAGGACGGATCTGGCGGATCACGGGGAAACAGCCCCGCACCGCCGCGCCGCTGCCGCCATTTCGCGATGAGTTCGCGGCGGTGACGCCAGCGGTCGGGTCGGCATCCGCGGTCGCGCGCCTGGCGGAAGATCCCGATCCGCGCGTGCGCCTCGGCCTGGCGATCGCGCTGGGTGATTCCAAGGCGGAGTTTGCCGTGCCGACGCTGGCCGCGATCGCGGCCCGCGATGTCGAGGATCGCTGGATGCGAGCGGCCGTGCTGAGCGGAGTGGGTGGCCGCGAGGTCGATTTTCTGCGGGCGCTGTGGCCGAAGCTGAAAGGCACGAGTGAAGGGGAGCTGGAACTGTTGTCCACCTTGGGCCGTTCGTTTAGCGATGCCGAGAGCGTGGTGGGCGTCCTGGATCAACTGAAAGGCGACCATGCCGTTCCGCTGGCCGCCTTGCTCGGCGAATTGCGCGGCGCGGAAAAGACCGCGGCGTTTCAAAAGGTTCTCGAGATCGCGCCCAAAGCCGCCGCCGATCCCGCCACCGCGCCCGCGGCCCGGATGCTGTTTGTGCGCCTGCTGGCGCGTGGATCGTGGGAATCCGCGGCGCCTTCGCTGCGGGAGGTGTTTGCCGGTCCGAACGATGACGCCCTGCGGAGTGCGGCGATCCGCAGTCTGGCCTCGCTCGACGCCAATCGCGCGGCGGCGGTGTTGCTCGCACCCGGTTTATGGGCACACTACAGCCCGGCCCTGCGCGAAACGGTGCTCGGTGCGCTGCTGGCCCGCCCCAAACAAATTGAAGGGGTTCTCGTGGCGATCGAATCCGGCGGCCTCCCGGCCGCGGCGCTGAATCCCCAGCGCCGCCTGCTGTTTACGAAGCATGCCGATCAGGGCGTCGGTGAACGGGCGACCAAGGCCTTTGCCGCCACGGAGACAAATCGGGCCGCCTCCGACGGCAAGGCCAAAGCGGCGCTCGCACTCGTGCCCAAGGCGGAGCACGGACGCGCCGTCTTCAAACAAATCTGCGCGACCTGCCACCGCCTGGACCGCGAGGGGGTGACGGTGGGTCCGGATCTCCTCGATATCCGCAAGCAGCCCAAGGAAAGCATCGTCTTCCACATCGTCGTGCCCGACGCGGAGATCGCTCCGGCCTTTACGGCGTATACCTGTGAGACGAAAGACGGCCGCACCCTCCTGGGCATCCTTTCCTCGGAAACTCCGACCAGCGTGACCATCCGCCAGGCGGGCGGCGCGGAGGAGACCGTGCTGCGCGCCGACGTCAAGGCACTCGCGGCGCTGCCCGGCTCTCTCATGCCCACCGGGCTCGACGCCGCCATGACGCCCCAGGATCTGGCCGATCTGCTCGCCTTCCTGAAAGGCGAAAACTAAACGCCGCCGTCTCTTTCCATCTGTCCTTATGAGCAAAAAATATAATGTCGCTGTCATCGGTTATGGTTGGGCCGCCACCGCCCACATCGCCGCCATCAATGCCACTTCCAACGCCCAGGTCACGGCCGTCTGGTCGTCGCGGACGCTGGATTCCCAGGAGCTGAGCGGCAAGCACGGCAGCCCGATCAAGACTTACACCGACCTCGCCGCGATGCTCGCGGACAAGGAAATCCACGCGGTCGATATCACCAGCTATCCGAATCAGCACGCGGCCCAATTCATCGACGCGGTCAGGGCGGGCAAGCATATCATCGTGGAAAAGCCGCTGGCCATCGAATGGCCGGAAATTGTGGCCATGAAAAAGGCCGCGGATGCGAGCGGGGCGAAGGTCTGTGTGTGCTTCGAGTGCCGCTGGTCTTCGCAATTCATCGCCACCAAGTCGGTCATCGACCAGGGTCTCGTGGGCGCGCTGCATTACGGCGAGATCGACTATTACCACGGGATTGGACCCTGGTACGGACAGTATCGCTGGAACACGAAACGCGAGCTGGGCGGCAGCGCCTTGCTCACGGCCGGCTGCCATGCGCTCGATGCGCTCCTGCTGTGCATGGGCAGCGAGGTCGAGGAGGTGACCAGCTACGCGGCGCAGAGCGCGAACCCGATCTTCGCGGCTTACGAATACAAGACGACCTCGACCACCATCCTGCGCTTCAAGAACGGCGCGGTCGGCAAGAGCGCGGCGGTCGTCGATTGTCTCCAGCCCTATTACTTCCACTCGCACCTGGTCGGCAGCGAGGGGTCGATCCTGGATAACAAGTTTCACAGCCAGAAGCTCGCCGGCCTCAACCGGCATGCCTGGTCTTCGCTTTCCATGAAGATGCTCGATAGCGGCGACGTGAGCGATCATCCGTATCAGTTGCAGTTCCAGGCGTTCTTCGACGCGCTGGAGCAGGGGAAGGACATGCCGCTCACCAGCCTGGGCCAGGCCTTTGTCACGCATCGCGTCATCGCCGCGGCGGATAAATCGGCGAAGGAAAATCGCCCGGTGAAACTTAGCGAGATCGCGACCGCCTAGCCAATGCCGTCCGCTCTCGCCATCGCCGCGCACCCGGACGACATCGAATTCGTCATGGCTGGGACCTTGCTGCAACTCAAGGCGGCCGGCTGGGACATTCACTACACGAATGTGTCATCCGGCAATATGGGCAGCACCGTGATGTCCGCCGCCGAAACGGCCCGCGTCCGTCGCCAGGAGGCGCAGGCCGCGGCGAAGCTTCTGGGCGCGAAGTGGCACGCGCCGATTTGTGACGACATGCTCATCTTCTATACCGAGAAAAACATCCGCCGGTTGACCTCGGTCATCCGCGCGGTGCGACCCTCGGTGGTCCTCACCCACGCCCTCGCCGACTATATGGAGGATCACATGATCACCGCCCGGCTCGCGGTGACGGCCGCTTTCTCCCGCGGGATCCCGAATTTTCGGTCCATCCCGCAGCGTACGCCGGACTTTACGCCGTGCACGATCTATCATGCGATGCCGGTCGGCCTGTGCTCGCCGCTGCGCGAACCGGTCACGCCGGAGTTGTTGGTCGATACGACATCCGTCCACGCGACCAAGCTGGCCTCGCTCGTGTGCCACGCGTCGCAGCATGAATGGCTCGTCGCCTCGCAAGGACAGAACAGCTACCTCGAGACCATGGCGGATTTTTCTCTCCGGCTCGGGAAGCGGAGCAGGAAATTCCGGCATGCCGAAGGTTGGACCCGGCATCTGCACTACGGCTACGGCGCGGAAAGCGACGACCCACTGCGCAAGGTGCTCGGCGGGAAGTGCCAGCCCTTGCGCAAACTCCCGGCGCCATGAGCGTCCGAGGTCACATCCATCCTTTCGCCCGCGAATCCCACGCCCAACTGCCACTGCCATGAACCTCCGCTCCAGTTCCATTTCCGCCGATTGGTGGGACTACACCTGCCTGCCACTCGACATCGTGGACGAAGTCGCCCGCCTCACGCCGCGCGACCTCGAAAAGCTCAGCCGTCCGGGCTTCCGCGTCGTGTTCTACGATACCCTCGAAGACTTTTATCTGGCCGAGGCGCTGGAGTACGTGACCGCCTGGAAGCAAAGCACCGCCGATAATCCGGTCGGCATTTGCGGGCCGATCGGCCCGACGGAACAACTGCCGCTGGTGGCGCGCCTGGTGACCGAACTCGGGCTCGATGTGCGCAGCGGACATTTCTGGGGCATGGACGAATGGTTCGACGAGGCGACGGGAAAGGAGATGCCAGTCTCGCACCCGCTGTCGTTTGAAAAAGCGGATCGAGAGATGTGTTTCAATCGCATCCCGAAAAAGCAACGCATGCCCGATGCGCATCTGCATTTTCCGAAAGCGGACACCGCGGCCTACATCAAATCGTACGACGCCGGCGTGCGTTGCGCGGTCATGCAGGGCGGGCAGGGGGACGTGAAGCATTGGGCGTTCAACGATCCGCTCCCGCGCCGCGGCAAATACAAATCCGCCCCGCCGACCCCGGAGGAGTATCGCAAGCTGACGACGCGCGTCGTGGAACTGCACCCGCTCACGGTCGCGCAAACCGCGCGGACCAGCGGCGGTGGGAATATCTCGATGGTGCCGACGAAGGCGATCACGGTGGGTCCGGTGGAGACCTGGAAGGCGGATAAAGTATCGATCTGGCAGGCGGGGACGCATGACAACCCGTTTGGCCAGCGGTTGACGGCGTATCTGATCTCGAAGCGGCTGGCCACGTCGTGCGTGCCCATGTCGTTGCTCGCGGATCATCCGAATGTGCAGTTCAACTATTACCGCTCAGGGGTGGGGAGTTGTGCGGTGGAGATGCATTAACGGTGTTGGGGCCGGCTTAGTATTGAGATTCTAAACCGCGGCTAGGTGCGCGAGTCGCCGACTTTAGGCCACGGCGCGAATCGCCTTCCCGCTAGTGTAGTGCGGCGCAAATAGCGTAACATCTTTCTTGTCTGGCGAGAGTTCCTCGGAGAGGTTATCGAGATGGTTATCGTCACCTCTGATGTTCCTTGTTCTGAAGACCTACAATGGCTGCGGAAGCAGGCCACCA
>JBBRPL010000099.1:0-29726 GCA_038228205.1 Chthoniobacterales bacterium
ATGCGCTTGCTCCCCACGCTCCTGATCCTCCTGTCGCTGGCTCTCGCCTCATCCGCGGCCGACTCTCTCCCGGCAGCCTCCGGTAGGACCGTGCGGCTCTTTACGATCGGCGCGAGTTTCTCGGTGAATGCCACCCATTACTTGGACGGCATCGCAGTCGATGCGGGGGACAAACTCGTTTACCGCCAGGCCATCATCGCCGGTTCCTCCATTGAGTCCCACTTGGTGAAGGCCCAACGACACGAAGCGGACCCGGCGGACAAAGCTGGCCTCTACTATGACCGCAGCCTCCGCCAGGAGCTTGAGAAAGAGCATTGGGACATCGTCACTATTCAGCAAAGCAGCTTTACCGGCCATGATGTGACGACCTACCGGCCCATGGCGCAGCAGTTCTACGACTATATCAAGAAATGTGCTCCCAGCGCGGAAGTCGTGCTGTTCGAGACGTGGCCGTATCGCAAAGACGACCCGCGATTTTCCGCGGGAGCCAAGGGTGGCCCCTCCACTCAAATGGACATGTATCTGGGCCTGACGAGCGCCAACCACACCATCGCCCATGAACTCGGCGTGAGTCTGCTTCCGGTCGGCGAAGCCTTCCACATGGCGAACACCGATCCGGTCTGGGGCTACCAGGCCTCAAGCTCGCCGAACGCGGTCAAATATCCCGACCTGCCGCCGCAAACCCATTCATTGAACAAAGGCTATGCCTGGAAACAGGACCACTCCGGCCAGTGGAACCTTGAGTTGGACGCCCGACACGCCAGCATGCTGGGGGAGTATCTGGCCGGATGCGTCTGGTATGAGATGCTCTTCCAGAAAAGCGTCCTCGGAAACACCTTTCGCCCCGAGGGACTAAGCGACGAAGACGCCATGTTTCTCCAAAAGACCGCGCATCGTGCGGTCGTGGAAGAGAACACACGGAAGTAGACATCAGAAGGTTTGAGCGCAGTCGCGACCTTGCCGACCAAGAGGCGATCGACAAAGAGCCGAGGGTCAGTCTTGGAATCTCGCTCTCGGGATGGACAGCGAGGACGCGTTCGGGTAGTCCTGTGGCATGGCTCGCAAAGCTCGCGTCGAATTTCCGGTGCCCCTCACATGTGCTCGATCGGGGAGATCGGCGCGCAGCGATCTTTCGAGACGACCGGACCGGGAGCAGTTTTTGGAAACCTTGGGTCAGGCCTGCGGCCGCACCGGATGACGCGTGCATGCCTTCGTGCTCATGAGCAACCACTATCGCTGCGGGCAAACGATGCTGGAGAAGAAGAGCCTGTTCAAGCAGATCCTTACACCGCGCGCCATGAGCGATATTCGATTCTGCTGAAAAACCCCCACATTTTCGAAGGATGAAAAGTAGAGCCGCGATTTTCTGGAAATTATCGCTCCAGGATGCCCGCTAATACCCCTCTGCGAGTTAGGTAAAGTGATTTGAACCCCTAATAACATAGCATTTTCGGTAGCGCAGAGTTTTTCAGCAGGATCGATATTCACAGACTGACCCCCGGATTTTCCCCCGGGGCCGTGGACCGCGTCATGAGCCGCGGGGATCGCCGCAAAACGATCTTCCTGGATGACGCCGACCTGCGCTCTTTAAGAATGAAATGATATGGGCACAATAACGAAAGGGGCCGTACGGTCGAAGATGTTTGTTCTGGTGGTAGGAGTTCTCGTGTTGGCGTTTTTCGAGACCAGACGCGTGCTAGCGATACTTGAACTTGAAAAGGATAACGGCGTGCAGATGTACGACTGGGGCGGAACGGCTCTTGCCGAGCGAGCTGTTACCGGGAAGAGCAGGCGAACATGGCGTGAGGAGTTTGCGCCGAGTTCGCGATGGTTGCTGTTTGCGTTCCCTCGAGAAGTAGCTCTAACGGAAGGGAGTGCGGATTCGCAACTGCGAATTGCTCGTGCACTTGGAAGAATCGGTGGCACCGAGCGGCTGTTTATACTCAATTGGGGAGAGGTGGATCCGCACTCCTTCGAGATTGCGTGCCCACGTGGTAGGCTGGAGGAGTTGTGGGTCTATAGCAGTACGCTCAATAGCCGGGCGCTTGCTGTTTTATGTTCGTTCCCGAATTTATGGAAGCTGCAACTCCAGGAACTTAAGGACTTCACCGGTGAGGGGTTCCCTAATATTGCCAATCTGGCTATCTTGGAAATTGGTGACTGCGAACTCACGAGAGCTGGATTGAATGATATATTGAAAACGGAGAGTCTGGAGGAATTGGATGTGACGTGCACGACAGTCAGCGGCGCCGATCTCGCGGGAATGACCGGGGTTAGATTCACTGGCGTCCTGGACTTGGGTATCCCGGGGTTGACTCAGGAAATGAAGACATCATTCATTATCGAACACCCGAAAATTAATCTTCGATGACTTTTTGAAGTGAATCACTGCTCAACTGTTTATGAATACTTTTGGGTTATTAATGAAAGTTTTGGCCCTGGCATCGATATGGGTGGGTGTGATGGGAATTCCACGTCATTTATGCGCTTCTGAGGTAATTGATGAAGATGATGTTGTGGTTTCTTTGGAGAAAATCGTCGAGTCGAAGGGGAAGTATAAACTGTACCATCAGTGCGTGGTGCAATCTCGGATGGCCACATGAACGCGCCAAAGATTACAGCACATCCGCATCCGTTGTTTGAAGACCCAACACAGGTGCCGAGTGATTTTGAAAAACGCTTTCAGGGCGCTGTGTTGCCGCAGGAGGCGACAGGGCCGGGTGATATTTCTGAAGGTGGGCAGTTCTTCGGAGGGGGTGGGCGCTGGCCAGATCGGTTTCCAGAAGTCAACTATGACCCGCTTATCACTGACCGCCATCGAATGAGAGGAGCCGTGGGTCGATTGCCGGAGTTGAAATTTGTGTTAAAGTGCTCGCCTCCTCGCAATTGAAGATGCCACTTCATGCCTATTTCATCGCGGTTGTTGTTTGGCTTTTTAGATTACCAGACATTTACGCCATCGATGATGAGCGCACACGTCTCATCTCGCGCTTGGAGGCGGCTGGCGTCGCTGCCAAATGGTACGACGACCAGCAAGGTTATAGTTTGGAATGTCATGGCAAGGTCGGCCGGAGCGCAGCTTCACTAGTGAACGAATTGAAGACATTCGGCCCGATAACCGGGTTTTATGCGACTGCCGGGCCGAAATCACCGACTGCGGGCTTTTTCGAAGCGCTCGAAGACATGCCGGATGTTCGCCAACTAGCCGTTGGAAATATCTCTGATGGGCGAGTGCTTCGCGGGGTCAAAGTATTTCGCAATGTTGAAGACGCCAAATTTTTTGATGTCTCTATCCAGACAAGTGGGTTTCCCACTCTTCGGCATTGTAGAATCCTTTACAGCCCAATGCGGTTTTCCAATAAGGCGATCCATGACCTCCTAAAAATGAAAGAGCTGGAAGTGCTGGCTATTGATTTGGCATCGGACGTTTCGATCGCAGACGTTGCTCAATTGAAGGAACTCAAGAATCTCTCAAAGCTAATTCTGCGTCGTAATTCCTCGAAGTTGCCTGCATCGTTTGAGGACGATATAATTCGGGCGATGGGTCCAGGAGTGACAATACGTCTTCGAGACTAAATACCGATCTTTTCATTTTCCGCGTCTCTGTGTGTCTGTGTTTATCCCCGATCGCCGTTCACTTCACGTGAGCGTAGGCATTGACCACACTCCACCTCGCCCCCTTGAGGTCCGTTTCGATCTGTAGTTCGGTCTTGGCCTGAATCTTGGTATCGTCGGGCTGCACGGTGATCAGATCACTCGACCCTCGACCGGTAGCTCTCGCTACACGGTGACAACAATCTTCCCGAACTGCGCGTTGCTTTCCAGGTAACGGTGCGCTTCGACAATCCGATCGAGCGGGAAGACTTTGGCGATGATCGGCTTGAGCTGGCCCGAGGCGAGGCCGTCGCTCACGAACCGGCGGGCCTCGGCGAGGAGGGTGTCGTTGTTCGTGATTTCCATGAGGATGTAGCCGCGCACGGTCAGGGATTTGCCGAGCACTTCCAAGAGCGGCAGCAGCGTGGGCTCGGGGCTGAGGGCGCCATATTGGAAAATGATGCCGCCCGGGGCCGTGGCCGCGACGAGTTTTTGCAAGGTGGGGCCGCCCACCGGATCGAACACGACGCGCGCGCCCTGTCCGCCGGTGATTTTTTGGACTTCCGCGACGAGGTCTTCCTCTTCGGTGGCGATGACGTGCGCCGCGCCGGCCTCGAGCAGGGCCTGTTTCTTCGCCCGGGTGCGGGTGAGGGCCACCGGGGTCGCGCCGACCAATCGGGCAATCTGGATGGCCGCCAGGCCCACGCTGCTGGACGCCGCGGGGACGAGCAGGGTGTCGTTTTTCTTCAAGTGCGCGACGTGAATGACCGCGCCATAGGCCGTGACATACTGCATCCAAATCGCGGCGGCCTGTTCCCACGAGAGCGAGGAGGGATGCTTCGTGACGAGGCGCGCTGGCGCCAGGGCCATTTCGCCGTAAACGCCGTAGTCATTCATCGAGAAGCCGGGAATCGTGCTGACGGCATCGCCGACCGTCAGGCCCTGCACGCCGTCGCCGATCGCGTCCACGGTGCCGGCCGCTTCATAGCCCAGCCGCGCGGGGAGGCGCGGCTCTTCCAGGTATTGCCCCGCACGGAACATGGCCTCGGCCCGGTTGAGGCCCAGGGCCTTCACGGTGATGCGGACTTCGCCGGGCTTGGGCGCGGGGACATCGACTTCGTCGAGGCGCAGGACTTCAGGGCCGCCGGTTTGATGGAAACGGACGATGCGTGACATGGCCTTTGGTTATCGCAGCGGGGGGATGGGTGGATGTAAGGAAGGGAATGGCCGCAAGAAGGCACAAAAGGCGCAAAAGGGCTTTTGACTTTGGCAACGCGGTTGCGGCGGTCGGCACAAAATGTGTCCGCAAGCTCAGAGGACGCGGTCGAAAGTGCGCCAGTTTTTGGAGTGCGGCGCTGAATCGACTTGTCCCAAGGCGATGGCAAGAGATGGGCGGCGGAGCCGCGATTCTTTTTCCCATCGTGTTGCGGAGAACCCGATCCACCTGCGCGCTTTCTGCACGCGAGGATTCACTGTTGCGCCACGCTGCTGAACGTCATCTCCGTGCTGGTCATCACATCCTCGTGTTTGATTACTGGATGACCACGGAGTTCCGCCGCCTCCGCCCGCGGAAGTTAGGGCTGTGACGGAGCACAGCCCTCCAGTTTGACCCACCGCCTCATCACGGACCACCGCACCGCACACCAACGGCCCCCCACCATCACTCCATCACTCCATCACTCCATCGTTCCGGGTCGCCGCGGCGACCGCGGCGTCTCGCTCCGCTCGGCTCTGCCTTCATCCTTGCCGGGCCAGGATCTCGGCGATGACTTCGTCCGTGCTCGTGCCTTCCGCCTCGCCCTCGAAGTTGAGGATGATGCGGTGGCGCAGGGCGGCGGGAGCGGCTTTGTCGATGTCGGCGCGGGAGACGTGGTAGCGGTTGTCGAGGAGGGCGTAGATCTTTCCGGCGAGGATGAGCGCCTGGGCGCCGCGCGGGCTGGCGCCGTAGCGCACGTATTTTTTGGCCAGGGGTGACGCCTGTTTTTCGTTGGGATGCGTGCCGAGCACGAGATCGATGGCGTGGGTCTGCACTTCCCTGGTCAGCGGCACCTGGCGGACGACTTCGCGGAGGTCGAGCATCTCCTGCGGGTCGGCCAGCACCTTCTGGATGGTCGGGTGCTCCCGCCTGGTCGTGCGATCGAGGATGATGTGGAGATCGTCGGCGGTGGGAAAGGTGACCTTCAGTTTGAAAAAGAAGCGGTCGAGCTGCGCCTCGGGCAGTGGATAGGTCCCTTCCATTTCGAGCGGGTTTTGCGTGGCCAGCACGAGGAAGGGCTGCTCGAGCCGATGCTGGGTGCCGCCCACGGTGACGTGGTGTTCCTGCATGGCCTCGAGCAACGCGCTCTGCGTCTTGGGCGTGGCGCGGTTGATTTCGTCGGCGAGGACGATGTTGGCGAAGATGGGGCCGGCTTCGAACTCGAAGGCTTTGCGGCCTTGCTCGTCCTCGGCGATCATGTTCGTGCCGACGATATCCGCCGGCATGAGATCGGGCGTGAACTGGACGCGCGCGAACTTCAGGTTCACGGCCTCGGCGAGGGTGCGAACGAGCATCGTCTTGCCCAGGCCCGGCACGCCTTCGAGGAGGACATGGCCGCCGGCAAAGAAGGCGACAAGCACGCCTTCGACGATATCCTGCTGGCCCACCATCATCCTGGCCATCTCGTCGCGGATGCGGAGGAAGCAGGCTTTAAATTGTTCGACTTGTTTTTCGAGAATCGGGCTGTCGGTCATGGGGTGAAAAGTGGGGAAGCTGCCCACGAAGGGCACCAAGGCATCCGGGTTTTGGCCAAATGGCGAGCCCGATCATTCCTGCGGGCGGATTGCCTCGAAATAGCGCTTGATGAAAAACCGCGAACCCAACGGAATGTTTTCCTGCAAGACCGCGTCCTGGGCAGCGGGAGCCATGGCCTCGTAGAGGTCCTTATAGCCACGATTCGATTTCGAATGGTCGCTCGCGGAGGTGAGCGATTGCTGCAAGCTTTCGCCTTCGCCTTTCCGGCCGGTGATTTGCTGCGACTTGGCGTCCTTCCCGGCGGCGTTGACGTCCTTGCCAAAGGGCGTGTCGGTGGTGCCGGTGTCGCGTTCGCTTCCGGCCTGGCCGCTCGGCGGCTGATTATCCCCGGAGCCCGGCATGGCGCCCTGGCCCTCCTTGGCAAAGGACTGGATGATGACCGGGCCGGGTTGCTGACCCTGCTGGGGTTCCCCGCCGGGTTGGCCCTGCCCCTCGCCAAACTTCATGTTTTGCAATGCCGAGAGCAGGTTCTGCATGGCTTGCGCACCCTGCTGACCTCCTTGCGACTGCCCGCTCTTGCCCTGCGCCATCTGGCGGAGCATCTGCGCGAGCTGCTTCGCTGCTTCATTGCTATCGCCTCCCTTTTGACCGGCGGAGCGTTGCATTTGCTGGGCGAGCTTTTGCAGGGCCTCCGAGAGCTGCTTCTGCTCGGCCAGTTTCTTGATGGCGTCATCGAGCGCTTTCTTGATTTCTTCCGGCGTGCGCTCGTCCTTGGTGTCGGCCAGTTGTTGCATCGCTTTTTCCAACTCCTCCGCGGCCTTCGCGAGGTCTCCCTTGGCCATGGCCGCCGCGGCGTCCTTGGTCGCGGGGGTTTCTTCCAGCGCCTTGGCGAGGGCTTTCATTTCCTCGGGCGTGGCCGCGCCGGGCGATTTCTGCATCTCCTGAACCATTTGTTCGAGGGCGGAAAGTTCCCGCAGCGCGGACTTGGCGCCGTCCTCGGGATTGGTGGCATTGGCCCGCAACTCCTCGGCACTGCGTTTCAATTGCTCGGCGAGTTTCTTCAGTTCATCGCTCTTGGCGTCCTCGCTGGCTTTCGCGGTCTGGCGCGCGAGTTCCTCCAGCTTTTTGGCGGTATCCTCGACGGAGGCCCGGGCCGCCGCCGTTTCCGCCAGGCGCGTCGCAAAGGTGTCGCGCGCCTCCCACTGGAGCAGCGCCAGCGCCACGATCGGGACCAACAGGTACTTCGCCTCGCGAGGGACACGCACCGGGATCAATTGACTGAAACTGCCACCGTGGACGAAGCGTTCGCACTCCTGCACGGCGATGCCACGCATCAGGTCATCGGCCGGTTCGGTGGAAAAATGGAGCGCGGTGAGAAACCGATCCCGCGTGCCGCCGAGACGGTCGATGATCCCAGCCACGTCCGCGAGACTGCGCCGGCGGGCCACGGCCACGAGCACAGCAATGGCGCCAACGGCCGCGGCGGCGTAAGCCGCGGCATCGAGATCGACGGGCAGCCGGCCAAGGAGCCAGCGATTGGCCGCGCCCAGGATCAGCAACCCGGCGCCGGCCAGCAGACCCGCCTTGACGAGAGCCGTGAGGAACGACTGCACGCTCAAGCGCCGGCGGGCAGCGCGCAGATTACGCATCACGTCATCGATAGGCGGCGTCTTCAAGTTCCGGCGAACGTAGCACCTTGCGCGAAAATGCGCACCAGAGACTTGCGACTTCTTCCGAACCCCTCCCCGGCAGTGCCAACCTTTAAGATCTTTGCCCCCTGCGTAGATTATTTTCGTGCCGATCGGCGGCTCAGCCGTGCCGGGTCAATGCGCGGCGGAGATGGCGAGCAAATCGCGACGCGGCTCCCGGCGGCCGGGGCACCGTGGGTGATTACGGCAGGTCCAGGCGGCGGCGCCGTTGGTGGGGTTATTCCGGATGGCCATCGAGCCCTGGCAAATCGGGCACTCGGGATCGAAAATGCGGACGTGCGCGGCGAATTCCTCTATCCAACCGGAGATGCGGCAAAAATCCTCGCCCGGCCGGGCGACCGCCGCGGTGCTTTCCTCGAGGGCGACGCGATCCATGAGGTCGATTTCCTTGCCGACGGCGAATTGTTGGGCTTCGCGGGAGAACGTGCCGGCCGTGACAAAAATGCCGCGGGGCGCCCCGTTGGCCATCATGGCGCTATGGAACTCGCCCACTTCGCGCTCGGTGACCCGTGAGGACTTCCAGTATTTGCACTGCACGAGAATCGTTTCCGAATCCCGGCGCAGGGTGAGGTCGATGGTATCGCCTTGGGCGGCGGCCGCCGAAAGCTCCACGGCATATCCCTCGCGCCGAAAGATTTCCCCGACGAGCAGCTCGAACTGATCGCTCCTCAGGGCATCCAGGGCCGGCGTGGTCACGATGGCGGCGGGGATCGATTCGCTGCGCGCCACGGAGATGCGCGGCATGGCATCGGCCACCGTGGCGGATTCGCGCGGAACCCGAAACTTGTACCAGTAGATCGCCCCCCCGGCGGCCACGCCGAGAATCACGAGCAACCAAATGACAAAGCCGTAGTCACCGGAAGCCGAGGCTTCGCCCGGCGGAACGGCGGGCTCAGGCCGAAGACGATTCTGGCGCGCTTCCGCAGGGATGGCAGCGGGATCTTGCGCGGCGTCCGGGCCGGCCTCGGTTTTCACCTTCCGCGCACCGGATTCGGCGGCGATTTCCTCCGATTTTAATTTCGGGAAGGAGCGGACCGGTGAGAGCGGCGGGGCTGTGGACGATGCCTCGGGGGCCGGTTCAGGCTCCGGAGCGCTGCCGAGGAGCTTGGGAAAGGAAGGTGGGGTGGTTGAAACGGCGGGCGGGACCGCCGGGACGACGACTTTCGGGGCGTCTCGAGAACCGTAGCGCGGCGCCGACGGGACGGGGCGCATCCCGACCTGGAAGGTCATCATCAAAGGCCGCACCGCGAGGCAATTGGCAGTCGCACCATCATCGCGGATCCATTGCCGTGTCGGGTCGCCGGCCGGCGTGGCCTCACGCCATTTGGCCGCGCCCCCATTCGATTGGAGGAGCGCGGTGACTTCAGACGGTTCCAGATAGGCATTGCGCCGGTAAATGAGCTTTTGGACGGCCTCCTCCTTATATTCAACCTCGGCCGACCAGCCATCCCAGAAGTAGATGGCCACATTCTTGGCACGATCTTCGGCCCCTGGCGCCCCGTGCCGCTCGGTGATTTGCGCTTTGCTCTCCCCCAACTGCAGCGCCCGGGCAGGCACGAGCCCACTGGCGAGAGCCAATGCAGCGAGTGAAAATAGGAGCGTACGGCAACGAACCATCAATTGACCCAAAGCAAGATGCTGACCATAGCACCCCAAGATTTCAAAATTGAGAACGAATAGCGTAAACCGGCCCGATGTTTACGACTTTGCGTAAATGCCACATGCCGCCGTTGCGACACTGGCGAAAGAACACTAAGAATCGCCATTCTCATCTCCTTGTATCCCGCAGCCCCCATGAAGCACCTCCTAGCCGCCACTCTCCTGCTCTTCGCCCCCCTCGCGAGCGTCCGAGCCGCGGAAGGGGATGCCGCCGACGGGGTGAAGATGGCGGGAAAAGTGCGGGAGATCTTCGAGGCCAAGTGTCTCGACTGCCACGGACCGGAATTGCCGCGACCGAAGGGGAAGTTTGGCTATGTCCTCGATCTGAAGCGGATCGCCGACAACCCGGACTACGTGGAGCGGGGAAAACCGGAAAAGTCGGAACTCTACAAACTGGTGTCGAACGACGAGATGCCCGGCGAAGACGCCAACGTGCCTCCGCTGACGAAAGACGAGAAAGAGATCGTTCGCCGCTGGATCGAATCGGGCGCGCCCGATGCGTCGCAAGCCGGCGCCGATCACGCAGTAGCCGGGGCGACGCCCGCCGCAGAGATGAAGGCGCCGCGGCCCTTTTGGAAAAAAGCGCTGGAGTGGATTGGCCGGTTCCATCCGGCCTCGACGCATTTTCCCGTGGCATTGATGCTCGTGGCCGCCTTCGCCGAGAGCATCGCCTGGTGGACGCGCCGTGAGAGCTGGCTGCAGACGGTTCGTTTTCTGGTGATACTAGGCGCGCTCGGGGCCGTGGCGACGGGCGTGCTCGGCTGGATCAATGCCTACTTCAGCAGCTACAGCAAAGATCCGGGAGCGCTCTTGTGGTGGCATCGCTGGCTGGGCACGGGCACCGCGGTGTGGACGGTCGTGTGCGCTGTCCTGATCGTGATGTATGAGTGTGAAGAAGGCTCGAAGGAGCGGCAATGGTTTCGCGGGGCGCTGATGCTCGGCGCGACGCTCGTGGGGCTCAGCGGCTTCCTCGGCAGCGCGCTGATCTACGGGCTGGAGCACTACGCCTGGAAGTAGGGCCTTACCTCTTCAATGGGGGCGGGGCAGCCTGGCGCTGGCCGACTTCGGCGACGAGGAGCTGGGAGAGCAGTTCGCTCTTCTGCGGGATGAACGTCACGCGCGCTTCGCCTTCGATGATGCTTTGCATCTCGAGGATCTCGAACATGGCGGCCAGGATTTCCTGGTCGGCGGAAATCTGCTGAAGCGCTTCACCGACAATCCGGGGCCGCATCGCCGCCGCCTTGGCAAACTCCACGGCGGCCTGGCGCTCGGCGGTGCTGGTGATGATGCTGACCTGGTTCGCGCCGTCCTGCTTGATGGCGCTGGTGACCTGCCGCAGGCGGTTCACGACCTTCTCCTCGATCTGCCGGATCATGCCGGTGTCGCGGAAATGGACCTTGCGGATGTAGACGCTACCGAGTTTGTAACCCCATTCGTTCGATTTGGGAGTGACCTCCGTGCGCACCGTCTGGGACATGGTGTGACGGTTTTCCAGCATGTCGCCGAGCGGCATATTGCTCAGGCACCGGACGGTGGCGCTGCTCACATTGGCGCTGAGAGAGCCGCGCGGATCGGCGTTCTTGAAAAGATACGAAACGGGATCGCTGATGAACATTTCGTACCAGATGCCGATGCCCATGGGCGCCCCTTCCTCGCTGTTCACGGGCTGGCTGCGGAGGTAGGTCTGGTCGAGGCGCAGATCGAGGACGTGGCACTGGCCGAGCCAATTGATGATGATCGCCGCGGGCCCCAGCTTGAGCCACAGGAAGTAGATGCCCGGTTCATCGAGGACCGCCAGGACCTTGCCGAAGAGGACGTAGACATGGCAGCGGCCTTCCTCGACGATCGTGTAGAATCCGAAGGCGCGGATGATGCCGAAGACGATGGGGACCGCGATGAACAAGCCGACAAACGTCACGACGGCGACGATGAGAAAATGCAGGAACCCGGATGCGGCGGCGCCTTCCAATTGCGCGAGGATCGGATGGAAGAGGAGAGCGAGGTTCATTGCTTATCCTCCAGGATGACTTGGCTGGCTTCCTTGAAGAGCTTGAGGCGAACATTGCGGCGATACGCGGCCAGGGCATCGGGGCCACTGGCGCGGAGGGCAGTGAGCTGCTCGGAGAGCGCCCGCAGAGGCTCGACTTCGGCCTGGGCATTGAGCGTTTCGATTTCCACGGCACGCCGGGATTGAACGATCTTCTGGTCCGCGGAGGCCTGGGCGAGACTGATGTCGGAACTGACCTGGTTGTGGGCCGTGTTGATCGCGGCGAGCGCGCTCTCGACCTCCGCCGGCGGGTCGATGCCGGTGATGAGCGAGGCGTCCAGACCGATCCCGTAACGGGCGGCGGAACTGGCGCACTCGCGCTCCATGTGCTCATTGAGCGAAGAGAGATTTTTGCGAAGGTCGTTGATGGAGATACCGGCGATGCTCGCGGCCGTGATCATGGCATCGGTTTCACCGCCGATCGGCGGAGGCGCCACGAAGTTGGCGATGCGCTCGCGCAGGACGCTGATGAAATAGCCCATGACGTGGACGATCGGCCGCTTCACGCCGAAGAGGTAGGCGTAGAGGTTTCGCTCGGAAACGCGGTAGCGGATCTGCCCGGCCAGGCCGGTGTCGAGCTGGTCTTTGGTCACGGCGCTGATCCGTGTGCCGCCGAGATTGGCGCTCGGGTCTTCAGGATCGAAGGCCATGTTGAGCGTCTGCGTGGCGATGGAGACTTTGTAGACTCTCTCCCACGGCCATTTGAAATAGAGACCGCCCGCGGGGATGACGCGCACCTGGGGGAAGCAGTAGCGCTCGCGTTCTTCCGGAGCGAGCGACTCGGCGATGGGATCGTCGAGTGTGGTTTGGGTGCCGATGCGTTCGGCCCGGCCGAAGACCGTCTTTACGGCCCGTTCATTTTGATCGACGGTATAGATCCCCGCGAGGAGGTAGCGCGTGAGGAACCAGGCGACGAAACCAACGATGAATCCGAGGGAAGTGACCATAGGCGTGAGGAGGCTGGTCGAAATGGATGAACCGTTGCCTGCAGGAAGGGAAGGAGAATAGAAAACATCCGATGGAACGTGTCATCCATTGTGATGAAGCAGTTGAGCGCGATGCGAGCGTATGATGCCACGCCGGAGCTGGGGCGCCTGGCGGGGTTGCCGACAGTGGTCGCGGTGGCTGGGCATGACCGCATCGCGCGGCCGGAGATCGGCAGGGCGATGGCGGCGGGGATTCCAGGAGCGCGATTGGTGGAGTTTCCCGATGCGGCGCACGGGGTCTGCATTCAGCGCGCGGAGGAGATCAATGCCCAGCTTGACGGACATTTTTCTTCGGTGGAGAAGGCGCGCGGGATGGTGTGACCTTTGACGAAGCGACGGTGGCTGCGATCCCTCCGGGATCTACGCGCTTTTTTTGTAGTCCGGGGGGTGTCGCTCGTTCCTCGCTCAACCCCCGGCTAATGGCTGTGAACCCTTCGGGTTCGACAGTTAGCTAGGCGAGGATGCCTTTTACTACTTCGCCGGAGACGTCGGTGAGGCGGTAGTCGCGGCCTTCGTGGCGGAAGGTGAGCTTTTTGTGGTCGACGCCGAGGAGGTGCAGGAGCGTGGCGTGGAGGTCGTGCACGTGGACGGGGTCGCGAACGATGTTGTATCCAAATTCGTCGGTCTCGCCGTGGATATAGCCGCGCTTGATTCCGCCACCGGCCATCCAGACGGTGAAGCAGCGGGGATGGTGATCGCGGCCGAAGTTGTCGGGCCTGATCTCGCCCTGGCTGTAAGCGGTGCGGCCAAATTCGCCGCCCCAGATGACGAGCGTCTCGTCGAGGAGGCCGCGTTGCTTGAGGTCGGTGATGAGCGCGGCGGCGCCCTGGTCGGTTTCCTGACATTTCACGGGCAGGCCTTTGGGCAGGCCGCCGTGGTGATCCCAGTCGCGATGGCAAAGCTGGATGAAGCGGACATCGCGCTCGGCGAGGCGGCGGGCGAGCAGGCAGTTATTGGCGAAGGACGGCTTGCCCGGGGTGGCGCCGTAGAGATCCAGGACTTCCTTCGGTTCTTTCGAAAGATCGGTGAGTTCGGGGACGCTCGTCTGCATCCGGAAGGCGAGTTCGTAGTTCTCGATTTGCGCGGTAATCGCAGGATCGCCGAGCTGGCCAAGCGCTACCCGATTGAGGTCGTTGGTGGCGTCGATGAGTTCACGGCGGGTCGTGGAGCTCACGCCGTCGGGATTCGAGACGAAGAGCACGGGGTCGCCGGCATTGCGGAACTGCACGCCGCCGTATTGCGCGGGGAGGAAGCCGCTGCCCCAATAGCGCGTCTGGAGCGTCTGGCCGCCGCCGCCGCTCGTCAGCACGACGAAGGACGGGAGGTCGCGATTGCCGCTGCCGAGCCCGTAGGCGAGCCATGAGCCCATGGTGGGCCGACCGGGCTGCTGGTTGCCGGTGGCAAAGAATGTGACGGCGGGATCATGGTTGATCGGCTCGGTGAAGATGGAACGCACGAACGTGCAATCATCGACGATCTTCGAAAGATTCGGCAGCAGTTCGGAGAGGTCCATGCCGGTCTGGCCGTACTTGGCAAACTTGAATGGCGAACCGACACAGAAAAGGTTCTTCTGTCCGCTGGTCATGCCGGTGATGCGCTGGCCTTTGCGGACGCTGTCGGGCAAATCCTTGCCGGTCATCTCGGTGAGCGTCGGCTTCGGGTCGAACAGGTCGAGATGCGACGGCGCGCCCGACATGAAAAGGTAGATGATCCGCTTCGCTTTCGGGGCAAAATGGAGATGCTGGAGGGCGCCGGGGACCGCGAGGCCGGAGCCAGGCTCGCCGCCGAAGAGCGTCGGATTGAGCAGCGAGCCGAGCGCCAGCGCGCCGAGGCCGGTGGTGCTCTTTTGCAGGAACGCGCGGCGGGTCAAGGCGCTTTGGATGCGGGAGGAGAGTTCGTCCATGGCAGCTCAGTTGGTGACGGTTTCGTTGAGATTGAGGATGACGTTGCAGACAGCGGTCCACGCGGCGAGTTCGCTGTCATCGAGTCCGGCGGGCCGCGCCAGATCGCCGACGCTCGCGAGGCTCTTGGCCGCGGCCTTGTCCTGGCGATAAGTCTCGAGCTGCCTGGCCAGCGTGCGATCAAGAATCGCGCGCTCCTGTTCCGACGGCGCGCGCGCCAGCGCCACGCGCCAGGCAAAGTCGAGGCGCGATGCGGAGTCGGAGCCACCTTCGGCGAGGATCCGCTGGGCAAAGGCGCGGGCGGCTTCGACGAAGACCGGGTCGTTCATCAGAACGAGCGATTGCAGCGGCGTGCTCGTGCGGGCGCGCTGGGCGATGCAGAACTCACGGGTCGGAGCATCGAGGGTGACGAAGGACGGATAGACGGTGGAGCGCCGCCAATAGACGTAGAGGCCGCGCCGATAGAGGTCGGCGCCTTTCGATTTCTCGTAGCGGTAGCCGCTCATCTCATTGATCTCCCAAGTGCCCGGAGGCTGCGCGGGCTTGATGCTCTTGCCGCCGAGCGCGGGGTTGAGGATGCCGCCGATGGAGAGCGCGTTGTCGCGGATCAACTCGGCGTCGAGCCGGTTGCGCGGGCCGCGGGCGAGCAGACGATTTTCGCTGTCGCGGGCGAGGAGCGCGGGCGCGATTTTCGCCGACTGCCGGTAGGTGGCCGACAGCACCATTTGCTTGATGACACGCTTGACGTTCCAATCGCGCATAAAGTCGGCCGCGAGCCAGTCAAGCAACTCGGGATGGCTGGGCCACTCGCCCTGGGCGCCGAAGTCGTTGACCGTTTTGACGATGCCGGTGCCGAAAATCATTTTCCACCATCGGTTCACGGTCACGCGCGGGGTGAGCGGTTGCTCCGGCGAGACCAGCCAGCGCGCAAAGTCGATCCGCGTGTAGCGCTGGCCGTTGGCAGGCGCGGCGGTGAGCGGGGGCAGGAAGGAGGGCACGCCCGGCTCCACCTTGTCGCCATTCTGGTCGTAGGCGCCACGGACTTTGATGAAGGTGTCGCGCGGCTTTTCCATCTCCGCCATGACCAAAGTGTTGGGGATGGTCTTGTCGAACTCGTCGCGCGCTTTCTTCAAATCAGCGGACTTTTTCACGGCGGCGATGTATTCAGTCGCCTGCGTTTCGCGGAAGAACTTCTGGAGCTTCTGCCGCTGTTCCGGTGTGCGTTCCGCGGTAGGGAGGGCGGCGAGGCGCAGGGTGGCCGCGGCACCGAGTTGCACGGCTTCATTCGGAGCGAGGGCGCGGTTGAAGATGCGAAGATCATCCACACTGCCGGTGAAGGGCGCGGGGGCGCCGCTCTGCCGGCCAATCGTAAAGGGCGCGGCGATGGCGATCGAGCCAGACAGCTTGTCCTTCAGCATCTTGGTCTTCACGGGCTCGCCGTTGACGTAGATGGCGATCCCCGCGGCTTTGCCGGAACCGTCGTAGGTGAAGGTGAGGTGGGTGAAAACGTCGAACGGCAGATCTTTTTCAGTCTGGACGTACAACGCTTCCTCCGGCCACTTGTGGACGAGGCGGACGCTGGCCTTTCCACCCTGGAATTCGACATCCCAACCACGCGGGCTGGCCGTGGGAGCCATCCGGCCAAAGGGAGAACCGCCCGCCGCGTTCAACTTCAACCAGACGCTCGCCGAGAACGGCTGGTCCTTCTCAAAGGCAAAGTGATCGCCGTATTCGATCCAGCCCTTCTTCTCCAACTTCAAACTCTGCGCCACCTCGCCCTTTTCGAATGCGGTTTCGCCCTGCAATGTTCCTTCCAGTTTTTCTCCGCCATCCGTGAGGCCGTCGCCGTTTTCGTCGAGCGGGAATCGCGTCCACGGCCCCTTCGATTCGGCCGCGCCACCGCTCGCGGCAATCTTCTTTTCCCACTCGGCCTGTTGCGCGTCGAGTTGACCGGCGAGTTTCTTTTCCTCAGCCGCGGCAGCGGCCATCTCGCTGTCGGATTGCGCGATCTTCGCTTGCTGTTCCGGAGTCGGCACGAGCAGGAATGGCTTGGCGTTCCGATCGCGGACGCCGTCTTTTCCATTCTCCGGCACGTTGTGGAAGAAGGAATAGATCTGGTAGAATTCGCGCTGCTTGAGCGGATCGTATTTGTGATCGTGGCACTGCGCGCAGCCCACGGTGAGCCCGAGCCAGGTCACGCCGGTGGTGGCCACACGATCGACCACGTAGAGGTTCAGATATTCCGAATCGATGATGCCGCCTTCGTCGCTCGTCATGACGTTGCGGTGAAAGCCCGAGGCGATCTTCTGATCGATCGTGGCCTGCGGCACGAGATCGCCGGCGAGCTGCTCGATGGTGAACTGGTCGAAAGGCTGGTTGGCGTTGAACGCCTTGATCACGCCCTCGCGCCACATCCACATGTCGCGCAGCGAATCGTTGTGGTAGCCGCTGGTATCGCCGTAGCGGGCGAGATCGAGCCAGGGGATGGCGAGGCGCTCGCCGAAATGCGGCGAGGCGAGCAGGCGATCGACGACCTTTTCAAAGGCGTCGGGCGCCGTGTCGTGCAGGAAGGCGTCCACTTCGGACGGGGAGGGCGGCAGGCCAATGAGGTCGAGCGAGACCCGGCGGATGAGCGCGGTGCGGTCGGCTTCCGGGGAAGGCGCGAGGCCTTCGCTTTCGAGGCGGGAGAGGATGAAGCGATCGATGGCGCCCCGCGACCATGCTTGATCTTTCGTGTTCGGAACGGGCGGTGATTTTAACGGGCGAAACGACCAGTGCGGCTCCCACGGGGCGCCGCCTTTAATCCAGCGGCGCAAGAGGTCCACCTGACCGGGCTTGAGCTGCCGGTGTTCCTTCGGCGGGGGCATCTGCTCGTCCTTGTCAGCCGAGGCCACGCGCCGAAGCAATTCGCTCTTTTCGGTGTCTCCCGGGACGACCGCGATCGCACCCGACTCGGCCTTGCCGAAGGCGGATTCCTTTTGGTCGAACCGGAGGCTGGCCTTGCGCTTGTTCGTGTCCGGGCCGTGACAGGCGAAGCAATTCTCCGAGAAGATCGGGCGAATATCGCGGCTAAAGTCGATGGCCGGCTGGAGTTCCGCATGCGCGAAAGCCGGGAGCAGAATGGCTGCAGGGACAAGGGAGGAGACGGCGGGCAGCTTCATGTAATCGGGGGGAGAATCGCGGGAGGGGCGAAACCTTAGCACCGTTTGGGCGGCGCGCGACGGCTGTTCCAAGCCTCACATCGCTATTTGATATCGAGAAAGCTTGCGTCGTCGCACTGGGCCTTGAGGTAGGGCGCCGCGCGGTCTGGCGCCACGGTGAGTGTGTGTTGACCGGCGGGGATGGAGGCCTCGTGGCGGCCATCCTTGAGAGGGATGGATTGGCCGTCGAGCCAGGCGGCCGTGGCTCCCGTGAGGATAAGCGGTTGCCGGGTGGCCGTGGAGGCGGTGAAGCGCACGCTCGCGAATGGCTTGTCGACGAGGTCCTCCTTGCGCAACTGGCCGTTGACGAGCGTGGAGATGGAGACAGCGCCGTCCTGCGCGATGGGGTTGCCGGCCGATGAGGCGGTGAATGTCCAGATGCGGGCGACGTTCGCTTTGCTGGCGTCAAATGGACCGGGGCGGCCGATCTGGCTGAGGAAGGCGAAGAGGTTGCGCTTGTCACCCGGGGGGAGGGCATCGATCAGGCCGGGAGGCATCAGGCTGCCGATGTTCTCCTTCTTGACGATATTGCCTTTCACCAACGCCAACTCGGTTCCCGGCGCGGGGCGGATGATGACCTCGGTGGCGGTCTCGCGCGCCGGGATGCCATTCAGCACGCTGCCGTCCTTCATCGTGTAGGCAAAGCCGTGGAAGCCTTCTTTCACTTTCGCCGCGGGATTGACGGTGCTCTCGATGATATAATCGAGGGGCGCACTGGCTCCGATGCTGGAGAAATCGGGGCCGAAGTTGCCGCCCACGCCACCGATGGAGTGGCACGCGATGCAGCCGCTGCGGCGGTAGACGAGTTCGCCATCGGCGCTGTTGCCGCCTTCGGGGACGGATTTGACAAAGGCCGCGATCTCCGTGGCGAAGTCGCGCGGGGCGGTCTTCGCACCGGCGCGAGGGGACAGGGCGGCGACGAGGGCAGCTCCGCTGCGCCCCATGCCACGCGCGGCCTGGAGGGCGGAGGCGCAGGCTTCGGGAGGCAGGTCTTTGGGGACGGCGCTGGCAAACTGGGCGGCAAACGGCGCGATCTGGAAGAGCTGCTGCCAGAGCGCCTGCGCTTCCGTCTTGTCCGTCGTTTGTTGCAGGACCGCCGGCAGAGCCAGCAATGCCGCGGCGCGCCCGTGCAGGGCGAGCGGGATGAGCGCCTCGCGACGAACGGCAATGGGGCGATCCTCGGCGACGAGTTTCTGGAGGGCTTCGACCGTGGGGCCGCCGCCGATCCCGCGCAAGGCCGTGAGGGCCTCTCCGCGCAACGCGGCATCCTTTTCGCTCCCGGCATACTCCGCGAGCTCCGGCAGGAACTTGCCCTGCTGCCATTCGCCCGCGAGACGAATGCTGGCGAGGAGCAGCGCGTGATCGGACGCCTTCAACAGCGGCGCGATGGCGCCAAGATCGCCTGCCGGACGCAAGCGCCGCACTTTCGAGGCCTCGGCGAGGGCCCGGGCGGCGCGGACGCGAGCGGCGGGTTGCAGCGCGCCTTCTTCGATGAATGCCTTGTAGAGCGTGTTGATCTCGGCCACGCCACCGGATTTGCCGATGAGTTCGATCCACGGGCCGCTGCCGTCCGCGTCGATATTGCGCCCGGCAAAGAGCCGCTGCATGTAAGGCGCGGCGATCACCGGATCGGCAATGCCGGCGAGCGCGGTGAGTTGTTGCTCGCGTCCGGAGATTTTTTCCGGATGCGCGGCGATTTCTTCCAGCCACGGGCGCGCGAGTTCATTCACGGAGGTCCAGGCCGCGAAATCGAGGAAGCTATCGTCGGCGCTGGCGGGAAGATTCCGCAGGACGAGGTCGGCACTGTCGAATGTGCGGATCCGGGCGAGCGTGCGAAACGCTTCCAGGCGCACGCGCGGAGGTTGTTGCGCCTCGACCCACGGCGCGATGGCACTGATCTCACCGCCGCCGTGTGTCCCGTAGAATTTGCCCAGCTCACGCAGTCCAACCTCGACGCTCGTCACGTCGCCCTGCGGCTTGATCATGCCGGCGAGATGCGTGGCATCGGCGGCGCGCCCGCTGAGGAGCCACGCGGCGTGACGGCGGGTCACCTCGTCCTTGACCCACGTGGCGAGCGCTTTCTGGAGATCGGGGAGCGGCACCTTCGCCAGCTCACGGCGTGCCTGCTCGAAGTCCCAGCGATTGGGCGAGAGGAGCTTCGCGAGCAACTGATCCACGGGCTTGCCGACGAGCGGCTCCCACGGCAGCGCCTGGCTGCCCGCGGGAGCGATCCTCCAAATGCGACCATGTTCTTTGTCGCGACGCGGATCACGGAAATCGACTTCCCCATGATTGATGATCGGATTGGTCCAGTCGGCGACGTAGAGCGCCCCGTCGGGGCCCATTTTCAGACAAATCGGGCGGAACGTCGCGTCGCTGGTGCGCACGACATCGGGCTCCACTTTGGTGACGTAGCCGGATTTTCTGCCGGATGGATCGTTCGCATCGGGGCGCGAGAGATCCGTGAAGCTAAAGCGGACGATCCGATGGGCGCGGAAGTCGTCGGTGATGGCGTTGCCCTGCCACTCGGGGGCGAAGAGGGGGCTGTTGACGAGTTCGAGCCCGCAGAATTTCGGGTAGGAACCCGGGCTGATGCTGGTGATCGTCCGGCGCGCGCCTTCCGACGGCGGAAGCACCGCGCCCGGAAAACCCCAGCTCACGCCATTGCCGTCGGCACCGGAGGTGAGGAACGTCTGGCCGGCCACATCCTCCTGCTGACCCCAGGCGTTGACGAGACCCTTGGAGTGGACTTCGAGCCGTTCCGTATTCGGATCATAGGCGAAGGCCGTGCCGGAATTGGCGCGCACGAGTCCCCATGGCGTCTCGACGTGGGAATGGATGTAGATCGTTTGATGGAAGTAGAGGCGGCCATCGATGCCCCAGTGCAGCGCGTGGATGATATGATGCGTGTCTTCGGTGCCAAATCCGCTGAGCACGATGCGACGCTCGGAAAGCAAACCGTCGGCGCCGGGTTTGGTGAGGTGGAGCAACTCGGTACTGGCGCTGACGTAGCAGCCGCCCGTGTCGTCAGGCGCGACGCCCGCGGGAATGAGCAGCTTATCCGCGACCATGCGCGAGACGTCAGCCACGCCGTGGTGGTGGGTGTCTTCCAGGACGATGATGCGGTCGTTGCCGGTGGAGGGGCCAAACTTCGCGGAGTTGCCTTCCATCTGCGCGCCGAGGTCGTCGGGATTGACCTGCGGGTAGGTGTTGGAAGTCGCCAGCCAGAGGCGGCCCGACGCGTCCCAACTCATGTGTACGGGTTTTTCGAGCAGCGGATTCTCGGCGAAGAGAGTCATCGCGAGGCCCTCGTCCAAAGTGAATTCCGGATGCGGCAGAGGCGGCAGCGCGGGGAGCTTGGTCGTGCTCGGCGGTTCGGCGGGAAGGGTGCTCGGCTTGCCCGCGGCGATCCCGATGACATCCGCCTCGGCTTTGTCCACGAGGGGATCGAACTTCGGAATCTCGACGGCATTGCGCCCCTGCTCGCGCTTCCGGAAGCCAAAGATGTAGGTATAATTCGCCGGACGGCTGCGATGGAAGAAGAGCGAGTTCTTGCGCAGGATCGCTTCGCGGAGTGTGCGAAGCGCGGGCGTCTCGTCGTCCCAGCTCTTGCCATCTGTCTTCCAGCCCAACTGCGCGCAGAAACTCTCCGAGAGCGCTCGATAGCCGCGCGAGGTGAGGTGAATGCCGTTGTCCGTGCCTTGGGGGAGATCGATGCCCGCGGCCTTCTGCCATTCGCCGCGGATGAAAGGACATTTCTTCTCGGCTGCGAGTTGCTCGACAACTTTTTCGTATTCGGCGAGCAAGGCGTTGTGCTCCGCCGGGTCGGGCAAGCCGGGCCGTGTGGCTCGCAAGTCCTCGTGGCGAATGGGACCGAGGAAAACGAAACGGACCGGGGCGCCGGAATTCGCCTCGGTGATGAGGTCCATGAGCGCGAGCAAGTCGCGACGGAACTTCTCCGGGGAGTGATCCAACCCGTAGCGCACCGGGTCGGGATTCAGGACGGGATCGTTCTTGCGATAAGTCAGGTCATCGAGACTTGCCGCCATGCCATAGCCGAGAATGGCGACCGTGGGCTTCACGACGGCCAGTTGCTCCTTGAGGCTTTGCACGCCCTTGTCCACCGGATCAAAGCTGGCGCGCGATGCGCCGAGCGGGCTGTCGCCGCTGTAGCCGAGATTCCGCACGGCGAAATTGCGCCCGGGGAACTCCCGCCTCATGCGCGTCTCGAGGTAGCCGTAGTTGTTCTCCCGCTCGATCAGCACATCTCCAATGAGCAACACGCGGTCGCCATCCTGGATTTCGAGTTTTCTTTCGGCGGCGAAAAGCGGGTCGCAGAGGATAGCCCAGAGGGCGGCGAGGGTGAGGAGGCGGGGAATCATGGGGCGGAAGGGGAGGTTGAAGTGGCCGGGGGAGAAGCGCTGTTGGGGGTGAAATCTTAGCAGCGGGGTCCAAGTTGCGGGAAGTAGATAGCGGATAGTTGATCGCCTTGGCGGTAATTGGCCCAGGTGAATGTCACACTCCAGGCTGATCCCAGTGTCGCCAAATCGAATGGGCTTGCGAGGAGGGGGGTCTGCGCGTATCGGCAGCGGTCCAAATGAGAGCCGCTTTCCGCGCCAATAGTCCCGAAACGCCCAATCCGGCGGAGCTGATCGAATTCGCTCCGGCGGACTATTTTGCCCGCGCGAAGATGAGCGATATCTTCGAGCGCGAGGCGCCGTTGGAATTGGATCTGGGGTGCGGGGAGGGCGCGTTTCTCGTCGCCATGGCGGCGAAGCATCCGGATCACAATTTCCTCGGCATCGAGCGGCTGCTCGGGCGGGTGCGGAAGGTGTGCCACATGGTGGTGCATCATCGCCTGACGAATGCGCGGCTGCTGCGCATCGAGACGGCTTATGCGCTGCGCTATGTGCTGCCGCCGGAGTGCGTGACGACGGCGCATGTCCTTTTTCCGGATCCGTGGCCCAAGCGGCATCATCAGTCACGGCGCCTCATTCAGGACGGGTTCATGGAGGCGCTGCATGGCATCCTGGTGCCGGGCGGTGAATTGCGGATCAAGACGGATGACCAGCCGTACTTTCTGTGGATGGAAAAGGTGCTCGCGCGGGCGAAGGGCTACGAGCAGCTCGACTGGCCGGAAGATGCCGAATATCCACAGACGAACTTTGAGCGGCGCTTCCTGGCGCAGGGACTGCCGATCTATCGGGCGCGGCTGCGGAAGGTCTGACCGTTCAAGTAGCCGCGCAGTTCGAAGGTGTCGTGGCGAAGTTCGACCTGGACGGCGCCCGCGCGATCCTGGCGGAACACTACGATGCCGCGCGTGGTGGCGTCCTGCACCCACGGGTCGAGGCTCGCCGGCGATTTGCCGTAGCCGAGCGGTCCACAGATGACGGCCTGCGGCTGCACGCGGGCGAGAAAATCGGGCGTGCCGGAGAAGTCCTTCGAGTGCTGGCCCTTGATGAGAAGGTCGCTGCGCAAATCCGGTTCATGCTCCAGGAGCCAGCGCTCGGTGGTAAATCCGGAGTCGGACATGAAGAGGACGTGGCGGCCGGCGACGTCGAGTTGCAGCACCAGCGCCTTGTCCTCTGCCGAGCCACGGACGAGGCCGGCGGGAGGGTAGAGCACGCGCAACGTGGCGCGCGGGCCGAGGTGGATGAAATCACCGCGCTCGTAGAGTCCCTTGGGGAAACCGCGACGGTTGAGTTCTTCGCGCACCAGGCGGCGGGTCGACGAGCGGTCATTGACGACGGAATCGGCCAGCAGGCGGGGGCGGAAGTCGTCCACCACGCCCATGGCGCCGCCGATGTGGTGCGAGCTGCCGTGGGTGAAGAGGAGGCCGTCGAGACGATTCACGCCGCGGCTGCGGAGATACGGAAGGAGGATGCGTTCGTAGTCCCGCACGCTGCCACAATTGAGCAGCCAATCGCGCCGATCCGCGCGCAGAAAGGCGGCGCCCCCGTCGCCGAGATCGAAGACGGTAAACTCGCAGTCGGGGGCGGGAGTGAAGCGGGGCGTTTCGACGTAGACGTAACTGCCGGGCAGCAGGGCGAAGAATTGCAGGATCTTGAGGAGGAGCTTGGCGCAAAACCAATTGGCGTTATTGCACAGCACGACCCCCATTTTCCACAGCGGCGCGGAGAGCACCGAGGCGAGGCCGAGGACCAGGATGACGAAGGCCAGGGGAACCGCGATGAGATTGGCGAAGATGGTGGAGACGGAGAAGAGGTGAAAATAGTTTGCGGTGAAGAGGAGCGAGCCGATCCACGCGGAAAGCGTGACGCCCAGGGCCATCGCGACCTGGCCGACGCAGAAGACGGAAGTGCGTTGGGACCAGTTCCACAGGTCGCGCGGAAGAAAGGGGTCGGGCTGGCCGAATCGCCCGACCCAGCGCTGAATGGGCCCTGCGAGGCAGACGATAGCGACGACGAGCACGAAGGAGAACTGAAACCCAAGAAGGAAAAATTGCTCGGTATCCCAGAGGAGGATGAAGAACGCGGCGGCGCCGAGCCCATTGAGGGCGAGAGGGCGGCGATCGACGATGTGTCCGAAGAGGACCAATCCGACCATGATGGTGGCACGCACGCAGCTCGCGGCCAGGCCGGTGACGAGCGCGTAAACGATGAGGATCGGGATGATGACAATGACGGCCGCCCCACGGCGAATGGCAAACGGGCGCAAGATGGCGATGACGATGGCGGCGAGCATGGCCACATTCAGCCCGCTCACGGCGAAGAGGTGCATGGTGCCAGTCCGCTGGAAGAGGGCCTTCATGTCCTCGGGGGTCTCGCCGCGCATGCCGAGGACCATGCTCGTGATGAGATCGGAGATTTCCGGCGAGCCCTCGAGATCGACGCGGAGCTGGCTCTGAATCCAGTGACTCGTCGTATAGGCAAAGGCCTGGGCCGCCGCGCCGTGATGATGGCTCTCGATCCGGCAGTCCACGGCATAGCGGGTGTGAATCTCGGATTGGACGCCGCGCCGGCGCTGGTAGCCCAGGAAGTCGAACTGACCCGGATTCCGCGGCTCTTCCAGATTGGTGGCGGAGCCGAGGAGCGAAACCCGGTCACCGTAGGCCGGCATGTCGCCGGCCCAGGCAACGTTGACGAGCAGATCGGAGGGAAGTTGCACGCCGGAGATGGCCAGCGACTCCGTTTTCAACACGAAGCGAGCCTTGGTGGCGGTCCGTCCACCGGCGGCGGGCGCTTCGGGCTCATTCCAGACGATGCCGGAGGCCCGAACCACCCGCGCGCCAGGCGCGAGGACCTTCGCGAACAGCCATGCATCGCTGCCGTAATGACGGACGGTGTGGATTTCGAAAAAGGTCAAGCCACAGAGCAACCAGCAGGTGATCGGCGCGGGGCGCAGGAGAAGGGCGAGCACGCCGAGGGCGGCGAACCCGAAGGCCAGGACGGGCGGCGTTGGCCAACGATCGGCAGCGCAGACGCCCAGCACCGCGGCAACCGCCAGGCCGATAAAGGGCTGGCGGGGGCGCGGCGTCCAGAAACTCATGCGCAGCGAGGGACGGCTGGGGCAGCCAGGCCGCTCAAGGCGTGGCCACTTTCCGCTGCCCGTACTCGGGATAGCGGCTCTTGAGCTTGTTCAGCGCCTTGTCCGCTTCATCGTCCTTGCCGCAACCACGCCACGCGGCAATCGCCTTTTCGAGCGCCTGCGGCGTGATCTCCGGGTCATCCAGCATGACAGCCACACTTTCATAGACCCTGGCGGCTTCCTCGGGTTTCTTCCGGGCGACGAGGATATCGCCAGCGGCGATGCGGAAACGCCCGTTGAGTTCCCCCTCCGGCTGAAGCATCAGTCCTTCGTCCACGGATTTCTGCGCGTCGTCCAAAGCGCCCATCCCGACCTCGGAATTCGCGAGCCGCAGCAGGCCGTTGGCCCGCGCCACCGGGAGCTTCACCAATTTGAGATAAGCCCGAAAGGTTTCAGCCGCCTCTTTATATTTGCGAATCTCGGACTGGCTCTCGCCGAGCAGCAGGAAATCCTCGGGCATGGCATCCTCGCGCGGAGTGAGCAGGAGGAGAAATTTCACGGCACTCTCGTGAGAACCGCCGTCGTGAAACTTGTGCCCCAACCAGCGCAGAATCTCGGGCGGGACCTTGGTTTTGCCTTCCTTCGCGTAATGTTCCACCTCCTTGGCCGTTTCCGTGGAGTCTTCGAGATAGTATGGGCAGAGCAGCAGACGGATGCCGGCCTTTTCGCCGAACTGCTCCTTGTCCAAATCCCGCGCATCCTTGAGGAAGGGCATCGCGTCCTTGTAGTTCTTGGCCTCGAAGAGCACCCAGCCGATCCAGTAGGAAGCCTGCGGCTTGGCTGCGGTCTCCGGAAACTCCTTGAGCAGGAGCTTGAAGCTGTCGGCCATGGCGGCGTTATCTCCCTGCTGGCCCTGGATGAGGGCCTGCTGCTGCAAAGCGAGTTCGCGCTGCGGAGATTTCGGGTGGTTCTTGATGAGGGTGTCGTAGTCCTTGAGGGCGGCCGCGAGATTCTTCTGCGACTGGTAAGCCAGGCCGCGCTGGAGCAGGGCAAAGGGAACGAGCTTGTGCGTCGGAAAGCCGTTGATGAACGAATTGAAAACCTTGATCGCCTGTTCGAGGTTCTGCGTCTGGATCTGGCACCACCCCAGGCGGAAAAGCGCCTCGGCGCGGCGGTTGGGGTTGAGCGTCCGGGAAAGTTCGAGCGCCGAGTAGAGCGGGATGGCGCCGGCGAAGTCTTCTTTCTTGAACAGGACCTCGGCCTTCATGAGGAGGACCTCGTCGCGCTTCTGCTCCTCGGGATTGGCCAGCAAATACTTGTCGATCTCGCCGACGAGTTTTTCGTCGTTCGTGGCATACATGCTCCGCAAGCGCTCGTATTGCGCTTCCTTGTCATAGATCGAGCCCGGGAACTCGCTGGTGACCTGCTCGAAGGTGGCCAGCGACTCGGCGTTCTTGCCGAGTTGGCGCTGGGCGCCGGCCACGAGCATGAGCAGCTCGGGTTTGACGTCGGGCGAAATTTGTCCGCTCAGCTTGCCGTAAGCATCCAACACCTGCTGCGACTTGCCGGCATCGGACAAAATTCGCACCTGGCCGAGTTGTGCGAGTTCCTTCCAGGAACTCTTCCCCGGCATGGCGAGCGCGGCCTTGAAATCGGTCTCGGACTGCGCCGTCTGCGGTGGCTCCAGCTCGAGCGACCACAGGCCGGACCGCACCAGGGCTTCGAGCTTGAGCTCAGGGTTCTCCGTGACCTTGGCCAGGATCTGGATCTGCTTGATCGCCTCGGGAGCGCGGCCACCCTCCTTGAGCAGCAGCGCGTAGGAAAGGCGGCTGGCGTCCTGAAACGGATTATCCCTCGGGGAACCGACGAGGTCCTCATAGGCCGTGCGGGCTTCCATCTTCTGGCCGAGCGCTTCCAGGCAGCGCCCGGTGAAGAATTTGGCGGCGTTGGCGACGGCGGGCTCCTTCAGGCGCACGGATGCTTTCCGATAGAGCGTGAGGGCGTCGCGGTACTGCTTTTCCTGATAGTAAAGCTCGGCGAGGCGATAGGCGGCTGGGCCGATAAAGTCACCGTTGACGAAATTCTTTAGGAGCGTTTCGTAGGCGTTCTTGGCGGCGTTGACCGTGCCGCGAATGCGATAGCACTCGCCGAGGCGAAAGAGCGCGGTGACGCGATCGGCGCCATTGGCGTAGAGGCCGAGGTAACGCTCGTACTCGGGCGCGGCCATGTCGTAGGACTTCTTGGCGTAGTAGCCATCCGCGATCATGAGTTGAGCCACGTCGGGGCTCGTCGTTGGACCGTTGGGGCTGATGCGAATCGTGCCCGCGGGATCCACCGGCTCGGGAGGGGTCATGGGCTTGGGCGCCGGGACGGTATTGCCCTCCGGCGTGGGCGCAACGCCCGGTTTCACGGGGACGCCGCGCGGGACCGGGGTGGCGACGGGAACCGCTTTCGGCACCGGGAGCGCGCGCCGCACCGGCGTCCCGTCCTCGTTGAGGAAGGGCTTGAGCGGGACGGGCTCCTGGGCGCCGAGCGGCAACCGCGCGAGACCGAGCGCGACGATGATCATCCCCGCGAGCGGCCGCCGTTTCATTCCACTTTGGCGGTCGCAAACGCGACGTTCCAGATGTTCGCCTGACGGCAGGTATCGAGGACGTTGGCGATGAAGAGAAACGGGACACGCTCATCGCCGCGCACGATGATCGCGTAGTCCGGAAAGAGGCCGGAGAGTTCCTTGAGCTTCACCGAAAGCTCCGGCAGGGCGATGGTCTTCCGGTTCCAGACGACGGAGCCCTCGGCCTTCACGTTGAGCACGGTCTGGTTGACGACGGGATTGGATTCCTTGGAGTTCTCCTCCGAGGGGACTTTCACATCGAGTTCGTTTTCCTTCCGGGCAAAGCTCCACGTGACGATGAAGAAGCACAGGAGGACGAGCAGGATGTCCACCATCGGGGCGATCTGGAAACCGAGGATGTGGGGAGTGGCGCGTCTGCGGAATTTCATGCGCGGTGTTTAAAACTCTTCGTCCACGGCGACGCGGGTCTGCTCGCGCTTCTTGTTATAGTTCAGCGCGATGAGGCCGAGAATGTGCGCGGAGGCGATTTCCAGGTCGGAGATGAGGCTCTGCACGCGGTTGCGGAAGAGGGAGTAAAAGAACATGGCCGTGATGCCGAGGACCAGGCCCGTGGCCGTGGCGACGAGCGCCTCGGAGACGCCGGTGGCGAGCAGGATGTCGCGCGATTGCGTGTTCGTGCCGCTGCCGATGACGCCGAAGGAGCGGATGATGCCGAAGACAGTGCCGAGCAGGCCGATCATCGGCGAGAGCATGCCGATATCCGCTAGATAGACGGTGCGATGCTGGAGGGAGGCGGCCTGGCTGGCGCCCTCGGTCTCGGCGATGTCCTTGACCACTTCGTAGGATGCCGTCGGATTTTTCGTCGCGAAGTCGAGCGTGCGCTGGACGACGCGGGCCACCGCTTCGCTGTGCCGGCTGGAGATGGCGAGCAGGCCGAGATAGTCTCGCTTTTTGAGAAGCACGTCCGCGGTGTTCATGTAGTGCGGCGTGAGGATGGCCCCGCGGCGCAACGTGAAGATATACACCAGCACGAGCATGACGGTGACCACGGACAGGAAGCCAAGCGGGATCATCGTCCAACCGCCCGCTTCGATGAGCTTCCAGAGGGTCATTGGGTTGATGAAATTGGAGGAGGAAGATTCCGGTGGACGGGTGGACGAGTGCCCCGCGCCGGCGCTGCTCGTTGTGTCGCTCGGGATGGCGGCCACGACGGGCTTTTGCTTGTCTTTGGCGCCGCGGTCGTTGATCGAGGTCACCGCATTGTCGCTCGCCGGCGGTGCCGCCTGAGCGACGAGAGCGGGCGCTCCGTCCGGAGAGGATGCGGCATCCTGGCCGAAAAGAGTCGCGGCGCTGAACATCAGGGCGAGGAAAAGTGCGGTGAAGTTCATGAATTGTGGTTTCGCATAGTAGCGATTGGCGCACAGGATGCAACCCTTGCGCATGTGTCACAGTCGGGGGGGTGCGAAAGGGGCTCGGAGACTGGCATTTAAAGAGGGAATGAAGGGGAGCCAGCGAAACAATCGAAGGATACGGATAAAGACGTTCTTGATTCCGGTGATCTGCGCAATTCGCGAGTTTTTTTGGCGGTTCGCAATCAGAGAAGGTGGTGGACCGGATTGTCTCCGCTATCGCGCATATGCATCAACCCAAGCAAAATATCGTCTTGCAGCGAGCGCGAGCGCCGTCCCCCAACTTTGTCATCCTGAGGAACCAAACACGAGGACGTGATGATTAGTGCGGAGATGACGTGTCGCGCGCAGTGGAGCCCAAGGAGCGGCGGTTTCCCAACCGCCGACCGTCCAATCGCGGCGGAGCCGCCAAGCTTCGTGGCCTTTG
>JBBRPL010000100.1:0-29616 GCA_038228205.1 Chthoniobacterales bacterium
CCTCGGCGGAGGAGCCGGTGTTGCGGATCTTGATTGGGCGGGACGTGGTGCTCAAACAGTTGTCGCAGGTGGCGGGGTTGCTGGTGTGAAGGATTGGGAACGCATCGGGGGCGTAGAGCTGGAACGGACCGCGGAGGGGCGCTACACGGGGCGATTCTTAACGGGATGCGGCGGTGAAATCGCGGCACGCGTGCCGCGATTCCTTGGGCTCCGCTCGGGGATCACGCCCCGCGGATATTGGAGGTCCCCTTCGACAAGCTCAGGGCCTTGAGCCTGCCGAAACGGCTTCGCTCCTCTTCGCTCAGGATGACAGGGTTTTTTCGGCGCTGGCGCTCACATCGCACGCCACTCCGCTCGGCTCCCTATTCTTTTTTCACAAAAAGTTCTTGTAAAAGAAAAGGCAGTACGGTCTGCACGCGAACTGTCACGGGTGACTATCACAGAAAGACAACCGCTCAACTCTCCCACACTTCGCCATGAAAGAACTCCTCGCCGCCTTCCTCGTCTCCATCCATTCCATCAAGGATCAGGCCAATGCCATGTTGGCCGGCCTGCCTCCGCTCGAACAGTTCGAGGCGTCGGCGGATCTGAGTTACGGGATTCGCTCCTTGCAACGCTACGGCAATGAGCTGGTGGCGGCGGCGGACAATATCTCTTCCAAGGTGAGCGGGTTTGCGGCGCAGGCGACGGAGACCATCACGGCGGAAGCGAACGCCAAAGCCCAGGAAGTGTTGCTCGCGGCGGGCGAGTTCATCAAGAAGGTGGATGCGGAAGCGGCTCAGGGTCTGGCTTTGCAGGGAATGGAGAAGCAGATGCGCGAGACTTTCACCGCGGAGCGGGTGGCGGAAACGAAGGTGAAGACCAAGCGGGCGGCGCTGGTCGCTGGCAAGACGCTGCCCCTGGTGGTGGCGGAAGCGCTCCCGGACGCGCTGCTCGGCGGGGAGACGGTGGATGCCGATGTGGTCAAGATCGGCGCACGCCTCAAGAAGCTCACGGACATGGGTCTGACGGCGGAAGGCGCGCCGAAGGTTTTTGCGGAGGTGGCTGGCATCTCGCTCGATGACGCGGGCGAAGCGATCTTCAACACGCGGATCGAGACCATCCAGGAAGCGCGCGGGACGACGAAGGGGAAGGGTGGCGGCGGCAATCCGCTGGCGGGGGCTGGGGCGGCGGCATCCGGCAGGACCTATACGACGGAGGAGCTTGTCTAAAGGATGAAGGCAGAAGGATGAAGGATGAAGAATCTGGAGTCCGGAAGCCTTGAACGAAGAACCGCGAACACACCAAGAGCTTCCTGACACCTCACAACCACTTTCGACGCTCGTAGGGCGCCGCTACAGCACAAACCAACCACCCTAAAATACCATGTCATCCTTCGCAAAACTCACTCGTTACGTCGATGGCCAACTCGTCTCCGGCGCCCTTGCCGTGGCGGCAGTGGCCGGCCAATTCGTCAGCATCAAAGATCCGGCGGCGGCCACGGGAATCAAGGCGGTGAACGATCTGCCGCAATTTGAACTGGCGACGGGCAAGCGCGGCTACTCCCTGCTGCGCGACGTGCTCAACCAGAGCGAGCGCACGCTGGACGAGATGATCCGCCAGGAGGCCGGGTTCCTGAGCCCGGTGCTGGTGAACGAACAGGTGACCGCGCGGGACATGCTGCGCGAGGGTGAGTACGAGGGCGCGAGCTTCCTGACCCTGACCGGGGCGCAGGCGCTCTCGACTTCGACGCCACTGCGCAGCCTGCTGACCTTCCTCAACGGAAAGCTGGCGCTGCGGACGGCAGGCACCATCGAAATCGAGGCGGCGGGGCACAGCGGCGCCGGCGCGGTGACGGTGGCGGGAACGCGAGTGGGTGATGCGGTGACCAACGTGATCCAGACCAGCGACATGGAACTGGCCATGACGGGCCACAACGGGGCCGGGGCCTGCACGCTGACCGGCGTGCTGATCGGTGACATCGTGGAACGTGTGCTGAAAGCGGATGGGACCGATGTGACCTCCTCCTTCGAAGCGGTCGTGACCGTGAACGGGCAGCTCCAGCAATCCTCGGCGAGCGACTTCTCGGCGGTGAAACACACCGTGTTTCTCAAGGGACCGGCCAGCTCCGCCAGCCTCTTTGAGGCGGCGGTGACGGTGGCCGGCGAGGTGCAGCAAAGCTCGGCGGCCGATCTCTCGGGGCGCAGCTTCCTCTTCATCGTGGGCACGCCGACGACTTCCCAGGAGGCGACGGCGCGGCTCGTCGGATTCCTCGAGCCGGAGGATTCGGATAACACGGTTCGCATCGTCGTCGAGTTCATCAACTAAGGGGCGGTTCTTAGTTCTTCGTTCTTTGTTCTTAGTTATTTCAGCCTAACCAACCTCACAATCACCAAAACCGGCGGTCGCAGACTGCCGCTACAGCCCAGCCCAGCCCAGCCCAGCCCAGCCCAGCCCAGCCCCGCCCACAAAACCCTCGTTTATGAATACTCCAAAGTTCACCACTCCGCAGTATCTTGCGCACCTCAAGTCACTGCGCGCGAAGGCGGCGCTGCATACGGCGACCACGGCGCTGGTGCTGTGCGCGTCGATCGACAGCATGATCAAGAGCGTGGAGTCGGACGGCTACGACGATCGGTCGCAGGCCTATGCGGCTCTCGTGGTGCGAGCGCGGGAGAGGGATCCCGTGGCGATGGCCGAGGTGACGAAGATCCGGCAGACGCGGATCAATAACTACCTGTCGGCCCGGTCGAACTGGCTGATGTTCTTCAACCAGGTGACCCTGGGTGTGGCGGAGATCGCGGAATACATCCACGAATCGCGGCAGGAAGTGCGCATCGGATACTCGGGTGGGGCGGATGGCGGTTATCGCCGTAGCAACATCCTGAAGTTCAAGGATCACGTCCAGGTGCCACTTTTCCCGATGACGAGCGAGATGTACGAGTACTTCCTGTGGGACCCGTATCGCGGAAGCATCGCGGACGAGATCAAGGCGCTGATCGACATTGCCGGCGACCTGGAGGAGAAGATCAGCCAGAAGGCGAAGACCTTCGTGGATGCGGCCTGCCTGGCTACCTTCACGCTGACGGGCGCGCGGCAGGCCAGGACCTTCTTCACGCACAGCTCGATCGCCACGGGCAACCTGCCGCTCGGCAACATTCTCGACGTCCACACGGCCGGGCGGTGGAGCAAGGCGGCCATGGACGGCGTCGCTCAATACTGCGCGGCCTTTGGCACACTCTTCGGCGAGGTGCTGAAACCGGAAGTGGTGATGCTACCCTCCTCGGACGCGACAGGGCAACTCGCGGATGTGTCGCTGACCTCGCAGCAAAACGATATGACCGCCCAGATATTCGGCGGCGGACAGATCGTCGACTACGGAGGTTACAAATGGACCATCGTGCCGGATGTGACGCTCTCGCCGGACGTGGGCAGCGGGCACGCCTACGCCTACGTGAAGATGAACAAGCCGATTGGCGATTACTTCCACAAGCCGGACGGTGACAAGACGCATGACAACCCGCAGAAGGACGGTCCCCTCGGGAACACCGGCGAGATGGGCATGAAGAAGTGGATCGGGTTTGCGACGCCGCTTCAGTGGAACCCGTTCGTGCTGAAGGTGCAGTATAAGTAGTCGCTGCATTGTTCTTCGTTCTTCGTTCTTAGTTATCACCAACCTCACTTTTACCCGGCGGTCATGGACCGCTGCCACAGAAGACAAAACCTATGAGCAAGTATCAACTTCCGGCGATTGCGGATGAAGACCTCGACCTCGCGATTTCCGCGGCGGTGGGGGCGGAAACGCGGGTGTTCCTCTCCTACGACGACATCAAGAACTTGGCGGATCTGGAGCAGGTGGCGGCGGGCACGGGCGCGGCCAATGCCGACGACGACAGCCTGGTGAGCGACAACGCGACGCTCAAGCTGGACCGGACCTACCGCGCGCCGGAAACGACGACGCTGGGCCGAGACCTGGTGCTCATCTGCAACTCGCCGATTCGCTCGGAAGAGGCGCTGGAAGTGGTGCTGAACGTGGTGCTCAACAACGTGGTGGCCGCAATCGTGAGCAACTCGATCGCCACGGCCAGCGTGGTGACGACGGCGGCGCCACACGGATTGTCGAGCGGCGACACAGTGACCATCGCCGGAGTGACGACGAGCTCGCCGACGATCAACGGAAGCGGTCGGGTGGTGACGGTGCTCTCGCCGACGACCTTCAGCGTGCCGGTGAACGTGACGACCGCCGGGACGGGCGGCACGGCGACGAGCACGATCCGCACGGGGACGGCGACGGCGACGATCGACCCGCCGGCCACGTCGCAAGACCAGTCCTTCAACTTCCCGCAAGGGATCGCGGTGGACTTCACGTGCGCGCCGGCCGGAGCGACGGTGCGCACGGTGAAGAGCGTGGAAACGATCACGGGAGGCGGCCCTGGCAACAAGCTGGCGATCGCGGCGCTGCCCGACGCGGACAGCTATACGGAGGTGGCGTGCGCGACGGACAAGAGTTTCACGCCGCCGACCCCGCAACCGGTGGTGATCAAGTGCCGCTACAACCCGGCGCGGTGGATCAAGCGCGGTGTCGGCGTGGAACCGAAGCTGGACCTGAAGGCGAAGTACTCCGGCTTTGGCGACGGACTGCCGCGAGCCAACGGCCAGCGGGTGACCGTGAAGCTGGAGACCTACAAGGATGACGCGATCCTGACCGAACGCGCCGTCTTCGGCGGGGTGCGCGCCCAGGTGACGCTGACGCATGGTGAAGGGAACGCGGAATCGGAAGCCACGTTCGCGGGGATGTATGAGAACATGGCGCTGTTCTGCTAAGTTCCTGGTTCTTCGTTCTTCGTTCTTTGTTCTTTGAATCGGCCGCGGGTTAGCTGGGTCTGGTCTTTACCGGACGATGGCGGCCAGCGGCCGATTCTTGTTTGTTTGTTGATAGTTGATGGTGGATCGTTGATAGCTAACACCCATGCCTAGCACCGCCTTCGATGACTTCTTTCCCGTGATGCGGGCGGTGCTTGGGGATCGGCAGGTAATGGGGCTCTGGCATTATCCGGATGCAGATTTACTGGCGGCCTTGCGCGGCATCTTTGCGCTGGGGCGCGGGCCGAGTGGATTCGCGATGGACCCGCCCTCGGTGAGCAGCGCGACGGGGGTTACGCCGGAAGTGGTCTTTGGCGATGCGTTTGCGCTGATCACGTATGACGCGTGCCAACTGTTGATCGGCGGGGAGGATGGGGCGATGTCCTACCGGACGCGGTCGCTGTCGGTAAGCGATGCGGGGCATCGGAAACGGGATCTCCTCCTGGAACTCGGACAGCGGGTCTATGAGATCCGTGATGGGGGCGGTTCGTTTTTCACGACGTACCAATCCTTTGCACAGTGGGCCGGGGTGGCGGAGATGGAGGGGACGCGCGGGGTGGTGAATCCGGCATTCGTGAAGCTGGAGGTGAAGAGTGGGGTGCAGGAGCTGACGCTATGAGGACTCCGTTGTTTTGGGGACTCCGCCCGCTCCAATTCCATTTTTTACCCGCAACCCCGGGTGTTCGCTCGTTCCTCGCTCGACCCGGGGCTAATGGCTTTCACCCCTTCGGGGTGTTGCGCGGGGCGCGCGTGATGTTGGAGGTGCGGCGAAAGTTACTTTCGCGTTTGGAAGGGGTGGCCTTATGAGCGAGCGGAATCCTTTTACTTTGCTGGAGGCGGAGTTTGCGCTCTTCACGGTGGATGCGGATGACCAGCCGTTGGCGGAGGCTTACTCGGGTGGGTGCGTGGATAAATCCACGCTTGATGGGGAGCGGAAGGAAGTGAGGCTGGAATACCCGGGGATGCCTTATGGGCAGGTGTTTCACGCGGATGAGGTGCACTCGATCGTGCTGGAGAATCTCTGGCTGCATGAGCAGATGGATGGCGGCCTTTCGCAAATGCCGGCGCTGGCCCGCAATGGGCGGTATCAGCTCGCGATCGTGTGGCAGGACCTCGATGCGCTGGTGTGGGCGAAACGGATCTACACCGGCGTCAAGGCGCAGCCGAACCGGGTGGATGATTCCCGGCAAACTCTCCGGCTGGTGGCGGAACGGCTGTATGAGTATGCCGGGACGGGAATGGCGCCCGACGTGACGGCGGCCCTGCCAGGCACGGTGGTGTATGTGGATGGGGCGCAGCGCGTGGATCTCTACTACTATCTCGGAGACGCCTACTCGGCGCTGCTGGCGCCGGGATGGGCGGAGATCGACTTCAGCGTGACGGGCGCGGTGACGGTCCGGATCGGGGGCGACGTGGCGCTGGTGGCCGTGGCTGGGCAATTGCATGCCACGGAATTCGTGGCCCTCGGGGGGACTTTCCTCGATGAGGAGCCGCGGCTGGAATGGTGGCTCGGGGGCGTGCGGCTGGCGAGCCTGGGCCAGAGCGGGGTGCTGGCGATGGCCGATATAATCGAGCAGGGCGCGGCGCCGGTTCTCGATGGATTTGAGCACGACAATCCGGGATGGCTTTTCAGCCTGGCGGGTTCGAAGGCTTACGCGCCGGCGTTTGTGGAAGGAGGGCTATGATCCAGAAGCGCTGCGGAGTGAAGAAGCGAGGGAACACGAGCGAGGGGTTGCCGTTTGCCGGAGCGACGCTCAAGGAGATCGGAGCGGCGGCGACGCGCAGTCTCAAGGGTGAGGGGAAGAATCAGATGACGCCGACGTATGGGACGGTGCGGTTTAACCAGAAACCGGAAACGAGAAACCCGAGGCGGGAACAACAACCATGATGTTTCTGCATACACTCGGTCAGCGGATCTCGCGGGATCTGGGCGCGATGATCGCAGGGAGGAATCTGAACACCGGGGACGTGGTGTTCCACTGGGACGCGGCGCCGGGGCCGACGGATCGCAATGTGGAGGCGTCGTATTCGGCGGCGAGCCCGCAAGCGGAAACCAAGCAAGGGCTGATCCACTGGGTGAGCGTGCGGTCGGTGGCCCAGGGAGCGTTCTCGGAGTTCCAGGCCGGGGATGCGATCGTGACCTTCACCGCGGACGTGGTGATCGCGGGGAAGCGCGGGCTCTATTTCACCCTGCCGGATGGCAATGACTATGTGCAGGCCAATGTGGGGAAGAAGGTGATCGAGTTTTGGGATGTGTATGTGGGCGGGGAGGCGCTTTCGATCACGCTGCTGCTGAGGAGGAAGGGATAGCATGGGGCAGCTTTCCGGTGCCATCGGGCGGCTCAAGGAACTGCGGGAGGATCTGAGTTCGCCGACGGTATTTTATGCGGAGCACTATGAGGGCTGGCACGCGCTGGCGGTGGCCACGGTGCGGCAGGCGCTGGCGAACTTGCGGCCGCTCGAGGTGGAGCAGGAATTGTGGGCCCGTCAAATCGATCTCGCGGCGGCGCGCGTGGCGGTGGATCTCCTGGGAGAAGATGAGGCGGGGGCGATTATCTCGCTGGGGGCGAACTCGGCGAAGGATCCCTCGTTCACCATGGCGGCCGGTGGTACGCTGACGCTCGACCAGGTGGAGCGGTGGGTGGCGGCTGGACGCAGCGGGGAGGATGGAGGCAAACGGATCGATGAGCGGGACGCGGCGCTCAACGACGAGAAGATCGCCAGGAATGTGCTCTATGCGATGAAGCTCGGGAAGCCGGGCGCGGATGGGTTGCGGGCGGCGATCGCGGAATATATCGGCGGGGAAATCGCGGACGAGGCAGCGCGGCTCTACCCGGAGATTTTGAAGGTGTGGACGGGGGTGTTTTCCGTGCGGTGCGCGGCGGATTGGAAGGCGTGGGTGAAGGAGCGGGTCAAGGCGGTGTAAACGCTTGTCAGAAAGATCCATGGTGCCATTGTGAGGCGATGGCTGAACAAACTCCCACTCCCCAAAAGCCTGTGGTCCCTCAGGCTCCGCCAACCCGCAGATCGTGGGGTACGACCCCACCGCCGGCCCGCCCTATTCCACAGCCCAGACCACCAAGAAGATAAGGGGTGAGAAGAGGGAGACTATCCGCACGATATTCAGCCAGCTTCCGACGTTGGCAACCATGCCGCGATTTGTTTCGATGCGGCCCTGCATGTTTTCAATCTCTGCCTCCTTGATCAGATAAACATTGAAATCAGGATTATAGAGATTTGCCGGGATGTTCGAAGGCGGCATAACGTCGCCGGTGAGCAGGCAAAACCATGAGAGTAGTCCAGACAGAAAGAATAGGAAAAGTGCGAGTGAGAACAGCGCGATGATCATGTCGGATTTCACCGTTCCGATGTCTTCGCAGAGCTTGATGCCGTAGCCAGAAGCGGCGCCAGCTCCGGTCATGAGAAGGGTCAGCGTCGCGTTTGCCTCTTTCCGAAGAACATCCAGAGATTCGATCTGGAATTTGATATTCGCCTGCGCTTCGGTGAGCACATAATTGATCAGATCCTCGTTCATGCCTCATCGTAGGCTCCGTCCGTAGTGAACTGAAGAAGAAAGAAAGGAGGGCTCCGCGCGGCCCCGCGGATATTGGAGGTCCTTCGCTCCGCATCGCTCAGGATGACAGGTTTTTGGGACAGCTTTAGGTAGTGGCTCAGTTTGAAAATCGGCTGGCGAAACCGTGAGCGCTCAAGCATGGTGCGTCCATGCAGAAGAAAAGGCTCCCTCGCGATGCAAACTCACTTGCGGCCCGGATCGTCGCCATGTCCACGGGACAAGAGTCGCCGCAAATCGCAGGGGGGACACCGCCCACGTCTGGTCACTGGACGAAATTATCGCGCTCGTAAATTGAGGCCGATCAGTCCCCGGCGCGATCAATGTAAATCAACAAGTGGTCCAGAACTTCTGGCTCGGCTTTCAAATTGTCGAGAATGACATTGATGGCGTCTTTCACCTCGTAAGGAGACGCTGCTGTTGCCTCCCATTTGCCAGTCCCGCTCTTGACGAAACCGATCTTTGTCAACGCCAGTCTAATCGACCTGTGCGAATCGATATCTCTGTCGAGAGAGAATTGAATAATCGCCCGCCATTTCATGGCGGACATTGTTGAATCTGTCATGGAAAGCGCAAGCGCAATTCAAACTGAGCCACTACCCAGCTTTAGAGCTGTTTGGGGACGAAGTAGCGCAAGGTGGTGGTGGCGACGAGCAGGCGGGTCTGGTAGCCGGTGGAGGCGAGAGGGGTGGGGCCGTTCATGATGCGGAAACGGCGGAGACCGCGGGGGCCGAGGGCGAGATGGGCGTCGTCGCGCTGCAGGAGCTCGACGAGATGGGCGGCGACCTTGCGCACGCGGTGGTCGACGGCTTCACCGGTGTCGCCGCTGTTGACGGCGCGGACGTAGATCGAGAGGGTGGCTGGGGAAGTGACCAGCTTTTTGGTGCCGTCCCAGAGGGCATTGGCCGGGGAGATGGTGCGGACGTCGGACCATGTGGACGCGATGCGGACTTGCTCCTTGTAGTCGGCGCCGGCGCGCTGCCAGCGGATGGAGTCGGCACCGGTGAAGGTGCGCTGGGTGACCCAGCCCGGGTCGACGAAGGTCTGCTCAAGGAGGTCGCTGCCGCTGACCTGCCAGCGGATATCGGTGCCGGGCAGGGAGCGGACGAGGCGGCCGTGGACGGACTCCTCGACCTGGCCCGCGACGGTGCGGCCATAGGCGACGCCGCTGGCCGGGGAGGCGAGGACGCCCTGCTCCCAGGCGCTGAGATTGCCGCCGGCGAACCAAGTCTCCTCGGGGGCGAGATCGGAGATGACGGTGTGGATCTGGGAACGGTCGGAGGTGGGGTCGTCGATCTCGGTCTGGTTAAAGAGGAGCAGGCAGTTCTCGAAGGTGACGTTGCCCAAGGGGGATTGGTGTTCGACGCCGTTAAAGTAACTTCCAAGGAAGGCGTTGAGGAGTTCGATGGCGGCGCGTTCGGTTTCGCGGGGGCCGATGGCGGGTGGGAGGGGCATGGCGGAAGTTCTGGGTTCTTGGTTCTTGGTTCTTCGTTTAGCGGCGACGCCGATACTTGGGCAAAGAGCGGTAGAAGGGTTCGTTTTGCGGGACACGGCCCCGGGGGCGGTCGTTGGAGGGCGGGCCGGAAATGGCGAAGGTGGGAGCGGATACGGTGGTCGGCCAGTTCATGGCATCGAGACCGAGTTTCTCGGCGATGAGGGCGTCGATTCTTGGAGGCGGCTCGGGTGGCAGCACGATGTCGTCGACGAGGACGATGAGGTCGTGGCCCATCAACTCGCGGCGCATGCTGAGGAGGCAGGCGACAGCGCAGAGGGATGGGGCGAGGAGGATGGTGCGGGGCATTGTCGTGACGAGCTAGACAGTCGGAATGGGACGGATGGGGCTCATGGGACTTATCGATTTACGATTGACGCAGAGTGTCTATTAAAGCAAAACAAAAGGCTCACCCCACCACTATGACTGACATTTCCGCTTCCTCCGCTTCCGCTGCCGCCATCGCCGAATTGCTCGCGCAATATGGCAAAGGATTTTCGGTGGATGAGAAAGGGGTACTGACGGCGCGGGACGCGGTGCGGATCACGGGAGCCAGGCAACTCATGGAAATCTCGCGGGCGCCGAAGGTGCTGAAGATCGGCCTCGGCGGGCAGGATGTGGAGATCGAGGTGCGGGTGCTGACCGATGAGGAGGTGGACGCGATCAACACGCTGGTGCCGAATCCGACTCCGCCGGCGAAGACGAAGATGGAGGGTGGCAAGAAGGTGCCCGATGGGTTTGACCGGAACGACCCGAAATATCTGGAGGACGTGAACCGGGTCTATGAACTCAAACGGGCGCTGAGCATCGAGGCGGGGGTGCCGTCGCTCAGCGTCGAGGGGAATACCGCTGAGGAGAAAAGCGCCTGGTTGCGGAAGAACTTCGCGACCAATCTGCTGGATACGCTCTACGCCGGCGTGAGGGCGCTGTCGACGGATGCGCTGGAGCGGGCAAGTTTTTTGTAGCGGAGCGGCTGGAGGGGTGCCCGGAGCTGCGGGCCTGGCGCAAGAAGAAGGAGGCCGATGAGGCGGCGGGACGCGCGCCGAAGCCGATGGCGGCGCCGATGGATTGGGAGTATGTGGAGATGGAGGCGTGCCGGTTTTGGGGCTACACACTGGGGGTGTGGCTCAAGGAGCATCACGAGATAAAGGCGCGGGTCATCGCGTACTACATCGAGCATGGGATGCGGGAAGAATATGCGGCGGAGAAGATCGAGGCTTCGCGGCCGGGCGGGAAGGTGGACGCAGGGCCAGTGCCGGGGTGGGCGAGCGCGGACTATCACCAGTTTTCGCAACGGCGGCCGAAGGAGGGATGACATCGCGGGTCAATCAACCTTGCCCGAGTGATTGAGTTTGTCGGTTTCGATCCGTTTCAGAATGGGGACACAATGGCGCACCGATTGGGTTAACACAGTGAATCTTCGGTAGTGGCTCATGAGCCACTACCGAATCTTCTTGGAGTGGGGGATTTCTTTTCTCACTCTCCGCCGGCGTGCCCGCACAAGTAGTCCTCCCACTCGAAATCAAACCCACCGCCATCATTGTTCAGCAGGGCAAGGTGCTGGATTTCATCGATGGGGTCTCTCAGCGGGAGGAAACCCCGGAGGAATACGTCCGGCAGGAAATCGCAAAATCCATTGTTCGCGAATACGGCTACGCGAAGAGAGACATCTCGGTGGAGTTCAAGCTCAAGCTCGGCAGCTCCAGCAAGCGTGGCGACCTGATCATCTTTCCCGAGAACGGCGAGCACACGCAGGAGAATGCGTGGTTGATCGTAGAATGCAAAAAGCAGGACGTGAAGCCTGCGGACAAAAAAGAAGGTGTCGCGCAACTCGAAAGCTACCTCTCCGCCTGCCCGAACGCTAAGTTTGGCATGTGGACGAACGGACTCGAACGCATCTGCTACCGCGTCGTCATTCGCAAGGGAGAACGCAAAGTGCTGGAGATTCCCGATCTTCCCACGTTTGGCCGGGACGAGGATGAGGCCGAACGTCCACGGTTCGACCAACTGAAGCCAGCGACGAGCGACGCCCTGCTTTTCGCCTTCCGTCGGTGCCACAATTACATCGCGGGGAATCAGGGGCTGCAAAAGCCGCAAGCGTTTTGGGAACTGCTAAAACTCATCTTCTGCAAGATCCACGACGAGCGCCACAATGAGAACGTCGAGTTCTACGCCGGGCCGATGGAGCGCGACAGCGTCAACGGTCACCTCAAAATCAAAGCGCGGATCGAGGGCCTTTGGGAGGAGGTGAAGAAGGACTACGGCACCATCTTCAAAGCGGCTGAGGGCATCGACCTTGAACCGCGCGTCCTGGCCTACCTCGTCTCGCAGCTCCAGATGTATTCCCTCCTGGAGAGCGACGTCGACGTAAAGGGCCGTGCCTACGAAGAAATCGTCGGCTCGAACCTGCGTGGCGACCGCGGGGAATTTTTTACTCCTCGCAATATATGCCAAATGGCCGTGCTGATGCTCGATCCGACGGAGCAGCAAATGGTCCTCGATCCGGCGTGCGGCACTGGAGGCTTCCTGATCACGGCGATGAATCACGTCATCGAGAAGATTCGCGATGCCGAACTTAAAAAATGGAAAGGTAACGTCGAGCGCGCGCACGAGCCGATTCGCGCACGCATCCAGAAGTTCGCTTCACGCTACATCGTCGGCCTCGATTTCAATCCTGAACTGGTAAAGGCGTCGAAGATGAACATGGTGATGAATAACGACGGTGCAGGGGGGCTGTATCAGGCCAATTCTCTCGAAAATCCCGCCGTTTGGTCCGACGAAATCCGGGAGCGGAAAATCATGGGCAAGGTGGACCTCCTGTTCACCAACCCGCCCTTCGGCTCGAAGATCCCCATCACCGATCCCGCGATCCTCGATCAATTCGACCTTGGCCACGTGTGGGGCTACAACAAGGTGTCCGACCGATGGACGAAAACTGAGGCTACCCATAAATCCCAGCCGCCCGAGATTCTTTTCATCGAACGGTGCATTCGTTTCCTGCACCCTGGCGGACGCTGCGCGATCGTTTTGCCGGATGGCATTCTCGGCTCCCCTGGCTTGGGATACGTACGTGAATGGATTCTTCGACAGACCAAAGTGCTCGCGAGCATTGATCTCCATCCCGACACCTTCCAGCCCCATGTGAGCATTCAAACCAGCCTGCTGGTTTTGGAACGAAAAGATCCTCAGCTCGTGGCCGTCGAACAAGCCGCTGGGCGGATGAACGACTACAAAGTCTTCATGGCCGTGGCGAACCACGTTGGCCACGACAAACGAGGAACTCGCACTTACGTCCGCAACAAGGATGGCAGCGAAGTTGTGCAGGAGATCGAGCGGAGCCTCATTGAATATGTTGATGGCATACCGGTCTACAAACCGCAGCGAGTGCTGGAGAAGGTTGTGGATGACAATACCCGGCAGGTCGCCAAGCAATTCCGGCAATGGCTATCCGAGCAAGATTAGCTGCCCCTCCACCGACTGAGCCGCAATCACTCCCCGCGCTCACGCCGCAGTGGACTTCGCTGGCGTCGCACCTGCTGTGGAAAGGCGATCGTCGGATGGAGGCGGAGACTTACCTCTCCAGCGGATACGGACTCCGAATCGCAATTGAAGAATGTGCCGTCGGTTGGCGGAGACTTGGGCAACTGGCGCGGGTCTGGCAGCCGCTTCGACTGAAAGGCACACTCGTGAGTGCCGACGCAGGCACGCCATTTCTCGCAGCTACGCAGGTTTTTGACATCCGCCCCACCCCGCGGAAGTGGCTTGCGCTCGAACGTACAAAAAATTCGGCCGAGCGATTCGTTACACCGGGCACGATCGTCGTGACCTGCTCTGGGGCTGTGGGGAGGGCCACACTCACGCATTCGCCGCACGCTGACACTCTTATTTCTCACGATCTCCTGCGTGTCGAAGCATGCGAACCAAAACAGTGGGGATGGATCTACGCCTATCTGCGCTCTCCACAAGCACGAGCGATGATGAGCGGTGCCCAGTACGGACATATCATCAAACACCTTGAAACTTCCCACCTCGACGCGATGCCCGTGCCCGTGGTGAGGGAGTCCGTAGCTGCCGACTTCCAGAAGCGCTCACAATCTATTCTTGACCTCCGCAACCGCGCCCACCTGCTGGCGCTCGGCGCTGAGGAGCGGTTTGCTTCTTCGATTGGGCCTGTGGCATCGCCCGAAAGCGAGACCGGTTTTGAGGTTCGGGCCACGGATCTTTTCGACGTCCGCCGCCGCCTCGAAGCAAGTTTTTACGCACCCGCACCGTCAGCCGTGTTGAAACGCTTCAAGGCAATGAAGGCGACGGTTATGCCGCTTTCCAAAGTGACCGAGAGAGTGTGGTGGATGACTCGTTTTAGGCGCTTCTACGGGGACGCCGGCATCCCCTACCTGAGTGCTGACGAGCTTTTTACCACTAACCCGGCGGAGCCGAAACGCATTTTGGTCGAGCAGGCGGATGGCCACGAAGATTTCTACGTTAAGCGCGGATGGATCGTCATGGCGTGCTCGGGTCAAATCTACGGCTTAAACGGGGCAGCTTCTTTGATGACGGAGTATCACGAAAACACCTTTTTCTCGCACGATCTAATTCGCATTGTCGCAAAGACCGACGAGATTCGGGGTGGCTACTTGCTTACCGCACTGACGCACCCGAAGCTCGGGCGTCCATTGTTAATCCGGGCGGCATACGGTACGTCCATCCCGCACCTCGACCCCGGCGATGTGTCGGCGTTCCCGGTCGTTCGTCTATCTGCGCGCGAAGAGACAGCTATCGCCGACCTCGCCGAGGAATCTGCTGCTGAGAGAGCGCGCGCCGATGTTTTGGAACGTGAGATAGCTGCCGATGCGGGAAAACTCATCGAACGATTTCTGGCCGGTGAGATGACGCCCTTCGTTACCACGATGGGGCCTATCTCTCCCGGGTGAGCAGGCGGGGCGGCACCCATTTCGGAGACCAGTTCCTCTTCCGAATACATCCTGCGGGGATCGCGCCCCGCTGATATTGGAGGTCGTTGCCAGCATTCGCCGGTGCTGCCCTACGGGCTGCCTGCGGCAGGCTATCCCGCTCCGCTCGGTTCGCTCCTCTTGGCGCTGGCGCTCGTGGTGTGTCTTGGCTTGAAAAGTGCGTTCGGGTGTGAAAGGCACACGGCGGTCAGGCCGGTTTCACTTTTTTCATTCTTCCATGGAGACGATCAATCTTAGCGTCAAGTCGCCGAAGGTGGCGTTGCCGGGGCTTGATGACCTGATCACGCGGATGGAGCGGGCTGATGCCCTGATCGACAAGCTGGGCAAGGCGCAGACGATCCGGATCAAGTTTGCGATTTCCGGGGAGGAGCATTTGCAGGTGGCGGCGACGAACCTGGAATCGCTGGCGCAGGCTTTCAAGGCGGTGGGGGAGACAAAGATCGGGGACGGGCTGGCCAGGGGGCTGATGACGCCGGGCGAGGCGGCCAGGGAGTCGGCGCGGGAAGTGGAAAAGCTGAAGCTGCGCTTCAAGGAACTCAATGAGACGGCGGTGGCCTCGACGGCGAAGTTCCAGAGCCAGTCGGCGTATAGCTCCGGGGACCTGGCGAATCTCTCGGCACGGCGCAAGGCCATCGAGGGGATCATCGGCGAACGCAACGCGGTGCAGGCGCGCATGCAGGGACTGGAACGCGCGGGCGGGATGGCGGAAGCGATGTCGGGCGGCGTGGCGCAAGTGACCGCGGCGGAACGGGCGCTGGCGCCGGCTTCGGACGCGGCAGCCGGGGCGCTGGAAGCGCAGGACGCGGTCGTGCGCCGGAAGATGGCGGCCATGCAGGGACTGGCGGGCGCGGTGGAGCGGACCACGGCTGCGGAAACAGCGCAGACGACGGCGGCCACGGAGGCGGCGGCGGCCAATGCGGCAGGTGCACAGAGCGCGGTCAGCGCACAGCAATCGGCGCTCTTGAACGAACGCGTGATCCGGGACCAGGAGGGTGAAGAAGTGAATCGCATCCGGCGGATGCGGACGGGGGCCGGGCAGACGACGACGATTTCAAACGCGGGGACGGTCGAGGCGCTGGATACGGTGGGAGCGCACCGGGCGGCCTTCGAAGCGATGGACGCGGAATTTGCCGGGCGCAAAGCGAACCTGGCGCAAGGCGGCTTTGGCGCGGGATCGGCAGAGCAGATCGAACTGCTACGGCAGGAAGTGGCGGTGCGCCGGACGCGGGTGCAGGCCATGCAGCAGGAAGGGCTCGGGGCGGAAAGCCTGGCTCAAAAGCAGCGGCTGCTGGCGGCCGGACTCGAGAAGACGGCCAACGTGGCGGAACAGGACCACATGCGCACGGCGGTGACGGATGCGCAGGCCTCCTCGCAACGCAACCTGACCAATGGACTGCGGGAGCAGATCGCCATCCTGGACCGGCAATACCATGCGACGCGCGGCCTGGCGCAGAGCGAGCTGGAACTGGCGGACGCAGCGCGCCGGCGGGCGGCGGAGTACCGGACGACGGCGAACGATGTGCGTTCTGCGGAAAAGATGGGCGGGCTGGCTCCGGACGCGACGCGTGAAAGTTACTTGCGGGCGATGGAGACCAAGGCGGCGCGGCTGGAGGCCGACGCGCAGAAAGTGGAACAGCGGATGATGGCGACCCGACAGGCGAACGCGGCAGCCTCGCGGCAATTTGAGCAGGAGTTTGCGGACTTCGGCGGGCAGCGCAAACGCACGGTGGAGGAGAAGGAAGCGGGTGGCGGGCGAGTGGTGCGCACGACGGCGGCGCGAAAGAATGCGAGCGGCGACGAGGAGACGCTGAACTGGACGCGGCGCTTTGGCTCGGCCAATGAGGAACTGGAGTCGAAGCTGACGCGGACGACGAACGCGGTGCAGGCGCAGGGCAACGCCTTCCTGCAGCACATCCAGACGGCGGGAACGTGGATCGCGGCGTATGCGGTGATCGGGAAATCGGTGCAGCTCCTGGAGGCCGGCGTGGGCTCGGCGATCAAGACGGAGCGGCAGTTTGCCACGCTGCAAACCGTATTCCGCGGCACGCACGAGCAGGCGCTGGAACTCGGCGAGACGACGCTGAAGCTGGCCACGGCCGAGGGGCGGGCCGGAGACGAAGCGGCGGATGCCGTGGTGCGCTGGTCGCGCCTGGGACTGACGCAGCGCGAGACAGCGGAGGCGGTGGATGTGTCGCTGGCGGCGGCGAACGTGGCCGAGATCAGCGCGGCCGAGGGCGCCGAACACCTGGCGGCGATCTTTGCGGCCTACCGGCTGGAGGTGGGCGAACTCCGCGGGGTCTTGAACGAGGTGAATACCGTGTCGAACACGCTCAACGTGACGAACAAGGATCTCTTCCAGGGCATCGCACGGGTGGGTGCCGTGGCGAAGCAGGCCCATGTGCCGCTCGCGGAACTCATCGGCCTGGTCGGGGCCGGGGTGAGCCGGACGGGCCGCTCGGGAGCAGAGATCGGCAACGCGCTCAAGAGCACGATCGTGGCGATCGCGAACCCGGCCATTCAGAAAAAGCTGGAAGGGGTCTTCAACTTCAATGTGAAGACGCCGCTGGGCGAACTGAAGGATTTCTCGGAGGTCTTGAGCGAGCTGTTTGTGAAAGTGCAGGGCATGGACGACGCGAGCCGGGGCGAGCTGCTGCAAAAGCTGGGCGGCAAACAACAGGCCTCGCGGCTCCAGGCGATCTTCGAAGGCTATGTGACGGGCCAGGTGAAGGCCATCGAGGCGCAGAAGGACATGAACACGACGGAGCGGGAGAGCGCGCTGATCCGCGGGACGGTGGTGTCGCAACTCCAGTCCCTGACGACGGAATTCCAGCGGCTCTTCTATGTGATGCTGACGGTGGGCGGGGAGACGAGCGTGCTGACCATGCTGCGCAAGACGATCGGCACCATGACGACGCTGGAAGGCATAGTGGCGGACCACCCGTGGTTGCTGCACTTGCCGGGAGACGCGACCGGGGCGGGGTTGCCGGGCGTGGCGATGAGATACCTGATGGGTAAGATCATCCCGGCAGCCGGGGGTGGCGGCGATCCGGCGCGGACATCGGACGAGATCGGGATCTTCAATCGCAAGCTGGAGGAGGCCAAAGGCACCGCGGGCGCGGCGGAACTGAGCGAGCGGCTGGCGAAGACGATGGCCCGGAGCATCGAGGAAACGAGCCGGCGCGACCCGAAGGCGGCGGATCAGAGTCTGCGGGAATTTGCGACGGTGACGGGCCGGGACGCGGGCGAGCGGAACCTGACGGCCGAGGAGCTGGTGCAACTGCGGGAAGAGAACCGGTATCGCGAACTGGAAGTGAAGCTCCAGGCGCTGTCGGCGGGATTTGCGGACAAGAAGCGCGAGGCGCAGGCCTCGGTGGCGCAGCAAACAGCGGAGGAACTGGCCATCGAAGAGCAGAAGGTGGCGGCAATCCAAAAGCAGATCGAACTGCGGCGCGGCCAAGGCAAGGATACGCGCTCCCTCGAGCGGGAACTGGCCGAAGCGCGGGAGGCCGTGGACCGGACGAAGGGGCAGGGCAAACAAAAGTTACTTCACGACTATGTGGACGAGGAAGGATTCTCGCCGCTCGACGCGGTGGAGAAGGCGCTCGCGACGCGGACGAAGATCCTGATGGGCGGGCAGGACAAGCTCTTCGAGGGCGGGATCGGGGACACGGAGAATGATAAACTGGACCGCACGCTGGCGAAGCTGGCGGCCGAGGAGGAGGCGCTCAAAAGGCTGGAAGCGCAGAAGAACGCGGCGTTCTCGAATTTTTCCAGGGACTCGGTGGATTTCCGCGGGAACCCGACGCATAGCGCGAGCGAGATCATGGAGCAGGATCAAATGAATATCGCGATCGCCTCGGAGGTGGCGACGCGGAGGGAGGCGATCGACGCGGAAAGGGAAAAGGTGGGACTGCTGCGGGAATCGGCGCGCATCCAGGACGAGATGGCGAAGGGGTCGCGCGAGGCCCGGGCGAAGCTGGCGGGAACGCAGATCGGGACCAACGACACGGAACAGAATATCGCGGAGGTAAAGGGAATCGGCCGGCTCTCCGGAAACGCGGGGACCGACGCACGCGGGCAGGCGGAGATCATCGTGTATGGAAACCGGCTGCTGGAAATCCAGGCGGCGCTCGGGGAGCGGAGGTTTACGATTGAAAAATCAATCGCCAATGCGCGGCTCGAACAGAACCGGGAGGCGGGCAAGGCGCTGGAAATGGCGTCGCGCGAGGATCAATTGCGGGCGGCCTTGCTGGCGAAATACGTGAAGCAGAACGGGGCGATCTCGGGAGACCGGTTCCAGTTCCTCGACCAGGAAACGCGCTCCGCGGCGCAGAAGTTTCTGCCGGAGGCGACGCCCAGTGGGGGCAAGGTGGGCGATCTGACGCGGGAGCAAAGTCTGTTGCAGAAGAATTTTGACGGGCTCAATGGGTCGATCCAGCTCCTGCTCGACGGGATGAAGCGGGTGCTGGACCCGGGGCTGCTGATCAAGGGGGGCGGCGCGCCCGGAGGCGGGTTGCCGGCACCGCAGGTGCACCCGCCGAATGTGAACTTCTACCTCGGGCCGGATTTTGAGGAGATGACGAAGGGGCTGTATGCGGTGGCTTCGGGGGAGGTGAGGTCGCAGGTCGCCGGGATCGCGGCGAAGGTGGACGCGTTTCTGGCGCGGCAGCGGGCGAGCCGGGCGCAGGGAGGTGGGGCGGGGTCGATTAATTCGTGATGGGCGCGAAAACGGTCGATGTTGGATTGAGAATTATTGAAATTGGCGCGTCGGCTGCTACTCTGTAAAAGGTAGTCCGTGACGAAGCGCCTAGAGAGCTCGTGAAAAAATTCACAAATCTGCATAAAACCGAGGTTGACTTCGTTGCGATCTACTATAGATGTCGCGCCGCACACCCAAAAGAACCATGGCTTCCCGCACTCCCATCACGCTAGATCGGCTATTCGTAGCCTCACGTACGGACGTTATCGGTGCCGACCTTGTACACCTCAAGATCGCACGTCCCGAACCATTCAAGACCAAGAATGCTAAAGGCTCCTCGGCGGTTACTGACAGCTACGATGCAATTCGGAAGCTGGGAATGGACGACGCTGCCCATTTCGTGAGTTCGTTTAAAAAAGACTCGTCGAAGTAGTTACGCACGGTTAAAGGGTTCGGCGTGGCATTCAGTCTACTTTACCCAGATAGTCCCGACCCCAGGTCTCACGCAGCCCATTTGGCCCTTTACCTACAGGGGTGGGCGGAAGGCCTGAATATTGATCGAATCATCATCGAATTCGAGGCGTTGGATCGCTTATGTAAGGAGCTTTTGCATCCCGATTTTCCACATGTTGATGGGGTGGACGGCGCGAGTCCCTTCAAGAAGGTGGCAAATTTCTTCATCTGGTGCGTTCATCACAAGCCTGTGCTCAGCCCAATTCCGGCTGAAACCATCGGCCATGAAATGAACAGGCTGCCGAACCACCAAAACGTCTTTTTTGCTTATCATTTCGCGACCGCCTGTTTGGAAAACGCCACGCTGCAACGAAAAGACGGAACCGTTATCAAGCTCAAAAATCGGATTCGAATATCCCACCATTCACTCTGCGATCTGATCGATACTTTTGGAACCGTGATTCCGTACCAGCACTTCAAGCCCGTATGCCTGCTGTTTGAACAGATGGCCTACAAGGCGAATCCGGAAGCGCCGTACCAAGAGGTCTATTGAGGTGGTGTGAGGGATTGGATGGGCAGGTTCAAACTGAGCCACTACCAATTTTTGGGTTGAGTTTCCAGCAGGCAGGGTCAGAGAAAATTGTGGTGAATGTTCGGATCTTGGCCGCGTTCCTTCTCCTTGGTGGGTGTCATCGCGAGAAGGCGGTGGACCCGCTGGTGCTCGCGTTTATCAATGAGGGGGCGCTGGTGCGGACGCAGGCCACGCAGGGCGTAGATCTCAAGACGTTTGGGCTTCAGGTGGCGCGCGCCAAGGCGGCGTTCGATGTGGCTTACCCGGACGACAAGGTGGCACCGGTTGATTTTTTCAGTGCGATGATCGATTGGCAGCTCGTGCTCAAGCTGAGGAAATCGGAGCAGAAGCATAAGACTTTCTTTGGCGCCGGCGTGAACCAGGAGACCATCAATGGAGTGCGGGCCGGGATGCATGAACCGCCGATCGATTATTGGGTGTATCTGGAGATTCATCCTTACGTGGAGGCGTATTCAGCCGAGGCGGCGGAGTGCTTTGAGCGGGGGTTGAAGATGGTGCGCCGGTAGGGACCTATTTGCGGCACGCGTGCCGCGAATGGCTCCGCTCGGTGGATCGCGCCCCGCGGATATTGGAGGTCCTTCGACTCCGCATCGCTCAGGATGACAAGGTTGTTTTCGGCGCTGGCGCTCGCTTGGTGACTGATTACTGGCTCCTGACTTATTGGCTGCTTTGGCATCGGGCTTGGCATCGGTCTTGAATTTGCGGGCGGAGTGTGAAAGGCACGTTTGCCGATGGCCAAGGCTCTCATTCAATTTGGATCTTATGCGTTCTCGGCGACGGGGCGGACGTGGTTTGGGCGCAAGGATGCCTACCAATCGGACGCGCCAGGTGGGGTGCCGCATCGGCGGGTGTCGACGTGGACGATCTCGCAGATTTTTACTGAGCCGAGCTTTGCGGATAATGCGGCGCGCTATAAGGCGCTGCTCACGGCGCTGAAGACGACGGAGGATGTGCTGCTCATTCGCGACGAAAATGGCAGCGAAATTTTTAACCAGCGGGTGAGGGTGGAATCGGGGGATCTGCCGGAACAGTGGGCAACGAACATGTCCGAAGTGAAGGTGGCCTTCACCTCGACCGACGATCTCTCGGCGACTTCGAATCCTTTCACGGCGACGTACACGCCGACGGGCGGGAGCGCGGTGACGCTGGCCGGGGTCTCGGGCTGGAAGGTGTCGATCAAATCGGACCGGCCGTCGACGGCGGTGCCGAACCGGCGGGAGACCAATGCGCTGGCGGCTCTGACGGGGCGCGTGCGGGCGGATGCCTCGCTGACGCCGGCGAACCGGCGCGCCTATCTGCTGGCGCAACAGGCGATCATCAATGGACTGGACTCGAAGGAGGGAGTGCTGGTGTATGGGGGATTCTCGGCGACGGTGCGGGTGGACGCGGCCGATGCGGACATCAAGGATGGGACCGATGAGCTCGAGTATTCGCTGGCGCTGTCGTATCGGAAGTTTCCGACCGGGGACTACGCCGAGTGTGAATACACTTTCTCGCAGGTCGATGACCTGGCGGCCAATGAGCGGGTGACGACGGTGAAAGGGAAGATCCGGGCGGATGATGAAGACGGGGCCCGGGCGAAGATGCAGGACATCGTCGACCTGTTCACGACGGGCCGAGTGCTGCGCAAGGTGGGCAGCGATGCGCAGAGAATGGATGGGACGGATGGCCAGGCCTTCCTGGAACTGGATTTTTCCGTGGAGCTGCGGGAAACCCTGGACCTGGCGGAGAGCTGGGACCTGACCATCACGACGAAGGACGACTTGAAGACGGGGCAAATCCTCATCACCTACGCAGGGTCGGTGACGGCGGTCTCGGCGGCCACGGCGCTGGCCAAGGCCGAGGAGATCGGGGACGGGAAATATCCCATCCGGCTGACATCGACGGTGACGGTGGCCACGGCGGTGGTCCAGGACGGGGACGAGCAATTCCTGAAGGTGACGTTTTCCTACGAATACCTGACGAAGGGGTCGCTGCTGTGGGCGGAGGTGGCGAGCGATGTGAACCGGGAGACCTTTGGCTCGAGCTTGCAAACGATCAACGGATTTGCGGTGGCGGACACCGAGGCCCACGCGCAGACGCTGGCCCGAAGTTTCAAGCCGAGCGGGCTCCTGCAAAGGCAGGACAAGGAGAGCTCTTCCTCGGTACAGCGTGGGAGCGGGATGGGAGTGGCCACGCAATTCGTCAAGATCGACTTCACCTACACCTTCCACCTCGCGGCGGTGAGCGGGTCGATCAAGTTTTCCAAGCTGACGAGTGAGGACGTGGACAGCCGGGAGATCACGACCTCGTGGAGCGGGACGGCCTGGGCGACGACGGAGGGCGCGGCCGACGACCTGATCACGGCGCTGCTGGTGGGGGCGACGGGCCGGCGCGGGAAGGATGAGCGGACGACGGACACGGACCGGACAGGCACGAGCTATTTCATCCAGCGGACATTCTCGATCTCGATGATCGGGGCGATGGGTCACGACGGCGACGACATCCTGAAGGCGGAGGTGTCGATCGAGACGACGTATAGCATCGATCACTCGGTCATTACGCCGATCCCGATGGGGACGCCCCACGTGCAGACGGGCTGCGGGATCACGCCGGCGACGCGGGTGGCGAGCGGGTCGATCACGGCGCTGACTCTGAGCACGGCGAGGAGCTGGGCGCGGGCGAACATCATCTCGGGCGGGAGTGCGCAACAGGAAGCGCCGCGCGAGAAGGAGACGGTGGACTACTACCCGATGTCGGGGGCGAGCGTGAAGGCCTACCGGGTGGAGTTTACCTACGGGGCGCGGTATGCGAATCTGGCGCTCGCTTAGGAAGTGCTCAGTTGGGAGGGAGTGCTCAGTGCTCAGTCGGAGCGCGCCTTCCGGACGGCATTGGCGAAGCCTTTTTGACCGTTCCTGAATTGAAAGCGATGGCCCTGCGTCTCATAGCCCACGAACAAACGCCCCATGAAAAAGTTACTTTCCCTCTGTCTCCTCGCCCTCGCCCTGGCCGTCTACGCCGACGACAACACGATTCGCGACGCCAACGGCAGGATCATCGGCACCGTCAGCAAAAACCCGGGCGGCAGTGAGACCGTCCGCGACCAAAGCGGCAAGATCGTCGAGCAAAAGTCCCCCTCCACAGGTACCGTCATCGTCCGCGACGCCACCGGCAAGATCATCCGGACCGAGCCCAAGCGATAGTCGGTGTTGGTAGAGGTTCGACCGGCCATCCGAAGAAAAGAGCGGTTCACGGTCACTCTAGGCGGCGAGTTGGTTTTCGGTGGCGAGTTGGGCGTGGGAGCGGACGCTGGCGACGGATTTGCCGGACCATCGGCCGCCTTTCTTGGCGGGGATGCCGGCGGCGTTGAGTTGCCGGGCGGCTTCGTTGTCGGAGACCTGGGTGAGGTCGCCGGTGACGATGCGCTGGAGGATGGCTTGCTCGTCGATGTTCGGGACGAGGTCGTCGGCGGCACGGCCGGTCTTGCTCTGGCGAGTGCCGGACGGGGCGGCGTCCCAGCCGTAGGGCACATTGCCGCAACGCTGGCCGTTGCTTTTCATGACGGTGAAGCCGGCCTTCTGGCGCTCGCTGCGCCGACGGTTCTCAAACTCGGCGATGGCGGCCATCATGGTGAGGACCAGCTTGCCGACGGGGGTGGTGGTATCGAGCTGGATGTCGAGGATGTGGAGGGCGATGCCTTTGCGGCCGAGGTCCTCGACGGTGAACAGACAATCTAGGGCGTCGCGGAAACCGCGATCGAGCTTGGGGAAGATGATGGCGGTGACGCCCTCGGCCTGCATCCAGGCGAGCATGGCGGCGGCGGCGGGCCGTTCGTAGAAGGCGGTGGAGAAAGCGGACTCGCCGCTGTCGATGAAGCAGCGGACGAGCTCGATGCCCTTGTAGACGGCGTAGCTCTCGATCTGCTTTTGCTGGGCTTCGAGGGTGTTTTGTTGCTCGACGGTGGAGCCGCGGATGTAGCCGACGGCGCGGGTGGAAGGAGGAAGCATGTTCTTGGTTCTTAGTTCTCGCCTCTCCTACGTCGCGGCGACTACGGCGGGGCGGGGTGGATGGGTCTGTTGCCACGCGTGGAAGCGCGCGAGTGCGATGTGAGTGAGGAGGAGAAAGTGAAGGCGGGTCTGGAATTTCATGAGCGGGATTGAGGGGAGGGGATGGCCATTTTCTTGAAGGGGTTGCGGCCTTTGCGGAGAGCGAAGCCCTCGCCATCGAGAGGGCTTCGCTCTCCGCAATAAATCCCTCAAGCAGTGCGGTGAGGTCGTCGATGGGGGCTTTCAAAAGAAGGGAAGGTGGTAGGGGTTTGTGAGGTGGGTCAGGCGGCGCTCGACGGCGGCGCGGGCGTCGCGGGTCAGGTTGCCTTTGCGCAGGGCGGCGCGGCATTGGTCGGCGTTGAGGTTGCGGGCGCTCCGCTCGCTGACCGGGAGGGGCCGGGCGATGCTGGCCTTGGTGGCGATGACGAGGCGGCTGAGCTTGGTTTTCTTCATGGGTTACTCGATGCCGGCATTCGGGACGTGGGAGCGCCAGTCGGGATCGTAGGCGCGGTGATGGTGCTGACGACGGGGCGTGGGCTCATGGGCGGGGGACTGGCGCAGGTCGGCCTTCTGGCCGGTGGTGCGCTCGATGGCGTGGACGCGCTGGCCGGGTGTGGCGAGGGAACGGGCCTTCTCCCAACCTTTGTCGATGGTGGGATAGGGGACGGGTTTCCATGGGCCGAGGTCCTCCTTGTCGCGCCATAGCTCGGGCTCTTCACGGACGAGATACTCGGTGACGAACTCGGTGTCGCCGGTCTTGCGGACTCGAAAAACGATGGCGAAGTTTTCGGACATCGGATGTTGTTTTGAGAACGCAGAGGCCGGTGGCTGGCTAGTGCTTGTCGTGCTTGTCTTTGCGCAGGAGGAGGAAGCAGACGCAGACAAAGCAGAGGGTGATGGGCAGGAACTCCAGGGCGAGACGGGTCCAGACGGCCAGGGCGAGCGAGAAAGATTCTTCTTTCATGGATGGCGCTCCTTTGGCTCCGCTCGGTGGATCGCACCCCGCGGATATTGGAGGTCCTTCGACTCCGCATCGCTCAGGATGACAGGGTTTGTTTCGGCGCTGGCGCTCGGTCGGTGACTGTCCCCGCATCGCTGACCATTGCGGTGGGGTGGAAGGTCGCTGCCCATCGCGACGTAGAAGATGAGCGCGACGGCGAGGGCGCTGAGGATGGCGGGGACGAGTGGGGCGAGGTCTCTCATGAGGGTCGGGCTCATGCCTTTTTCGGGGCCTCCACTTTGTCGACGACGCCGAGGAGATACTTGGCGACGTCGGTGCGCTGGAACTTGCCGGCGAGGAAGCCGTGGATGTACTTGGCCGTCTTGAGGCGGTCTTTCTCGGCGTCGGCGGCGGGGATCTCCTCGATGAGGCCCTTCAGGATGGCGAGCAGGGTGAGGTCGCCGGTGGACGTGCCGGCGATGCCGGGCGGGATGACGGGGTTGGAAAGCGGGGCGGGTGTCGAGGATGGGCCGGGCTCGAGGGGTGTCGTTTTCGCGGCCTGATAGAGCTTGGCGTCATCGGCGCTGAGGCCGCGGATGAGGGCGGCGAGATGGCGGTCGATGTCGGCGAGGGCCGCAGCGCGGGACTTGAATTCCTTGGACTCGAGCTCAGCGCGCAGTTGCATGACGCCTTCGATCTCGGCGAGTTGGTTGCGCTCGTAGGCTTTGCCCTTGAGGCTGGGCGGTACCTTGAGAAAGCCGTCGTCCTTGGATTTGCCGGGCCACTTGGCGATGATGCCCATGAACCATTCGGCGTTGCGCAGGGCGAGCCCGATGGAACCGCTGACGCCGGCCGCGGTGAAGGTGATGGGGCGATTGACAATGCCGCTAATGAAGACGCCCCTGTCGTCGACCTGGGCGCTGGTGGCGGTGGCATCCTTCCCGGCGAAGGGATCGGTGTGCTGGGCGGCGCCGGGCTCGGGAAGGGCGACGGGATTGGTGGCAGCCGAGAGGAGCGGGCGGCGGGCGGCGACGGTGTCCCCCTCGAAGGCGTATTCGAACCTGGCGAGATCGGTGGCGGGCTCGTTGTGCTGAAGGGTGACGAGGGTTTGGTGATGCTCGTCGAGGCTGGTCCAGGCGAGGAAGACGAGCGGCTCGTCGTCGGGCAATTCTGAATTTTGAATTTTGAATTCCGAATTTGCGCGGCTGGCGATGCACTTGTTGTCGGCGCTGAAGGCGTATTCGAGGGACTCCGCGGGGGTGCCGACGTAGCGGCTGCGGAGGACGACGGGGCGCAGGTCCGGACCGACCATGTCCCACGAGAAGTAGGTGAGTTCGGGGACGGATGGGGCCAATGGGATGGATGGGACGGATGGCTCGCGGCGGGACTCCTGGGCTTTCTTGCCGAGCGGGATGGAGAAGTGTTTGGCGGTGATCTTGTCGGAACCGGCGGCTTCGGCGGCGGTAATGGCCTGGGCGAGGAGTTCCTCTTGTCTATCTCTGCCGGTCACTTCGTGCACAAAATCGGCAGCGGTGGTGGCGGCAAGCTTGCCGCTGGCGACGGCCGCACGGACGGCGTCGCTGGACTGGGTGAGGAGATCGATGCAGGATTTGACGTGGGTGGACGAGCAACCGCGGAGCCGGGCGACTTCCTCGGGGGTCTTGCCGAACATCTCGACCATGCGGTGCATGGCTTTGGCCTGCTCGTACATGTTGAGGCCCTTGCCGGAATTCAAGGTGAGGAGATCCATGGTGCGCTCCTCGTCGGTGGTGTGCTTTTCCTGGCGGCGGATGGGGACCAGGGCCTTGTCGCCCTTGAGGCCGTACTTCTCGACGGCGATCCCGTGGGCGTTCATGCGGCGGTCGCCGTCGTCGTAATAAAAGATGCCGGTGGTGAACGTGCCCAGGAGCGGTTGCTTGATGCCGTGCTCGGCGATGGAGCGGGCGAGCTCGTCCTGCTCCTCGGGTGTGCCGAAGTCGTCGCGGACGTTGAGGCGGTCGCCGTTGCTGAGGACGGCGGGCTTCACATACCTCGCAGGGATGCGGAAGATGTTGGTGCGGCCTTGGTGGATTTCGTCGAGGGTCTTGGGTGGGGATTTGGACATGGGAAGTTTTTGTTCTTGGTTCTTGGTTCTTGGTTCTTGGTTCGGAGTCGGGTTGCGCGGGCGGAGTGATGGAGTGAGGGAGTGAGGGAGTGAGGGAGTGATGAAGGTCAGTGCTGGCGGATGCTGAGGACGCACATGATGGCGAGCGGGAGGTAGCAGAGGGCGAAGGCGAGATAGATGAGGCTCATGGATGGTGGGGTGGCGTCGCGAGTTCGGCGGGGTGAATGTCGTTCATGGTGGCGGTGTCCATCCCTGAAAGACAATGCGGTGTAAGCGGTCTTGCTTTATCGGTCAAAGCAAAAAGTTACTTTGTCTTTCACAGGGGTAACCGCTGGTCGCCATCGAAGCTGATCAATTCTGAATTTTGAATTTTGGATTCTGAATTGAGGAGCAGGCCCGAGGACGCGGATTTCGGCGGGGTGGCTGAGCCCGAAAATGGACGGGCAGTTGTCAGCGAATCCACTTTGGCGCCGCTCAAGTGTCAGCCCTCCTCTCAGATACACTGGCAGGCCCTGACATCACGGAGCGTCTTATAAAGCGCCATCATCGGATGGGAGTTGTGGTTTAACACGCCGATTGGGGTGTTAAACCAACAGAAATTGAGATCGGTTCGCACGCGGGTCAACGGTAAGACCTGCCAGATGCGGAGGAAATCCTCGGCCCGCCGACATCACCGCTTGACCCAGGGCTTACGCATCAAATGGCGAGAAGCTTGAGGAGATAGGAGTGATTCCAACCGGCGATCTTTTGTTTGCCTTTAATGCCGCGTTTTTTGGTGGTCTCCCCTTTGAGGATATTGAGGGCCATGTGCCGCAACAGCGCGAGGTTTTCCGCGGCGTAACCCGTGCGGACCCGACATTGGTCCTCGGCGAAGCTGACATCCAGGCACCAGTGGAGCGCATTTTCAATGGCCCAGTGACCGCGCACCGCCCGCGCGAACTCCCGGGCGTTCGCCGCCATGCTACTAATGTAAAAGCGCCGCTCCACGGTCACCTGGCCTTGGATCTCGCGGATCGATTCCACCATGCCGATGGTGGTGAGCTTCTCCCATTGCGCTTGCGGCGTCAGCCAGTCGATGTCCGCGGTAATCCAGTAACGGCGCGTCTCCACGCGCCCATGACCGCGTTCGCTGGTTTCCAGGAAGTCATGCGCGATCTTCGGAAAGCCACCCGCCTGGGCATCTTCCAGGAAGTTTTTTACCTCTTCGTGCAAGGTGCTTTGGTTGCCATTGAGCGCCAGCACATAATCGGCCTGGGCGGCGACGATCTCGCTGGCGATTTTCGTCTGACAGCCCATGGCGTCAATCGTCACGATGCAACCGGCCAGTTTGAGCGCGCGGAGCAATTGTGGAATGGCGGTGATCTCGTTGCTCTTGTCCTCGACTTTGATCTGGCCGAGAACCAGCCCGTTCTCGCGCGCCCAAGCGCTCACCATGTGGATGGGCTCCTGCCCCTTGGCCCGATCATGGCTGCGGCGCAGGGTCTTGCCATCGATGGCCACGACCTCCGCGCCGACAGCCTTGCGCAGTCCTTCGGTCCACCGGCGAAAACAGTCGGCAAACTGCTGGGGGTCCAGGAGAGCGAAGACCCGCCGAAAGGTATCATGGCTCGGGATGCCATGCGGCAACTCCAGAAACGAGCGCAGGAAATCCTCCTTGGCGTAGCCGAACTCCTCGAACTCCACGAAGTGTTCCGCGCCGCAGAGCATGGCGCAGACGGCGATGATCAGAATGTCCTCGAGGCGATGGAACTTGCCACGATCGATCCGTGGATCTTCGATGATGGAGAAGTGGAATAACAGGCTGTCGGGATGAGATTGCTTGGGCATCCGCAGTTTCTTTCAGGAAGCCTTCCAATAGTACAGTTATAATAATTATAACAAGCCTGATCGTTTGATGCGTAAGCCCTGCCGCTTGACCCAATCCATCA
>JBBRPL010000101.1:0-29543 GCA_038228205.1 Chthoniobacterales bacterium
ATGGTCACGTGGGGAATCAGGATGTCGAGAATCTCGTAGTATTCCTGATCCAAACCGATCCTATCCACCTCCTCCAATTCCTGCCAATCCTTTAGTGTAACGATGAGATCCAGGCGCTTTTCCATCCGCACCGAGCCAATGCCGAAGATGGACATCACGTTGATGACGCCGAGGCCGCGAATTTCCATGTGATGCCGGGTGAGATCGGGAGCGGTTCCGACCAATTCCTTCCCTTCGAGAGCCCGAAAGCGGGTCATATCGTCGCTCACCAGGCTGTGGCCGCGCTCGATCAACCCGAGCACGCACTCACTCTTCCCGATGCCGCTGGAGCCGCGGATGAGCGTGCCGACGCCCATGATGTCCATCATGCTGCCGTACTCGCTTTTCGTCGGCGCGAAGTCGAATTCGAGCGCAAGGGTGGCAGCATTGATGAATTTCATGGTCACCGTCGGCGTGCGAAAGACGGCGATCCCAGCTTCCTCGGCGGCTTCGAGAAGGGCCGCGGGCGGGCGGGTGCCGCGGGACACGACCAGGCAGGGAATGTGGCGCGCACAGAGCGCCTGGCAGCGGACCCGAGTTTCAGGTTCGGGCAGGCTTTTCAGGTAGGACAGTTCCGCACTGCCGAGCACTTGAATGCGGCGGTCGGCAAAATAACTGAAGAAACCGGAGAGGGCGAGGCCCGGGCGGTTGATCGTGGGCTCCCGAATGCGACGGTCAAAACCGACGTTCGATCCGAGCAATTTCATCTGCAACGCCTCGGAATGGCGGGTGTAGAACTCGCCAACCGTGATTGTGGGATGTTTGGCTTCGGGCGAGCTCATCAAGTAGCTGTACTCTAGCCACCTGTGAAAATCCCCCGAAAGCGCAAAATGGGAATGGAGGCGAAAAATCGTGTCCTCCCCCGGGTTCGAAATGACGCCCTGAGTCCGTCGCCAGAGTTTTCCATAGAAACCGCAGCTTCCATGAATTCCAATACGAGAGCCCGATGCTTCGGAGCGATGAACTGAACTGAGCCTAAATCCGGAAATGGGAACCACGGATTTCACGGATAGCACGGATCAGGAGACACTGACGAGGATTCTCCCATTTCCCATCGGGTGAGTGGCTTCGTGCGTCCGGACACCCGTATCCCTTTGCATCCGTGCCATCCGTGCCATCCGTGAAATCCGTGGTTATTTCCATCTCCGTTTTTAGGCTGAGACGTGGAACTTCCGGCTCCCCTCGCAATCATTCTGAGACCCCCACGGCAACTTCGCGGAGTTGTTGTTCGGGATGACGTCGGGAGCGTTCCATCCCGAAGGGATGAGGGAGATTAGCCCCGGGTCGAGCGATCCCGCGATAGCGAGAGAGCGAATATCCGGGGTTCCCTTCCCAAAACAGCGCAACTCCATCCGTCCCGGCCTCCTGGCCGCATCCTTCCCCTTCTCCCTTGGAGGAGATGCGGCTGCGCCGGGACGGATGGAGCGTTCGCTGTTGGATGGGTACCCCGGGGTGTTCGCTCGTTCCTCGCTCGACCCGGGGCTAATTTCCTTCCAGCCCTTCGGGCTGAGCGGACCCTTTCGACCGCGCTTACGCGAAGGTCGGCTCGATCAGGCCGAATCCACGGTCCTTGCGCCGGTAGAGGATGTTCACTTTCTCGGTCTTGGCGTTTTGGAAAACGACGAATTGCCGGTTCGACATCTCGATCTGGAGCACCGCTTCATCGACGTACATCGGCTTCACGGGGTAGCGCTCGGTCTTGATGACCTCCGGTTCGGAGTTCTCGATCTCGTGAAAGGTTTCCTCGATGTGGAGGACTTGCTCCTCGATGTGCCGGATGGACTGCTGACCACGGGGGCGGTGACTCTTGAGAATCTTGGTCTTGTACTTCCGCATCTGCTGGGCGATCTTCGCCACCACGCCGTCGATGGAGGCGTACATGTCGTCCGTGGTGTGACTGGCCTCGATGGTGATGTGATTAGTGCAATGCAGGATGATCTCGGCGAAGTGCCGGATCTTCTCGACATCCAGGATCACGTGCGCCTCGATGATGCGTGGGTAATCCAGGTGCAGGTGCTCGATCTTCGAAGCGGCGTAGTCCTTGATCGCCTCGGTGACACTGACATGGCGGCCGGTGACTTTGACGGGGACGTTGACGTTGGCAGTTTGCATGTGGGTCCTTTCGTTTGGTTTCGGGGGTTACATCTGAAAAGTTTCGCCGAGGTAGACCTTGCGGGCGATGGGGTCGTTGAGGAGGAAATCCTTGTCGCCTTGCGTGACGACCTTCCCCTCGGAGATCAGGTAGGCGCGGTCCACGATGTTCAAGGTCTCGCGAACGTTGTGGTCGGTGATGAGGATGGCCAGACCACTATCGCCCAGGTTCTTGATGATCTGCTGCACGTCATACACAGCAATCGGATCTACGCCGCTGAATGGTTCGTCCAACATCAGTAAACTTGGCTTGGTGACGAGCGAACGGGCGATGGTGAGGCGGCGTTTCTCACCACCGGAGAGCGTCAGGGCGAGTTGCTTGCCCACGTGATCGATGCCGAATTGCGTGAGCAACTCCTCGCAGCGATGTTTCCGCTCCTTGCGATTGAGCGGCTGCATCTCGAGGATGGCCATGATGTTCTGCTCCACGGTCAACTTGCGAAAGATCGATTCTTCCTGCGGCAGATAGCCCATCCCCATCCGCGCACGCTTGTACATGGGGTGATCGGTGACTTCCTTGTCCTCGAAATAGACGCGTCCGCTGTTCGGTCGCACCAGGCCGACAACCATATAGAAACTGGTCGTCTTGCCCGCGCCATTGGGGCCGAGCAACCCGACGATCTCGCCACTGTGGCAATCGATATCCACGCCATTGACCACGGCACGCCCGCCGTAAACTTTCACCAACTTCTCCGTGCGGAGGACTTCCTTGCCCGTGCCCCGTTTGAGATTGGAGGTAGCCACCGTTATAGGCGTGGGGTGGCCACGGGACGTGGAGTGGAACCATCCGCGGGAGCCGGGGTCGCCTGGCGCGACGTGTCGATGATGGTGGTTTTGTGCGGCCCCACGGCTTTCATGTGCCCGTCCCGGTTGATGGTCATCACGGTGCTCGCCTCGGTCGCCTGCACATGATTGGTGCCCTGGATCACGTCGGGCGATCCGTAGAGGACCACATCGCCGGTCGTGCCGTTGTAGGTCGCACGGTCGGATTTTCCTATGCTGTGCGTGATGGATCCATCCGCCTCCATCTTGTCTTGAGTAATGATCACCCGCCGGTCGCTGGTCGTTTCCGCGAGGGCCTTTTCCAAGGCGCTGCCCTTTTGGTTTGCCGCGGCATCGTTCCCCTTGGGTCCGGGTGTCGCCGGTTTGGCACCGGGTGTCACCGGCTTGGGCGTGCCTGGCGCGGCGCCGGGAGCCACCTTGGGTTTGTCGTCGTGCTTGAGATGCGCGGTGAGCTTGTCGCAGATGACATTGAATTCGGGATCTTTGACGACCACTTCACCGATAAAAATGGCCAGATTCGCCTTTTGATCAAAGGTCGCCTCGAGCGCGGTAATCACGGTCGGGCCTTTGTCCTTATCGGACTTGTCGTCAGCTTTATCGGGCGCCTTGTCTTTCTTGTCTCCCTTGTCCGTCCCCAGCTTGAGCGGGTCACCGAGACTGGTGTCGAAAAGCGATGCAGGCGGGTTATTGGTCCTGGCGGCCGCCGGAGGGGCAGGCGTGAGGGATTCGATCTGCTTGAGGAGATCTGCTTCCGAGAGCGGCTTTTGGGCAAAGACGGCTGGGCAGAACGCCGCAGCGATGGTCAGGGTGAGGAACGGTTTGTAATTCACTTGGCTTTGGGCTCCGGGGTCGGGGGCGTCCCAGAGGCGGGCTTCTCGTCGCCGGCAGCCGGGGCGGCTGGCGTCTTGGGCGCGAGGGCCTGGCTGGTTTCGCTCTCCAGATTGTAGATCGTCATCTTCACATCGCCGCCCAGACCTCCGATTTTCGTTCTGGTGTTGAAAATCATGGTGTTCCCGGTCAGTTCGAAATCCTCGCGCTTGATGGTCACCGCTTGGTGCGCCGTGATCACGCTCGTCGTCAGGTCGAGCTGCGACTTCGGCAAATCCATCGACATCTCATGCTCGCCGTCGTCGTCAAACGTTTCGATCTGGAGGTCGTCCATATCCACGTGATTGTCGTCCACCTTCGTCGCGACGCCGATGATGAAGCGCATCATGAGTTTTCCGTCCGGGTTCCGGTACGGGATGTTCAAAACCTTGGCGTCATGTCCATTGGGCATCGGCACCTGAATCGGCTTCGGCGGCGCATTGGGATCTTCCGGCGGCTTTTCCTTTTTCTTGTCCTTCTTGCTCTTCTTCTCGCCCGAGTCTTTCGTCTCGGGTTTCTTGGATTTGTCGTCAGTGGTCTTATCCGCCGCCGAGACCGTGGCCATGAGGACGGCGGAGAAGACCGTGACGAGCTTAACGAACGCGCTCATGAATTTGACGTAATTGTTTCAATAACGCGGGCCATTGCGCCAGCGGAATCTGTCTAGCGAACGAGCGCATGAATTTTGGACAGTTGTTTCAACAAAGCAGGTAGCTGGACGAGCGGAATCTGATTGGGGCCATCCGAGAGCGCCTGGCTGGGATCTTCGTGTGACTCGATGAAAATGCCATCGCAACCTGCGGCGGCCGCCGCCCGCGCGAGCACTGGCGCGAGGACGCCATCGCCGCCGGTCTTGTCCCCAGCTCCGCCCGGCCGTTGCACGGAGTGCGTCGCATCAAACACCACGCGATACCCCGCTTCGCGAATCCAGTAGAGAGAGCGCATGTCGGCCACGAGATTATTGTAGCCGAATGTCGTGCCGCGTTCCGTAAAAAAGAATTGGTCGTTGCCGAAGGCGAGCAGCTTGTCGGCGATGTTCTTCACATCCCAAGGCGCGAGGAACTGGCCCTTCTTGACGTTGACCACTCGCCGGGTCTCAGCCGCCGCCTGGATGAGATCGGTCTGCCGGCAAAGAAAAGCCGGGATCTGGAGAATATCGATGAACTCGCCGGCAATCGTGGCTTCCTCGGGGGAATGCACGTCCGTCGTCACCGGCACGCCGAGTTCCCGACCGATCGCGGCGAGGATCTCGCACCCATGACGCGGGTCCATCCCACGAAAAGACTTTCCCGAAGTGCGATTGGCCTTGTCGTAAGAAGCCTTGAACACGAACTGCACGCCGGCCTCAGTTGCGATGTCCTTGATTCGCCGGGCCGTGCGCCAGACAAATTCCTCCGACTCGATGACACACGGACCGAGGATGAAGAGCGGGTCCGGACCGCCCAGGCGGCAAGACCCCACATGAATGACGGCGGACGCCACGCGGATCAGGCTCCGTAGCTCTTCGTGAAACGCTTGCGACTTTCTTCCGGAGCTGGAGCTGGAGCGGGCGCGGGTTCAGGCGCCGGGTCCGCGGCGGGCGTGGGCGCTGGAGCCGGCGCAGCGGCGGCAACTTCCGGGGCTGCGGGGACAGCGGGCGCCGGCTCGGGTTCGGGATCGACGACGAGCGATTCACCGGGGTGAAAGCCCTCGGTGCGCGCCGCCACGTATTCGAATGCCTGCTCCATGTCCTCCAGGGCGCTGTCGATGATCTTCTGTTCTTCCGGGGTGAGATTTCCCGCCGTTTTTGCCTGAATGACCGCGAGTTGATCGATCAACATCCGGGCCATCGGGATATTCAGGTAAGCCCGGCCCGTCTGGGGATCGGGCATCTGACCGAGGCAATGTGCAGTGTTCTGCGTCTGCATCATGATGAACTGGATGAAGATCTGCGTCATCTCGCCCGATTCGGTATTGGTGGTTTGGACTTCGGCCATGGGGGAAGACTATGCGCCCGCCCGGGGATCGTGCGAATGAAATTTCACGGAGCGCGGGAGGCAAATTCGCGGCCAGCGCCTTTTATGCGCCGAACCCAGGGTGCATCGCTGGCGATCAAATTCGCTATCGTCGCGGGCGGACTTTCCGTATCGAGGTGGATGCACCGTTCATTCCCCCGTCCGTCGCCCCTGGGCATCTGAGCAGCACCGATGTCTCCATCCGCTTTGCTTCTCCGCGCCGCGAGCCTCGTGTGGGCAGCGGCGGTCTGTCCGCTCGCGACGCTGCTGTTGATGACGTGCGTCACTTTGCCGGGGATGGCCTTCGCGATCGGGGCGCTGTTGCTCGGGATCGCGCCCGCCATCGCGTGGGTGCACAATGGGCCACTTCGATTCCGGCGCGCAGCCTTCGTGCCCCTGGGCGGATGGCTGCTCATCACGCTTGGACTTGTCATCGCCTCCCCCAATGGGCGACCGAGGGAAGGCGCACGAGTACAAAATCGCTACTCGGAAGGTGGCTGGAATTACCAGCGCTTCGCCCTCGGCGCGTTGCTGCCGGAGATCGATCAATTTCAACTCATTTTCCGTCTGCTCCCGGTGGCGGACTCGTTGTTTACGATCAAACAGGCACACGTGCTCACCGGCCTGACCCGGGCGATCTACGCCAAGATGGAAGCGGACGCCGACTTCCACGCGCTGGGATCGGTCATGCCTGACGTCTATGATCAGGTCTGGGGCCGCCACTTCGATCGCGGGCACTACTTCCTCTACATCCCTCCACACCTGGACCGAACCACCCCCGCGCCCGCGCTCATCTTCCTGCACGGGGCCGGTGGAAATTTCAAGGCCTACACGTGGCTGCTCTCGCGGGTGGCGGACGAGCGCGGGATGGTGCTCATCGTGCCCAGTTTCGGCATGGGAAGCTGGAACGCAGAACATGGCGTGCCCGCCGTCCTGGCAGCGCTCAACGACGCCGCCAAGGTCATACCCATGGACATGGGCCAGGTCCATCTGGCGGGCTTGTCAAATGGCGGACTCGGGGTCAGTCACGTGGCGGCGTCCGGAGCCGGGCGGCTTTTCCGCTCGCTGATTTTTCTTTCCCCGGTCTTCGACGAGGAAGATCTCGGTTCCAAGAATTTCTGGATTCAAGGGCGGGACAAACCCGTGCTCATCGTCACCGGCGAAGACGACGATCGCGTGCCGCTCCAGTATGTCCTCAGTTGTGCGGCCATTCTGCGGACGTCCGGGGCGCGGGTGGACATGAGCGCGTATGCGGGCGCGGACCATCTGCTGATCTTCAGCCATAGCGACGAATTTCTCGAGCAGCTCTCCGCGTGGCTCAAGCTGCACTCCGGCCCCATCGCAACCGGAGGCCCCGGCTAGCGGTCGCCGGTATTGTCAACGGTCGTCCTGGTCAAGCCGACCGCGTGCATGCGCCCGTCGCGATTGAGGGTGATGACCGCATCAGGATCGATGGCCACGACGGATTTCGGGCCCTGAATCACCTCGGGTGTACCATGGAGCACAACGTCACCCGTGAGAGTGTCGTAAGTGGCCCAGTCAGCCCGGCCGATGCCATGGGTGATCGTGCCGTCGGTTTCGACTTTGTCCTGATTGATCAAGACGCGCTTTCCGGGACTGGCTTCCGCGAGGGCCTTGTCGAGACCAGTCCCCTTTTTCTTTGGCGCGGCATCGTCCGGTGTCCCCTCCCCTTTCGCGTCCGGTTTGGGTGCGGGGGTGGCGACCGGTTTTACCCCCGGCTTGCCTGGGGGGGCGGGGGCCGCGGGTGGCTTCGGAGGATCGTTGTGCTTGAGGTAGGCCGTGAGCTTGTCGCAATGAATCGTAAATTCGGGATCCACCACGAGCACGTTGTCGATGAACACTGCGACATTGGCCTTCTGATCGAAAGTCGCCTGCACCGACGTAATGATCGTCGGCTCCTTGGCTTTTTTTTCGGGGGCCTTATCCTTGGCCTCCTCACCGGGCTTGGCAGGTTCACTGGGACCGGGATCGGTCAACGGCGCCGGCGCCGGCGCGGGAGTGCTTGCCGGCACTGGAGTGCTTTTCGGCGTGGGAGTGCTTTTCGGCGCCGCAGGGCGGGGAGGCGCGGGTGAGGCACTCGCCGGCCGGACCAGGGTCGCCTTCGGCGGGGGCTTGACCGGCGGATTCTGCGCAAAAGTGGCCGGGGATAAGGCGACTGCGATCGCGCAGGTCAGGATGCGTTGGGAAATCATGTGTTCTTCGTCAAGGGAGGGGACGTCCGTTCTCTGTCCTGCGGAGCCGAGGCGTCGACGCTCCCGGGAGAGCCTGCGCAGGAGCGTCCGCCGTGCCCGCGGGCACGTGAACAAAATACAATACCGTCTTCATCGCTTCGATCCTGTGCGCCGTATCCGAAACGTCAACGTTCTTGCGCGAGGGGCCGGCAAGCGAGACCTACGGCCTGTCCTTCACCGGCCCGCACCCCGGTCTCCGCGAACCCGTCGCCCAACCGTAAGTAACAGGCATCCACAGGCGACGAGCAGCGACGCCGAGGGCTCGGGCACGGTCAGGAAGACCATGTGGGTCGGCCCGTTAAACCCGCTGGAGATGACCGCAGAGCCGCCGCCGGCAAAGGCGAAGCTGCTGACCGTTCCTCCCGTCCAGTTCGTGGCGTAGAAGGTCCCGTGGGCCTCATCGAGCAACAGCCCGAGCGGGTTGCCGAGGCCGGTCGCGAAGTTGTTCGTGACCACGCCGCCGGTCGTGATCTTGCTCACCGTTCCGTTCTGATAATTGGCGACGTAGAGATTGTCCTGCGAATCAAACACGAGGGCCGACGGATGATTCAGCCCGCTCAACGCGCCAGAGACAAACGGCGTGACGGTGCCAGAACTGGTGTCGATCTTGTTGATCGCATTGGAACCGAAATCCGCCTCGTACAAAATGCCGTGACTGTCGAAGGCCACGCCGTCCGGTGTGCTGAGGCCGCTGGCGAGCGTGGTGGTGGTATAGCCGCCGCCGCCATTGGGGGCGACCTTGCTCAGCGTGGTGCCTCCGCCGGAGGGGACACCGAAATTCGGCACGTAGAAGCTCCCCGCCGCATCGCGCACGAGCGCGCCGGAGCCGTTGAAGCCGCTGGCCAGCGTGGAGAAAGAGGCCGCTCCGGTGACGCGGACGAGTGAGCCGTTTGAAGTCGTGGTGCCGAAGCTGGTCGCATACAAAAGTCCATCGAGACCGAAGGCCAAGCCGTCTGGATGATTCAAGCCGCTAAAATAAGTGGTCTTCACCCCGGTCGTGATGTCGAATTGCGTGACCGAAGAGCCCTGCTCGTTGGAGACCAGCATGACCACGTCGGCGCGAGTCGCCCCGCCGGCCAGGAGCAGCGCAGCCAGAATGCGGATCAGGAGGGCGGGCGCGGCTTTCATTTCCTGCGCAAGGCGCGATCAAAAAAGCCGCCGACCAGCTCGTTCATGCCTGCCTCCTGCGGATCATGTCCTGATCCCGGGACGACATGCATGGTCGCGTCGCCGCCCGCCTTCTTCAAGGCATCGGCCAGGAGTTCGCCCTGGGCCGGCGGCACGAGGTCATCCTGCCCGCCGTGGACGATGAGGAATGGCGGCGCATTTTTCGTCACAAAGGTGAGCGGGCTGGCCTTGGCGGCGAGCGCGAGATGCTGGCTCAGCGGCCCGCCCAGCAGTCTTTCAAGACTGGTGCCACCTGGATTCTTGAGCTTCGTGAAATCAATCGGGCCGGAAAAGTCGCACACGGCTTGCACGCGACTCGACACATTCAAGTTTTCCCCCTTGTCGAACTCGTGGGCCTCGCTGCTCGTGCCGAGCAGCGCCGCCAGATGTCCGCCCGCGGAAAACCCCCACACGCCGATGCGCTCCGGATCGATGCCATGCTCCGCGGCATGCGCGCGCAACCAGCGGATCGCCGCCTTGGCATCCTCGATCTGGGCGGGAAAGACCGCGTCGCTGCTAAAACGGTATTCGATGCTCGCAACCGCGTAACCGCCGTGCCAGAGCAGGCCGAGCGTCTTCGGAGCCTCCTTCGTGCCGCCCTCCCAGCCCCCTCCATGGATCCACACCACGAGTGGCAAATTGCGCGCATTCGCGGGCACGTAAAGATCGAGCTTCTGCCGTGCATGGCCGCCGGTGACGTAGGACACATCGCGCAAGGATTTCGTGCCGGGTGGAAGCCGCGTCTCCGGCGCTCCCGACGCCGGCTCGCGCAACTGCGAGAGCACCGCACCCGCGAAAAGGAACAGGCCAAGCAAGATGGGCGCGATTTTCATGGCCCGACCGTACGCCCTGGTCGTGCTGCGCCTCCAATACATCTTTGATTGGAACAGCCAATGTTTCCGATATGATGGCGGTCCCATGGAACTGCGCCACTTGCGCTACTTCGTCGCGGTCGCTGAGGCACTGAATTTTTCGCGTGCCGCGGAGAAGCTGCACATCGCCCAGCCGCCCCTCAGCCAGCAGATCCAGAACCTCGAGGAGGAACTCGGGGTGGCGCTCTTCGAACGCAATGGCCGGCGCATCCGCCTGACCCACGCAGGCGAGATGTTTCTGGGCGAAGCGCGCGGCGTCCTGGCCCAGAGCAGCCAGGCGGCGCTGACCGCGCAGCGGGCGAGCCGCGGCGAAGCGGGTCTGATCGACATCGGTTTTCTCACCTCGGCGACCAACGAACGATTCTCAAAAATTATCCGGACGTTCCGGCAAACGCACCCCCGCGTGGAACTCGGATTGCACGACGTGAGCGAAACGCAGCTCCTGAGCGAATTGCGCGGGAGGCGCATCCAGCTCGGCTTCATTCGGAATGTCTCGGAGGACGAGGAACTGGCGGTGGAGAAAATTTGGGAGGACAGGCTCAACGTCGCGCTGCCGAAAGACCATCGCCTCGCTGCGAAATCCCGAGTGCGTCTCGCCGATCTGGTGCACGAGCCGTTCGTCATGCTCAACGACCAGAACTATCCCATCGGCAACAGTTGCCTGCGCGTGCTCTGCCGCACGGCCGGCTTCATCCCACGCGTCGTGCAATATGCGAATGATCTCCAGAGCTTGGTGTGGCTGACGGCGGCGGGCGTCGGCGTCGGATTCGTCACGTCGGGCCTCGAGGATTTTCACCGCGAAGGGATGGTCTATCGCCCCCTCGCCGCGGATGTGAAGAAGGCGGAGATGCTCATGGTCTGGCGGCGGGACGAGGCCTCACCAGTCCTCGCGCAATTTCAGCAGACCGTGCGAGACTTGTGCGGGAGGCGGCGGAGTTGAGCGGGCCCCCGTCGAGCGACGCGCTTCGCCACAGTCCATCCTAGGCCGGGCGAACGATGGCGGTGATCGCGGGCTGCGTGAAGTATTGGCGCGCGACGGCCCGGACTTCGTCGATGGTGAGCGCCTCGACCTGGCGGCGTTGCTCGAGATGGTAGCTGTGGCCGAGACCGTAGAGTTCGTTGAGGGCGGCCTGGAAGGCAAACGCGCCGTTGCTTTGATTGCGAATCTCCATCTGACCGATGTTCTTTTCCTTCGATCGCGCGAGCTCCTCGGCGGTGAGACCGTCGCGGGCCAGCTTGGCGATCTCATCAAGCAGCGCGGCCTTGACGTCCCCGACTTTCTCCGGGGCGGTGCCGAGGTAAAAGGTGAACATGCCGCGGGCGAGGCCGCTCATGTGGCTGCTGCCGACGAAATAGGCGAGGCCCATTTCCTCGCGGATGCGCAGGAACAGGCGGGAGCCAAGATCGCTGCACGCCTCGTCGATGATTTCGAGCGCCGCCGTGTCCGGACTAAACAAATCAACTCCGGGAAAGCCGACCATGAGAACGGCCTGCTCCTTGTCCTTGAGAATCTCGACCTCTCGCGCCGCGACGAGGGCCGGCGGCTCAGGCACCGTCGCGAAAAGGGGTTCGCCCGCAGGCAGGGCGCTGAACATTTTCTCCGCGAGCGCGCGGACCTCTTCCGCGTGGACATCGCCGAACACGGCGAGGACGCCGTTCCGCGCCACCAGGTGCCGGTCGCGGAAAGCGAGGACGTCGCCAGGAGTCAGGCGCGCCACCGACTCCGGGGTGCCCGCGCCGCGCAAGCCATAGGGATGGCTGCCGAAAAGCTGCGCGCGCAATAGATTGCGGGCGACCACGGTCATCTCTTCCTCCTCGGCCTTGATCGAGGCCAGTTGCGCCTCCTTCTCCCGAGCGACGGCTTTTTCCGGCATGGTCGCGTTCGTCAGGACATCGGCGAGAATTTCCAGTCCGGTGTGAAAATCCGGACGCATGACGCGGACCGACACGCTGATGCTGTTGTTCCCGGCCTCGCTGCCGATGCCGCCGCCGAGTTCCTCGATCTCGTCGGCGAGCTGGCCGGCGGTGCGCGTCCTGGTCCCCTTGAGCAGGACCCTCGACAGCAGCCGGGTGATGCCGTTGTTGCCGGCAGTCTCGGCCAGCAGCCCGGCTTTGAAGGCCGCATTGACGGAGATGAGCGGAAGGCGGTGATCTTCCCGGACGATCAGGCGGAGCCCATTGGAAAGCTCGAATTTCTGGATCTCACCCGCCGTGATGGCCGGGGCCAATGCCGCGGCCCTGGCGAGGGTCCCGGGCGGATTGAGGGAGATGACGCTGAGGTTGCGGTCGGTGAGATACGTGGCCAGGACCCGCTGGATGTCCGCCGCGGTGACCCGCTGGATGGCTTCCAGATAGTCGCGGGAGAAATCGAGATTGCGGGTCAGCAGCCAATTGGATCCGAGGTCGGAGGCGCGCCCTCGCATCGTGGTCACGGCCTGCAACTGGTGGCTGAGCGAGGACTTCCGCGCCTTGGCCAGTTCGCGCTCGGTGACGCCCTTCTCGCGCACCCGGTCCACCATGCGCAACACCTCGGCCTCGACTTCCGCCCGTTTGCCGGGATCGAGCACGGCGTCCACGCCGAAAAGTCCGGCCTGCCCCGGCGCGTAGCACCACGCGTCCACGGAATGAACGAGCGAAAGATCTTCGCGCAGCATCTTGTAGAGCTGCGAACTGCGCCCGCTTCCCAGCACCACCGCGGCCACGTCGAGCGCGGGGATGTCGGGATGCGAGGCCGACGGCACATGCCAGGCCATGTGCAGGCGCGTCAACTCGGTCGCAAATTCGGTGTGCGACTCGCGGCGTCCAAGCTGGGGCGGCTCCTCTGGAAGAAATACCGGCGCCAGGGCGCGGCGCGGATGAGAGGCGAACAACTCCGCAAGCTGCGTTTGCACACTCTCCGCCTCCACGTCGCCGACCACCACGAAGAAGATGTTATTCGGCACGTAGCGGCGCTTGTAATAGGCCATCACCTCATCCCGTTGCAGGCCATTGAAGACATCGAGATAGCCGATGATCGGATGGCGGTAGGGATGCTCCCGGTAGGCCGTGGAAAAGAGCGCGAGGCTGCTCACGCGATCCGGGTCGTCCATCCCCATGGCAAACTCGCGGCGAATGACCTCCTGTTCCTTGACATATTCGTCCGGCGGGAGTGTCGAATTCATGACCGCATCGGCCAGCAGTTCGAGAGCGACCGGCGCACCTTTGGCCGGAATATCGATCCAATAGACCGTGCGATCGAACGAGGTATAGGCGTTAATGTAGCCGCCTGCGTCCTGAACGCTCTGGGCAAACGCGCTCGCCCCCCGCGACGGTGTGCCCTTGAAAAGCATGTGCTCGAGCAGATGCGACAATCCGCCGCCGAGATGACGGCTCTCGTGAATACTCCCGGTCTCGACCCAGACCTGGACGCTGGCCACCGGCGCGCTGTGATCTTCCTGCACAATGATGCCCAAACCGTTGGGGAGCGTCGAAGTGCACGCGGTAACCGCGGGAAAACGAATCCCCTCCTGGGGCGTGGGGATGGAAGCGGAATGCGATTGCATCATAGCGAGGGAACTTGGCCCATCATGGCACGGGAGCAAACGGGAAAGCGCTCCGGCTTTCCCCGCAAGGCCGAGTCGGAACGGGGTTTAGTGCAGTTCCTCCGCCGGTTGATCGGCGATTCGGCGCTGCAGGAGGGACGCTTGGAGCGGGAGAAATGGGGCGACAAATGCCTCGTGAAACGTGTAGCCACCACTGAAGTGCTCGACGGTGTCGGTCTCGGTTTTTCCAAAAATGCCTTCCCGGATGAAATTAAAGACCATTTCGCCGAAATCCTCACAGCGGCGCACGCCCCAATAGCTGAAAACAGTGAGAACCATCGGCCCGTATTGTTTCAGTGCGAACTGCCGAATGCCGTCGAGCAATTGCTGGCCGTTGACGTGATCGGAGGATTCCTTCGCCTTTTTGCGCGACTTGACGGTAAAATCGAGCGCGTCGCGGAGGAAAAGGTAGGCCTCGCGGTCATACCGGGAGTCCTGTTGCACGATGAGGTCGAGTTTTTCACCGAAGTCGAGTTTCTGCATAGGTTGGTTGCGGCGGGAAGAATGTTCGAAACGCGTGCTGGCGCCGCTTGGGGCCGCGCCTACTGTGCATTTCAACCATCACGTGAGAACGATTCACGCTTCCCAACCGCGCGCCGAAGCTAAGCACGCCTCCCCGCAGCGTCAACTGCCAGCTCACACTGTCCTGGCGGTGTTCCTCGCCAGCTTGCTGGCATCCAGTTCGATTTCGGCCCGCGGGGCGGATTCCCCGGCGCGCGATGAATTGCGCGCGGCAGAGCTTATGGAAGCGGCCCTCCTGGCCCGGCAGGCCGGAGCCGAAGATCTAAAGAAGATGGAGCGCATCTATGCCGATCTCGCGGCCAAGTACCCCAAGGATGCCGCCATGAAAAATGGACAGGCCGAATTCCTATGGAATGAAGGCAAACATGAGCGGGCTGTTGAAGCATGGCTGGCCGCGGAAAAAATCGACCCGGCAAACCCGGTTGTGCTCGATCACCTGGGAGGCAGTTCGCTTTCCGCAGGCGACGCAAAAAAGGCGGCGTCTTACTACGAGCGGGCCACCGCAAACGCACCGGACAATGCCGCCTACCATTACAATTACGCCAACGTCGCTTATTTGTTTCGCCACGAGTTGCTAAATACGGTGCGCCCTGACGCGACGGCAGTGCTTCGCCACGCGCTCGGGCATTTTGCGGAAGCCTCCCGTTTACAACCGCTCAATACCGAATATGCCCGGGCGTATGCGGAAACTTTCTACACCATCCCCGATCCGGATTGGCAGACCGCCCTTCAAGCCTGGCAACATTTTTACGAAATCACTCCCGGCAAAGACTTTGCGCTGCTCAATCTGGCTCGGGTGCAGATGAAATTGGGTCAAAAGCCCGCGGCGATTGAAAGTCTGTCAAAGATACAAGACCCTCACTTTGAACATCTTAAAGCGCGACTGAGGGAACGGCTCGACAAGGAGTAACGGCAGACTGCCAAAATCGAACGACGGATCAATAATAGTCATTTTTTACATGACTTCCATAGTATTTATACGTTTACCACCTCTCGGCTGGCAGCCGTCATCCGGTGCTGAAAAATTCCCGGAACCCGTCATTGACGACCTGCCTGTCGCCTCCTACGCTCAAGCCCCATTCACCAAATTTTTCACGTCCAACCACCTAGCAAAGGGAAATCACATGCCTGAAGTTATCGTTCGCAAAGGAGAGCCTATCGACCGCGCTCTCAAACGCCTCAAGAGCAAACTCGACGCGGAGGGCATCATGGATGAAGTCCGCCGTCTCCGGGCCTACGAAACCCCGACGCAGAAGTCGAAGCGCAAAGCCAAGGCCAATGCCAAGCGCGCCAAGGCAAAGTTCCGGTTCAATCCGGCGTAGTTTTTTGCGGGCCTCTACCCGCACCCGTTTTTCGTTTTAGGAAACAGCCAGCCCCGCACGGGCTGGCTGTTTTGTTTATGAATGGATACCCTGTTCCATCGGGATCGATCTCAAATTCATGGTCGTCCACACACCTCATGCGGGGCTATCAACCATCCACCATCCGCTCTCCCTACGCCTCACATTCGCAGACGATGCGAAAGCCCACATCGTTGGACGAAAAGTCTGGGAGATTGAAATTCCGCGCGGTCGTCCGGAGATTTGACACGCGGGATTTCCAGCTGCCGCCCCGGTACATGCGCTTGGAATTGATCGTCACACTGCGTGGGTTGATCCGCTCCTTGCTCTTATAGGCCTCGTAATAATCGAGGCACCATTCGAACACGTTGCCAGCCATGTCCTCGATCCCAAACGGGCTGGCCCCCCGCGGAAAGCTCCCGACGGGCGCGGTCTCCGCAAATCCATCGTCGATGAAGGGATCGCGCCAGGCAAAGTTCGTTCTCTTGTCAGCAAAGTTCGCGAACTGGCCGCCGTCGAGTTTCTCGCCCCACGGAAAGGTGCGTCCATCCATCCCGCGCGCCGCATATTCCCACTCGGCTTCGGTGGGCAATCGGTATTTCTTTCCTTCTTTCGAGCTGAGCCACTGGCAGAATTTTTCCGCTTCCTTGCTGTTGACATAGACGACGGGATGCGTCCCGTCCGCCCACGACGCGCGCTTGTTCGCATGCGTAGGATCGAATTTCTCGTACTGCGCGTTGGTGATGGGAAAGCGGCTGAGATACAAGCAACTCAGTGACACTTGGGAAACCGGTTGCTCGTGGGGCGCGGCATCCTTCGCCACGCTTCCCATGAAAAACGCCCCGGACGAAACGAGCAGCATTTCGACGCCGATTGGGTTGGTGAAGTTGGGGAATTTCTGCCGCTCCTGCGCGCGCGCCAGCGGAGAAGTATTGATGGTTTCCTTGGGAGCCGCGGCGCTCCCCACCGGTTCGGCCCGTTTCATCGGCACTGGCGCGATCACTGGCTTCGGTGCGATGACAGCCGCAACACCGCGGCCGGCCGATGCCGCCGGCGCCACCGGCGTGGGTGGCATTCCACTGGTTTCCTCCAGGTATTCGTCGATCAAATCCTCGGCCTGGCCGCCGGTTAGGCCCAGGCTTTCGCCCATATTGCACATCGTATCGCGCTGTTCGTCGGTCATGTCATCGCCGTCCAGAGCGAGCTTCGAAAGCCGCAGCATGCGTCGGAATTCTGTCGCAGGATCCCGCGAGTCCACGGGCATGGCCGGCATGGCCCCCACCGCCATTGGCACGGGAGCCGCGACAAACATTGTGGCCGCGACCCGCTGCGCACCGACGCGTTCCAGTTCCGCCTCGATCGCCGCCTGCATGTCGTCGCGAGTGAGACCGAGGCCTCGCCCGCGCTCGTAGAGCCTGTTTTCGTCTTCTTCGCGGAGTTTGTTCTCCCCGAGGGCGAACAGGAGCAATTTTTTGAATTCGCCCAGCGCTTCCAGAACGATCTGCGAATGGAGTTGCAGGTCGAACTGCGCCCTCGCCTCCGCATCCAGCAACTTCGTGCGCGCTTCCGCGAGGTAGCCCGGCGCCTCATCCATGCCCGCCCGCAGCATCTGCGAGAGAGGATTGCTCGGCTGGTTCTTGAGCGGCAGTTTTTTCTGCCACCAGATCAACAACTGCCGGCAGTTCTCTTCGATCTGATCCGGGCTGGGATTGGATTCGTACGAGAGGCAAAGCCGCTTGTAGAGGTCTTCGGAGTTATAGTCTCTCCAGCCCTCCCACCGCATCGGGTTATCGGGAATCGGATTCGGTAACGCCACGCGTGAAAGAAAAATGTGAGTCGCTCAATCAGACCACTTTGATCTGCAGCAAATCCGCCGTGGCCATCTCGATCTCGCTTTCCGACAGGCCGGTATTGCGCGCGATCTGCACGCGATTCTGCCGTCCGTACGCGTCCACGATCACTTCGAGCACCTGGTTTTCGTTGTAGGTGTAGGTTAATTCGACCGGCGAACCCTTGGGCAAAAATGGCGGCAACTCGATGTCGCAGATGCCCAGCGGCGTGCACTCGCCGGGCACGGTGCTCTCGCCCTCGACCACCCGCACGATGGCGTTCTTCATGTTCGCTTTGGCCGTGCCGAACGAATTCTTCGTCTCCACGGGCACCGGCGTCATCTTGCGGATCATCGGGAACACGTATTCCTCGACCTTGCCGTCATCCCACAGCACCACGCCGAGGGTGTGCGTCGTAATGTTCGTCACCTTGATGAGTGAGCCGTCATCGCTGGAAAATTGATCGCGCACCTCTTGCGGAAGGACGCGTTCGCCGAGTTTGTCCTCCTCGCTCAAGAGGGCGAGCACTCCCTGGACCGCGGCGCCGATGGCCACCGCTTCGTCCGGGCTCACGTCATCGGCCACGGGCACATTGGAGATCTGCTTGATCATTTCGCGCACCGAAGGCATGCGCGTCATGCCGCCCGTGAGCAGGATGCGATCGATCTTCGACCAATCCAGCCCGGACTCCTGCATGACGATTTCGCAAATCGTCTTGCACTTTTCGAGGAGGTGACGGCAGCGGTTCTCGTAATCATCCCGCGTCAGATCGAGCTTCACACTCTTGCCATTGTAGCTGTGGACGATTGTGGTGCGGGTGCGACTCGAAAGCTGGATCTTCGCGGTCACGGCCCGGTTGTAGAGGTCCTGATAGCTTTGCAGGTCGAGGAGCGGGTTTTCCCCATGAATCTTGTCAAACTCGTCCGCCACCCAGTTGACGATCACGTCGTCCCAATCCTTGCCCCCCAGGCGATGGTCGCCGTTGCTGGCCAACATGCGGATGTGATGCGCCTCGATCTTCATGATCGTGACGTCGAAGGTGCCGCCACCAAGGTCGAATACGAAAACGGTCTGGTCCGAGTCGAGCTTATCGAGCCCGTAGGCCAGAGCCGCGGCAGTCGGTTCGTTGATCACCTGCAAGACATTCAATCCGGAGAGCTGTCCGGCGTGCAGGGTGGCCGTGCGTTCCGCATCGTTGAAATAAGCGGGCACGGTGATAACCGCGTCGGTCACGGGTTCGCCGAGATATCGTTCCGCGTCGTTCTTGAGCTTCTTGATGATGAGCGCCGAGAGTTCCTCCGCGGAGTAGATCTTCCCGTTGAACTCGCGGTGAAACTGAGACTTGCTCTTGCCCATTTCGCGCTTCACGAAATCGACAATCTTCTCGGGCTCGGCCACGGCGTTTTGCTTGGCCAGCGTGCCGACAATGGCGTTCGTCCCATCGAATAGAATCACCGACGGCGTGATGCGTTCGCTCTCCGCATTCGGAATGATCTGCGGTTTGCCGTAGGCGTCGATGTGGGCGATGGCGCAGAACGTGGTTCCCAAATCGATGCCGACAGCTTTTCGGGATGTGGGGGCGGAGTCAGATGCGCTCATGAAGGAGGGGTAAAATCAAAATTTGTTGGACGTGCAGAATACGTGTCTTGCACGAAAAAGCATTCACTTTTGCGAGGATGCACTACCGAGGGCGACGAGGAAGCCTTCTTTCCACTTTTTAATGATGACTTCCTCGGCCCGCAAGACCCGGCCTTTCCAGGCAAAGCCGCGTTTGACGCTCCGGACGATCACCCCGTCATCATCGGGATCTTCGGCAATTTCCACCGCTACGGCGCGTTGTGAGTGCTTGTCGAGCTTGCCCGACCCGATGGGCAGGATGAGGACTTCGAGACGGGCGAGGACCTCCACGATAAATTCGCAGTTGTGCTCGATGTTCGTGTCCATCGTCTTGAGTTGCTCGAGCAGTTTGGTCGAGGCGTCGCCCGGCAACTGGGCCGCCCCAGTGACTGAATCCTGCATCTGGCGATGGATCGCGGCCAGGTCGTCGTAAAGCGAAATGAGGTCGCGAATGATCGGCTTGTGCACGGACTCGAGCAGGAACCCGTCCTTGTATCCTTTGAGTTCCTCGTGCAACGCGTCGAACATCCGCTGGTTCAGGCCATTTTTCTGGTCGAGCAGGTCGTGCAACCCCTCGATGAGGCCCGGGAGGTGGGCGTTCGCGGTGATGGCCTGCTCATTCGCCTTATCCAGCTTGTGCAGCACCGAGGTATTCTCCCCGGCGGCCCGGGTGACCGCCTCAAGCCCCTGCACCACGGGACGCAGCATCAAAGGTACGCTCAAATAGGACTTGGCCATGCGCTCCTCCACACGGCGGGTAATTTCCTGCTCCTTGTCCTCCTCCGCCTGGCGAATCGCAGCTTCCCGACCCTCGATCTGTTGCTCGGCCTGCTGAAAGAGGCCCTGCAACTGGGAATCGAAGTCGGCATCCAGGTTTTCTTCTTGTTGAGGCATACGCCGCATTCATTTAGCGAAAACCACGCCAACTACCTCGGGTATTTCCACTAACACCGTGTTTCCGGTTTAAAGTTTCTGGTTTCTGGTTCCCCCGCGGGACCAATCTCGCAGCGGAAAACTAGAAACCAGAAACCAGAAACTTCCGCCCATTTACACCCCGTAAAACTCGCGAATTGCATGTGTCAGTCCTGGAATGTCGTATTTCCGGGCCTCGACGTCGACCTGCAAGCCGTGTTCCCGCATCGTCGCGGAGGTAACCGGGCCGATGGAGGCGGTTTTCAGGCCCGGTGGCAGAGGCAGCTTCAGCGCTAGAAAATTCTCAACGGTGGAGGAACTCGTAAATGTGATCAAATCGGCGCCTTCGGCACGAAACCGGGCCAGCGCCCCGCTCACGTCCTCGGTCTCCGGCACGGTGCGATAGGCGATGGCTTCATCGACGATGGCGCCGAGATTCGTCAATTCCTTCGGCAGGACGTCCCGCGCCTGCTCGGCGCGCGCCAGGAGGATGCGCTGGTTCTCGACCGAACTGTCCTTCTGAAAAGCCTTCACCACGGCCTCGGCCACGTATTCCTCCGGTTGCAGGTCAACATTCAAATGGAACTCCCGGACGCGCGCGGCCGTGGCCGGGCCGATCGCCGCGATGCGGACGCCCCCGATTTCCCGCGCATCGGTGAAGATCTTGTAGAACATCTCGAAAAAGGCGGTCACCCCATTCGGGCTCGTAAAGACGATCCAATCGTAACTGTGCGACTCTTGAACGAGCTGGCCAAACGCGAAGAGATCCTTGGGAGGTTCGATCCGGATCGTTGGGATCTCAAAGACATCCGCGCCGAGATTCCGCAGGCCGGAACTCAAGGCTCCTGCTTGTTTCCGCGTCCGTGTGACCACGATGCGTTTGCCGAAAAGAGGCCGGGTCTCGAACCAGTTCAGCGAGTCCCGGAGCGTCACGACTCCACCCATGACCGCGACGGCCGGGGCCTTGAAGCCTGCGGCTTCCACTTTCGCCGCAATATCCGCGAGGGTCCCGCGCAAGGTCTGCTGCTGCCCTGTGGTGCCCCAGCGCACGAGGGCGATCGGGGTCTCCGGCGAGGCGCCATGCTCGACGAGGCGGGCCGTAATGACCGCGATGCGCTCGACGCCCATGAGCATCACCTTTGTGCCCGGCGTGGTGGCGAGTTGCCGGAAGTCGAGGGAGCTTTCCGTTTTGGTTGGGTCTTCGTGCCCGGTGAAAATGGTCAATTGGGCGGTGTGATCCCTGTGGGTCACCGGGATTCCCGCGTAAGCCGGCGCAGCGATTGCCGAGGTCACCCCAGGAATGATTTCGAAGCGGAGGCCAGCCGCCGCCAAGGCCTCAGCTTCTTCACCTCCACGCCCAAAAAGAAATGGATCGCCGCCCTTCAAGCGGACCACCCGTTTGCCCTCTTTTGTCTTGGCTACCAACAGGGCGTCGATCTCTTCCTGTTTGAGGGTGTGCTGCCCGGCTTTCTTACCGGCGTAGATGATTTCCGTCCCCCCCGGAGCCCACCCGAGAATCTCGGGATTACAGAGGTAATCGTAGACCAGCACCTCCGCGCGCTCCACCACCTCCTTGACCTTCAGCGTCACGAGCCCGAGATCGCCCGGACCCGCCCCCGCGAGGTAGCAGATTCCCTGGGCTTTGGACTTGGCGGATTTCATAAGAGGGCGGGAAAGCTAAACTGCGCCGGTATCGCCGCCAAGTGGGCTTTTCGGAGCGGAAGTGGAAAAACCACCGACAGCCCCTCAGCCGCCGCCGCGGAGGTCGCAACGGCGCTCCGCGCCAACCCAAAGCGGAGGCAAGCCTCCGCACTCCACGATCACGCGCCCTGCTGAAATCTATCCAGCGTTCAACGATTCCAACGCCGCGAAGATCTCCGCCGCCACCGCTTCCGGTGTGGCGGCTTCGGCTTCCGCTACGGCCGGCGGGTCGGACTCGGCGCCGAAAAGGATGGCCCGCATCTTTATCGTGCCGCCGGAAAGCGTGGTTCGCACTCCTACGGGCAACGCGCAATCGCCGGCGAGCAACCGCTGCAATTCCCGCTCGGCACGGATGGCGAGGTGAGTTTCAGCGTGATCGATGCCCTGGAGAATCTCGGTGACTTCCGCGCGGTCGGCGCGGCTTTGCAGCGCGATGGCCCCCTGCCCGATCGCCGGCAGCAGATCGTCGGCGAGCGAGGCCACGTAAAACTTCCAGGGGGCGACGTCCAAAGTGCCGCCGCTGAGGTCGTGCCCGAGCCGCACGAGCCCGGCCTGTGCCAGGATGATCCCCGCCACGTCCTCCCGCTCTGCCAATTTCCGGAGGCGCGTTTGCACATTGCCACGCCATTCCTCGATGCGTAGATCGGGTCGAATCCACTTTAATTGCCGCGCGCGGCGCACACTGCTCGTGCCCAGCAGCGAACCCGGCGGCAAATCACGCATGGTCCCGGGTTGCTTCATGATCAGCACGTCGGCTGTCGGCGCCCTCTCGAGCACCGCCGTTACCGCGAGGCCGGGAGGATTATGTCCGGGAAGATCCTTGAGACTGTGGACGGCCACATCGATTGCCCCGCTGAGCAGGGCGTCCTCGAGTTCCTTGGTGAAGAGACCTTTGCCTCCCGCCTCGTTCGCGCGAATGAGGCTGAGGTCCAGCTTTTGGTCGCCCCGCGTGACAAAGACCTTTCGCTCCGTCGCCAGGCTGGGAAAGGCCGTGGCCAGAGCCTTGACGGTCAATTCCACCTGGGCGAGGGCGAGAGCGGAGCCGCGGGTGCCGAGAATCAACGAATTCAACTCTGCCCTCCGGAAACGACCGTCGAGTAGCGCACCCCGGCTTGCGTCCAGCCGCCTGCCAGCCACTCGGAAAACTCGACGACGTGGCGCTCGATCATTTGTTCGCACAGCACCAGTTCCTGCTTCCGGATATCCATCGACTGGTCGGCCCTGGCCTGGAGGTCATCGATATCGTACCGATACACGCCTTCGAGATCGTTCACGGCCGGTTCGATGTCCCGCGGCACGGCGAGGTCGATGCAGAAAAGCGGCCGGTCCCGCCGGGTGCGCATGATCGGCGCGAGTTGGGCCGCAGTCAGCACGAAATGAGGCGCGGAGGTCGAGCCAATGAGGATATCCACTTCATGGAATTCGCGCGGCCACTCGTCGAAGTGCACGGCCTTGCCATTCATCTTCTCCGCCAGCGCGACGGCCCGCTCGTAGGAACGATTGGCCACGAAGATCGAGCGCACGCCGCGCGCCGCGAGGGCGCCGGCGGTCAATTCGCCCATCTCGCCGGCTCCGAGAATCATGACGTGGCAATTGGCGAAGTTGTGGCCAAACAGCTTTTCCGCCAATTCCACGGCCACCGAGCCGACACTGACCGAGCCCCGTGTAATGTTCGTCTTCGTACGGACCTCCTTGGCGACATTGAAGGAGCGCTGAAAGAGCTTGTTGAGGTGTTTGGCGGTCGCGCCGGCCTCGCTGGCCGCGGCATAGGCCTTCTTCACCTGGCCGAGGATCTCCGTCTCGCCCAGGACCATCGAGTCCAGACCGCTCACGACGCGAAAGAGATGCCGAATAGTCCCAGCCGTCGTCATGCGCGCAAAGCCCTCCGCATCGGGCGCTGTGCCGCGGGCCGCCACGATTTCATCGATGGCGGCAAAGCCTTGAGCCGTCTGCTCGGCGGCGACATAAAACTCCACCCGGTTGCACGTCGAGACGATGACCGCCTCCTGCACACCCGGAGCCGCGCGAAGTTGCGCCGCCAACGGGGCGGCATCCTTTTCGGGAATGGCGAATTTTTCCCGCAGCGCCACGGGGGCGGTGTGGTGGCTCATGCCGAGGCAGAGGATCTCCATGGCGCTAGCGGCCCCCCGTTTCCGTGATGAAAGAGATGCCCGAAAGGGTGATCAGCGCCACGCTGAAGGCTCCCACCGAAAGCCAGGCGACCCGACGCGGGCTCAACTGGTGTCCTTTGCTGAGTCCAATGATGCCTCCGTAGAGCGCCCATACGCCCACGGACCAAGCCACTTTGCTTGCATGCGACTGCCAGTTTCCCACCATGAATCCAGCGGCGATGCCCACCGCCAGGAGTGCGAACCCAGTGAAAATGAGCCGCCCATTGGCCACGGCCAGGTCACGGATGGGCGGCAGGTGATAGAAGATCGAGTGAATATGGTGGGTTTTGAGCTGGCGTTCCTGGGCCAGATACATGACCCCGGCGACCCCGGCGAGCGCGAATGCGCCATAGGCGACCATCGAGATCGCCGCGTGCAGTTCCAGCCACGAGTTGACGGGCAGATTCACTCGCACCGGCGTATCTTTGACCAAAAGCAGTGCGACCACTTGCAAACCAAAGGCCAGCGGTGAGGTAAACGCACCCAGAAGCGACAGGCGATAGGCCGGTCCGATCAAGAGATAGAAGAGGACCAGCGACCACGTCAGGAAAATCAGAACCTCGAACAAGCTCGTCAAGGGGCAGCGCCCGACCTGCTGCCCGCGCAGGTAGAGGAATCCGGTCTGGCAGAGAAAGCCGGTGAGGATGGCGAAGAAGTTCAGGCGCGACGCCCGGTACACTCGTGCTCCGAGGGCGTGCATCGTGTATGCAAACCCGAGAAGAAAACAAAATGTTGAAATGACCAACAGGAGGCGGTCGTCCATAGCGAGGGGCTCGGAGATATATCGGCATGGGGGCGGTTTGGCAAACGCCGCGGCAACTCTGAAACACGGGAATGGTTCCGTCCCGAAACCATGGCGGCCCCAGAAACTGCCCATCGCCCTCCTCACGATGAAGATGAAGAGGGAGAGGGAGAGCGCTCCACGCGCTGCGCTTGTCTTCGGTAACGGGGTTTGGCACAACCGTCTCCATGCCTACCGAGCTCGATCTTCAGCGTCTCCGCAACGGAATCCGGGATGTGGCCGATTTTCCGAAGCCCGGCATCATCTTCAAGGACATCACGCCGGTGCTCGCCGACCCGGCACTTTTCCGGATCGCGGTGGATTGTTTCGCGGAGGCCTCACGGGTGGTCGGAGCGGAAAAAATCGTCGGGGTCGATGCGCGGGGCTTCATCTTCGGCGCAGCGGTGGCCTACGAGTTGGGGCTCGGGTTCGTACCGGTGCGCAAGAAGGGCAAGCTGCCGTACCAATGCCAAAGCGCTGCTTATACTCTGGAATATGGCGAGGCGATCGTGGAGATGCATACCGATGCGCTCCATCCCGGCGAGCGGGTGGTCCTGATCGACGATTTGCTGGCGACGGGCGGCACAGCAGCGGCCGCGATCAAGCTCATCGAACTGATGGGCGCGGAGCTATTGGAAGCACAGTTTCTGATCGAATTGGGGTTCCTCAACGGACGAAAGAACCTGCCCACCAAGGCGGTGCGGGCGTTCTTGCAATTTTGATGCTAAACAGTAGCGTCGCTTATCAAATCTAGGGGGAATTGGCCCGTAAACGGCAGACGGGCACACGTCTAGCTATCAACGGGGCTTAACCATGGCTCCCCGCCCGCCTTCCGACCATTTTCCGACGTTGCGTCGGCTGCGCCGATGGCTGGCAGCAGAAGACGGCCTGGCTTCCCGGCACATCAGTTCATCGGTCCTGGGGGTCGCGGTCATTCTCATCCTTGCCGTGGTTTTTCTCACCCTGGCCTTCCGGGAGCAATCCGCCGACGACGCGCGGTCGACCGAGTATATCGTGCTGCGCGCGGCCAGTTCCGCTGAAACCGACCTGGCTGAATTGGAAACGGCTCACCGAACCTTTCTACTCACCGGCCAATCCCTTGCGTTGCAACAGTTTGAGAGACGCCGGGATGCCTTCCAAGGCCACCTCTCGGCGCTGATGCCGCCGCTTCGCGGTGATCAAGCTCGGCGCGAGGCCCTGCGATTGATTAACGGCGAGTTTCTCCAATGGCTGCAGGAGGCCGCGCGGCCGGAAATCGCCCTTCGCAAGCAAGGGCACGAGGTCGCGGCGCTCATCCTCCGCGGGCCCGACACTGGAATTTTCGACAAGATGCGGGCGGATCTCAGCCGCTTCGTTCGCGCTTCCCACAACGAGCTCGAGTCTTTGAGCGATGTGACGCGCTGGCGGCGCACTCTGCAAACATGCGGATTTGCCGTCCTCAGTGCGCTGGCAATGAGTTTTCTCGTCACGTCGAGCTGGCGCAGTTACCGCGCCTTCCGGGCTCACTTGCAAAAGGCCGAGGCGGCGATGGCACAGAACCGCGCCATCATCGACAACACCCTCGACGGCGTGATCACGGTGGACGAACGCGGGTACATCCAGTCGATCAATCCGGCCGCCGAGCGGATGTTCGTGCAGAAAGCCGCAGAGGTGATCGGGCAGAACGTCTCGCTACTCGTGCCGCAGCGGCTCTTTTTCCACGACATGAACAATGCCGGTCGAGGCGCGATCATAGCCGTAGGCCAGCGGCAAGGCTATTACTCGTTCCCGATCGAGATCTCCCTGAGCATGATGGAAGTGACCGGCCGAAAGCAGTTCGTGGCCATCGTGCGGGACGTGAGCGAGCGGCAAAAAAGCGAAGACACCCTGCGGCAGATCAGCTTGGGCGTCTCCACGACAACCGGCGAGGAATTCCTCCGCTCGCTCCTCAAGCAACTCGCGAAGGCCTTGCAGAACGATTACGCGTTTCTCGTGGAGCTGAGTGGCAACGGGCAGGAGCAATTCACGACACTCTCGATTGCCGAGCAGGGCAGCATCATGCGCAGCGGCCAGTGCGACCTGACGAACACCGCTTTCGCCGAATCCATGACCAAGGGCTTTCGCAGCTACCTCGGCGGCGTCCGGTGGAAGTTCGTCGAGGATAAGACGCTGCATGAACTCGCCATCGAGAGTTTCATCGGCGCCCCGCTCATCGACCATCGCGGACGGACCGTCGGCGTCATCGGCATCCTGGACCGCAAGCCACTGACGGAAACACAAATCACCGAATCGACCCTTCAGATTTTCGCCGCGCGCGCCGCGGCCGAGATCGAGCGCAAACGCTCGGAAGAAGCGCTCGCCGCGGAAAAGGAGCGCCTCGCCGTGACGATGCGCTCGATGGCGGACGGCTTCATCACCATCGACAACGGGGGAAGCGTCCTCATGCTTAACTCCGTGGCGGAGCATCTGACGGGTTGGTCGCAGGAAGATGGAACCGGCAAACCGCTCGCGACCGTCTTTCGCATCTTGAATGAGCGCAACCGGAAGAGTTGCACCCGGGCTCTTCAGCGAATCGTGGAAGCCGGGGTGGCGGAAGGCCTCGATGGACCCACGATCATGGTGGCGCGCGACGGCGCCGAACGGCTCATCGAGAGCAATGCGGCGCCCATCCGCGACCGATCCGGTGGGCGTATCGGGGCCGTGCTCGTCTTCCGGGACGTGACGGAGAAGCGCCGCATGGACGAAGAACGGCAGAAAGCCGACAAGCTCGAATCACTGGGGGTCGTCGCCGGGGGCATCGCGCACGATTTCAACAATCTGCTCACCGCCATCCTCGGGAATCTCTCACTCGCCCTGCTTCGAAAAGAGCTGGATGTGGAAGTGGGCGAGCGCCTGACCGCGGCCAAGCGGGCCACGAACCGCGCCCAGGAACTCGCCCAGCAGCTCCTGACCTTTGCCAAGGGCGGCGCACCCATCAAGCAGACTGCCGCCATCCAGCAATTGATGCGCGATACGATGAGCCTCACCCTCCATGGCTCGAAGGTGCTGTGCGAATTCCACCTGGCCGACACTCTGTGGCCCGTGGATATCGACCCCGGCCAGATTAGCCAGGTAATCAACAACCTCGCGATCAACGCCGAACAGGCGATGCCGGCGGGCGGGGTGCTGCGGGTCCACGCGGAAAATTTCGAATTGCCCAGTGATAGCGTCAGCCTGGGTTTGCACGCCGGACGCTGGGTCCGCATCGCCATTCAGGATCAGGGCATCGGTATTCCCGAGGAATACGTGAAGAAAATCTTCGATCCCTACTTTACGACGAAGCCAAAGGGCAGCGGCCTGGGCTTGGCCACGGCATATTCGATCATCAAGAACCATCACGGCGTCATCGCGGTCGATTCCCAACCCGGAGAAGGCTCGACGTTCACGATCTGCCTGCCCGCTTCGAAGAATGAGCTCAAGGTCCAGACCAGCGCGCCCGTGCCGTTGGCTGTGGGGGCGGCCCGCGTGCTCGTGCTCGATGACGAGGAAGCGATCTGCATGCTGGTCACGTGCGCGCTCGAACCGCTGGGCTACGAAGTCACCGAAACAAACGACGGCACCCAGGCGATTGCCGCCTACCAGAAGGCGCTGGCGGACGGAAAGCCCTACGACCTTTTCATATCCGACCTCACGATCCCGGGAGGCATGGGAGGCCAGGAAACGATCAAGCGCCTCACTGAGATCGATCCCAACATTCGCGCCATCGTCTCCAGTGGTTACGCCAATGACCCGGTGATGAGCCGGCACGAGGACTACGGCTTCTGCGGCATGATCGCGAAGCCCTACGAAATTGACGCCCTCGGCCGGAAGGTCGCGGAGGCCATCGCCCTGCCCCGCCGCCCGCGCGTTATCTTCCACGATTTCGAGAGAAAGACGGCATAGAGCTGGAGCAGAACTTGGGAAGTCGGCTCGACGTTTTGTGCGCCGATCACAAGCGGGCGGCCGGAATCAGCCGATACTTTCACGAATGATAGCGGCGCGAGTCGGCATGATCTTGCCAGGGAATCGAGAGCCGGGGGAACGGCTATTCCCTTGTCCTCATGTGCGGGCCTTCGTAATGAGAGGGGTGACGAGTCCTCATGTTTCCGCGGGACCTGCCGAGCCCTGCCACCTTCGACGGTCGGGGGTAAACGGCCTGATTTTTCTCGCCACCCTTTTTGTCTCGGGCTGGGTGATCGGGCGATGCCTGCCCTTTCCCAATGTGCCGGACCTGGCCGCGCGCCTTCATTATTACGAGAAACATGGGGAGGAATTCGACACTCTCTTTATCGGTTCCAGCCGGGTTCGGCATCAGATCATGCCCGAGGCGTTCGACGCCGAGACTGCCGCCCGCGGCGTCCCGACTCACTCGATCAATGTCGGCTATGCAGGGATGTGGCTGCCGGAGAGCTACTACTTCCTGCGGCAGTTGCTCGCACTCAAATCCACGCATTTGAAATGGGTGGTGATCGAGTTCATGGACTACCGTTTCGGACACGTGGACGACGAGGAGCCAACGCTGCGCACCGTCTACTGGCATGATGCCCGCCACACGGTCATGGCCTGCCGCCTCGTGCTCGAAGCCTCGCTGCCGCCGGGTGACAAAGCGCGCCTGCTCGCCAGGCACGTCGGGCTTTGGGCGAGGCAAGCGATGCACGTGGGACGCGGCTCCGAATGGGTGCAGGCCCGCTGGGTCCCGGTGCGGGAAAGGGCGTCGCGCTGGACCGAGCGCGGGGGATTTCAGGCGGAGGAGGAGAGGACCTGGACAGACTGGGAGCGCGCGGAACTGACGCGAAAGGTGCAGGCCGTGGACGAATCGCTGCCCGCGTTGCCATTGCGACCGGGATTTGCCGTGGCACTCCGGGAAATCGCCGATGATGTTCGCCGCGCCGGCGCGGTGCCGTTCTTCGTTCTCGCCCCTTCCGTGCGACCGGCTGAGAATCAAGTCTTGGGATTGCCGGCCGGGG
>JBBRPL010000102.1:0-29403 GCA_038228205.1 Chthoniobacterales bacterium
ACCCAAGAACCATCCGATCAAGGTCCGTCTGGCCCACCAGTCCCGGACCCACACCCCAATGACCCGCGCGTGGATCGCCCACCGCCTTCGCATGGGCAGCCCCAGCTACCTCTCCGCCCTCCTCAGTGTCAATAGTAAGAACTGACCCCTACCCCTCTACGCGTGACTATGGCTCAATGGAACGGACAATTCAGCGGACTGACGCACGAGACCAAGGAGCAGGACATCGAGGCATCGTTGCGGCAAGCAGTTGCCGCGTTCGATGCGGCAACTGAATCCGAGCGAGAAGCCAAGTCGAAGGCTGTCCGCCATATTTCCGACCGACTGCTCGCCGCCTGTCTAAAGGCTGCTTTACGGGCGCGATTATCCGCATTGCGTGAGCCTGGACAGAAACGGGCGACTGACAGCCAAGTAAAACAGCTCCAAACGCGAGAACAAGAACTCCACACACAAGGCGCGGCTGGCATCCTGAAGGAGTTCCATTTCCATGAATCAACCGTGGCCTAGAGCGTGTTCTGGACTTCGGCAGCGACGAAGTGATTACGCCGAAGGCGTTCAGTCAGCCCAGGGTTGCGAGGAACGAGCTACCCTGGGTTCTCGACAAAAAATGCTGCCAACTCTGAAGGAGTTGAAGAAACCGGCGCTAGAAAAACCATCCTCGTCACCAACGCGTGGATTCGTCTCCGAACATAGATAACGACACATTTGTGATCGGCGATATTTTTGGCGAAGGTACCGCTAAAGTATTCAACTCCTTCAGAGTTGGCCGCGTCCCATCGAGAACCCAGGGTAGCTCGTGCCTCGCAACCCTGGGCTGAATTATGTAACGCCTTCGGCGTATTCCGCATCACGCCCTGCCTCAAAGTGCAGAACACGCTCCAGGCGGGGGGATTGTCTCACGCCTCTTTGATCCACTCCTGAAGACGGCTCTTCATGAGCAGCATGTCGCTCAGCAGCAGTTTCAGGTCGTCGTGAAAATGCTCGAAGCACCATGGGCCACGGAAGCCGGCGGACTTGCCGAGGTCGAAGCAGCGGCGCAAATCATAGCGCTTGTGTCCGCCCCCGGCATCGAGTTCGAAAAATTTGAAGTCGCAGGACACGGCGTGCGGAAAGGCGTTTCGCAGGCCCTCGTAGCGCGCGGCGTCCGTCCAGTTGCCGGTATCGGGCTGGGCTTTCAGGCCGGGCACCGCTTTGATGATCGCCGGGAGCGCGTCGGGATCGCCCTGCATCCAGCCATAGTTCTCGATGAGCAGGCTGATACCCTTGGGCGCGGCGTAATCCGTGAGTTCACGATAGCTGTCAGCGACGAGCGCCAGATCGGGACGGGTGCGCCCGGGCAGCGGCCGAACCCACCGCACGCCGAGCAACGCGGCGGCGTCGATGGTGCGTTTGTATTCGTCGAGCGCGTGCCGGCGTGTCCCGGCATCGGTGCTGGCCATGTCGAGGCCGGGATTGTTCATCTTCAGGTTCGTGAGAATGCATCCCGCATCGGCGGCGGCGGTGCGCAGTTGCCCGAGATACGCGGGCTCCGTAGAGGCGAGCGTTGCCGTCATGAGGTCGATGACCTTCATGCCGAGTTCGTCGCGCATGATCCGCGGCAAGTCGAGCAGGCGCAGTTTGCCGGTTTGCGCGATCGCCGACAGGTGGCGCACGAATGAGCCGGTGGTCACGCCGATTTCCCCCTCCACGTCCCTGGTCCGCTCAGCGCCACGCAGAACGCCCGACAACACGGCACTGGTGGCGGTGAAGAGGAACTTTCGGCGCTTCATGAACTGCCCCTTCGCGTTACTTCGCGGAAATTGACGCCGGCTCGTTCGGCGCCGTCCCGTTTGCAGATGGAATGATGAATGGGTCCTTCACGATGAGGTGATCACCGGGTTTGAAACAGCCGGCTCTGCACGAGTTCGTGCAGCAGTGTGCGGATGCCGCCGCCGCGTTGCTCGGTGCGCGCAATGATGCCGTTGATTTCGTCGCGGTCGCGGAAGGCGATCTCGCGACCGGTGGCGTAGATGGCAAGTTGCTCGGCGAGGTTCCTCAGCAGGCGTGGGGTGTCGGCAGCGAGCAAGGACTGGAATTCGGCGATGCCGCTGAATGGACGTTCGCCGGGCATCGCGCCCGAGGAATCCACGGCCGGCCCCTGATTGAAACCGATGCGTACCGTGGGATCGATGTTGCCGCGCGGCGCGCGTTCGCCCTCGCCCACGCTCCGGTAGTTCGTGCGCTGCCCGCCGATGACATCGAAGGCCTCCAGGGCGAAGCCCGGTGGATCGATGGTGGCGTGGCAGGAGGCACAGGAAGCATCGGAGCGGTGCCTGGCGAGTTGCTCACGGATGGTCGTCGTACCCCGCACATCGGGCTCGACGGCGGGGACGTTGGGCGGGGGTGGTTCGGGCGGGCGGCCGAGGATGCGCGCCATCACGAAGGCGCCACGAACGACGGGCGAGGTGGTGGTGCCGTTGGCGGTCACTTTCAAGACAGCGGCCTGCGTGATGAAGGCGCCACGCGGACTGCCGGGAGGCAACGGCACGCGGCGGATCTGTGAACCGGAGACGCCAGGGATGCCGTAGTGCTGCGCGAGCTTCTCATTGAGCATCGCAAAGTCCGAACGGACCAGGTAGCTGGCGTTGAGATCCTTCGCGATCAGTTCCCGGAAGTAGGCGTGGGTCTCCGCGACCATGCTGTCCTGCAGGTAGGGCGTGAATTCGGGATACAGGATCTTGTCGGGATCGTTGGCCGCGATCGCGTAAAGCTTCAGCCATTGGCCCAGGAAGTCCTCGATGAAGCGCTGCGATTTCGCATCCTCGAGCAAACGCTCGACCTCGCCGCTCAGCACACCGGGGATGTGGAGTTTGCCGGAAAGGGCGAGTTCGCTGAGCTTCGCGTCCGGCATGGAATTCCACAAAAAATAGGAGAGACGGCAGGCCAGCGCGTGATCGTCCAGCGGACCTGGAAGTTCGACGTGGTAAAGAAAATCCGGAGAGCAAAGCGCGGCGCCATAGGCCCAGCGCATGGCCGCTTCAAAGCTGTCGCCGGCCTGCATTTGCCCTTCGACTTTCGCGACATACGCCTTCCGCACCGCTTCGCTGACCGGGCGGCGGAACGCCTTGGGCAGGAAATCGGCGAACAAGCGACCCGCATCCACCAGCGGCTGCTGGCTCTCGATGCCCCAGACGGCCTCGCCGGAAAGCCGCTTGTTCTTTCTGGGGATCACCACGCGCTCACGCTTGAGCGGTGGTGCATCCGCCGTTTTCGCCTTCGCCCGCGCCATGTTGGCGACGATCCTGGGATCCGCGGGTTCGATTTCCACCAGAGGCAGATCGCCGAACAAGCGCCGGTGGCTCGCCGGCGGCCACACGGGATGAATCGGGCCTTCTACTTCCAGCCAATCGCTCACGATAGCCGGCCCCGTGAATGCCATGGCGCCCTTCCCTTTCGCGGCGCTCGAGTTCGGCCCGGGCGTGATCGATGCGGCATTGAAGCCGATGGTGTCCTTGAAGTTCAGCCACGTTTCAAAAGCATACACCTGCGGATGCAACGACAGGGCATCATAGTAACCAAGCACTTCGCTGCTGCCGCGGCGCCCGAGGTCGTCGCGTCCCACGACCGAAAGCCGCGCCGCCTCCGTCGCCCGCGCCGGCAGGATCTCGCCCTTGTCCCAGAGGAAGCTCCAGAAGGATGCGCGGATCTTGTAGATGCCGGGATAGCGCGCCGCGAAATCGCGGAAGTCGGCTTTGAAGTCCGCCTCGGCATTGCGAAAGATCCCCACGCTGTCGTCACGATCGAACGCGCCCATCAGCTCATGGGCGCGGATGTTGAGGTGATCGTTGGCGCCAGCGGGCGGAAACTCGGGATCGATCTTTCCGTCCTTCAATAGCACGGCACCGCCCGACTTGAGGCTCGTGCCGACGTGCCGGGCGAGCAGCAGATGCATCCTGGTGACGGGCGGTGGCTCGGGGCTTTTCGCGATGGCCATTTCGAGCGCCTGCTCCGCGGCCTCGGCGTACTTCGCCATGTTCACGTGCGAGATGTCGAGCGCATCGCTGTTCTTGTCGAAGCCATGAACCAGGCCGTCCTCGGGGAGACCGTTTTGCAACGGGATGCCCGGCAGGTCGAGGAGATCGCGGACCGTGTTCTCGTACTCGGCGCGCGTGAGCCGGCGCAAAGCGGTCCGGGGCTCTGCTCCGGGACGAGCGCGTTCCGCATCGATGAGCGCATCATGCAGCCACGTCATCATCGCCCTCGCCTCTTCCATCGAAGGACGCTCCTTTTTCTTCGGCGGCATCTCGCCGGTCTCGATGCGGTCATAGACTTTGACCCAACGCGCAAAGACTTCCGGCGTGGCAAACTGAGGTTTCAGCGCCGTGAGATCGAGTCCGCCCTTCTGCTTGTCGGCGTCGTGGCAATCAAAGCAGTGTTTCTCGAGGAACTCCGTGGGCCCGACCGCCGGAACGGCGAAGGCGGACCAGCAACGACCCGCGGCAAGGAGAGTCAGGAAAACACGCTTCAAGGGGAATGGGGACGGAAGGGTGGTCGATCGCTCCGTGCGCGTGTCACGCCATTTCCAATCCGCGCATCGTCCCCTTCGAGGTGGAAAACTCGCCCGCCTCGATCCCCAGCCGTTGCAGCATGGAGACATACAGGTTGGCCAGCGGGTAGTTGTTCCTGGTGTCGAAGGCGAGATGCTGCCCATGCTTGAAGCCGCCGCCCGCGAGCAGGACGGGGAGGTTCACATTCGAGTGCGCGTTCGCGCTGCCCATGTGCGTGCCGTAGAGGACCATGGTACGGTCGAGCAGCGTTTCGCCTTCTTCCCGGGCGCTCGTGAGCCCGGCGAGGAATTCATTCAGCGCATCGAACTGCGCCTCCTCCTTCGCCCGCAGCTCCGCGATCACCTCGGGCCGGCCACCGTGATGCGTCATGCTGTGAATCACCGTCGTGTCGATGTAGAGCGTGATGAGCCGTGTGGAGTCCGTCTCCAAAGCGAGCCGCATGACATCCATCATCAGCCGCGTCTTTTGCACGAATTCCCGCGCGTCATCGATGTCGTCCGGAGGTTGTGCTTTGACGACCGGCTTCGGCAGGTATTCCCACGCCTCCGAGCTATGCAAGCGCTGTTCCAACTCACGCACCGAAGTGAAATACTGGTCCATGCGGTCCCGATCGCCGGCCGACAGCGAGGCCTGCAGCCGCTTCGCCTGCTCGCCCACGAAATCCAGCATGCTGCACCCCCGGCGCAGGGCTTTCACGTTCGCTTCCACCTCCTCCGGCTTGCCCTGCACAAAGAGCTTCTGAAATAATTTCCGCGGACTTTTCTCCGCCGCGATCGCCGCCCCACCCCGGGTGAAACTCAGTGTGAATGCCCCTCCGCTAATCATCGCCACCGTGAGCGAAGGATAGCGCGTCGCATTTCCGATTTGCTCCGCCGCCAGTTGGTCGAGCGAGACACCGTTGCGGAAGCCGCCGCGTTCCGGATGCGGGGTGCCGGTGAGGAAACATTTCTCCGCGCCATGACCTCCGACCACTCCCGGATGACTCACGCCCGAGAACACGGTAAAGTCCTGCCGATGCTTCGCGAGCCGATTCAGGTATGGCGTGAGCGCGAAATCACGGCCCGCCACTTCCGGGAAAAAGAACTGCGGCATGATGCCCATGTTCGTCTCCACGGCCACCATCCGGCGCGGCACCTTGCCTTGCGCCGCACGGGCCGTTGTCGGGCCGAAGACGGGCAGCATTGCTTCCAGGAGCGGCAGGGCAATGGTGACACCGGCGCCACGGAGGAAGGTTCGGCGGGACAACGCTCGGTTCACGCTGATATTCATGGGGGGTGGGGGTGCTGAGTTTGCGTTATCCTAACGGAGGATGGGATAACCTCAAGTGGCACATCGCGGAGCCCCCTTTCTACTCCCGGGCATCATTTTGACCTGGCCGACGCGTCGCGGGCGAAGATGGCGTCCTTAGAGTGTGTTCTGAGTTCCGTTTGGACGGACGGTTCGTTGCCATGGACAAAGAAAATGTGAAATGAATTCGGCAGCGAGAGGTTGTTATGGAAGATCGCATTCCATCGGCATGAGTTCTTCACGAATCGCAAGTCGCTCCCCCGCTCCCCCAACTACACCCGTCATGAAACGCATCTTTCTGCTCCTGCTTCTCGCGTTCACGGTCACTGGCTTCGCCGTTGACCAACCGCTGGCGCTCACTCTGCAAAGCCGGGCGCCCTCCGGCGCCAAACAGACCGTGCGCGAGCAATGGCTGCCCCAACGCAGCGCCATCATCGTCTGCGATATGTGGGATCTGCATCACTGCAAGAATGCCGTGACGCGCGAAGGGGAGATGGCTCCGCGCATGAATGAAGTGCTGGAGAAAGCGCGTGGCGAAGGGGTGCTGATCATCCATTCCCCCAGCGGTTGCATGAAGCCCTATGAAGGCACTCCGGCGCGCGCGCGCGCGAAGGCCGCGCCAACGGCAGAACGTCTGCCGGAGAAGATCGCCGAATGGTGCAGGCAAATCCCCGCGGAAGAACAGGCCGTCTATCCGATCGACCAGGCCGACGGCGGCGAAGATGACGATGCGGCCGAACACGCCGCGTGGGCGAAAGAGCTCGCGGCCAGGGGCCTCAATCCCCGCGCGCCGTGGACGAAGCAAATCGACGTCCTGCGCATCGACCAGGAGAAGGACGCGATCAGCGATTCCGGCATCGAGATCTGGAACCTGCTCGAAGCGCGCGGCATCCAGAATGTGATCCTGATGGGCGTCCACGTGAACATGTGCGTGGCGGGCCGCCCCTTCGGCCTCCGCCAGTTGGCGAAAAACGGCAGGCACGTGGCGCTCATGCGCGACATGACCGACTCGATGTATAACCCGCAGCGCTGGCCTTTTGTGAGCCATCAACGCGGGACGGAGCTGTTCATCGCGCACATCGAGAGGCGCATTTGCCCGACGATCACGTCCGACCAACTCATCGGCGGCCAGACGTTTGCCTTCAGCAACGCCACGGCCGGCAAAAAGCGCCTGCAGATCCTGCTCCTGGGCGACAGCACCACCGAGGCCAGCATTCCGAAGAAGCTCGCCCCCGACGAACCGCAGCTCGAAGACACCGTTCGCATCCTCCTCGCCGCGGAACCCGATCTCCCGCCCTGCGATGTCTATAACGAAGGCGTCAGTGGCGAGTTCATCCGCAGGTTGCTCGACAGCGGCCGATACGAAAAAGCCGCGGCCCAACGGCCCGGGCTGGACTACGTGTTCATCCGCTACGGCATCAATGACCGGTCGAAGCGCGAGGACTTCCCGACCAACTTTCCCAAGGATTTCCACGAGCTCCTGACCCGCCTGCGGAAGGATCAGCCGCAAGCGATGCTCATCCCGATGACTTCGATTCCGTATTCGCCGGAGGACCTCCATGCCGACATGAACGCCCTCGTCGCCCAGGTCGCGGCCGACGAAAAACTCACGCTCTTCGACATCGTCCCGCGCTACCTGGCGGAACTGAAAAAAGGGCCCAACATGCTCAACTATCGGCGCTACCCGCTCTCGAAAGTGCCCGACAACCTCAAAGCCTTTGCCATCCCCTACCTCCAGCCAGGCGCCGAGCCGACAATCATCGTCCTCGACAGTCGCCTCGACGGAATCTTCGGCCACCTCCCCGGCTGGGCCGGGGATCGTCATCCGAACCTCGCCGGGTACAATGTCATCGCCGATGAGACGGCAAAGTTTCTGGCGCCGATTATTCGTGCGGGGAAGGAAAGTGCGGTGCGGGTCGGTGCGCAGAACTGAAGAACGAGAACGCATTGACCAGATATGGGGCGACCTCAGTCCGCGCCTCCCTCCGTCATTCTTGATCCCACATGGGGGAGAAGAAGCTCTGATCTCGGCCTTTCGTCACCAGCTTGATTGTAGATGCCGGAGGACAGCCGAGTTGCTTCCTGCCTCAGGACGGCGTCGGGGGAACTCGTAGCACGATGCAGTTCGAACGGCTCTGCGACCCGCTCCGGGGTCGGGCCGTGGAGGGGAGGCGATCCGGGGGTGTCGCTCGTTCCTCGCTCAACCCCCGGCTAATGGCTGTGACGCCTCCGGCGTCGTCATCGTCGCCGGAAGGGTTCCCCATTTCCGGCGACTTCACTCCCGACAGATTCCAAGTCCTCTCGCAATGCGGTTCAGCAATGATGCTTGCGAAAGATACGGGAACTGTCGAACGCCCCTATCTGCGAGGGTTCCGCGAATAAATTCGCGGCTACGTACCGAGCCGCTTCACGCCCGGGTGAATTCCAATCCGGTGAGCGTGCCGGTACTCGTGCCGAACTTGTCGGTCTCGATGCCGAGGCGCTGGAGCATGCTCACGTAGAGATTGCACAAGGGCGGCGGATTTTGCGGATCGAAGGGGAGATGCTGGCCGTGCTTGAAGCCGCCGCCGGCGAGGAGGACGGGCAGATTGCGCACGGAATGGCTGCTGCCGTCGCCGAGATTGCTGCCGAGGAAAATCGTCGTGCGGTCGAGCAGGTTGGCGCCGTCCTCCTGCGATTGCTTGAGCCGGGCCAGCAGGTCGTGGACGGTCTTCATCGTTTCCACTTCGACAATTTTGAGCTGCTCGAGCTTGCCCGGATCCTTGCCATGATGCGACAGGTCGTGATGCCCCAGGGTGACGCCCGGGATCGGCGGCGCGAAGGTGGAACCGGCGAGCATGATGGTGATGAGCCGGGTCGAATCCGTCTGAAGCGCGAGATGGGTAAGTTCGAAGAGCAGGCGGGTGCGGCCGATGAGGTCGGCGGCATTGGGGATGTCTTTCGGCGGCTCGACGTTCACCTTGGGCTTCGGAGTTTTGGCCCAGCTCTCATCCTTGACCATGCGCTGCTCCAGTTCGCGGACGCTGGTGAGATATTCGTCGAGCTTGTCGCGATCGTCGCTCCCCAGGCCGGACCGCAGGGATTTCGCCTGGTCACGGACATCATCCAGGATGCTCCGGCCGTCCTCGATGCGGCGCATCTGACCCTGGACTTCGTCGGCGCGGCCTTCGAGAAAGAGCCGGGCGAAGACTTTGGAAGGCGAGTTGTCGGCCGGGATGAGCGCACCGGTGCGGGTCCAGGAAAGGCCGCCCGATCCTTCGCCGGACAAGGCGAGGCTGGGGAAACGGGTCTGGTCGCCGATGTGGTCGGCGGCAAATTGGTCGAGGGAGATCGCGTTATGAAAACCCGGCCGGCCCGCGCCCGGGACGCCGGTGAGGAAGCTGGCCGAGGCCTGGTGCGCGAAGCCAGAACTCATCCCCGCATGGGCCAGCCCGGAAATGACCGTGAATTCGTCGCGGAACTCTTTGAGCATTTCGAGGTAGGCGGTGAGTTCGTAGTCCTTGCCGGTTTTTTCGGGGAAGAAATTTGGAGGATGCAACCCGAGGGGCGTGCAGATGCAGACCATGCGGCGCGGGGGTTGGTTCTTGCCCTTGGGAGCGGCAGCAGCGAAAGCGTCCAGCCAGGGGAGCGCGAGGGAGACACTGGCGGCACGGAGGAAATGGCGGCGGGTGATGTTCATGGGCGATGTCTTCCTAACACTACTTATTCTGAAACAACTGGCTGTGCACGATCTCTTGGATCAACGATTTGAATCCGTAATTCTTGTTCCGGACGTTTTGGACGATGGGTTCGATTTCCGGCTTGTCCGCCTGCGCTGGGGCCGCGCCCGTGGAATAGGCGAGCAGCTTCTCCGTCAGCGAGCGGGCCAACTGATCCTTGTCGACCAGCAACAGTTTCTTGAATTCGTCGATATCGTGAAACTGCCGCCCGTCCGGCAGCACGTCGCCGGGGTCCACGGCGGGGCCCTGCCACGTTCGCACCTTCCGTCCGTTGATTTCCCGCGGCTCGCCGGTGGCGCGGTAATGGTCGCGCCAGCCGCCGATGACGTCGAAACTCTCGAGGGCGAAGCCCGGCGGGTCGATCTTCGTGTGGCAACTGGCGCACGTGGCGTCGTTCCGATGCTTGGCCAGTTGCTCGCGGATCGTCGTGGCGCCGCGAATGTCGGGTTCGATGGCCTCCACATCGGCCGGCGGTTTCGGCGGTGGCGTCCCCAGGATGCGGTCCAGCACCCACGCCCCGCGCAGGACCGGCGACGTCGTAGTGCCATTCGCCGTCACCTTCATCACGCTGCCCATCGTCAAGACTCCGCCGCGGTGACTCCCCGGCGGCAGCGTCACCTTGCGCATCTCCGTGCCTTCCACGCCAGGGATGCCGTAGTGCTTGGCGAGGCGCGCATTGAGAAAGGTGAAATCGGACGAGACGAAGTTTGTCAGGCTCAAGTCGTTCTTCAAGACCTCGTCAAAGAACAGATTCGTTTCTTTGACCATCGCCGTCTTGAGAATGTCGTCATACTCCGGATAAAGTTTCTGATCGGGCATCGTGGCGTCGATGGCGCGAAGGCTCAGCCACTGGCCGGCGAAGTTTTCCGTGAAGGCCTTCGCCTTCGCGTCGCCTAACATCCGCTCGACCTGCTGGCCGAGCACACCCGGCTCCCGCAGCTTGTGCTCTTGAGCGAGCTTGAGCAGCGGCTCGTCCGGCATCGAGCTCCAGAGGAAGTAGGAGAGGCGACTGGCGAGCGCGTAGTCATCGAGTGCGGTCGGTTTGGCCGGCGTGCCCTTCTGCGCGGTGGAGGGAGGCTCGATCTTTTCGCGCAGGAACAGGAAATCCGGCGAAACGAGCACGCCCCGGAGGCCGACGCGGACGGCCTGCTCGAAGGAGTATTTCTGTTCCAGCTTGGCCTTGACGCGGGCCAGGAAGGGCTGGACGTCATCGTCGGTCACCACCCGGCGAAACGCCCGCCGCGCAAAGTCGCGAAGAATCCGCTCGGCGTCGGCCATGGGCTGCTGGGATACGACCTCGAGGCGTTTGGGATCATTGGGGCCCGGGACGACCGCCTGTTTCAGGTTGCCGAAAATCTGCTGATGGCTCAGCGGCGGCCACGCAGGCAGCAGTGGACCTTCAATTTCCACCCATTGGATGACCAGGCCCGGCCCCGTGTACTTGTCGGCGCCCACCTTCTCGATGGCGGGGGGAAGCGCGGGCAGACCGTCCGCGACAATACGAATGCGGTTTTCCGGCTCGAGTTGTTCGGTGAATTCAATGACCGTCGGCTTGTTCGCGGGGACGGCAAAATAGTCGATCAGGCGCTCCTCGGTCACCTCTTTCAGCGTGCCGGCGGTGACGTGAAAATTGACCGGCTTGGAATCGCTTTGAAAGCCGTAGCCGGAAATACGGAACTGATATTTGCCGCGCACGTGGCTGCGGAAGTTCCACATCGTGACCCGGACATTGGCCGATTCCCAGGAGCTGAAGATGGCCACCCCGTCGTCCGTGTAGCGATAGACGCTGCCGGTCGGTTTGATGGACTTCTCTTCCTTGATGTCGAACTTCTTGTGGATCTGATACGGCTTTGGCTTGTTGGCGATGGCTTCTTCCAACACCCGGTCAGCCGCTTCCAGATAGTTCGCCATGAGATAGGAGGACGTGTGCATGGCCTCGGCACTGTTATCGAAGCCGCTGGTCGAAGTGTCCGGCGGGAGCAAGTCGGTCAAATCCACGTCCACGCCGAGTAGGTCGCGCACGGTGTTCGCGTACTCGGCCCGGTTCAGGCGTCGCAAAACCACCCGGCCTTCCTTGGCCCGGCGGGCAGCTTCCGCCGCACCCGCCCGCGCGTCGATCCAGCCGACCAGCGCCTGGACGTCCTGCGCCGGCGGACGCGGCTTTGCTTTCGGGGGCATCTCACCGGACTTCAATTTTTCCAGCACGGCCAGCCACATCTCCCGGTTCTTCCTGTTGGAAAAGTCCTGCGAGAGACTCTTGATTTCGAAGTCACCCTTGGCCTTTTCGCCCGAGTGGCATTTCTGGCAGTGATCGGCGAAAAGCTGCTGTCCGGGCCCGTTCGATGGCTGGGCACCGGCGCCCGCGACCGGTGCGGTTTCCGCGGCGACCAGGCTCCAGCCGCCGAAGGCGAATCCGGCGATCGACGCGGGCAGCCACTTGATCCGGCCAGGCCGGTGTTTCGAAAGGCGATGATGGTTCTGGCTGGGGGACATGACTACTCGGGACTTGCTTCCGTAGATAGCGCGCCGCAAAAGGCCGGCGAGCGCAATGGATTTTTTGGGGGGTAGATCGGACGCTTTTGAGGCTACCTCCCGCTCCGCGGTACCTTAAGGAGCTTTTTAGCTGGACCCTGATGGGCAGTGGGAAAACCGCAGCATGAAGAACCGGAGGCACTTCGGATTCGCTGAACATAGAGGAGAGACCGGGAAATTCAAGGCGATTGACCACGGCAGTGGAGTAGCCCCGCCTTGACATCCGGCGCGTTTTTTTTGAACAGTTTTCGGGCGTTTCCTCCACCCTATAAAACTATGAAATCCTCGAGTTTCATTTTCTTACTGGTCATCGGCTTTGCCGTCACGGCGCGGGCACAATTGGACCAGTCGCAGCTTGCGACCGACGCCTTTTTAGGCAAACCGGTTTCATCCCGAGCTTTTCCCACGGATAATGTTAACATTGTCAACTATCGGGGCCAGACCTACGACGTCACGGCGGGCTTCAAAAACGACGTGGCTGCCTACCTCATCTACAAGAAGAGAACGGGCGGCAACTGGACTGACGAGGAAATCAAGGAGGTGCTCGCGGCTCATCTCCTCGGCAATGAAAAATGGAGGTGGCACAAGGACATCATCACCGGACGGCATGGACCGGCGGTCCACCAAGGCCCTACGAACCACATCACCGAGCCGGAAGTGTGGCACATCTTCGCGCACAAACAGTATACGGCTTCCTATTACCCCGAAAAGGCTGCCCTTCTCATCTGGGACAGCGAGAAGGGGGTAGCTCCTGCGGACATTTTCATCCACGCCCCACTTTGACTCAGGGCGAACGGTTGGGACGGCGCCGCTCCCAGGGGTAACGATCCGCCGCGCCTGTGCCAGCGTGAAAAAAGAGATGTGAATTGAACGCCTTTCCGCGTTCACGTTGGCGTGTATGAAACGCTCCATCGCGCTCTTCACCCTGCTCATGCTGATGCTCGCCGCGATGCTCAACGCGGTCATGGACAAGCTCCAGTTCCACTACGACAAGAGCGTCTTCGCTCCGATGAAGTCGCACCAGCAATGGCTCGATCCGAGGCTGTCGTGGCGCAACAAATGGCGGAATGGCGATCCGCGGCAAGGTGAGGCGTTCCCGCTGAGTTCCACCTCCCTGGTCGGCGTCACCGATGCCTGGCACTGCGCGAAGGGGCTGTGGATCGATTGCATCCTGCTGGCGATCCTTGCGCCGTTCACAGGGATGGTCCGCTGGCGCTGGTGGGCGTGGTTACTGATCTATCTGGGGGCAAAGATTTTTTACGGAGTGGTGTTTGAAGCCTTCTTTGCGTGGGTGCTGGTGCGGTAGGGCCAGTTCACCTACTTCATGAAGATCAAGCCACGAGACGCGACATCGGATCCGGTGATGAAGACCGGATGCCAGCCCGTCATCACGTCCGCCACGTAGCTGTTGCGGGTGTATACCAGGCGATGGACGTTGAAGGTCATTGCCTTGAGCGCCGTGTAGTCATAGGCACCCGTTTTCAAAGGGAGGGAGGCTTCGATGGTGAATTCGTTTTTCTCCCGGTTCAGGACGACACTCACTTCGACCCCCTCGCGGTTGTCCTTGGCCTCGCCGAATCCGCGGTAGGCGCCCAGTGAATTGATGACGTACTGCGCATAGGGTGGCTTCTCCGTTCCGGGCTCCGGATTCGTCGGGCCGTAGAAAATCTCGACGCCGCTTTCGCGCCAGATGTGCGTCCCGGTGAGCGTATCGGCGGGAGACTGCGCCCAGATTTCCCCTTTCTGCTGGCAGACTAGACCCACCAGCAATTTGTCGCCGACGCGCATGACCTTTCCGGTCGTGACGTGAACCGGGACGCGCAGCGTGTCCTGATCGGTGAAGCCAGACAGTTCCGCGGCGCCAGCCCACGCCGGATCGCGCAAATCTCCGTCGATCTTTGGCATCTGGGCAACCGTGGGCACCCAAAGCTGGCGGGCGAGGATATCCTCGAAGAGCTTCACGCGATCGGGCGCGGCGTTCGGGGGCAGATTCTCGTGCAGCACGGCGTGTGTTCGCTCGACCAGGGCTTTAATTGCGGGCTGATCCACGTGGCTCAGGTCGGCATTCCCCAGCGCCTGCGAGCGGATCGCTTTCAGCAAAGAAGCCAGCCCGTGGATGTAGTTATCAACATAGCTCGCGGTCATCCCGAGGCGCGTTTCCGTCTCATTGTCATCGGGCGCGACCGTGCGCTGCTCGAGGTAGAAGCGCAGGGCCTCGTCGATGCGCTTCCCGTCGTCCTTGATGTAGAAGCCCAGCAGGTCCTTGTTCACGCCGTCCTTGCCCCGAAACTCCCACTCGAGCCGATGCGGCGTGTGCGTGGCGAGCGCGAAGAGTTCGTGTCCGCGAAAATAGCGCATGATCTTCGCGAGCCGTTCCTGGATGAGCGGATCGTTGCGGGTCTGGGCGAGGGCGGATTCCAGGAGCGAGCGCTCCAGGGCAAGGTCCGCCTCGTCGTAGAGGGCCGACTCCTGGCGCGGCAGATCATCCACCGAGATGTGGCTCGGTGAGTAGATGAACTTTTCCTGAAAGTGCTGGTGAAAGCGGAACATCGTCTCGCCCGCCGGACCGAACATGTCATCGCAATACTGCTTCCAAAGCAGATCCACATCCTGGTACGGATCGGTCATCAATTGCGCGAGGATCCAATACTTGGCCCCATCGAGGTACCAGCTCTCGCCGGCCGTGAATTCGATATAGGCGCCGAGCATGCCGTGCTGATGCGCCCACTGCAAAAAAACCGCGTATTGCCGCATGTAGCTGCGAGGGGAGACGCCGGAGAAGCACCAGTCGTGAATCATCCAGCGCGCGCCCAGATCGCTAAAGGTGCGAATGCGTTCCTGCTCCGCCGCGAGGGCGGCCGGTTCGCCAAAGCGGTAGGTCTTGGTGACCACTTTCACCACGATGTTCGACTCGATGCGCATCCCCTCCGGCGGCCTCTTGGCATTGACGTAGATGAGCGACGAGATCTGCAGCCCCGGAAATTCCTTCTGACACCGCCGGGCGACCTCGTTCAGGAAGGTGTAGTACAGGTTGCTATAAGATCCGCGATGGGCTTTGACCGAATTCTGGCATTCCGGGCAGTCGCATTCGAACGGGATATCCATCATCCCCATGGAGATGAACGTCGGCAGCGGCGCTTTGCTCATCCGTTCGCGAATGTAGTCCATGGCCAGATCGGGCAGCGCCCTGGCGGAGAGACAGGGATTCCAGATTTTGGTCCCGATGCTCAACGGCACGCGCCGCTCGCCTCCGCGCATTTCATAAATTTCGGGATGCGTCTTTTCGTATTTCTCCGGCGGGAAAATATTGGCCAGGTTGTGACCGGCGGTGATCGTCAAGCGGCCGGCGCCGGGGTTCATTTGCAACCACTCGCGGTTGCGCTCCTTGAAGGGCGCGAACCACGCTGTGGCGAAAAGTCGCGGACGGAAGAAATCGAGCGCGGTCACCGACATCTGGTTGCCGCGTGGACGACTCGTCCAGATCTCGTCGGGCGCGTAGAATCGAAGCCCGGCAACGCGGTTGAGAAAGGTGCTGACCGAGTCGAGGGGGTCCCCGGCGATGACCACGACATTCTCCTGGCGTTTGAGGAGCATCGATCCGGGGCTGTCGGCCAGCCGCTTGCGATCCTCCGGCGAAAGATAGCGGCTGTTGCCCACGGCGATGATGCTTTTACCCTCGGGAAGCTTCAGCGTGGCTACGTCCTTCAAAATCGGAAACGCGGCGCTCGTACTCCGGTCCATCGTGCCCTGCATGGGAAACTTCGCCGCCGCCTCCGGGCTCACGTAATACTTGAGCAGATTGTATTGCAGCGACCTGCCGCTCGCCCCGGGGCCTTCGAGAATGATGGTGTTTTCTGGAGAGAGGACGAGCGCGTCCGCGTCCGGCTTTGCGACGTCGGCTGCCGACGCTGCAAGGGACAAGGCGCAGGAGGACGTCACACCGATCAGAACCAGGCGAGCGAGAGAAAATATGGAAGTCATGGATTCAGGCTTAAAACAAAAAGAGGATTCAAACGCAGAGGGCAGGCAGCGGGGCGCGAGATAGGGTCCCCGCGTTCAGAAAGCGCACAGGTGGATCGGCTTCTCTGAAGACGATGGCAAAAGATGGGCGGCGGAGCCGCGATTCTTTTTCCCATCGCGTTGCGGAGAACGCGATCCACCCGCGCACTCTGCTTGTCAGCACTTTATAAATCACGTCCATGCGGGCCGCGGCGGCGGTTGAGGTGCAGGTGGTGGCCGGTGCCTTCGGGCGAGCCAAGGCGGGATGGTTCAGTAAGCCTCCACTTCGCTCAAGCCCTCCGGCCTGGAAGCGCCGCCGAAGATTTGCACGCCCAACACGAGCGTCTTGGGGGAATTCACCGGGAAGACGCGCCAGAACTGATCGCTCCCGACTGCGGCGGCCAGCAAGTCGCCGCTCTCGTTCTCCTTCGGGTCGAAGCCGGAGAATACGGCGAAGTTCGCCGTCGCTTCGGATTGGCGATTCACGCGCTCGTAGGTCGCGACGAAACGCAGCGGCGTCGGTTTGCCGAAATCGATGGTCAGCCAGGCGCCCTTGTAATTCGGCTTGGCACTCACCCAATCGGACAACTTTCCATTGCCGAATCGTTGACCGTTGAGCGCGGTCATCGGGTCGCTGGAGGGTTTGAGATAGGGTCCTTTGACCTGATCGGGATCGGGATTGAAGACGTAGATCTTCGACTCTTTTGCTTTTCCTGAAGAACCGCCGCCTTCGATCAAATCGTCGAGGTTCAGATCCCCTCCCCCCTTGGCGGGTTTCGACGCCAGCGCGGTCAGCGGATCGCTGCCACCACCACCACCACCGGCGGGCGCGACGTAGAGCTTGTTCGAGCCGGGCCAGTGGAAACTCCAGAGCGAGCACTCGGCGACTTCCATCGGGCCCTCGCTGGCCACCGTCACTTTCACGCCCGGCCCGCGCACCGGGATATCCACGACGCGGAATTGCGGCGTCGGCAAATCGAGGAAAAACTTCTCCGTGCCGTCGGCGCCGCGGGTGGTCACGGTCGTCTCGCGGCTGGACTCAGGGCGGCGATACACGAGGTGGACGAAACAATCGCCATCCGCCGCGCCGGCGCTGATTTCGATCGGCGACGTCACGGGGAAAAACTCGCGCCCGAAAACCTTGGTCCCCTGCCCCGCGGGTTTCGACGCGGCGATTTGCCGCGCGCCCAATTGCGCCTGCGCGAGGGCGAGCGTCCCGGGATCGTGCTGTTCCGCCGGCGAAGGGTACTGCTGGTAATTCGCGGCGTTGCGGGGCGCATGTTTTTCCTTATCCGCCGCGGCGGCTAGATTTACCCGGTGGCGTTCCTGGCCCATGGCGTCGAGGTGGATGAGTTCGCCGGAATTGCTCGCGACGAGCAGTTCATTCGCCCGAATCGCCGCCACTTGCGGATTCGGTCCGCCGCTGCTGAAGGCCCATCGCTTCGTCCCGTCGGGGCCAAAGGCGAGCACGTCGCCATCTTCACACCCGGCGAAGATGAGGGAACCGTCCGCACTCACCGCGCCGGAAACGATGGATGCGGTCCGCGTCGCGCAGACGAGCTTCCCGGCATGCGCGACGTGCAACGCATCATGGAAGGCCCAGGCCGCAACGGAGCCGTCATCGGAAATCCACACGCCCACGCCGCCGGGCGGTCCGAAGCGCGTTTCATTCTTTACCGTGGCTGTCGCGACGGATTCACGCACGGCAATCTTCCCGGTCTTGTCCACCAGGAGAATGGAACCGTCATAGTCGGCCAAGGCGGTGAATGCGCCTTCCTTGCTCACGGCGGCGAAGCCTGAGAGGGCCGCGAACGCGGAGCTGCGCGAGTCGGGCGGACGCAGGCCCCACAGACGCTTGCCTGTCTGGACGTCCACGAGCGTCGCTTCGCAGCCCACGGGGGACGGCGACGTAATCCCCATGCCGCCAAAACGAGGCCGGGTGTCCATCGTGAAAAAGACGAATCGGCTATCCGGTGAGAACGTCGTGCCCACGGGGAAACGCGGGTTGCGAACCTCGAAACGCGTCTTCACGAACGACAGGTCATCGTAGGTCGTGGTGGCGGCTGCGGTGGGTGACGCGAACGTGCCGAGCAACACTCCCGCGCGACGGCCGAAAGCAAAGGTCCCGCCATCGGGCGCGATCCGAACCCCCGCGGCAAAGTCGGGCGGAAGATCGTGCGTTTCGCCGGCGAAGCCGAGGATTTCACCCTCGGTCGCGCCATCGGGCGCGAGGCAGTGCAGCGTGAGATCGTGCACGTTTTCGAAATGCCACGCCTTGTCGCGCGCGGTGCCACGTGCGGTGAGGGTCCAGACACGGCCACGATCATCGATCCGCGCCTGGGGAATGAGACTGGCCTCGGCGGCGACGGTGCCGGTGACGCGACCCTGACCGTCCACGAGGGCGAGGGTATCGGCCTTACCGTCGAGGAACACGGCGGCATCGCCGCGCGCATTGGCGAGCAGTCGCACGGTGCGCTGGGTCGGGGTGAAGTCATGGAGCGGAGTGGCCACGGGCGTCGTCGAGATGGCCCCCGTAAGACTGGGCGAATCCGCAGCCACACTTACGCGCAAAGGCGCGGCTGGCGCCGCCGCGGTAGGCACCGCGAATTCCGCAAGTTTATCCGCGGCTTTCTCCAGGCCCGCTGGATCATTCCCCACCACCGCGACCACCTGCCGGTCTGCCGCAAAAGGGCTGAAGCACACGACCAGCCGGCCCTGGGCACGGCCGGGAACGTTGGGCGAATTCATCCAGGGAGTCACCGCGCGCAGGCTTTCGGCGAGCAGGCCTCCGGAGAAAACCACGCAATCTTCACCCACCATGAAGAACGGTCCATCCTCCGCGTACCCGCCGCGCTGCGGAAGGTGCACGCGCCGCACCTTGTCGATGAATGGCGTCATGTTGCCCCGCCAACCGATTAACTGCCCCGCCGACACCGACGCCAGCCGCGCCACGTCATTTGGCTGGGGATACCAACGGACGGGAATGGTATCGAATTCTTCGGGATGCACCTGCCACAAGCGGGCGTGCTGCCCGGCGGTGGTCAACCGCTCCACGAGCTTCTTCGCCACGGGAAGCAGGGCTTCCTGGCCCGCTTCGATGACGACCAGTTTTTCACCGGTGCGGCGCGCAAACGAGCGCGTCTGCGATTCGTTGACCACGTGGACATCGGGAACCGGTAGCGCGGCGGACGCGGCCACTGGCGCCGCGGGGGAAAGAGGCAGCTTGATGCTCGCGATGCACGTCAGGCCGCCCAGTTGCTCCTGGGCGGAAACCTTCCAGTCACCCGCCTGCGCCAGCGCGCCGAGGTGGAAGCGGGCTTCCTCGCCGGCGGCCCGGTAGAGCGTGGAGCTCACCTTGCCCGATGGGTCACGCAGTTCGATGCGGAGCGGGATCGGCCCGAGGTCCGACTTGTCCGCCGCCTGGCTCGTGGCGGTGACGGTCATGGTCGCCGGGTCCCCCGCACTGGCCCGAAGGGAGATCGCCGCCGGGGCGCTGTGATAGAAGGCGAGCACCGTCGCCGGTTCCGTCACCAGATCCACGACGACCTCCGTGCGGCCGCCTTTCGTCGTCGCCGGCAAGTCGGTTTGCTTCACGAGATCGCGGACCGTCCACTCAGTGCCCTCGAGAGAAACGGGCAGCGCGGGCGTGGGATCGAAGATATTCGAATGCTTGCCCTTCGAGTCGGCAATGACGACCGCGTAACGCACCGGACCCGCATCGAGGCAGGTCACGATCGCGCGGTCGGGATCGGTGGTGGCGGGAGGAGCGACTCCCGTCTGGGCGAGCAGGGCGGCGAAAGGTTCGCGCCAGTTATCCTCGAACTCTTTCCAGACATTCTTATGCGCGTCGGGCGTGAAGCCGCCGATTTCCCAGATCTGTTTCACGGGCTGGGCGAACTTGGTCGCGCCGGGCACATCCACGAGACAATCGGCGGTCATGACCACTTTGCCTCCGCGCTTTTGAAAGGCCGCGATCGCCGCCCCCAGTTCCGGTTCGAGCGGCTGCTGTTGGCGGACCAGGAAAAGCACTTTGACCGCCGCCGGAATGCCTTTTTCCACCGCGACCGTGTCGTCCACAATGACCGGCGCGCAGCCGAGTCGCGTGAGTGGCATGTAGAGCGCGTGATAGACGTATTGCTCATTGCCGCCCGCGAAGACCTGCTGCGACGCCGTGCTGAGGATGGCGAAGCGGTTGTCCGGCGTGGACTTCGTGGCGATGGCGCCAAATTGCGTGACGAACGCGAGCCCCTTGCCGCGACGGGCGAGCAGGCCGAGGCCGGCATCCTCCTGCATGGGGACGCCACCGCCCGCCGCTCCCCGCGAGAAGGCGTGCAGGAGGCTCTTCATCATTCCCTCAGGCGACGCACCCCAGCAGGTGGTGATCCAGACGGGCTGGCCCGGGGAATTGCCCCGCGCCCAATCGACGGTGAACGCGGCGGACATCGGCCAGTCGCCGTAATCCGTGTAGCTGCCATAGAAGCTCGCGTTCATGTCGCCGAAGATGGAGCGCGTGCGCTTGAGGGCATCGTGGCCCGCATTTTCCAGCAGCAGGCAGGCGGTATCCGGGCGCACTTCGCGAACGGCGTCGTTGTAGAGTTTGTTGTGCCGGCCCCACCCGAGATCCTGCTGCGCCTTCCAATAGGCGACCGCGCGGCGCTGCAGCTCGAGGGCCTTGGCACGCGTGGCGGGATCGGTGGAAAACTTGTTTTCCTTGTGCCAGGCGCGCTCTTCCTTGGTCAGCGCGACGAAACCCGCTTGCGCGAGATTTTCGGTGAGCACGCGGTTCCGGTCGCCGACATGCGCGTCGGTGGGCACGCCGCCTTCGGCGTAACCGCCGAGCTGCGGGAACCAAGTATAGTTTACGCCCCAGGCCGACGGGTAGTCCGCCGTCTGCTGCGTATAGATCTGCATCTTGCGAATCATGCGCTCGACCGTCGGCTGGTAGCTGTGATGGTAGGAGAGCGATTCGAGATAGAGGACCTGACCGCGCATGGGCGCGAGATCCGCGGAACGCAATCCGTAGCGGAGAAGGCGTTCCAACAAGAGATCGTTCTCGGCCCGCTTGAGGCCCGCCTCGGGAGGACCGGCGTTCGCCTTCGAAAACACGGGCATGGCGGTGTCGAGAACGCTGTGGAATCCGGAGCTGGCCACCATCTGGACGCCGTCATCCGCGAGCAATTTCAAGCCGGCGTCGTTGGCTGGCCACTGGCCTGTGCAATGGCTTGTCGTTTCGGTAAAGAAGGAGCTGCGATGCTCCCACGCCACGACGGAGACGGGAATTTTGGCCGACGCCCCCGAGGCCGTTTCGATCCAAAGCTGATGATCGCCCACCGGCAGGCACGAAGTGCGCAGCACGAAGGCACGGGAGTCGTAGCGACCGTCCTTGACGGCGGGCAGGGAAAGAGTGCCGATCTGCGCCGGACGTCCACCCTCGGCGCCCCCGATGGCGGCCATCACTTTCGCCTCGCCGCCGCCAAAGCCATGCGGCACCAGCGCCGTGAACACGGGTTCCTCCTCCGGGGTAAACACCGCGCGTCCGCGATGCGACACCAACCAGGGGCCGCTTTCGACCGGCGACGCATCGGCGGTGGCTGCCGCCGCTTTTACGAGCAGACGCAGCCCATCGGCGGTCACCGTCACGCCCGGCTCCGGCGAGACATTCTCAAGCTTGCCCTGCGCGGAAAGGGCGAAATCGCCGAGGCTCGAAAAGTAGCGCACCCCCACGGGCAGCCAGAGGATGAGTGGACTGAACGCGGCACGCTCGCGGAGCAGCACGGATTTTCCGCACGCGACATTCACCCGGACCGGAACGGGCGACCCTGCTTCGTTCACGCCATCGAAACGCACCGGTGCGCAGCGGATTTGCACCTCGTCGCCGGCGACTTGCACCGCGGGGTGATCGGACTTGATACGACCGGCGTCGAGAACGATGGGGATGTCGCCCGGTGTGATGACGTAGCGGCCCGGCTCCAACTTGCGCCGGCCTTCGATCGGATAGGTGAAATTCAATTCTGTCTCCCCGTCATCGACGTTCTGCTTCGGAGCAATCACGTCCTCCCCGCCGACACTCACGCGCACCGGCGTGGTATTTGCCGCGGTGAATGCCGGGATGTGCCGCCAGAATAGCCGAGGTGCGAGCGGCTGCTTCGGGTCGGCCGCATCTACGAGGCGAAAAAGCGTCCCGGCGGGGCCGTCGACCTTGAGCAGCGATTCGAGCTCGTCGGGGAGCGTTCCGGCGGGACCGGGCGCCTTGCCGGTCTTCGACTGGGCGAACACGGCGGTTCCCAAGAGCAGGAGCGCCAGGCACGACATCCCGCTGCGAAGAAATGGATAGGCGATGCCGCAACCGGGGATGCGTTCCGCTTTTGTGTATTTTTGCTGGTGGGCGTTCATTGGCTATTCAACCCGACTAGGTGCGGGGGCGTTTTGGGGATGAGGGACGTAACTGAGCGGAAGGGAAAATTCGGGGGATCGAGACCCAGCGCCGGTGCGCTGGTCGTCCCGGTTGACCTCCGGGGGCGGATTTCGTTAGCAGGGCTCGCTTTGGTCTTTTGAGCCTGCCCGCCGAAACCATGTTGCCAAGTATTTTTTGGCAGCGTCCTGGCCTAAGGATTATCCAGATCCCAAGGCTCCCAAATCGGCAGCTTGGCGCAAGATAGGACTTCCGCGTGCAGAAAGCGCGGGTGGATCGCGTTCTCCGCAACGCGATGGGAAAAAGAATCGCGGCTCCGCCGCCCATCTTTTGCCATCGTCTTCGGACTGGAGCGGAGCGACAGGACTCGCGGAGCGAGCCCGATAGGGCGATCGCGGAGGCGATCGTCAAAAGCCGATCCACCCGCGCACTCTGCTTTTCAGCACTTAATATATCACGTCATGAGCAGCGGAGCGGAGGTGGTAACGTGGGCGGAGCGCAGAATGACAACGAGGCGGATGCCAAAAAAAATGGTGGATATGCTTGGGTCCTGATGGGGGCGAGTTGATTGCCCATTCGCCATGATGGTGCGTATGATCCGCCCCATGAACCTCCCCCCAGTTTTGCAGTTTCGATCCAAGACCGCCCCATTGGGACCGAGCTTGCTGCTCGCCTTGCTCATTTCCCATTCCGCGCACGGCGCGCTACGGCTGCCCGCGGTGCTCAGCGATCACGCCATGATCCAGGCCGGAAAGCCGGTGGCCGTTTGGGGTTGGGCGTCGCCTGGGGATGAGGTCTCGATCCGCTTTGCCGCCACGAATGGAAAGACCGGGGAGATCACGGCCACGACCGCGGCCAACGGACGGTGGAGCGGACAGCTTCCGCCGGTGCCGGACGGAACCACCGGCGAGCTCGAGGTGCGAACGAAAACGGAGGGCCCGATCAAAGTTGCGGATGTCCTGGCCGGCCAGGTCTGGCTGTGCAGCGGCCAGTCGAACATGTCCTATCTCCTCACCACGACCGCGCGCACGCCGAACGAAACCACCGGGCCCGGGATCCTGGCGGCGGCGCAAAGCGATGCCACGGCCGCCCAGGGAGCATTGCGCTATTTCGCCGTGGCGGCAAAACGCGCCGACACCCCGCTGGAAGATGTGCAAGGGAAGTGGATTGTGGCCGCGCCCGACACGGTGGGCGGTTGTTTTGCGCTCTCCTGGAATTTCGCCGTGACGTTGCACCACAAGCTTCACGTCCCGGTCGGCGTTATCGATTCCGCCATCGGCGGGACCGCCGTGGAGCCCTGGACGCCCCTGCCAGAATTGCAGGCGTGTCCCGCGGGACCGACGACGATCGCGCGCTACAAGGCGAAATTGGACAGCGCCAGCCCAGAGCTCAAAAGCAAGTTTGAAACGGAAATGGCGGACTGGACCAAACGCTTCCCGACCCCCGAGCTTCAGCAACAAAATCTGGCCACCAAACCAATGCTGGCCGAAGCCAATTCCAACATGCCCGCACGGCTCTACAATGGAATGATCCATGGCCTGGAGCCTTACACGCTCAAGGGCTTCCTCTGGTTTCAGGGCGATGGCAATTTTGGCAACCCGCAGGAATACGGCGAACTGGTCAAGACGCTCATCCGCGCATGGCGCGGCCATTGGCACGATGACACCCTGCCCTTCTACTACGTGGAGATGCAGAACTATCGCAAACCACAGGAAAATCCGGTGGAGCCGAATCCCATGAGCCTCATCCGGGAAGCGCAACAAGGGGCGCTGCAACTGCCGGCCACCGACGTGGCGGCCTCGCTCGACCAGGGGATCGACAAGCCGAACTACGAAGCGCATTTCCCCGATAAGAAAGCGCTGGGCGAACGCATGGCGGGCCTGGCGCTGAACAATCTCTACGGCCAGCCGGGATTGGTCCACAGTCCGCAGTTCAAGAGCTATGCGGTGGATGGGAAAAAGGTCCGGCTCAAATTCGACCATGCCGAGGGCTTGCGCTTGCGCGGCGATGGCGGGCTGAAAGGTTTTGCGATCCGGTCCGAAGGCGGCGACTGGGTCTGGGCGCAAGGCGCGATCGAGGGCCAGGACATCGTGATTTGGAGCGACCAGGTCGCCGCGCCCGCCGCGATCCGTTACGCCTGGGCGTTCAATCCCATCCTCAGCGTGGAGAACCGCGCCGGGCTGCCCCTGCGGCCTTTCCGGACGGATACGGGAAGCGACAAATGATCGGGACGGGCACGACACCAGAGCGTGTTCTGCACTTTGAGGCAGGGCGTGATGCGGAATATGCCGAAGGCATTATATCATCCAGCGAAGGGTTGCCGCGTCCGCGCGGCTACCCTGGGAAAACACGCCCCAAGCCGCCAACCCCGAAGCGGGTTGAAGAACCGTTGCATTGGATCATGATGATGGTTTCCGTAGCATGGCTTTCTTCAACTCTTTCAGAGTTGGCCGTGTTTTTATCGAAGACCCAGGGTAGCTCGTTCCTCGCAACCCCGGGCTGACTGATTGAACGCCTTCGGCGTAGTCATCCCTTCGCTCCCAAAGTTCAGAACACGCTCCAATGAATCGCAAATTCCTCTTCCCGCTCCTCACGATCCTCCTCCTGGCACGGGCGACTTTGCCAGCCGCGTCACCGAGTTTCGCCGACTTCGACCTTCGGGCGAAAGCCGGCGAGCAGCTCAGCGTGGTGTTCTTCGGCGCCTCGCTCACCTGGGGCGCGAATGCCACTGACCCGAATCTCACGTCGTATCGTGCCGAGATCGGCCGAAGACTCGAAGCGACTTATCCGAAAGCGCATTTCCATTTTTGGGATTCCGCCATCGGGGGAACGGGGTCGCAGCTCGGCGTGTTTCGGTTCGACCGGGACGTGCTCTCGCATCAGCCGGATTTGGTGTTCCTCGATTTCAGCGCCAATGACGACATCTATTCCGATAACACGGAGACCCTCGCATCCTACGAGTCGCTCGTACGCCGGGCCATCGTGGATACGCACGCACCCGTGGTGCAGGTGATCTTCCCGTTCAAGTGGAACGTCGTCAGTGCCGACCTCGAAAAAATGAAACGCCGTGACGGCCACCTCGCGATTGCGGGCGCTTACCAGACGGTGGTGGGCGATGCGATCGCGCTCGCCATCGACCGCGTAAAAAGCGGCGCCACCCCCATCGAAGCGCTCTGGCCTTACGATGGCGTTCATCCTGGCAACGGGGGCTATGTGCTTTTCGCGGATGCGGCCTGGCATGCTTTCGAGGATGGCGTGCAGCGTGGCGTCGTCTGTGCCGCACCGGCGAAGATGCTGAACGCCGACACGTATCTCCGCCAGACCCGCTTCCACCTGGCGTCGCTGCGCGATCTGCCCACGGGCTGGAGGCGGGGCGCACCGAATCTCACCTCCGCCTATTTCGACATGCTGATGTCGCGCTGGCTGGACGACGAGGTGATCGCGTCGAACCGCGTCGCGAAAACCGGCGCGGATGGGAAGAAGGAACTCGTGCCGCAGGAGACGGCGCCGCTCAAACTGAAGTTTCGCGGCTCGACGCTCCTTCTCTTCGGGGAAGGGACCACGAAGTCTGGCAAGTACCGCGCGTATATTGACGGCAAGCTCGTGAAGGAATTTGACGCCGCCAGCATCGCCGCCCGCTCGAACGGGAACACCCATCATTGGCAGGTCATCAGCGAAAACCTGGATGTCAGCGTCGATCACACGCTGGAGATCGAACTGGTCTTCGCGGCGGACACGGAGCAGGAGTTGCGTATCGAGAGTATCTGCGTGGCCGGCGGCGACGCGCGGGTTTTGCCGATCCAGGCCCCGTGAGTTGGAATTGTCTTTTGGCGAATCCTCGGCGTGAATGGGCAACGTATGTCCCCCCGCTCCTCCTTTTCGCGCCAGAATTCGCTCTACGCCTTCACCATCGCCGCGATCCTCGCGGCCAACCTGGCCCTCGCGGACACCAATCCGAACTGGCCCCGCTGGCGCGGCCCGCGCGACAACGGCAGCAACGAGAGCGGTTCCTACCCGGTCAAGTGGGATAGTTCCACGAACGTCCTGTGGACGGCTCCGCTCCCCGGCAAGGGATGCTCCACCCCGATCGTCTGGAACGAGCGCATCTACCTGACGACGCCATCCGAAGGACAGGATACGCTCCTGGCCTTCGACTGGTCCGGCAAAGAGCTGTGGCGGACCGCAGTCGGCGCCGAGCGCCCGGGGAAGAATCGCAACGGCTCCGGAAGCAACCCTTCACCGGCTACGGATGGCACCGCGATTTTCACCTGTTTCAAGAGCGGCAATCTCGCCGCCTTTGAGATGGACGGCACAGTGCGCTGGAAGACCAACCTGCTCGAGCGTTTCGGAAAGGACACGCTCTACTGGGACTACGGGACGTCTCCCGTGCTCACGGAAAAGGACGTCATCGCGACCATGATGCACCACGGCGAATCCTACCTCGCCGCGTTCGACAAGAAGACCGGCGAGCTGCGCTGGAAGGTCGCCCGCAATTTCGTGACCCCCACGGAAGGCGATCATAGCTACGCCACGCCGATCGCCATCCGGCACGAAGGGAAGGAAGCGCTTCTCGTCTGGGGCGGCCAGCACCTCACCGCGCACGACGCGGCGACCGGGGCGACCCTGTGGACTTGCGGCGACTTCAATCCGGACTCCAAGAACAACTGGGTGGCCGTCGCTTCCCCGGTCGTCGCCGGCAATATCGCGGTCGTCCCGTACGGACGTGGATCGCGACTGCACGGCATCAAGCTCGGCGGCTCAGGCGACGTCACGGCCACGCATCGCGCTTGGGTGCGCGAAGACACCGGCAGCTTCGTCCCGAGCCCGATCGAGTACAAAGGCCGCGTCTACCTCGTGCGGGACCGCGGGCAGGTGGAGTGTATCGATCCGGCCAATGGAAAAACGGTCTGGACTGGCGAACTGCCGAAGGCCGGTCCCAGCTACTATTCCTCCCCGGTCGCCGCCGACGGCAAAATCTACGCCGCTCGCGAAGACGGCGTCATCTTTGTCGTGAAGATCGATGGCGGATTTGAGGTTCTCTCCGAAAACAAAATGGGTGAGCCGGTGATCGCATCGCCCGTGCCAGTGGCCAATCGCCTGCTCATTCGCGGGGAAAAGAATCTCTTCTGCATCGCCAATCCCAAATAGCCAACCGATGAAATTGCCATCCTTCCGCATCTTGCTGGCGGCGCTGTTCATGGCCGCCACGCCAGGCTTCGCCGAACAGTTCGTCCTGCTGGATGTGACCTTTCCGTATACGCAGGACGACGCGAATAATTCCATCCCGAGCAAATCCCACTACTACGTCAAGGGGCCCGCGCTCAACGCCGAACGGCCGAAGGATTGGACGGCCCCGGTCGACTATCGCAATGGCACGGTCCACATTCGCCTCGAGGTGCTCGAGAAGCCGGCGGGAGGCGAACCCACCGTTTGGAACATTTGCTACATTCCGAACCACGGCCAGGGCAACGGTTACGGTTGCACGATCACGGATGTCTATCGTGAAAAGGGCGTTTACGACAAAGACGCGTCGATGAAGACCTTCTGGCAAAACGACGCCATCATTTGGGCGGAGGGGATCAAGGAAATACACCTGGTAATGAAGGACAACAGCGGCGGCAGCGGGCATGTCCACAAACGCAGCGACCCCGAGAAATTCTTCCCGACGAAAATCCGCATGACGGTCGTTCAAGTGTCGGCGGGTGCGAAATACGATCCCAGCCTTGTGCCGAATACGGCCCCGGCCGTCCCGCCGACCCCGCATCTACCGAAAGCGCCGGCGAAATAGGGAGCGATCAAACAACCCAAAAGAGTCACCCCCCATGAACTCCACCACCTCAAGAAGACAGAAACCCATGCACGCGTTGCTGGCAGCGAATCTGCTGCTCTGCGCGGCAACTCTCCACGCCGAGGTCATCTGGCGTGGCGACTTTGAGACCGGCACCACGGCGCAGTGGGGAGGCGATCCCAAGGTCGGCAATTTCAAGGTGGTCACGGAACCCGTGCGCGAAGGGAAATACGCCCTGCGCATCGACGGGACGAACATCGCCAAACGCGGCGATAACGACCGCATCGAGTTCCAGCACCAACCCGCGCCCCCCGGGACCTCCGAGGGCACGGAGCGTTACTTCGGCTGGAGCGTCTTCCTGCCCCAGGCGTTTTCCAAGGACATGCACATGGTGGGTTTCTTCGAAGTCCGAAATGCCTGGCGCCAATTGATGTCCTTCGAAGTTCACGGAGAGGATATCCTCTACACGACCCGGGTGCCGTATGCCGTTCGATGGAAAGGGCCGGGAAAACTGACGCCCGGACGCTGGCACGATTTTGCCGTGCACGTTCTGTGGTCGAGAGATGCGGCCAAGGGGTTTGTCGAAGTGTGGTTCGATGGAGAGCAAGTCGTGCCGCACACGAATACCGCCACCATGATGGATCAGAACCCGTCATTTTTTCAGATCGGCATCTTCCGCGCGACTAGCGAGGTCCCGGAGACGATCATCATCGATCACGCGATCGAGGCGACCACGCTGGCGGAAGTCACGCCGCCCCCGCTTACGGACCGGCCCAAGGCAACTCAGCCGAAGTGACCGCGGTCGCGCAAGGCGCGGAGGAGGAATGTCGGATCGCGCGTCGTCAGTCAGAAGACGCTCGTGGCGTCTCGACGGGTGCCCCTCCCCAGTCATCCTGAGGAACGAAGGACCTGTGATCTCTGCCTTTCCTCACCAGCCAAATTGTAGATGCCCGGAGGAGATCAGAGATCCTTCGCTTCGCTGCTAATGACGTGACTTATAAAGTGCTGAAAATCAGAGTGCGCGGGTGGATCGGCTTCTCCGAAGACGATGGCAAAAGATGGGCGGCGGAGCCGCGATTCTTTTTCCCATCGCGTTGCGGAGAACGCGATCCACCCGCG
>JBBRPL010000103.1:0-28231 GCA_038228205.1 Chthoniobacterales bacterium
ACCGCGCCATGACCTCCGCCCGCTCCTCAAATGTCCGCCGCCGGCGCTTGCCTGTTTGCCTTGTCGATCGTGTCCTGCACATGCACGCCATATTCCCAGCCATCCCACCCCGCCGAAAGATGGGTTCCCCTTACGCTTACATTCCAATTCGTGACCGAACTTATCTTCAATAGATACTCGTGCCCCTCTAGTTTCTGATCTATTTCCGCGGGAACTCCACCCGGGAAACGCAACGTGCTGCCCGTCCCCCCCCTCTTCAGCAAATATACACCATCGTCGACGGCCGCTACTTGGCCGCTTGTTACAAACAAAATCAGTAGGATTACGTGTTTGATTGATATCATTGTGTCAAACTCATTTTTTGGGCGTCGTATTCGGCCCAAAACTCGGCCACTGGGCGCTGGATAGCGCCTTGATTGGAAATGAATTTCAGGCCGGGATGATTACGCACAGGGAGGAACTTTGCCGCAGGCAACGGAGAGCTTAGGAATTCCAAAGTTCTCACGCGCATCAGGGGTTCCAATGAGGCACTTGAGCCGGCGGCGATGTTTAACCACTTGAGCGGCAACTCGGCCAGCGGGGAGAGATCTTTTACAGCGCCGGGGAGGGTAAGTTCCTCCAGCGGCATACCTATCAAAAAAGAACAATCTCGAAACTTCGCGGTCCCGGCTGTAAACTTTCGCAGATGTAAGCCCCGGAGGGGAGTATAGTCGTCAACAGGGAGGTTAGGTAGGCTGAGTTCCTGCAATGGTAGGCCTGTCAATGGAGTAAGGTCGTGCACTTTCGGGCAGTCGTTGATTTGCAACCGTTGCAGTGGCATTCCGATCAGGGGTGAGAGATCCGCGACATCGAGCTTGCTGATGAATAATTCTTCCAAAGGCATTCCAACAAGTGGTCCGAGATCGGAAATCGGAGCATCGCTCACGGCCAGAACCTTGATCGGCATTCCGCGCAGGGGTTCCAAAGAATCAATACCGCACGATCCGGCTCTCAGCTCGTCGAAGGGCAAACCTCTCAACGGTGCGAGTGAGCCGACCCGAATACCGGTGAGGGTCACCGATAGTCGGCCTTTCGCACCTTTATTCGTGCCGAACCCTTTGCCCAACCATTTCTCCAGGCGTTCCCGCACAAGGCGCTCTCTTGCGTCTAGATCCGCGTGCAGACGGATCAAATAGGGGGTCGCCTCGCCCACCGCGCCCACGGATGACAGGTGGTCCACGAGAGCGGGGATAAGGTCCCGCCTTTCGGCATCGGCGGTGGTGGCTGCAGCGATCCGCTCCAATAGGGGCAGCAGAGTTTCATAACGTGCCTGCGGAGCCAGAGCCTTCGCCTCCTGCAAGGCAAGGAGCGCCTGCGGGAGCTTTTCCTGCCCAACCAAAATCCAGCCACGCCGCCAACGGGCCTCTCCGAGGGAGGGGTCGAGAGCCAGGGCCGCGTCTGCTTTCTCGAATGCGCTCTCAAATCGCTGCACGGCGGCCTCGCTGGCCGCAAGCTGAAGGAGGGCGGGTGCGTTTTTCTTGAGGTCTGCCAGGGCGGCTCTCGCTCGCGCTTCGCCGCGTTCGGCACGGCGACCTTCGATAATCGCCTTTGTTCCGAGTGTGGCGCCGACGAGCAGGACTGAGACAACGCCGGCTGCCACCGCCTTGTGGCGTTTGATGGCGAGAAGAAGCTGCCGGCCGAGGCCCGCCTTCTCCGCGCTCGTCGCAAATCCATTTTGGTAGGCGGCGATGTCGCGCTGGAGGTCTTCCACGGAGGTGTAACGCGCTGCCTGGTCCAGGGCCATCGCCTTGCGCACAACAGCCGCCAGGGAGCCGGGCGCGCGCCCCGCCTCGGGCGCGTCGATTTTCCCTCGGGCGACTTGATCCACGATCTCCATCGCCGTGTCTCCGGTCACCGTCGGTCGAAGATGCATCAGCTCGAAGAGAATGGCGCCAAGTGAATAGATGTCGCTGCGGGCGTCCAAAGCCTCGATCTCCCCGCGCGCCTGTTCGGGGGCCATGTAGGCCGGCGTGCCCATGATGGTGCCCGCAAGGGTGCTGCCACCCGCGGCGATGGCATCCAGGTCGGATGCTCCGGAACCTGTCGCGCCGCTGGCCGGGGAAGAGAGACCCCGTGCGAGTTGCTTCGCCAATCCCCAGTCCATGACCAGCACTTCGCCATAATCGCCCACCATGATGTTCTCGGGCTTGAGATCACGGTGGATGACCCCGTGGGCGTGTGCGAAAGCCACGGCATCGCACGCTTTCTGGAAGACTGTGAGCAACGCGGGAAGCGGATATTTCTTCTTCGTTTCCTCAATCCCCTTGGCGAGGAGGTCGATCACCTTTTTGAGGGTGATGCCGCGCACCAGTTTCATCGTGTAGAAGACCTGGCCTCTTTCATCGACGCCCAGCTCGTGAATGGGGACAATGTTTGGGTGAGTGAGCCCGCCAGTCACCTGCGCCTCCTCCACGAAACGCCGCACGGCATCGGGATCGGCGTTATCGAGCATCACCTTCATGGCCACAGGCCGCTTCAGCGCGTTCTGCTGCGCGGCGAGGATGGCTCCCATGCCGCCCCGTGCAATCTGATCGCCGATGGCGTATGGGTGAGTTCCGAGCACCTCATCGGGAACACCGCGTGGCAGTGCGGGCTCGATGGAACGATGGATTTCCAGATCCACGTCGCCCAGGCGGATCGGCTCGCCAGGGTCGATCCGGGTGGAGTCACTGATTCGCTGGTTATCCACAAAGGTGCCGTTGCTGCTTCCCAGGTCCTGGAGAAAAATCTGGTCCTGCTCAATGTTCAGTTGGGCGTGCCGCCGCGAGAGAAGCGGTGTTTCGGCGAAGATCGCAACTTCAGGACTGCGCCCAATGACGTATTCGCCGGGTGGGAGGGTGACCCGCGCGAGTTCCGCACCTTCATAGCGGAGAACGACGGCAGTTTCGAGAGGGCGCATTGGAGGCAGTCTGGCAAGTTGGACAGGCACTGGCAATCCTGGCGCTTTACCCAGACACCAGCCACGCAAGAGCGATCCCGAATACGCCCACCCGTTCACACATTCCCAATCATCTCCCGGGTCATCGGGCGGCAATCACTTTGCCGCGCAAACGTCACGGAGTTCCCGACTTTTTCTTCGCGTCGTAGGCTTTCCAGAACTCCGCAGCGGGGATCGGTGTACCGCCGCCATAGCTGGTCTTGTAATCGAGGTGCTGGATGTTGGGAAGGTGGCGCAGGAATTCAATGTCCCTGGCTCCCTCAGGAATGGTCAACTCATTGAGCGTCGGGATGTCGGCCAGCGGGCGCAGGTCGGTGATCTTGGTGCCGTTCAGTCGCAGCACGGTGAGGGGCATCGTGCGGAGGACCGCGATGTCGGCGACTGCCGTGTCGGCAATAAAGAGGACTTCGAGGCGTTTCCCCGCGAGCACTTCCAAGTCGGCGAGCGCCGTGTGGGATGCGTTGAGTCTTTTCAAGGGCCAGGTGGCGAGCACGCTGAAGTCCGTCACGGGCGTGCTGGCGAAGTCAGCGGCCTCGATTGGCTGGCCGCGGAGCGGCGAGAGATCCTGCACGTGACTGCCCGTGAAGCTGAAGGATAGCAGCTTCATTCCCTTTAGCGCCGTCAGGTCGGCCAGAGCGCGGCCGGTGCCGCTGGTCGAGGCGCCGTTCAGATGGATCAGCGGCAACCCTTGGAGCGGGCGCAGATCGCTCACAGAATTGTCGATGAGCATCAACTTCTCCAGCGGCATCCCGGCGAGCGGCGACAGGTCATTGACGTTGACGCGGCCGAGGTTCAATTCGACCAAGGGCATGCCTCGCAGCGGTTCCAGCGTGGGAGTCCTTACCGACATTAAGACGAGCCTTTTCAACTTCATCCCCTTGAGCACAGAGAGATCCTTCACCGGAGTAGCGCCGATCTCCAACTCGGCGAGCGGCATCCCGCGGAGTGGGCTGAGATCGGCCACTTTGGTGTTACTCATGAACAATGCGGCAAGGGGCATCCCGGCGAGCGGACCAAGATCGGTAATCCCGTTATCGACAATATTGAGCCGCTTGAGCGGCATCGCTTTCAGTGGGGTGAGATCGGTCACCTTCGTTCCCGGTATTTCCAGTTCCCGCAGCTTCATCGTGCGCAACGGACCCAGGTCGCTCACGGGTGTATTCCTCATATCCAGCACCTCCAGCGGCGCTCCCGCCAGCGGCGTGAGATCGCTGACGTTGGTGGCGTCGATCCCCAGCATCTTGAGCGGCATCCCACGAAGAAAGGAAATGTCATCGAGCAGTTTGCCGCCGGCTTTGCGGGCACCCAGACGCAGTTCAAATAAGCCGTCGTCGCCGAGGGCGAGGTAGGACGAAGTAAGGTCGTTGATGCCGGCCTTGGCTAACACGGCGCGCCAGGTGTCCATGAGCGCCTTTCGGTCTTTGGAAGTCTCCCGCAGGGTGGCGATGGCCTCGGCGGTACGGCCTTGTTTGCGCATGAGCAGGTTGAGCTTGTTCAGGCTGGCCTTGCTCAACTCGGTGTGCCCGTCCTGCTCGCGCAAAAGCTGCGCGCACAGGTCGCGGTTCTCCCGCGCGAAGGCGTGGGTGGAATCCCGCCGAAGGACCAAATCGTAGGCGGCCTGCGCCTCGGTGAGGCGGCCCAGGGATTCAAAAATATTGCCCTTGAGGAACTGGTAACTGGCGTTGTCCGGCGCGAGTTCGATCGCGTAGACGATTTTCTCCAATGCACCCGAAAACTGCTGCTTCTCGATCAGGGCCTGCGCCTGCTCGTAGAAGGTGGGCGCCGTGCCCCGCAACCGGCCGATCGTTTCGAGGGCGCGTCGTTCGCTGGCCAGCACTTTCACCAGGAAGCCCGCGGTGAGGGAGACGATCAGTGCCGCGCTGGCCGCGGCGACCTTGTGGCGTTTGATGAAAAGCGTGCACTGCTTCCAGGCGCCTGCCTTCTCTGCGCTGGTCGCGAACCCGTCTTGATACGCGGCGAGATCGGCTTGAAGGTCCGCCACGCTTTGGTAGCGCGCCGCCGGTTGCAGGGCCATCGCTTTGCCGACGACCGCCGCCAGCGAGTCCGGGACGCGCCCGCCTGGCAGGTGCGCATGCTTCTTTGTCACATCGAGCGGATCAGTGCGGCCTGCGGCGACGCGCCCCACAATCTCCATCGCGTCAGTGCCCGAGATGGGTGGACGCAGGACGAGGAGATAATAGAGGATCGCGCCGAGCGCATAGATGTCGCTGCGGGCATCGAGTAACTCGACCTCTCCACGGGCCTGCTCGGGGGCCATGTATTGCGGTGTGCCCATGATCGCGCCGGCCATGGTCGCCGAAGCCGACAGGTCGTCCCGCACCGCACTATGCACCAGAGAGCGTATCGCGCTGCTGGCGAATGCGGTGGGAACCGTATGTTGAGCGTCGAGCACCTTGGCCAGTCCCCAATCCATCAGGAGCACTTCGCCGAAGTCTCCGAGCATGATGTTCTCCGGCTTGAGGTCGCGGTGGATCACTCCCTTGCTGTGGGCAAAAGCGAGCGCGTCGCAGACCTTTTGGAAGATGGTGAGCAACGCGCCGAGTGGATACTTCTTCACCGTGGCTGCCGCGCCACCGGCCATGAGTTCGAGCACTTTGCGGAGCGTAATCCCGCGCACCATCTTCATCGTGTAGAAGACCTGGTCGTTCTCATCGACGCTCAACTCGTAGATCGGGACGATGTTCGGATGTTCAAGTTGGCCGGTGACCTTCGCTTCGGCGATGAAACGCCCCAGGTCGGCGGGCGAGGAGCTATCGAGCATGACCTTCATCGCGACCGTGCGTTCGATGGTTGCTTCCCTCGCGTTGAGGATCGCGCCCATCCCGCCCTGCGCCACCACGCCGCCGATGTCGTATTTCCTTTCGCGCAGGAACTCCTCCGGGAGAATCTTCCTGACGGCTGCCGTCTGCGGAGTCAGCGAGTGATCGCTGCTGGAAGCCGCCTTCACGCGATGCAATTCGATCGTCGCCGCGCCCACCTGGATTTTTTGATTCGGCCACAACCGCGTCGCCTCGGTGATCGGCTTGCCGTTGACAAAGGTGCCGTTGCTGGAGCCGAGATCCTCGATCAGCGCGTGATCGTAGTTGACCGTCAACTGGGCGTGGCGGCGAGAGACCAAGTCCACATCCAGATGCAGATCGCATTCTGCGTCGCGCCCAATGACGTAGTCACCGGGCTGAATGAAGTGCCGCGCAATCTCGGCACCGTCCTTCTTGATGATAATCTCAGTCTCGGGAACGAGCATGGCGCCTCGATAGCTGCTGCGTTGGTGCAAACGGCGTATCGCGGCCCATTCCGAAGGGATCACGGTCGGCAAGTGGCGAGAGCAAGGGCCGACCTCTCAAGAGAGATTGGCGCACCCCGGCAGCGAGCGAATTGCAGAATTGCGCGAAGTGCATGGCCTCATGCAATCAGGTTCCTGTCGAACTGAAACCTCAGAGTTCAAAAAGGCCAGCACCGCATGGGCCGGGAGACAATGGTTGGGGTGACGTGGGTGAAGGCCGTTGTCGTGGCCGAGTTTGGGAGATGTAACGCGCCCGCCCGGACTCCTCCTCTATGCGCCGAAGCTGTGCCGGAGAAGAACATGGTTTTCCGCACCCAAAATCGGTATTCTCCCTTGACCATCGCTGGCTCCCTCCCTCGACATTATGAATCGCCCCCTGATCTTCCGCCGCGTTTTATCCCTCCCGTTGTGCCTTGCCACGCTCGGTCTTGCCTTGGGCTGCGGCGAATCCATGGGCTTGGCACAAACCACCGGTCTGCACGTGGGGGCAGCCGCGGCGGAGTTCGTCGCGGATGATACGATGGAGATTGCGGGCAGTATCCTGCCGGGCAAGGCCACCGGCCAGGAAGGCCAGCTTCGCGCCGTCGCTGTGGTCCTGGAGAAGAAGCCCTTTCCGAAGGTGGCCATCGTTGCCTGCGATATCCTCATGATCACGCACGACCTGCTTGATCCGATTGTCGGCGAGCTGGAAAAGACGACCGGAATTCCCGCGGCCAATATTCTCATCAACTGCACCCACACCCACCATGCTCCGAGCACCGTGAGGGTGCATGGCTACGAGCGAAACGAAAAGTTTTGCCAGGAGGTGCAACGAAAAATCGTTCAGGCCGTGCAGGATGCGAATACGAATCTTTCCAGGGACGACTGCCAGTTTCTTTTCCACCTCGGACGCGAGGAGACGGTGGGGGTCAATAGCCGCCAAATGCTCTCCGACGGCGCCATTTTTTGGACAGGTCAGCGGGATGATCTGGTGCGGCCGACCGGCCCGTTCGATCCCGAACTGCCGGTCCTCGCCTTTCGCGACAGTGCGGAAAAATTGCGCGCCCTGATCTACAACCACTCCACGCACACGATCGGCATGCGGACCCGCGGGCTGCGTTCACCGGCCTATTACGGCCTCGCCGCTCAGGAATTGGAGCAGGAACTGGGCGGCACGGTGTCGTTCCTCGAGGGGGCATCCGGTTCGACGCACAATCTTTTCGTGCCCGCCCCCGTCGCGATTACGAGGATGAAGCAGGCCGTCAAAGACGCGCTCGCCGAGGTGCAGCCCCGGCCCGTCGAGCGGTTGGTCGCGCTGAAGCGTCCGTTCAAGTTCAAGGTCCGCACCTTCAACGACGCGGCCGAGGAAGCGGCCATTGCCGCCTATTGCCAGAAGCGCCTCCCGGAGAGGGCCGAGCCATTCATCAAGGTCTTCCGCGATATGCGCCGCGAACTCGCGCCGATGCAGGGGCAGGAGCGAACGACCTGGATCCAAACCATGGTCATTGGCGACGTGGCGATCGTGGGCGTGCCGGCGGAGTATTTTACCAAACTCGGCCTCGACATCAAAAACCGCTCGCCGTTCCGCCAGACGTATATCGCTGAACTGGCGAACGATTGGATCGGCTATGTGCCGGATCGCGACGCCTTTCCACTCGGCGGATATCAAGTGTGGACCGGCTTTCACAGCTACTGCGAGCCCGGCACCGGGGAACGCATCGTGGACGCCGCCATCGAGATGCTCAACGAGCTGCGGTAGCACGGTGGGCGCGGCGATGCCGGGAGAGTCTAGCCAAGATCCGGAAATGGGAACCACGGATTTCGCGGATAGGACGGATAGGACGGATAGGACGGATAGGACGGATGGGACGGATGGGACGGATGGGACGGATAGGGACGGATAGGGAAACACGAGCGAGGATTTTCCCATGGAACCCGGAGGGTTCACAGCCATTAGCCGGGGGTTGAGCGAGGCACGAGCGATACCCCCGGATCGCGCCCCCTCCACGCGCCGACCCTGGAAGGGTCGAAGCCGGACGCGGCCGTGCCATCCGTGGTTATTTCCATCGCCGCTTTTAGGTTTAGCGGCCGGGAGCACAAAGACCGTCGTTGATCGGAACATTGGCAATTTTGCCCCGTGCCCGCACCTTTTGCGAGAAGCCGGGGTTTTCACGGGAGCGCCCGCCTGATACCTTGTATCGCCGGTGCGGCTTCCTCGCGTTCCCCCCATGAAAAAACTGCTACTTCCCGTCTTGCTGGCGCTGTCCATTGGGCACGCCCTGGCCGTCGATCGGCCCAATGTGCTCTTCATTGCGGTGGACGACCTCAATCACTGGGTCGGTTATCTCGGGCGCAATCCGCAGACGCTCACGCCCAATATCGACAAGCTCGCCCTGCGCGGGGTGCGCTTTACCCACAGCTATTGCGCGGCTCCGGTGTGCAATCCTTCCCGCGCCGCCCTCATGAGCGGGATGCGTCCGAGCACGACAGGCGTTTACAACAATAACGACGACTATCGCCCGGTCATTCCCGCGGAGAAGTGTCTGCCGGCCCAGTTCCGCGGAGCCGGTTATGTGACTCTCGGGGCGGGGAAGATCTATCACGAGGGCTATCCGCGCCACGAGGAGTGGGACGAGTACCTGGCGCGGGAGGGCGGCGATCCCAAGCCCAAAGGCAACGATGGCGTCGGGGGAATCAAGTTTGCCCCGCTCGATTGCGAGGATAGCGATCTGGCCGATTGGAAGATTGCGGATTACGGCATCACGGAATTGGGCAAGAAGCACGACAAGCCGTTCTTCCTCAGCATCGGTTTTCACAAGCCGCACATGCCCTGGAACGTGCCGCGCAAATGGTACGACCTGCATCCGCTCGACAAGATCGAATTGCCGCCGCATCGCGACGATGACCTCTCCGATATTCCGCCGGCGGGCATCAAGATGGCCAAGCCGGAGGGCGATCATGCGCAGATCCTGGCTTCCGGCCGGTGGAAGGACGCGATCCAGGGCTATCTCGCGGCGATCAGCTATTGCGACATGAATGTGGGCCGGGTGCTCGAGGCGCTGGATCGGTCTCCCTACAAGGACAACACCATCATCGTGTTCTGGGGCGATCACGGCTGGCACCTCGGCGAAAAGCAGCACTGGAGGAAATTCGCGCTCTGGGAGGAGGCGACGCGCGCGCCGCTGCTTTGGGTCGTGCCGGGAGTGACGAAGCAGGGGGTGCTTTGTGAACGGTCCGTGGACTTTATGACGGTCTATCCCACGCTCTGCGATCTGTGCGGCATTCCGCTGCCGTCGCACCTCGAAGGCAAAAGCATCCGCTCGCTGCTCGTCGATTCACAGTCCGCGTGGTCCGCGCCGGCGTTGACGACCCATGAGTTCAAGAACCACGCCGTGCGGTCTGAAGGCTGGCGCTTGATCCGCTACGCCGATGGCAGCGAAGAACTCTACGATGAGACCGCCGATCCGTATGAGTTTTCCAATCTCGCGACCAATCCCGAGCAGGTCGCGCGCAAGGCGGAACTCGCGAAGTTTCTCCCCACGAAAGACGCCCCCGTCCTCAAGGGCGGCAAGCGGAAGAACGATCCGGATTTGTAGGGCGCGCCGCCGCCACGATCTGACGAACGCGAGCAAGCGCCTTGCTGCCCGGAATGAGTACGACCTCACGAGACTCGACCTGCGCGATCCGATGACGGACTTCGGTGATTTGAGCCGCCGCAATATCAGGCGGGGTGTCGTGCCCGAGACTTTCCACGATCCGGCCGGCAAGGTCCGCACGCTCGACGGCTGAAAGCTGCTGTGCCTCTTTCGCCCAAGCCTAAATCCGGAAATGGGAACCACGGATTTCACGGATTGCACGGATAAGGAGACACGAACGAGAATTCTCACATTCTCCCATCGGGTGAGTGGCTTCGAGCGTCCGGACACCCGTCTCCCTTTGAATCCGTGCCATCCGTGAAATCCGTGGTTATTCCCCGCCCCGTTTTTAGGCTTCGATAGCTCCCAGACGTTTGAAGCGCTCAAGATCGCCGTTTGGGCGAAGTCGTCCGACCTCGTCGTCCAGCGCAGAAGTTTTCACCCAGTCCCGGAGTTTGGGCACGAGCGCGGGAGACGCGCCCGTCCTCAGGGGCGGCTGCGGGAGCACGCGCGATGTGCCGTTTGCGCTTGTTCGCCCCAAATAAATCCTGCGTTCAGCGGTCGTTGCCATGATGTATCCACTTGCCGCTCGCCGAGGTCGCGCATAAATCGGAGCGATTCCCGCCGTTTCCCCGAATGACCCCACTCGCTTTCGCATCTGCCGTCCTTTTGCTGACGTCGCTGGCTGAATGGCTGCATGTGCGGCGAATTCGCAAAGTGGGCCGGCTGGCGTTTGGCCCGGCGGGCGCGCCCCATCCCTGGACGCGCGTGGTGCCCTTCCTGCGGCCGCTTTGTCTCACGGCTTTCACGTGGGGCCTGGCGACGCTCGTCGGTCTGAACGGGGTGGGGGACGACGGCGACAACAAGAGTGCCGGCACCAAGGAAGCCACCCACGTCGTTTTCGTCGCGGATTTGTCGCCCAGCATGTATCTCAAGGATGCCGGCCCGGATGGCACCCAAACCCGCCAGGAGCGGATGCGGGAGGTCGTCGAGGGGATCCTCCAGCGGATCAGCGGAGATCTCCGATTTGGAGTGATCGCTTTCTATACGGACTCGATGCCCGTGGTCATGGACGCACGCGATCCTGAACTGGTGCGCAACGTTTTCAATGGCCTGCCGGTGACCTACGCGATGCCGCTCGGCCAGACCGATCTGGGCCAGGCGCTCAATGCCTCGATCAAGCTGGTGGCGGACTATCCGGAGGGGAGCACGCGGTTGGTGATCTTTACCGACGGAGACTCCGTGAATCTCGTGCCGCTCCTGCCGCGCCCGAGATCGGTGAAAGAAGTGTTCGTGCTCGGGGTGGGCAATCCGCACAAGGGGACATTCATCGACGGGCATCAATCCCGGCAGGAAGGGGACGTCCTGCGGAAGGTGGCCACGGATCTCATGGGCAGCTACACGGATGTCAACGACAAGCACCTCCCCACCACGGCCCTCGGCGATCTGGTGGTCACCGCGCCTTTGGGACGCCGCGGCTTGACCCTGGCCGAGTGGGCCACGCTCGCCATGGCTCTGGGCGCGACGATTTATGCGCTCATTCCCATCGCGCTGGAATTCTTTGGCAGCGATTGGAAAGCGGGCCGGCCCGAGAGTGAAGAAGTGCAGGGTGAGACCACGAAGGAAGACGTGGCCATGGCACGATGAGAAAGTTTTTCACTCTCCTCTGGCTGCTCTTTCCCGTGGCCGTGCTGTACTATCATTTCAACGAAGGGCAGAACCAGGTGATGCGGGAAAAAGCCCACGTGCATGTGATGAAGATCCACGCGATGGAGCGGGCCAAGGAGCCGGATTGGGAGCAAGTCGTGGAGGAATACGACAAGCTCACCACCGAGCTGCCCACCGATGAGAACCCGATCGTCCGGCATCAGATCCGGCTCGCCAAGGCCAAGGCACGGCTGGAAATGCTCGATGTCGTGGGTTCGATCACCGACCTGACCGAGTTGCTCCAGGAAACGGCGCAGGTGCACGGTGACGACGCCAAAATCACCCGCGCCGTGCGCGAGACGCTCGGCAAGGCCCACTACTACGCGACCTACCTCTTGAAGACGAACGGAGCCGCCGAGGAGGAATGGCGGCCTTACGCCGAGCGCACCCGGCAAATTTTCCGCTTTCTCGCGGAGCATCAGGAGCCCGGCGCCCTCGCGCAATACGAGCAGCGTGTGGAGGCGGAATTTCAGAAAACCATCCAAAGGAGAAATCCATGAAAAAACAATCCGTCCGCTGGGCACTTCCCATCTGGCTAGGTCTCGGAGCTATCGCGGGAGCGCAGAACGCGCAGCCAGCTCCCGCCGCCGTCCAAGGCATCAAGGGGGTCAAGGAAGACGCGGTGTCCACCGTCAAGCACGTGGAAACCGGGAATGCGGCTCCCACTGGCGGGGTAACGACCGGAGCCAAAAACGATGCGCAAGCGGTGAACAAGGTCAACGGGGTGGAAACGATCAATGGGGTCAAGCAAGACGGACGCGCCGTGGTCCCGCCGCCACCTCCCGTGGCGCCCCCGCCGCCCAAAGTCAACGGCGTGGAAACCATCAACGGGGTCAAGGAAGATGGCCGCACGGTCATCACGCCGCCACCTCCTGTGGCGCCTCCGCCGCCCAAGGTGAACGGGGTGGAGACGATCAATGGGGTCAAGGAAGAGGGTCACACGGTGGTGGTGCCGCCTCCTCCCCCGCCGCCTGCCGTCCATCAAGCCGTGGGAACCGCCGCGACGATTCAGGCGGTGAAGGGTGTCACGGGTCTCAATACCGCCAAGATTCAGAATCTGGAAGCGGCCCTCAACTTGAAGCATGGAGGCAATACCCCCCCAGGAACCGGCGCCGAAAATGGCGGGAAGGGCAAAGCGGCTGCGGCCGGCCTGCTGGCCGCGCCGCTGGAGAAGCCCGACGCGAAGGCCCCGAAGGCAGATGGGCGGGGAGGATTCCAGGAGTTCGAGAAACTCCAGGTCAACGGATCCTGACCCCCGGCCAGCGGCTCTCCCCAAGAGCGAGAATCTCCGCTGTCCATCCTCCCGTAACCCCAGCCATTTTTCCTTTTTCCCATCGCATCCCAAGTGCCCATGAAACTTAATTTCCACCGATCCTCCATGCGCCTGAGCCTGGCCACAGCCGCCTGCGTCCTGACGCTTCTCTCCACGACAAGAGCGCAGCAACCAGCCGCGGCACCCGCCCCGGCTCCAGCGGCTCCAGCGGCTCCGGCTGCGCCCGATCCCAAGCTGGTCAAGCAACTGGAAGCCCTCCTCATCGCGAAGTTCTCGCGCGATCCCGCGGATATTTTTCGTGCGTTCGAACGTGGCGGAGGAGCGGCGGATATCGCCTCGCTGACCGTCACGGACCGCTTCCTGTTGTATTTCCGCACGGGTGATTGGGGCAAGGTCCGTGAATAACTCGCGCAGATGCCGCCGGATTTTTCGCGCAAGATTTACGACAAGATCCTCGCCGATCTGATCGAGAAACAGAAGCCCGGAACGCACCTCGAGGATGTGGTCGGCCTGGCCGATGCCGTGCCGGGGGAATTTACTCTCGATGAAGTGCACAAGCTTGGGCAATTGCTCGGTCTCACCGTGCCGATCGGCGAGAGCTACTGGATCGCCGACCGCTTCAACAAAGGGACCGGCACTCTCGGCGGAACCGACCCCGCCAAGCGTCTGCTCGCGGGCCGTGTCCTTCTCGCGGGCGGCTTCAAGGACCTCGCCCGCACCTACCTTCCCCCGATCGAGCAGGCGGAGAAGATCGAGGATGCGGCCGTGCGCACGGAATTGATGGCCTTCCTGAGTTCGCAGCGCGAAAGCGAAGCGGCGCAACGCGGGCAGTTGCAAAAAATTTGGGACGACAACCTGCGCCTTCTCTCGACGGCCAAGGTCAACGAATACGAAAAAAGCAAAGCCGGCACCGCGTTGGCCAAGGTCATGACGCAAATTCCAGCGACCACGCTCGCTCCGGTCTTCAGCGAGATGGTGAAGACCAATCCGGATAACGCCGTGCGGCTGATCAGCGGTCTCGGACACAAGGTGCAGTACGAAGGCCGGGCCGACCCGACTATCCGGACCGACAATCTCAAGGCGCAGGCGACCATTGTCAGTCTGCTCGCTGCGGACGTCGATCTCAATACGCAGCCGTGGAATCAGCTTGTCCAGATGTTGGCCGAGTTCTGGACGCAGGAGGCGGAGACCACCTTCGCGCAGAAAACCGGCGCCTCGACTGAGCGGCTGAAATTCATTGCGCCCGAGGATATGCTCACGACCGCCCCTTCGGGCAAATGGCTCGCCGCGCTCCCCGCCAGCCTTCGTGACCGGATCGACGTGAGCATGTCGAAGGTCATCCTGGCCAGCGCGAGTTTTGATCAAGCCGCCGATCGGATTGTCGAGATTGGCAAACGCTCTCCCGCGGCCGGGGTGGCGCTGGCGGAAGATTTTCTCAGCGTATGGGCGAAGGCGCATAATCCGCAAATCCCGGATTTGCTGCGCAAGCGATACGACCTGCCGGATGACGCGCACATTGCCGTCACGCCGATCATGATGGAGAAGAACATCGAGAGCTTGTCCCGGATGATGGCCCTCTTCCGGCAGGCGGGCATCGCGCCGCGGGACTACGATCGGGTCGTGGCGGCCTTCGACCTGGCCTACAGCAATGCCGAAGCCTACCGGTCGAGCCACATCGAGAAGGTCTTCGGTCCCATCGCGAAAATGGATGAGCCCGTGTTCTTCCTCATCCTCTCGCGCATGAATGCCAATCTCAGCGAGCGCTGGCGCAAGATGGATGTGCAACGCGCCGGGCTCACCCGGCGGGATGAAACGCAAACGCTGGAGATGGTCCGCGCTGGCTATCGCGGCGCGCTGGCCATGATCGATGCTTGGGTCGGCGGGCATCCGGATGGGTGGCGGGCACTGACGCTCGGCGGCACATTTCTCACCGACTGGGGCGATTTCGAATATTTCCAGGAGCTGGTCACCGGCGATGCCCACAAACGGATGGTCGGCTACAAGGAGAAGAACCTGCTTGCCCAGGATTACTTTTCGCGCGGCGCCGAGGCCTATGCGAAGGGAGTGCCCGCGCTGACGCAGGCCAACTACACCGTGGACGCCTACCTCGGTTGGTTCAACGGCCTGCTGGGCATCGGTTCGGGCGGGCAGATCAATCTCTCCAAGGCCATGAATCGCGCGGCTTTGACGAGGATTCGCGAGCACCTCGTGGCCCTGCCGGGAAAGGCGGGGGCCGCTCATCTCACCATGTTTGCCAAGATCGTGAATGCGCGTCTCGCCGACGAACGGGATCCATTGCACGAGGACTTGAAATACCGTTACCTCGCGAGCGCTCTGGTCATTACGAAGGACGATCCCTTTACGCTGGGCGCGGAGAAGAGGGTCGCCTATTTCGACGAGCTGCTGAGTGAGATCCGGCTGCAAACGCGCGTGGATGGACCGAACACGATCGGGCGCGAACAGGAGTTCGGCATCATCGTCAGCGTGATCCATACGGAAGCGATGGGCCGCGTCGCGCAATTCGGGCAATACCTGAGTAACGATCCCGGCACTTTTGCCGCAAAAACGAAGAGGAGGGCTACTCCGCTGGCGAGGAAGATGCGCGAGGCGCAGGGACCTCGCGACGAACTGGAGTTGAGCCTGACCGAGACGCTCTCCCCGTACTTTGACATCAAGTCGATCACGTTCTCCTCACCGGAAGTAAAACCGCGCCCCACCTCGCAGCCGGGCTGGGAGGAAACCGTCATGGCCTACATCCTCGTGAAGGCCAAAGACGCGAGCGTGGACAAGATCCCCCCCGTCCAGATGGAGCTGAAATTCGTGGACATCACAGGACCGGTGACCATCCCGGCGGAGTCCGCCGAGAGCGTGATCAAGATCGCGACCGAGGCCGTGCCGCCCCGGCCGGCGACCAAAATCGAGATCACGCAGACGCTCGACACCCGTCAATTCCAGATCAATGGCGCTCTGCCTCTCGAGGTCAAAGCGACCTCCAGCGGTCTGGTGCCGGAACTCGATCAACTGCTCGATCTCAGCGCCTTGAAGAAGGCGGTCGGAGTCCGGAACGTCGACGGGCATGACGGCTTGCAGGTCAAAGAGATCAATACGTGGGGCGACGAAGTGGCGCCGCGATCCGAGCGGCTGTGGACGATCTCGCTCGATGGCGATCCGATTCGCCAGGCGGAAGGCCTCACGGAGGTGCCGTTCCCGCTGCCGCGGGCGAAGGATATCACCGCCATCTATCAGACCTACACCGACATGGATTTGACCACCCTGGCGCAGCCCTCGGTGAAAATCGGTCGCACGACGGGCGGGCCAGGGGCTGTCAGGCCGGGGTCGCATCCCGCCTTGTGGATTGGGATCTGCGCGCTGCTCGCGGTCGCCGGCGGCGGGTTCTTCATGGTCTATTCCAAGCGCGGACCCGGCGCCCAGGAGAGTGTATTGCGCGCGCGCGACGTCTTCAAGATGCCGCGTGATGTCGATGGCTTCGCCGTGGTCGCGTTGCTCCGCCGTTTGCGGGCCAGTCCGCTCGTGCACCTGCCGGAACCGCAGCGGCAGGAACTCCAGCAGGATCTGCAGCGCGTGCAAGAGGACTGCTTCGGCCAGAACGGCGGTGCGATGTCCGAAACGCACCTGCGCGCCATGGCCGAAAAGTGGCTGCTCCTTGCCTGCTAAACCCCGGAAATCCCACCTTCACCAGCCTTCTCCATTTAATCCCATCCCTATGCCCACGAAAACCAAAACACCCGCACCTGTCGCGCCGGTGACAACCGCGCCGACCGTGCCGAACGCGCAATCGGCGCAACAATTCGTCGCCGGGGTGCGGGAGCGCGTCGCCAAGGTCGTTGTCGGACAGGACGTCGTGGTCGAGCGCGTCATGATCGCGTTGCTGACGGGCGGCCACCTGCTCCTGCAAGGGTTGCCCGGTCTAGCCAAGACGCTGCTCGTCAACACGATCGCCAAGGCGATCAACCTCGATTTCAAGCGCGTGCAATTCACCGTCGATATGCTTCCGTCCGACATCGTCGGCTCGGAAATCATCGATCAGAAAAGCGGCGACTTCCGGATTCACAAGGGCCCTGTGTTCACCAACTTGCTGCTCGCGGACGAGATCAATCGCGCCGCGCCGAAAGTCCAGGGCGCAATGCTGGAGGCGATGCAGGAGCGCAAGGTCACGATCGGCGGCCAGAACTTGAAACTGCCGACGCCCTTTCTCGTCATCGCCACGCAGAATCCGGTCGAACATTCGGGCACCTTCGAGTTGCCCGAAGCGCAGCTCGACCGCTTCATGCTCCTGCACCGGCTGGGCTATCCGAGCCGCGATGACGAGCAGATGATCCTGCAGCGGCAGCTCGGCATGGGCCTGCGGCGCGAAGGCGGCGGGGCGGTCCCGCGTTCCGCCTTTGACATGATCGGTGACGAGGCCGGCGCCTCGGTGGAAGATCTCGTCGTGGCCATGGAGGCCGTGCAGGCCGTCCACGTCAGCGAGGTCTTCGTGAAGCATTGCGTGGATCTCGTGCGTCGCACCCGTGATTCCAAGTTGCTCGACTTCGGCTGCAGCCCTCGCGCCGGGTTGGCGCTGATCAATGCGGCGCGGGCCCGGGCCGTCATCCATGGGCGCGATTTCGTCACGCCCGAGGATTTGTTCGATCTGGCCGAGGATGTGGTGTTGCACCGCATCCGCGTCAGTTACGAGGCATCCGCCGCGGGCCACACGGGCCGGCAGGTGCTGGAGTCCATTCTCGCCGATCTCGGCTGACGCCCAGCGCATGCGCCGAAAGTACAAGCTCAGCCAGGACCCCGTCGACGCCCGGCAGTTCGAGGTCACGGTGAAGCATCTCGCCAACAGCCTGAATTTCGGGCAGGAGGAGTCCGTGTTTCATGGGGCTGGGCTGGAGTACGCGCAGTCCCGGCTTTATGTGCCCGGCGATCCGGTCAAGTTCATCGATTGGAAAGTCTCGGCCCGCGTGGGCAAGCTCTACATCAAGGAATTCCAGGAGCCGAAACAGATCCCGCTCTACCTCCTGCTCGATACCTCGGCGTCGATGTGTGTCAGCTCGCAAGTGCTGAGCAAGTACGCCTGGGCGGTGCGCATCGCCACGGGGATCGCCCTCGCGGCGCAGGCCAATATGACGCCCGTCGGTCTCCTCGGCTGCGGGGCGCGCGAACTGCACGTGCGTCCGACGCTCTCGCGCAATGTCGCCATGGAATGGTCGCACCAACTCCGGCACCTCGACTTTCTCGAGGAAACTTCGCTGGCGGAGCGGGCTCGTGAAGTGGCGCCGTCCCTCAAGCGGCGCACCATGGTCATCGTGCTGAGCGACCTCCATGATCGCGATGCCTTTGCCGCGCTGCAGGTCCTTGCTCAGGAGCATGACTGCATCGTGCTGCATCTTCAGGACCCGGCTGAATTGCGGGTCCAGGGAGCGGGTATTTTTCGCGGGTTGGAGGCCGAATCCGGCCGGGCATTCGTGGGGCATGGGCGCCGCGTGTGGGTGGATGCGGAGGGCTGGAAAAGCGAACTGACGCGGTTCGGGATCGATTATCTGCATTTGCCGACGGATGAGCCGATCCTGGGCAAGCTGCGCCATTTCTTGAAGCGCCGTGGCTTCGGCGGGAGCGGAGGAAGGTAACATGGCCCGACCGCCGCTCTCCCTTGAAAGACGCATCGAGGTCGCTTTCGCGATCGGCGCCGTCGTGCTGGGACTGGCGTGGTACTTCTGGCCGAAGAAGGAGAAGGACACCCTGAACGTGCCGCTCGGTGTCGAGCAGGCGGCCATCGTCACCTACAGCGGCCCGGCGGTCGCGGTGACCCCTTACAAGTGGGGCGTGGCGGTCAACGTGCGCATCGCCAAGGTGATCGAGCAACCCGGGGCGCGCGTCTATGACGTCCGCTATATCGTCAATCGTGCGGGCACCTTTGACCTCAAGGACTATCTCATCGCGGAGAATGGGGCCGCGCTGGATGGCCTGCCCTCCTTCAAATTTACCGGAGATCCGAAGCTCTCCAAGGAACTCGACGCGCGGATTCGCGAGACCGAGGCGATGCGCGTGGAGGTGGGTGGTCACTACTATTCGACGCTGGCGGCCCTGGCGGTGTTTTGGGTGGGATGGCTGCTGCTGCTGATATTTTACGGACGGGCCAGGCCGCCCCGGCCTGCTCCTCCCGCGCCGCCGGAACCGACATTTGCCGAGCTCTTGCGCGGATTTCTCGGGCAGCTCGAGGCCGGGACATTGGATGCCGGGGCCAAGGCGAAGATGGAGATGCTCCTCCTTCATCGCTGGCGCGAGGAAGTCGCCGCGGGCGATGTGCCGATGATCACCGCGCTCGATGCGATCGGACGCGATGCCCGGACCGGCGACCCGATGCGCCAGTTGCAGCACTGGCTGCACCACCGCGCCTCGAACATCCGCAGCGAGGAAATCGTGGCTGCGCTCACCCCCTATACCGCCGAAGTGCCGAAACCGGAGGCCGTCCCCGCCAGCGTATGATCTTTCTGCATCCCCAGTGGCTCGCGCTGCTCGCGCTCCCGGTCATCCTCGCCTTTTGGGAGTGGGTGCGGCGCGGTCAGCCAATTGCGTTGCCTTTCGACCACGGCAATCCGCGGCGTGGCCTGGTTCTGCGCTTTCTGGTCCTGTGCGCCAATTGCCTCCCGGCGGCGCTGCTCGCCGTGGCCATTCTCTTCCTTGCGCACCCGGTTTCGTTCAAGCCGCCGGAAGTCGAGCGCAAGCTGAACAACGTCCAAATCCTCCTGGATACGTCGGGCAGCATGGCGGAAAACCACGGTTCGCAGGCCAATGGCCGGCATCGGCGCTTTGATTCCGCGATGGATTGCATCCTGCAATTCATCAACTACCGCAAGGGTGACGCCTTTGGCCTGACGATCTTTTCGCGGAGCTTCATCCACTGGATCCCCCTCACGCTCGACACCCAATCGATCGCGCTCGCGCGGCCCTTCATCCAGCCCGATAATCCCAAGCTCGATCCGCCGTCCATGGGCCGGCATGGACTGCCGGACGCGCTCTGGGGAATCACTTTCATCGGCAAGGGATTGCTCGGCGCCTCCGAATTGCTCGCGGAACGCCCGACGGGCGACCGCATGATTATCATGCTCACCGATGGCGAGAGCAGCGACATCAAGCCGCCGCGGGATACGGAGATCATTGCCAACTTGCGCTCGCGGAATATCACCGTCTTTGGCATCCTGATGACGGAAGAAAAGATCGAGCCCTCGCTCGTCGGCATCGTGCACGCCACGGGCGGCGAGGTCTTCAATGCGGCCACCCCTGAGGCCCTGCAGATGGTCTTCCAGCGCATCGACGAAATGAAGAAAGTGGTGATCCTCGAAAAGAAGCCGCAAGTGGCGGATCACTACGACCCGTTCTTCCCGCCCGCGATCGCTTTCCTGATTCTGAGCGTGGGTGCGCTCTTCGGCCTGCGGTTTACCCCCTGGTGACCCGGATCATTCGCCAGCCGGACCTTTCGTATCGGGTATGTCCACAGATCCCATGGCGAATGAGAATCGTGATTCATTCGCTGGGCAGGTTCCGCGGGCCGGTAGGCTTTGAAAACCAAGAGTCACGCGTCTCGAATGCGACAGCCCCGCAGCAGAAAACCAACCCGAAACGCGGGCGGATGCTATGGTCGGGCGGCCCCGCCCCGCGCCGGTGCCGCTCATTTTGTTTCCAGAAAACTCTGCCATCGCCGATTCGTATCCTGCGGAAGACGCTGGAGGGACAGACATCCTGTGACTCCCATCCACGAAATTCTCACCGATCAACCCGTCGCCAACGCGGTCCTGATCCTCTCGCTGGTCGCCGCTTCGGGGCTGATGCTGGCTGGGATCCGCGTGCGCGGTATCGGTCTCGGGGTGGCCGGCGTGCTCTTCTCCGGGATCGCCTTTGGTCATCTTGGATTCGGCATTCCGCATGAAATCCTCGAATTCGTTCGCGAGTTCGGACTGATTCTTTTTGTCTTTACCATCGGTCTGCAACTGGGGCCCGGTTTCTTTGCCTCGCTGCGCAAAGATGGCCTCAGGCTGAACGGACTCGCCCTGCTCGTGATTTTCGGCGGCGCGGCGCTTACGGTGTTCGCTGCAGTCATCGGGCAGATCGGTTTTTCCGCGGCATTCGGCCTGTTTTGCGGCGCCAGCACCAACACGCCCGCGCTCGGCGCGGTCCAGCAGACGCTCGCCATCATGGGCAAGACGTCGGGTGAATCCGCCGCCCTCCCCGCCCTCGCCTATGCCGTCAGCTATCCCGGCGGTGTTGTTGGGATTATCGTCGTGCTGCTCACCTTGCGCGCGGTGTTTCGGATTTCGCCGGAAGTCGAGGCGGAGCGATTGCGGGCTGGCGGCGGCGAACCGATCGAGCGCGCCAGCTTGCTCGTTGAGAACCCGAGACTCGAAGGCTTGACCATCGCCGATCTTCCCGCACGCCGCGAGTTGGGCATCGTTGTCTCACGCATCCTTCCGGCCAGCGCCAGAGACGTGCGGCGGGCAGGGGACGAGACCGTCATTCATACGGGCGATTGCCTTCTCGCCGTCGGCGCACGGTCCAACCTCGCAAAATTTGAACACATCGTCGGATATCGGATCGAAGCGGATCTGATGCACACCTCGGGCGATGTGGCATTTCGCAAGATTGTTGTCACGCAGTCTCGCGTGCTTGGGCGCACGGTTGGTGAAATCTCTCGCGAATTGGAGCATGCCGTCACGATCACCCGCGTGCGGCGGGCGGATGTCGAGATGAGCGCGAGTGACGACCTTCGTTTGCAATTCGGCGATCGCGCGCTGATCGTCGGTGAACCCGCAGGGCTCGACAAGGCGACCGCGTTGCTTGGCAATTCCCTGCGTGCCCTCCAGGTGACAAGCTTCATCCCCATCTTCCTGGGGATCGCCATGGGCGTCGCCGCTGGCTCACTGCCATTCCATGTTCCCGGTGTCCCGTTGCCGGTACGCCTCGGGATCGCGGGCGGTCCGCTGTTGCTCGCCATCCTGCTCAGCCGTCTCGGTCGACTCGGCCCGATGCTCCTGCAGATGCCGCACAGCGCGAATCTCGCGTTCCGCGAACTCGGCATCACCCTCTTCATGGCGTGCGTCGGACTAAAGGCGGGGCCACTGTTCGTCCAGACGGTGATGAGCGCGCGTGGGCTGGCCTGGTTCGGAATGGGGATCATTGTCACCGTCGTGCCGTTACTTGCCGTAGGCCTCTGGGCTCGGGCGGTGATGAAGCTGAATTTTATGACCATCTGCGGATTGCTCTCCGGCAGCATGACCGACCCGCCCGCACTGGCCTTCGCATGTGCCGTGAGCAAATCCGAGGCGCCGTCAACGAGCTACGCCGCTGTTTATCCGCTGGCGATGTTCTCACGGATCTTGATCGCGCAAGCGATGGTGCTGATTTTTGGTTAGGATCGTTCAAACGATATTGCACCAAGGGGCGTGGACGCACGGAATGGATATGGGGTTGATGTCAACCATGGTGGCAGGCGTCGACTTCCCGCTCACCGACCTCCGGCCATTCGATCGCATCGTCAGGCTCACCTATATTTACTGTTTTTGATTCCCGATACCAACGGCTGCCCTCACTTCCCAGCGAGGGCGGTCCCTTGTACTGGAACTGGCGTCAGCGACTTGATCAGCTTCCCGGTCGTCGTGTCCCAAATCTGCACGACGCCGGTCTTGCTCCCGAGGATGAGGCGGCTGCCGTCGCCGCTCAGGGCGACACTGAGGATGGGCGCCGGCGCATTGGGGATCGCGGTTTTGCGCAGGCGGGTGTCTGTCGCATAGATGCGAACCTCCGCGGCGCGGGTGGCGACGGCGAGGAGCTTGCGGTCGCCGCTGGTGGCGAGGGCCATGACGGCCCCGGCCTGAGCCTCGAAGGGACGCACGTATTGGTCGCGGTTGCTCACGGGGCGGGCGCCGTTGCCGGAACCGGCCACCTGCACACCGCTCAGCGCCAGCTTGAAATCGTAGCCCAGGAGCGTGCCGGAATTCCCCCCCGAGATCGCGTCGAGCGAATCGGCTGCCACCGCATTGATCACCTCCGGGGACTGGTCCACCGAGCGCAGCAGCTTGAGGTCGTCCACGCTGCTGATCTTCGTCGTCTTGTCCCGGCTGCCGCTGACCAGTTGCTTGCCATCGAGTGTGTAGGCCACCGCCGTCACCCAATCGCTATGCAACTCGATGCTTTTTACGGGCGCTTTTTCATCCACGGGCATCAGGAAGATGGCACCGTTCGGGCCACCGAGGGCGATGGTCTGGCTGTCCGGAGCGAAGTTGCCCTTGAAGAACGTGTCGGTCCCCAGGCGGCGGGACGATTGTTTGTGGCCATCCGCGGGATTGAAGAAAATGAGCCCGCCGAATTGTTGGGGCGAACCGCCCGCGGCGGCCAGGTGCTGGCCATCGGGACTGAACTCGACGTGGGTAATCAGGTCGAAGTCCGTCGGCACGCGGCGCGGTGCGCTGTCGTCATCCACGTTGAACATTACCACTTCGCTGCGGCAGGCGGCGGCGGCGAGTTTGCCGTCCGGGCTGATGGTGACGCTCGAGATGGCCGGAGCGCTGGTGTAGATCTCCGGAATCACCACGGGCGGCACGTCCGATTTCGGCGGGCCGTCGATTTTCGCGCCTTGGGCGACCCAATCCTGGAGCAGCTTTACCTTGGCGCGGGAGAGCGGCGCTTCGTTCTGCGGCATCTCCGGGACATCTCCGGTGATCTGGTCGATGAGCAGACTGTCGTCCGGATGGCCGGGGACGAAGAGGCGCCCGCTCTTGCCGCCCTTGAGTAGGAACGCCACGTCGTCCAGGCGCAGCTTGCCTTTGGTCTTTTGGGCGCTGTGGCAGCCCACGCAATGGCGCTTGAAGATCGGCCAGACTTCGCGCTGGAAACTGACATCGGCGGCATGCGCCGCCGCGCTCCAGAGCAAACCGAGGATGATGGCGAAACGCAGCATGGCTATTGCAGCATGGTGAAGTCCCGGCTGTTGAGCAGCGCCCACATGAAGTCCTGCGCGGCTTCGGCGTGCTTCTCGGCATAGCCGGCGAAGAACTTCGCGGCCAGTTCACGCTCGTGTGCGCTCGGTCGCCGGGCCAGCGACCAGAGATAGAGTTGCTCGACGAGCTCTTCGTCCGTCGGCTTCTTCTGCAGCAAGAGCGCCGGTCGGCCCGTGGGATTCGTGACGCGGTTGAGGATGGACTGCCCGTTGATAAAGTGGAGCGCCTGGAGCATGTTCGAGCCCAGGTCGCGCTCACATTCGCAAGCTTCGGTGCGTTGCGGTTTGCCGAACAGCCCGAGGAACGTGCTCTGGACATTCCCGTCGGGCAATTGCGCCGCGGTGAAACCAGCCGGGGCGCCGCCAAAATTCTCTTTCACCCCCGTGGCCTGCACCAGCGAATCCAGCAGCGCCTCGGCCGGGAGACGGCGGGGGATGGCGTGGGAGAAGTTAAGATCGTCGTGGGCATTGGACTCATTGGAGATCGAGCTGCGCTGATACGTGCGCGAGGTCACGATCACTTGCATGAGGTGGCGCATATCGAATTTGTGATCCACAAATTCCTTGGTCAGCGCGTCGAGCAACGGGCCATTGATCGGCGGATTGGTGGACCGCAGGTCATCGACGGGATCGATGATTCCGCGATTGAAGAAATAGCTCCAGATGCGGTTCGCCAGGCTGCGCGCAAAGTGCGGGTTCTCGGGCGCGGTCAGCCACCGGGCATAATCCGCGCGCCGGTCGGTGCCCGGCTCCAGAGCGGGCTCGCCGCCGCCGAGATAGCGGGGCGGCTGGGGCTTGGCCGTGCGAGGATTGGTCGAGGACGGGGTGTTCAGCTTGAGCAGGATGCTCTTGGCGTTGATGATGCCTGCCTGACGAGGGTCGGGCTTGATCGACACCTGGTTGAAAAAGCTGTGCAGGCCGTAGTAGTCACCTTGCGTCCAGTGCTCGAAAGGGTGGGGGTGGCATCGCGCGCACAGCATGCGCACGCCGCAGAAGACCTGGGTGACGCGCTGGATGGTCTCATCGGGATCCTTGCTCACGGCGAAGTAGGCCGCGGCGGGATTGTCCACCGCGCTGCCCCGCGCCGTCAGGATTTCTCGCGCAAATTCGTCGAGTGGTTTGTTCTCCGCGATGGAGGCGCGAATCCATTCGCGGAAAGCGTAAACCGCGCGGTCGCTCGAGGTGTTGCGCGAGTTCTGGAGCAGGTCGCCCCACTTCAGCGACCACCAATCCACGAACTCATTCTTCTGCATCGTGGCGGCGATCATCTTCTCGCGCTTGGCCGGATCCTGATCGGCGACGAAGGCGAGAATCTGTTCGGGCGCGGGCTGCACTCCGATCAAATCGACGGACAACCGGCGCAGGAAGCGCTCGTCGTCGGTGATCTCGGAGGGCGTGATCCGCAGGTCGTTCAATTTGCTGATCACGTGCCGATCCACCAGGTTGTCCCCGGGGACGGGTGCAGGTTGAAAGCCCTTGTCCGGGGGCAGCACGATCAAGTTGGCCACGGCGAAAATGCCCTCGTAGCGGGCCACGATCGCGGTCTCACCCAGGCCGTTGACCGACACCAGGCCGACATCGTCCACCTTGGCCACCCGCTCGATGTTGACGTTGAAAATGCCCGTGCGCGAAACGTCGCGCACCGAGCCGTCGCTATACTTGGCGACGAGTTGGAACTGCTGATGCGAGTGCGGGCCCGACACCGCTTTCTCGGGATGAATGCTGACTCCGACCAGCTTCGGCAAAGTGGGTGCATCGTCTTTGGCGCTCTCCGCGATCCAGCGGCGCAGCGTCTCGTGCAAGGTGCCGCCTTGATCCATGCGCACCCCGCCTTCGTGGGGCAGATCACCCAGCGGCTTGAGGAGCAGGAGACTGGCGGCCGGGTCGTTCCGATTGATCCGGCGCTCGGCAAATTCATCGGTCAGCGCGAGATAGTCCTTCTCGGGGTCGGCCCCGCGCAACGAAAGTTTGAATCCGTTCTTGCCGAGGGAATAACCATGGCAGGCGCCGGCGTTGCACCCCGCTTTGGAAAGCACCGGCATGACGTCGTTCCGGAAGCTGGAGGCGACCGGTTGTTCGGGCATTTGCACGGTCACGGCCACTGTCGCGGTGTGATTGCCGGCCTGGGCGGTGATCGTCGTCGTCCCGTTGCTGACCGGTTGAATCCAGCCGGTGGCATCGACCTTCGCGACTTGGGCGTTGCTGCTGCTGAAGGTGGCATCCGCCGTGAGATCCACATCGTAACCGCCCTGGGTTCGGCCACGGACGAGGACGGAATGCGGCCGCTGAGGATGGGTCAAGGTCAAGGTCGGCGGCGTGGCCTGCAACTCGCCGATGAGATCGGACGGGATTTCGGCGGCGACTGGCCAGCACGGCAGCAAGGCGCAAAGAGCAAGGATCGAGAGCGGTTTCATGTCACGGTTTGGCAGCAGGCGGAGTGGCGGCAGGTGGAGCGGCGGCTGGGGCCGGAGCAGCCGGAGTAGGGGCAGGGGCAGGGTCGGCTGGCAGGACGTTGAGCGTCAGTTCAGAGTCGCGAGTCTTCACTACCACCGTGCCAAAGGGTTTGCCGGTGGCGGAGACCTTGAGGCCGGGATACTCGCCCGGTTTGAAGTTCGCCGGGAACTTGATCGCGAATTTGAAATCGGTCGTGCCGGCCTTCACAATCGCTGCGGCTGGTGCCGCGATGCCGGTTGGCACACCGGTCACGGTCACCGTGACATCGCCCGTGGCCCCTTCCAGTAGTTCGATTTTTCCTGCCAGATCCAGCGTGGCGCCGGTTTTCAGATCGAGTTTGAGCGGGGCGGGCGCATCCACTTTCATCACGATGGGATTGACCACCGGAAACTCATGCACGGGCGTGTAGGCCACCGCTTCCACGGTCTTTTTATCGCGCTTTAGCAATTCCGCCTTGAAGGCAAATTGGTGGGGGACCTCCGGCAACTCCGCGGGCAGGACCACTCCGAACTCGACATCGTTCTTCGCTTTTTGCGCCGCTTCGTCGGCCGCTTTTTTCGCCGTTTCGACGGCCGTCCGGGCGTCCTCGACCTTTTTTGTGGCGGCTTCGGCGGCCTTCTCGTCCTTGTTGGCCTCCGCGGCTTTTTGCGCGGCCGCCAGCGCTGTCTCCGCGGTTGTGACGGCGGTGAAGGTCGTTTGGGCGTTCTTATCTTCCTCGATCAGGACGGCTTTTTCCTCGCGGATGACGAGAGTGTTATCCACGATCCCTTTGGTAAAGCGCCGTGCCTGGCTGGTGATTAGCGTGAGCCGCACCGGCCCGTCGTGGCCCACGGGACGGGAGCACGTGACCGGCAATGCGAGTTTTCCGCTCAGCACGACTTTTTTCGTGGCGGCGGCCGCGCCCCAACCGGCGGAAAAGGCCACGTCCGACTTCGCGGCGCTGGCCAGCGCGAGGTCGTTCACGAGCCACGGCTGGGATTGCCCCAACAGGACGTTGTCCGAGCGGGCCAGGACTTCTCCGGGTTTCCCGCGGCCCTTGAGGGAGGTGATCAGCGCGGGACAATCCTTGTCCGTCGAGAGCGTGACCAACGCGGCCGTGGCTTGGGCGGGGACAGTCTGGCCGGAAACCTTCACGCCGTCGGGCAGGTGATCGAAGGTCAGGTTGATCGGCCCGTCGTATCCGGTGCGCAGCGCTTCAATTTTGAAGACACTGGGGTGGCCTGGCTCCAGCGTGTGGCTATCTTCAGGCATCGCGAGCACGAAGCTGGCCGGTGGTTCCTTCGCCTTGGTCGAAGCGAACAGACGATAGATGCAGCGCGGACCGCCATTGCCATTCACATCGCGAACCACGGCGATGATTTTGGTCACGTCCTTTGGCACCTTATAGGTCAGGCGCGGGTCGGGGCCGGCCGGCGTGTCATCGTTGATCGCGAGTTGTTTCCCTTTCAGGTCGCGCAATTCCAGTTCGGCATCGATCGGCGAGCCGAGCACCTCGGCGGAGACTTCCACGTCCACGTCGGACTCCGGTTCCACGGTGAATTCATAGGCATCCTCCTCATTCGGTTTGCTGATGCGTCCATTCACCGCGGCGGGCAGGGAGGCCAGCACCTGCGGCTCGGAGCCCTTTCGCTCTTCCACGAGTTCGGGCGTGTCACTCAATCGCACCGCGGCTTGGGGCCCACTGGCGCTGGCGGCATCCGCCCATGGCGCCGGAATCGCCGCCGCGTCGGTGCTGGGCGACACGCGCGCGGTGTGCGTTTCACCCGCGCGTCCCACCAGTTCCACTTCGGTGGTGACCCCGCGCTGGACGGTGGACGGAAAAGTGAGATCGGCGTACGACCACTGGCCGATCTTCATGCGGAAATGACCAGTGCCGGTGGCTGCGTATTGCAGGTCATGGACCTGG
>JBBRPL010000104.1:0-27920 GCA_038228205.1 Chthoniobacterales bacterium
CCTGACTTCCTCCCCCTTCGAAGGAAAAGCCCTGTAAAAGCGAGGGTGTTTCGCTTTTGTCGGGCTACGGAACCGTGGCGGTGGCCCACTTGGGCGGGGTGGCGAAGAGAGGGAGGAGCTTGAGTTTGGCGAGGAGGGCGTTGAGCTCTGGCGGCACCGCCGTCAAGGCGAGGTGCGGCGCGGTCTCTGCGCCGCACTGGAAGGTGCCGAGGCGGATAGTTTGGAGTTGGCGCAGGAGCCGGGTGACTTCACCCCGTTCTGAGCACGCACGCCATTGGGTGGCCAGACGGGCGCTCAGCCAGTAGGCGACAAAGCAGAGCCGCACATGGTTGATTACGCGGTCGGGCCGCCAATGGAACACCGGTCGCACCCGCAGGTAACTCTTGAGCTCGCAGAAGGCTTCTTCGACTTCCAGCAGGTTTTTATAGTGCCCCTGGACTTGCGCGGGCGAGGCCTCGGCGAGGATCAGATTGGTGTGGAGCAGATACCAGCCATCGTGGGCCCGCTCGGCGGCGATGACCTCTTCCTTGCGCGCCCAGCGCAGCACGCCGGCGGCGTCAACCTCGTAGGTGAAGTACTTGTGGGCTTTGAGGGTGAGCAAGGTGCGCCCCGCCTGGCTGGCGATCTTTTGCGCGTTGGGCCGGCTCCGTTTGGCGGTGGCGAGCTTGGCCAGCGCCGCCTCGGCCTTGGCGAGGCGCGCCGCGCGGCGCTCCTGGTCGCGCTGCCGCCGCCATGGGCCGCCAGCCACGATGTGCCGCTTTCCCTCATGGAGGATCTCCACGAGCTTGTCGCTATCGGCCAACTCGAGTTGCTGGTCCTGCGGCAACTCGGTGAGCAGCTTCTCCAGAGTGGCGTTGCAGAGGCGGGTCACGAACTTGAGCCCGCTCTTTTCCAGTGCCTCCAGGTTGAGTTTGCTGCTCATGCCGCCGTCGAAAGCGAACACCGCCTCGCGGATCTGGAAACGCCGCCGCAGGATTTTGACGAAGCCTTGCAGGGTCCTCGTATCGGCCCGGTGGCCGCGCAGCACGGAGAGATGCAGCGGCACGCCGCGCGTGTCGGTGGCCACGGCGAGGATGACCTGCGGCCGGTCGCCCCGGTGATCGCGGCTATGGCCGTAGCGGCCATAGCGCGCCGGGCCCTTGCCCTCAAAGTAAACGCTCGTGAGATCATAGAGCACGAGGCTGATCGGCTCCTTGAAGGTCTCCTGCGCCAGTCCCTTTTCCAAGGCGCACCAGTGGCCGCTGAGCGCGTCCATCGCGGCGTAAAGATCATCTTCCTCGAAGCGCTCATCGGCCGGCAGGCCGCAGGCTGGCGCGAGCAAGGTGCCGGCCGCCTGCGCGCGCAAAGCCAGCTTGGCACAGGGAAAAAGCAGGCGCGCGAAAATCATGGCCTGGAGTAGGGAACGCTGGCGCGGCGAGCCGATGCTGGCGAAGAGGCGCGCCAGTCCCAGCTGTTGCCAGGCCTCGACGAGCACGGCCAGTCCGCCGTAGTCGAGCGCCTGCTGGAGGGCGATTTGCTCGGCGGCGATCAGGCGCTGGCCAGCCAGGGCCTCGGTCACCAGTTGGCGCACCGCCGGGGGTAGAGCGGTGATGTTACAGACCGTCCGCGAGCGCGGCCCCTGGGCGGTGCGGAAGGACTCACGGACGAGAAAGGTCTCGTAGACCTTGGCGCCGCGGCGGGATTTGGTGATTTGCACAAACACTGGCTACGACTATAGCCGCTGATTATTGTTAGATACAAGGAATACTTATGATTAGTTTGCATTATTACTTGCTACAAATTAAGTCAAAAATGAGAAAATACAGGGCTTTTCCCTCGAGGGGGGAGGAAGTCAGGCTAGAGGAGGTTGGCGGACGGGAGAGAAACGCGACCGTGCTATCCGTGAAATCCGTGGTTCCCATTTCCGGATTTAGGCCAAGTTTAAGTTCCGCGCGTCTCTTTTTGCAGCCGCTTCAATTTCCCCGCCAGACCGGCTTTGGCGGCGCTGTTCATCCGGTCGATGAACAGGATCCCATGCAGATGGTCGACCTCGTGCTGGAGAGCGCGGGCCAGCAATCCAGCGGCCTCGAAGGTGATCTCATTTCCATCCATCCGCATGGCCGTGCAGCGCACCCCTTCGGCCCGCACGATCTCCGCGGTGATTTCCGGGAAACTCAGGCACCCTTCGTTTCCGCTCTCCTTTTCCTGACTGAGCTTGAGCTTGGGATTGAGGAGGATGAGCGGCATGTAATCCTCGATCGGCACCTCGCTGTCATCGATCCACATCGCGCTGGGACGATCCTCGATGCCCGCCACGTCAATGACGCAGAGCTGCACGGGAACGCCGACCTGCTGGGCGGCCAGGCCCACCCCGTGCGCGTCGCGCATCGTATCGATCATGTTCTCGGCCAGCTCGCCGATTCCTTCATCAGTCAGATTCGCTTCGCGGCCTTTTTCCCGGAGGACCGGGGTTCCATACTTCACTATCTCGAGGATCATTTCTTGGCTTCGGTAAAGGCGGAGAGGTTGCCCTTCACGCCGGCATCTTTGAGGGCGTCGAGGACTTTGATGAGAAAACCGTAGGAGACCTTTTCGTGCGCGGCCATGGCCAGCTTGGGGGTCCCTTTTTCCTGCACCATTTGCTGCACGGCAGCGGTCAATTCCGGCAGGGTGACCTTTTTCATATCGAGGAACATCTCCTCATTTTCCCCGATCCGCAGCACGACCGGTTCATCGCTCTTCTCGGCAGAGGCGGCGCTCCTCGATTCGGGCAGCTTGATCGTCACCTCCGGCTGGAGGCGCTTGAACGTCGTCGTCACGATCACGAAGATCAGCAGGATCGCGAAAATATCGATCAACGAGACGATGATGACTTGCGGCATGCGCCGCGGCCGGGCGTAAAATTTCACGACGCCCGCTCCTCCGCGGCTCGGGCGGCTGCTCCCCGGCTGTACGATTCCGGCTCCCGCGCCGGAGCGGGCGCTGCCTGATGGTGAAACTGGTGGTAGTAGCACTTGGCCAGCAGGTCGGCGATGAGGGACTCCATTTCCGCGGCCATGGTTTCGATTTTCTTGGAAAAATAGCTGTAGGCGATGAGGCTGGGAATCGCAATGGCCAGGCCGACGATTGTCGTACTGAGCGCCTCGGAGATACCCTTGGCGATGCCGTGCGGATCTTCCCCGGCCGCATTCGCGCCAAAGGCGGCGAACACCGTCACGAGACCCGAAACCGCGCCGAGCAGGCCCAGCAAGGGAGCAATGCCGACGATCACTTCCAGCACGAACAGCCCACTTTCGAGCCGCACGATCTCGTGCCGCGCCCGCGTCTGCACGGCTTCCATGTTTTCGGATTTCGGCCAGTTGAGGTGGTGCAGGCCGACGTCGATAATGCGCGCGAGGGCCGAGCGGTCGTGAACGACGAGGCGGGCCAGACGATTCGCGGCATCCTCGTCCCCCGGATCGATGGCTTCGATGGCCTCCTCGATGACCGGTGGAACCACGAGATGCCGGCGCAAGGCGAGGCCCCGCAATACGATCACGGCCACAGAAACGATCGAGCAGGTCACGAGCGGAATCATCCACGGGCCGCCATGCACAAAAAAGGTGACGATCGAATGCAAGGAGCCGACGACGAGGGGAGCGGAAATCACAGGTTGTAAAAGGTAAACGTAAGGGAGCATTCGAGGCGGCCGTCTTTTAACGGCAATGTGGCATCCACGGGAAGCTTGAGGTCTTTGATTTGCTCCCGCGCATCGCGCACGGCGCTGGTGCAGAGCTCGGCAAAGCTCGCATTGGACGTATTGGATTCAAGCTTAATGCCCACAACCTGCCCTTCCGTATCGATGAAAAAGCTGACCCGGGCCGAACCGGGCGAGATCAGACTCATCCGTTGCGGGTCCTTCACGTAGTAATACCAGCGCGAACCGATCGCGTCATTTACCTGCTTGCGGTACTTGGCCAGCGGTGTCGCCACGGCATCCACCGCTTTTTTGCCGCGGTTGGAAATGTTGCCCTCGATGCGATTCTGCTCCTGTTCGGGCTGGTAACCGGAATCGCGAGCGGTTTGAGGCTTGGGCGCCGGAGTCGTGAGCATGGCCTGCTCCTCGACCGGTCGTGGAGTGGCGGCGGGCCTGGGGGGTGCTGGTGTGGCGGGCGCTGCTTTCTCCAGCTTGGTAACGGCGGTGGGGATTTGGGCCGACATCGCGATGTCCTCCGGGCGCGGCGGCTTCTTCGTCGGTTCGATGGGGGGCGGAGGGGCGGGAGGAGCGGGCTCTGTCTTTTCCTTGGTGTCGGGCGGCGTTGGCGGCGGGGGTTCCTGCGCGATGAGCGGGGGTGCTGGCGCCAGGGGCGGCGTGGCGGAGAGCGGGCGCACTTCCTCTGCCGGAGGAAATTGCAGTGGGATCGAGGTGCCGAGCAGTGATTTCTGGGTCTTGAAAGCGTTGAACGGCCGATCGCGGCCCGCCTGGCTGGGGAGCGGGACGTCGCCCGACGCGGGCAGTTCGCTCGCCGCGCGCATGTTTTCATCCGATTGGAAAAGAGGATTCAGTGCCGCTTCGTGGGCAATATCGAGACCGCGCGAGTCGATAAACTGCTGCTCGGGCTTGGGCGCGAGCGTAAAGGGCATCAGCGGCTCCAGTTCCGGCTCCGGCGGGACGATGGTCAGCTCGATGTTGCGCGTCCGCATCTTGGGCTTGGCAAATTCCAAGGCCTTCACGGGCTTGTCGAAGACCAGGGCCACGATGACGATCACCAGAAGGTTGATGATCACGGATATGACCGCCGCCAGTCCGATCTGACGGCGCAATGGAATTCCCGAGATATCGGGAATCCAGCCGGTCAGCGCGGCGGTCATTCTATTCAGGACGTGCGTCATGCGTACAGCGACCGGATTACGCCGGCGCTCAATTGACCGACCACGTTATACTTCGAAAGCTGCGCGCACCACTCTACATCTGGGCCGCGGCCACTGGCTCTGAGCGCCTGGCCGTTGCGCGCCGCCCGGAGCGCGGCCAGCGGTTCACGGTAGGCCTCGGCCAGCACCTGGACCACGAGGGCGGCATCAGACCTGGTCGCCGGAGCCAATTCCTGGATCAAGACTCCGGCCGCGTAGGCGTCCTCCAGCGCGAAGGTTTCAAAAGTCCCGGCGCAGACCAGCAAAAGCTGATCCGTTTCGATAGCCCGCAGGTCTGTCGCGAGGGCGCGGACATTGAGCAAGGCTCCGACCAGAACCCGCCGGGCATGCTCACAGGCCCGCAACGCCACGGTGCCATTGGTCGTAGTGGTGATGATCCGGCGCCCACTCATGGATTCGCAGTATTCGAGCGGAGAATTACCGATGTCAAAGCCCGGGATGGGATTGCCGTGCCGCTCGCCGCCCAATACGGCATCCGGCATCCGCTGGCGAAGCGCGAGCGCTTCCTCGATGGTGCAGACGGGATGGATTTCGGTCGCACCGTGGAAGAGGCCGGTCAGCATCGAAGAGGTCGCGCGCAGGACGTCGAAAACCACGCACGTCACGCCGGAGAGGTCGCGCTGCGGCAAGAGGGCGATTTCGGCGGGATTGAGAACGACGTCAATATGCATGCGATCGAGGCGGAAAACCGGGGACATAGAGCCCACGGACGCCGCTGATAAACCATTGATTTACTTCGGCGACAACCCCTTCCCCCGACCGCGCGGCCATGTCTTGCGCGCATAGTGGAAAAGATACTGCTGCGCATAGCCGCCGTATTCTCCGAAATAACTCGCCGAAAACTCCTTGAGCCGCCGGGCGGTCACGCGGCGCTTTCGCGGAAAATAGATCTCCCGCAGCACCCGCTCAATCCACACATCAATGGGAAAGGCGCGCACCCGTTCAAAGCCGAAGAGCAGCGTGCAATTGGCCACCTTCTCCCCTACCCCCGGCAACCGGCAGAGTTCCACCCGGGCTGCGTCATCATCCATCCGTGCCACAGCCGCCAGATCCACCTGCCCCTCGGCGATCAGGCGGGCGGAACCGAGCAGATTCTTTGCCCGGTACCCCAGGGCGCAAGCCCGCAGGTCCATCTCGGAAAGTCGCGCCAGCGTCTCCGCCGTGGGATAGGCAAAAAGGTCGGGACCGTCCCATTCGATCCGCCGGCCGAAGCGCTGGCGAAGGGTATGGGAAATTTGCGCGATGTGCGCGACCTGCTTCATGGAGGAAGTGATGAACGTGGCCAGACACTCCCAGGCCGGTTGTCGAACGATCCGCATTCCGCGGCAAAACTCCCGCGCCGCCGTCATCGCAGGATCATCAGGAAACGTTGCGGCAATCTCCGCCAGAGGATGGTCGAGCGCGAAATACCGCGCGGCCGCGGCCTCCATCCCCTGTGAAAGGACCAGCTTTTCTCCCCGCTGCTCGACCCGGAGGGCGTGCTCACCGATGACCCCCACCCAACCGGCGCCATCGCGCCGCCAGTGGAAAACCTGCCCGCAATCGAGCGTCTGATCGAGGTCGAAATCCCGGGCGACGCACGTCGCGGTCACTGGATGAAATAGCTCAGATTCTCCAGTTCGATCGCCAGATCGACGTTGTTCACGACAACGTTATCGGGCACCTGAAGAATGATGGGGGCGAAGTTCAGGATCGCCAGGACTCCTGAGGCGATCAGTTCGTTCGTCACTTCCTGCGCGACGTTGCCGGGAACGGTGAGAATCGCCATCTTGATCCGGTTCTCGGTCACGAATTCCCCGAGCTTTTCCATGGGCAGCACTTTTACGCCGATTTCCTTCTCGCGCTTGCGCGAGGCCTGCAAATCAAAGGCGGCGACCACTTCGAAACCTTCCTTGGCGAAGCCCTGGTAGCGGAGCAGCGCCGAGCCGAGATGCCCCGCGCCGACCAAAATCACGGGCTGAAGTTGCGTCGTGCCCAGGGCCTCCGTCAGCCGGCGACTGAGCGCCTCGACATTGTAGCCCAGGCCGCGTGTCCCAAATTGCCCGAAATAGGTAAGATCCTTGCGCAATTGGGTCGGCTTTACCCCCGCCGCTTTGGCCAGTGCCGCCGAGGAGACGGTCTCAATTTTGTTGGTCCGCAACCGCTGCAGGGCGCGGTAGTACAACGACAGCCGATAAACTGTTTTCCGAGGGATGACCAACTTCGACATTTTGTGAAAAGTGACAGACTTTGACGAAAGAACGGGAGGAATTATCGAAAACTTCGAATATTGGGTAGTCTTTTCAAGCGACTTGGCGTAACTCCCTCGCCCCGCTTTTCATCCCACCATGCGCCTCAATCGATTTCTCGCCTCCGCCGGTCTCGGCTCCCGCCGCGGTGTCGAGGAACTCATCACCGCCGGCCAGGTCCGCATCAATGGCAAGGTCGTCACCGACCTCGCCACCCAGGTCGGCCCCAACGACGCGGTCAAAGTGGGCAGCCGCCTGCTGCGCAGCGAACAACCCCTCAGCGTCCTGCTCAATAAGCCGAAAGGCTACGTTTGCACCGCGGCCGACGACCGCGACCGCAAGACGATCTTTGAACTGCTCCCCGCCAACTGGCCGCGCATCTATCACGTCGGCCGGCTCGACAAGGACAGCGAAGGCCTGCTCATCCTGACCAACGATGGGGACCTCTCGCTCGCTCTCACCCATCCGCGCTACAAGATCGAAAAGGAATACGAGGTGCTCCTCGACAAGTCCTTCGATCTCAAGGACCGCGAAAAACTCCTGCGCGGTTTTCATATCATGGGAGGCCGGGCCAAGGTGGAACGGCTCGACGTGCTCGGCCCGCAGCATCTCGGGCTCACGCTCACCCAGGGGATCAAACGGCAGATCCGCCTCATGCTCTACGAGCTCGGCTATGAAGTGGAACGGCTGGCCCGGGTCCGGCTCGGCCCGCTCAAGATCGGCGAGATGCACCCCGGCGAATGGCGGCTCCTGACGTCGAAGGAAGTGGCCATGCTCAAGGCGGCCGTCCCCGCCGAATCTCGAAAGGCCTGACCGATGGCTGCGATCGGCGAACGCAATGCGCTTCGCGTCGTCCGCGAATCCAAGTCGGGCCTCTATCTCGACGGGGAAGAACTGGGTGAGATCCTCCTCCCCGGGCGCTACATCCTGAAAGGTACCGTCCCCGGCGACTACCTCGAAGTCTTCATCCATCACGACTCCGAGGACCGGCTGGTCGCCACCACCGAGATACCACGCGCCTGTGTCGGCGATTTCGCCGCATTGAAAGTCGTCAGCTTTCACGCGCGAGTCGGAGCCTTTCTCGACTGGGGCCTGAGCAAGGACTTGCTGCTCCCGATGCGCGAACAGGCCCACCGCGTCACCGTGGGAGAGACCATCGTCGTCTATGTCTACCTCGATCGCCGGAGCAATCGCATCGTCGCCACCACGCGCCTGGACCGGCATCTCGGCCAGACTGCGCCGGCTTACACGCCAGGGCAACGCGTTCCCCTCCTCATCGCCGGCGAAACGCCGCTCGGCTATAAAGCGGTGGTCGACAATGCCCACCGGGGACTTCTTTACAAAACCGATCTGGGTTCCCCGCTGGCCGTCGGCCAGGTGCTCGAAGGCTATGTTCGAACCGTCCGCCCCGACGGCAATCTCGATCTCAGTCTCGACGAGGCCGGTTACCGCCGCATTGCTCCGCTCACCGAGCAGATCGTCGAAGCGCTCAAGAAAGCGCCGGGTGGCCGCCTGCCCTTCGGAGATCACAGTACCCCCGAGGAAATCCGCGTGCAATTCGGCACGAGCAAGAAGGCTTTCAAACAAGCCGTCGGCGCCCTCTACCGCGAACGCCGCATCCGGCTCACGGAAGGTGGGATCGAGTGGGTGGCTGCGAACTAAGGGACGGCGCCCGCTTCGGGCGAGTAACGGACCGGGGTGGCCCTGAATTTCAGCCCGAGCGCTGGGGATTCTGAATGCCAGAGATGTTGAACGACAAAACAGACCGTGTCGGTCACCGAATAAAACGAGAGGGGAAACCACTCGGCCCCGTCTTCGTCAAGCGCCGCTTCGACGAGGATCGCCTCGGCGGAAAGCGGGGCAGACGGCCATTGCAGACGATAAACGCGCGGGTTCCCCTCGTCTCTCACGTAGACTGGCGCGTGATTCAAGGGTACATCTTCCGTAGTGAGCACAAGGTTCGGCTGCGGCCAAAGACACTTGGCTTCGACGTTGCTGAGGTGCATTCCAGTCACGGGGTTGTCGATGGAAATCTCGGTGGGCGATTCCGTGCTGGCGAAGGCGCCCTCCGTCGGTTGGATCTCGAAATCGACAATGCCGCTCCGTCCTTCGTGTGTGACGGGCACAATCAAGGCAGAGTCTTGCAACTTACCTCCCGGCAAGGCCAGCAACCAGTGAGGACGCGCCGTGACCCGTACCTGAAACCCGCGCGGAAGAGGCTCACGATATCCATCGAATTTCACCTCGCCGCGTACGCGCAGACGCTGATTGATCCGAGGGAGAAAAAATTCGTAGGGGGCGTTAGTTCCCGATTGAAATGAAGTTGAATGGGAGCGTAAATCGAACGCGTCAAATTCAGGGTGGTCCAAACGCTGGATGGTAATGTCGTGGCTTTCCGGAACCCGCAGCTTCGTGCCCCACAGTATTTCGAGTCCGTCCATCGCTCCGTCGCCATCCATGTCTCCCGGAAACAGTGCGATGGCCACACCCTGATAGTAATAGCGGATATTCTCCGGGGTTTGGTCCTTGAAAAACGGTCGAAGCCACTCGCCGTGTCTCCACGCCACCCATCCGAATCCAATATACGCCGTCCCACAAAGGAGCAGCATTCCCACCAAGGCGAGCGAGAACCGGAGGAGAAAAGAGCGGATCATCGAACGAGGGTCGATTTTATGCCGTCTTCAGTTTTCATTTGCCCCATGGCTCCGCAGTGACGCTGCTGTGAAACAGCAAGTTCGAGCCCGCAAATTATCCGCCCTATAGCCGCAGCGGCGGAATCCCCGACCCTTTTCCATAATCTGAAAATGGTAAATCCAACGCCTCCGCCACGGCGCGGCATGTGATGTGGCCGTCGATCAGATTTAGTCCGCCCAGCAGATGCGGATCGCGCTGGAATGCCCCGGGAACGCCGTGATCGGCCAGGATTTCGACGTAGCGTGAGGTCACGTTGGTCAGGGCCTGAGTTGCCGTGCGGGCATACGCGGCGGGCATGTTCGCGACGCAGTAGTGGATAACGTCTTCCTCCACGAACGTCGGGTCGTGATGCGTCGTGGGCCGGGAGGTCTCCACGCAACCGCCCTGGTCGATGGCGATATCCACGAGAACGCTGCCCGGCTTCATCACGCGCAGCATCTCGCGGCTGATGAGTTTCGGCGCCTTGGCCCCCGGGACGAGCACGGCGCCGATCAGCAAGTCGACCGTCGGGAGCATATCGAGCACATGGGCCGGACTGGAGAAAAGCGTGTGCGCGGTCTGCATCGTGATGTCGAGGAATCGCATGCGCTCGACATCCACCTCCAGAATCGTGACATCCGCGCCCAAGCCAGTGGCCATGCGCGCCGCATTCACACCGGCCGTGCCCCCGCCAATGACGACCACCTTCCCAGGCAGCACCCCCGGGACACCGCCGAGAAGGACGCCCTTGCCGCCGGCATGCTTGGCCAGAAAGTAGCCGCCCACGATAATCGACATGCGCCCCGCGATCTCGCTCATCGGCTCGAGGAGCGGAAGCCGCCGATTGACCTCGACCGTTTCGTAAGCGATCGCGGTGACGCGCTGGTCGCGCAGAACTTCGGTCAGGCGCTTGTTGGCCGCGAGGTGCAGGTAAGTGAAAAGAATCTGCTCCGGGCGCAATAGCGGGTACTCGTCGGGCACCGGTTCCTTGACCTTCACCACCATCTCGGCGCGCGCAAAGACCTCGGCATGCGTCGCGACTATTTCCGCTCCCATCCGGGAGTAATCCTCGTCCGCATAACCCGTCCCTACCCCGGCTGACTGTTCCACGAGCACCGTGTGGCCGCGCTTTTTGAGCTGATAGACCGAGGCGGGCAGCATGCCCACCCGGTTTTCCTGCGCTTTGATTTCCTTCGGGACGCCGATGATCATAGGGGCCTGGTATTAATTCTTCCCCGGCTCCTCGGGGGCTTCCGCCAGGAGCTGGAACCACGGGCCATAACTGCTCGTGATCTCGCGCCAGAGCGTCGGGCAACGCTCCACGTCGAGAACTTCGCGCGGCGCCTTGCCCACGAGCCATGAGCGCTGGGCGAGTTCCCCTTCGAGCTGGCCTTTGCTCCATCCGGCGTAGCCCACGAAAGCGCGAACGACGAGCGACTCATCGTGAATGGCTTCCCCGGCTTCCTCGATGACCAGATGATGCTGGCACTCGAGGCGTTCCGTTTCGGCGTGCCAGCGGAAAGCCGCGAATACAAGTTGATCGGTGGCCACCGGGCCGCCAATGAAAACGGGCACCCGGCCCAGCGCGCCCAGTTCCTTGCCGGGCAGAATCTCCGCCACGGTGCGGCCGGACGGGCGGTTCAGCGTGAGGCCGAAGGAGCCTTCCTGGGCGTCATTGGCCGAGATAAAGAGCACCGACTTGCGAAAATTGGGGTCGAGCAGGCTGGGGTGCGCGATAAGGAGCGAACCGGCCAGTCTGAGCGAAGAGAAGGCGAACTCACGCACGCCAGCACGTTATGGACGCTCCGCCATTCCGCAAGGATTTCTCCGGCATGAAGGTGGAAATGCTCGCGCGATTTGTTACGGTCTGCGCCGACATGCCGACCATCCAGGATTCTCTCACCATCGCCGGACGCGAATTCCATTCGCGGCTTCTTCTCGGCACGGGCAAGTTTTCCTCGAATGAAACGATGGCCGCGGCGCTCGAATCGAGCGGCTGCGAAATCGTGACGGTGGCTCTGCGCCGGGCCGATCTCTCGGGCAAGCGCGATCCTTTCGCCAACATCCTCGAATTCATCGACCCGGAGAAATACCTGCTGCTGCCCAATACGAGCGGCGCCATGAACGCCGAGGAAGCCGTGCGCCTGGCCCGCCTCGCCGTCGCCGCAGGCTTGCCGAAATGGGTCAAACTCGAGATTCATCCCGACCCGCGTTACCTGCTACCCGATCCGATCGAAACGCTGCGGGCCGCCGAGCAACTCGTCCGCGAAGGCTTCGTCGTCCTCCCCTATATCAACGCCGACCCCGTGCTGGCCAAGCGCCTGCAAGACGTCGGGACCGCGACCGTCATGCCGCTCGGCTCCCCCATTGGCAGCAATCGCGGCATCGAAACGCGCGCGCAAATCGAGATCATCATCGAGCAAGCCACTGTGCCTGTGATCGTCGATGCCGGGCTCGGCGCCCCCAGCCAGGCCGCCGAAGCCCTCGAAATGGGCGCGGACGCGGTCCTCGTCAATACCGCCATCGCCATCGCCTCCGATCCCGCCCGCATGGCCCACGCCTTTCGAATGGCCGTGGAAGCCGGGCGCGAAGCCTTCGTCATCGGTCTCGGCGAAACGCTGGAGACAGCCTCCGCCACGAGCCCGCTGGCGGCCTTCCTCGCCCGATGAGGCCACCCCGCGGACCAGTGCCCAGTGGCTTCGCACCCGGTGACAGGCCTCGCGCCATCTTCTGATACTGATTACTGACTTCCTGACTGATTCCTGATTACTTCCCCAAGATGCCTCTCCTCGAAGTCCGCAATCTCCGCACTTGGTTCCCGGTCCTCGGGGGCGTCTTCCGCCGCCATATCGATGACGTCAAGGCCGTTGACGACGTGAGCTTTGTCGTCGAATCGGGAACCACCGTCGGATTGGTCGGCGAGAGCGGGAGCGGCAAGTCCACCATCGGCAAGAGCATCCTCAAGCTCGTGCCGGCAACCAGCGGCCAGATCCTTTTCGAGGGACAGGAGGTCCTGGGGATGACGGAAACCGAATTTCGGCCCTTGCGGCGCGAGATGCAGATGATCTTTCAGGATCCGTTCGGCTCCTTGAATCCCCGCCACACCATTTTCCAGATCGTGGGGGAAGCGCTCGAGATCCATTTTCCGGAGATGAATCGCTCCGCGCGCCGCGAGCGGGTGAGCGAACTGATGAAACAAGTCGGCCTCAAACCCGACATGATGGAGCGCTATCCCCATGAATTCAGCGGCGGCCAGCGGCAGCGGATCGGGATTGCCCGCGCCCTGGCCGTAAAGCCGCGTTTCATCGTGTGCGACGAACCCGTGAGCGCGCTCGACGTCAGCGTCCAGGCCCAGATCGTCAATCTCCTCCAGGATCTCCAGGAGGAACTCGGCCTGACCTACCTGTTCATCGCCCACGACCTGGCGGTGGTCGAGCACATGAGCGACCAGGTGCTGGTGATGTATCGCGGCAAGATCGTGGAGGCGGCAGCGGCCGAGGCCATCTACGAAAATCCACAGCACGATTACACCAAAAAGCTGCTCGCGGCTGTGCCGAAGTTTGCGTGATCGCTTGCCACCCGCCCGCCTCCGAGGTTATTTCCTCCTGACCCGCGCATGACTCCTTTCCTCAGAAAATTTCTCGGCATGAACTGGCTGCTGGTGGGCCTCTCGTTTCTGCTCTGCGTTCTTGGGGTCATCGCCGTCTACAGCGCGTCGTCATTCCGCACGGAAGATTATTACCATAAGCAGATGATCTGGGTCGCGGTCGGGATTGTCGTCTTCATGGTAACCAGCCTGATCGACTACCGGTGGATCAAGTGGGCGGCGCTCCCGATGTACATCGTCAGCATCTTTTTCGTGATTCTCACCTATACGGGCATGGGGCAGGAACATGGCGGCGCCAAGTGCTGGCTGCTCCTGCCCGGGATCGGCACGTTCCAGCCTTCGCAGATGACTCTGATCGCGGCGGTGCTCACCATGGGTTTGTTCCTGAGCCAATTCCGCAAGCTGCACCCCATGCTGAAGCTGGTCTTTACCGCGGCCATTGTCGGCGGGCCGATGCTGCTGATCCTGAAGCAGCCCGACTTTGGCATGACCCTGGTCTTCGTCCCGGTGATCATGGCCATGCTGATGCTGGGCGGGTTGCCCAAGCGTTACATCATTTCCATTCTCCTCATCGGCATCGCCATCATGCCGTTGCTGATCAATTTCGTGCTTAAGCCCTACCAGAGGGCACGGATCGTGGCCTTCGTCGACCCGGGCATCGATGCCCTCGGGGCGGGCTGGGCGATCAATCAATCACTCATCGCCATCGGCTCCGGAGGCTTTTCGGGGAAAGGGTTCATGGCGACCGGCACGCAGGTCGAACAAGGTTTCATTCCCGGGACGACCGTGCACACAGACTACATTTTTACGGCGATTGGTGAGCAGTGGGGATTTGTCGGAGGCGTCGTTTTGATCAGCATTTTCGCGGTGCTTCTGCTCACCATGCTGCTGACCGCCCATCAATCCGCAGACGAATTGGGCCTGCTCATCAGCGTAGGCTTTGCGTCGCAGGTCTTCTTCCACGTCTATCAGAATATCGGCATGACCATCGCGCTCATGCCCATCACCGGCCTGCCCCTTCCGCTCATCAGCTACGGCGGCACGTTTCTGGTGATGGTCATGTTTGGACTCGGGCTGGTGAACAGCGTATGGGTCCACCGCAAGGCCCTGCCGTAGTTATATTCAGGTCTATTTTTCCCCAGTCGCCGGTCGGACCTTGACCTTGAGAAACACCCCGGGTCCGATTTTTAGATAATAAGCCGGCGGGTCACCCGCCTCTTTCGCTTTGGTTGGGGCCTGATAAACCGTTACGCCGGTCGCTTCATCCTTCGCCAGGGGCTGCAGGTCCGCTTCGTTTTTCTCGTGTCGCTTGTAGCCAATGGGAACGAGCGATTGCCCGTGCAGGTGGGCGACGACCGGGTATGGCTCCGGCGGTGGCAGATCGGGGATCGGTAGGTAGTGCGTATCCCCGACGGCCGACGATTCGACGATCACCTCGAGTTCCGCGCGACGAGCATTATCCCGCAGCACGAGGACCAGCACCAGCCCAAGCGCGGCGAGCAGCGCCGCCCCGAAGTAGACAGCGATGCGCCGGCCGGGAAAGGCCGGGTCGCGTTCCGTTGTGGATTCGTGCATCACTCCGGCCAGCCTTTCTTCATTGCCCGCCAATGGCAAGGAACAGCGGCACGCCGGCACCAATCATTTGCCCCGCCTTGAACCGGCATTTTCACGAGCCCCTCCCGCCGCCGCTCTCGCTGACGGCCAGCGATGCGTCAATAGCGGCTTCAATCCTGCCAATCTTCTTCCGTTGCGCGAGCACCGCGGTGAGCGCCTCGGGTTGGTTGAGCGGTCCGATATTCTGGTCCGCCAGCGTCCGGCCGATCTCGCGGTAGGGATCGGACTTGGCTTTCTCCAGGCCATCGATTTGCTTCTCCACTTTGCGTTTGGACTTCTGCTGGGCCGAGATCTCATCGGCCAATTCTTCATCGCGTTTCTCAAACTGCGTTCGTGCTTCGGTCAGGGCTTCGAGGAGTTTTTCCATCGCGTCAAGTTCCCCCGCCACTTCGTGTAGTTTCCCCACCCACTCGGACTTTTCCCTGGGAAGCGCCATGATCCTCTTGCGCCATTTCAGAAGCTGGGTCTGCACTTCGGGCGGCGGGAGATCCGGCACGATGAGCGCTCGGTACTGCTCCTCGGCGTCGCGTAATTCACGATCCAGCACCGGGAGGCGGGCCTCGATTTCGCGGCGGTCCCGGCGCGTTGCCTCCACCTTCGCCTCGAGGGCGTCGATCGTCACCGCCGTTGGATGCTCTTTTTCCAGTGCCGCGGATACGGCTTCCGCAAATTCACGCTCCGCAGTGCCCCGGCGTTTTTCAAGCTGCTGAATTTCCAGGCCGATCGCCGCGCTGTCGTTTGTGATCCGCGCTTGTTCGCGCTCGCAATCCATCAGCCGATTCACCTGCTGCTGCGTCGCGGAGTCGTAGTCAGCCTGCTGCCAGCCCAGCAGACCGAGCGCCGTTTCGAACCGGGAGAGCTTGCGCCGCTCCAGGATCAGCCGGACTCGGTTTGACTGCCGGCCGACCATGCGAGCCAGTTCTCCAAGTCCCGGCGCGCGTAGTTTCACTGGTCAGTCTTCAGTGGTCGTCGCGAGCTTCGCGAGGATGCTGAAATCTTCCAGCGTCGTCGTATCTCCCACGATGGCCTGGCCGGTGGCGATCTGCTTGAGCAAGCGGCGCATGATCTTGCCCGAGCGCGTCTTGGGCAGCGATTCGGTGAAGCGGATGTCATCCGGAGTGGCCACGGGGCCGATGACCGTGCGCACGTGCCGCTTCAATTCCTGCCGCAACTCTGACGTCGCTTTGATCCCCTGTTTGAGGGTGACAAAGCAGACAACCGCCTGGCCTTTCATCTCATCGGGCCTGCCCACCACCGCCGATTCCGCCACGGACGGATGGGAAACAAGCGCTCCCTCGACTTCCGCCGTGCCGAGACGATGCCCGGCGACGTTGAGCACGTCGTCGATGCGGCCGATGATGAAGATGTTGCCGTTCTTGTCGCGGCGGGCGCCGTCTCCGGCGAAGTACATGCCCTTGAACTCGCTCCAATAGGTGTCCTTGTAGCGCGCCTTGTCGCCCCAGATCGACCGCAGCATCGAGGGCCACGGCTTCCGAATGACGAGCTTGCCGCTCGTGTTCGGCGGAACGTCATGGCCCAGATCGTCCACCACCGCCGCATCCACCCCGAAGAAGGGCAGCGTCGCCGTGCCCGGCTTGGTCGGGGTCGCGCCAGGGATCGGGGTGATCATCATGCCCCCTGTCTCCGTCTGCCACCACGTGTCGACGATCGGGCAGCGTCCAGCGCCGATGAGGTTGTGATACCACATCCAGGCCTCGGGATTGATCGGCTCGCCCACGGTGCCGAGCAGGCGCAATGACGAGAGATTTGATTTCTTCGGCCATTCGTCGCCCCACTTGATGAAAGCGCGGATCGCCGTCGGCGCCGTATAGAGGATGGACACGCCATATTCCTCGATAATCCTCCAGAAGCGCCCCTTGTCCGGCGAGTCCGGCGCGCCTTCATACATCAGGGTCGTCGCGCCCATGGACAGCGGTCCATACACGACGTAGCTGTGGCCGGTCACCCAACCGATGTCGGCGGTGCACCAGTAAACGTCTTCGTCCCGGAGATCGAAGACATACTTGGAGGACACATACGCGCCGAGCAGGTAGCCGCCGGTCGTGTGCAGGATCCCTTTCGGTTTCCCCGTCGAGCCGCTGGTGTAGAGAATGAAAAGTGGCGCCTCGCTATCGAGCGACACCGGCGGGCAGACGGCATCCACGTATTCCATTTCCCGGTGCCACCACACGTCACGGCCCTCTTCGATGTGGATGTCATTGCCGGCGCGGCGGAAGACGATGACGCTCTTCACCGGGTGATCGCCGTCCTTCAGCGCCGCATCCACGTTCGCCTTCAGCGGCACAATGGTCCCGCGCCGGAAGCCGCCATCCGCGGTGATCACCGCAGTCGCGCCGCTGTCCTTCACCCGGTCCTTGATCGACTCGGCGCTGAAACCGCCGAAGACCACCGAGTGAATAATCCCCAGCCGGGCGCAGGCCAGCATCGCGATGGCCGCCTCGGGAATCATCGGCATGTAAATGATGACGCGCTCTCCCTTCTTGATCTTGTTGCGCTTGAGCACATTGGCAAAGCGGCACACTTCCCGGTGCAACTGTTGATAGGTCAGGACACGCTTTTCCCCGGGTTCCCCCTCCCAGATAATCGCGGCCTTGTTGTGCCGGGCTGTGCCGAGATGCCGGTCGAGGCAGTTCTCCGACACGTTCAGTTTTCCGCCGATGAACCACTTCGCATAGGGCACCTTCCAATCCAGGACTTTCGTCCATTTCTTGTTCCAGAGCAGTTCCTCCGCTTCGCGCGCCCAGAATTTCTCCGGCTTGTCGATGGATTCCTTCCACATGCGCTGATATTGGGCGAGGCTTTGAATGCGCGCCTTCTTGGAGAATTCCTTCGAAGGTTTGAAGATGCGGTTCTCTTGAAGCTGGGACTCGGTGTTGGTGCTCATGGGGTATTCGGGAAAAGAGGGGCTTTAGGTATCAGCGGCTCGCGTGGCGGACAATTCAAACTTGCGTCCTGGAACCGAAAACTCGTTTCGCCAGCCAGCCGAAGAACAAGATCCCCGCGTAGTCGGCGGTCAAATCGAGCAGATCGAAGGTGCGGGACGGGATCCAACGCTGGGAGAATTCCTCGGCGGTGACCACCAGCGCCACGAGCGGACTGGCCAGCAGCCAGCGGCGCCCCAGGAATGGCCAGGTCCGCAAATTGAAGGCGACGTTGAAAACGAACGCCATGCCCCCCATCAGGATAAAATGCCCGACTTTGTCCATGCCGGGGTATGAGTTTACCAGGACAAAAAAGGCGCCGAAAAGGCGCCGGTCCGCGCAGAAAACGATGATGGCCACCATGACCAGCCATCCGAGAGCGGCCAGCCAACGAATTCGCTTGTCCACTCCGCCCGATTCGCGCGGATCAACACTCATGCCACGAACTCCAGAAACCCAAATCGTTCCGGGGTATGAAAGTTCGCCCGGTTCGTGGGCGACCACGCGCTGAGTTCCCGCTCGACGCCCGGCGGGCGATCGATGCGGCAAAAATTGATCCGCCAGCGGGCGCCTGCCGGCGGCGCTTCGGACGCAACGCTATGAAAAGGGAACGCCAACTCCGCGCACCACCCCGTGGCGTTGCGACTGGCGGCCGTCCGCCACCCCGCGCACTGCCAGCCGAAGTCCTTGGCATAACCGCTCCGATTTTTCCGCGCGACGAGGTCGAGCACCGTGTTGAGTGGATTCACTTCGAACTCAAAATAGCTCTCGAGATCGCCGACTGGATCGAGAAATACCTCCGCGACTTCCTCTTCCCAGAGCGGGCCGTCACGCTCCGTTTGCGTGGCCCAGACGTGGCTGTCGGTCATCTCAAATAGCACCCGGAACTCCGTATCGTCCCAAGCCACCTTCACCGCGGTCGCCTGCCGCGGTGGGGCGTCCGTCACCGTTTCCCGCAGCGCGTGAAAGCGCAGGTCTCGCCAGGGTTCGGCCTCGGGATCGGCAACGACACCGGCAAAGCTGCGCCGCTCGCAGCGAATCGTGGGGAGCATCGCCGCCACGCTTGCTTACAGCGACGGCGTTTGGATGGAGTAGATCTGCGACAACGCGTAGCCAAACAACAGGACGGCTACCACCGTGAGAACGACGACGGCCATGCCGGTGGGGTCTTTCTTCTTCTTCTTTGTCTGAAACGGGGAGGCATTCGCGAAATCCGCCGGCCGCGTACTCGTGGCGGCCACGACCGCCGCCACTTCCTCCGCCTCGGGCAGCGGACGCGCTTCCGCGGCATTGTCCGACTTATACTGCGTCTCGATCTTTCCGAAACGCACTTTGTCCGCGTTCTGCAGCTTGTGATCGGTATTCGGCTGGATCTCCTTGCCGTTGAGTTCGGTGCCATTCGTCGAGCCGACATCCCGCAGGACATAGTCTCCACTGTCATCCAGCGTGAGTTGCGCGTGGCGGCTGGACACCGACACATCCTCGATTTGCAGGGTGTTTTCCGAGATGCGACCGATGGTGATCAGCGCATCCGTGAGGTCATGAGTCGCGGCGCTGCTGTCGGGCAGGGAAACGTGAAGCTGGGGCATGGCGTGCGGAAACTAGCGGCCTCAGCGACTGGTTTCAATGAGTTTGGCAAACTGCCCGAAGAAATAGCTCGCGTCATTCGGGCCAGGCGCGGCCTCGGGGTGATACTGCACGCTGAAGATCGGCAGCGATTTGTGTCGCAGTCCCTCAACGGTTTGGTCGTTGAGATTGATATGGGTGACCTCCACGTCCGCCGGCAGCGATTCCGCGTCCACGGCAAACCCGTGGTTTTGCGATGTGATCGTGACCTTCCCCGTGGCCAGGTCCTTCACCGGCTGATTCCCGCCACGGTGGCCGAATTTCAGTTTGAACGTCTTTCCGCCGAAAGCGTATCCCAACATCTGATGGCCGAGGCAGATCCCGAAAATCGGCGTCCTCCCCATGAGGCCCCGCAAGTTTTCGTGCACATAGGTCAGCGCCGCCGGGTCGCCGGGACCATTGGAAAGGAAGACGCCATCGGGTTTGAGCGCGAGAACATCCGCGGCGCTGGCCTCCGCGGGGACCACCTGCACGCGGAAGCCTTCCTGGCGCAACCGGCGCAGGATATTGCGCTTCATCCCGTAGTCATAGGCCACGATGTCGTGCTTGATCGGCGGCAGCTTTTCGAAAACTTCTCCGTTCTCAGTGGCCTCGGTGGCCGCGCCGTCGCCTTTCACGATGGTCCACGCACGGCTCTCCCGGTCATCCGGGTCCCACGCATAGGCGGCTTTGGGCGTGACCTCTTTGACAAAATCCGAACCGGCCATAGGGGGCGCCACCTTGGCGCGCGCGACCGCTTCCTCAGGAGAAATATCCTCCGTAGTGAGGCAGCCCTGCATGGCGCCGCGCGACCGCAGATGCTTGGTGAGCGCGCGCGTATCGATTCCCTGAATGCCCGGCACCTTCCAGGTTTTCAGATAATCATCGAGCGTCCCACGGGAGCGCCAATTGCTGGCCACGGGGCTCAACTCCTCGATCACATACCCGCGCACGTGCACCGCCGCGCTTTCGTCGTCGAGCGCGTTGACCCCGTAGTTGCCAATCTGCGGCGCCGTCATAGCCACGATCTGGCCGCGATAGGAAGGATCGGTGAGAACCTCCTGATAGCCGGTCATCGAGGTATTGAAACACACCTCGCCGACCGTGGAGCCGGTGGCGCCAAAGGATTCGCCGAGAAAATATCGCCCATCTTCGAGGGCCAGAATTGCGCGCATGATGGCGCGCAGATTACGCGGGAGCGGCGCGAGATGAAGCGGAATCTCGACCGAAAGGCGCATATTTTGCTCGCGCGCCTTTGTGCTCCCGCCGCAACATCCTCCCGCCAAAGATGAATGCCAACTTTCTTCCCCGGCGGGTCCATGCGCGAGTTCCGGCAATGTTCACCGCCACACTCCTGGTGGCCCTGAGCGGCTGCACGAATATCAAAGACGACAGCCAGCGGACCCAGGCCGAAGGCGCGGTCGCCGGTGCCGCCACTGGAGCGGCCGTCGGCGCCGGTACCGGGGCGCTGCTCAAGAAAAACAAAGAGGGTGCGCTGGCCGGAGCCGCGACTGGCGCCGTGGTGGGCGGAGCCGCGGGCGCAGCCGTCGGCGATTCCGTGGCGAAGAAAAAGGAAGGCTACGCCCAAAAAGAGAGCGCCCTCGATTCGCAACTCGCGGGACTGAACCAGCAGATCGAAGGCCGGCGGGCCTACAATGCCAAATTGCGTGAACTCGTTTCCGCCAAGGAGCAAAAGCTCGCGACGGTCCTGGCCCTGGACCGCTCGGCTGGCCCCACGGTGGAGGAGTTTGATTTGCGCACATCGATCACCGCCAAAATCGGCGAAGTGGACCGCGCCTCGCGCTCCTGGCAGGAAACCATTGACGCCCACAAGGCCGTCCTCAAAGGGGCTGGCGCCGACGCGCGCGGCCCCGAACTGGAAGCGGAGATCAACCGGCTCGCCGAAGAGCGCACCGAACTGCTGCGCCAGCGAGTCAGGCTCATCTCGATCAACGAGAAAATGGCTAAATGAAGCCCCTCGCCCGGCTGGTGTCCGCAGCGTCGGCCATCGCCCTGGCAGCCTGCGAGACCACGGGCAACCCGCGTGAAGGCGGACTTTTCGGCTGGAGCGAGAACAAGGCGCAAGAGCGTCAAGCGCGGAAACAATCCCACGTCACAGTGGCGGAGGCCAATCTCACGAGCGAGGCAGCACGCGGGGAGCCGCTCCAGGTCCGGGATGCGACCGCCGCGAAGAGCCTGGCCGCCGCCGAAACCCAGCGCATTCGGACGGAGGAGCGTCTGCGCACCCAGCAGGACAAGCTCCTGGCGAAAATTGACAAGCTGGAACAAGATAGCCCTACCGACGCCACCGCCAGTCGTGCCCGCTCTTACCGGCTGAAGGTGAACACAATCGTCGCCCAGAAATCGCTCACGCCCCAAAAACGCGCCGAACGGCTGCACGTTCTGGAAGCAGTGATCGACGCCGCGCAAGCCCGGCTCAAATAAAGAAAAAAACGGCCTTTCGGTCGCCCATCCTCTTCATCCTTCATCCTTCATCCTTCCAGCCCCATCCAGCACCTCCCGCACTTTCCCGGCCAGAGTCGCAGGCGTGAACGGTTTTTGCAGCACCTGAAACTCAAGGGCGCCAAGACCCTGATCCGCCATGTCGTTCTCGGAATAACCCGAGACAAAAAGGACGCGAGCGCGCGGGGCTAGTTCGCACACGCGGCGCGCCACCTCACCGCCGTTCATCCCGGGCATGACGACGTCGCTGATCAGCAGATCGATTCGCCCGTTTTCGGCGCGGGCCAGACGCTCGGCCTCAGTGCCCCGATCCGTCGCCAGCACGCGGTAGCCGTGGCCGCGGAGAATCTCACAGACCAATTCGCGCACGATCTCTTCGTCCTCCACCACCAGAATCGTTTCGGCTCCCGCGGAGCGCGCGGCCACCACGGGCGCACTCTCCGTTAATTCCGCAGGGGCATCCACGCGCGGCAACAAGATGCGAAACGTGCTGCCCCGTCCCAGCTCGCTTTCGACCACGATGCCACCGCGACTTTGCCGGACGATCCCATAAACGGTCGCCAGTCCTAATCCTGTTCCCTTGCCCGGCCCTTTGGTCGTAAAGAACGGCTCGAAGATCCGCTTCTTCGTCTCCTCGTCCATACCCTCGCCGGTGTCGGTGACTTCGATGGCGACATAAGCCCCCGCCGCCACGTCTTCCGTCCGATCCGCGTCGCCGAGTTCGATGTTCACCGTGCGAATGGTCAACAGCCCGCCACGCGGCATGGCATCACGCGCATTGACCCCGAGATTCACAATAACCTGTTCGATCTGTCCGGGATCCGCTTTCACGCAAGCCGGCGCCGCTTCCAGCGCCGTCCGAATCTCGATGTGCTCGCCGATGATGCGCTGGAGGAGCCGGTTGAGGTTGTCCACGATCGTGTTCAAGTCGATGACCTTTGGCTGGAGAAGCTGTTTCCGGCTGAAGGCGAGAAGTTGTCGCGTGAGCCCAGCCGCCTGGTCGCCGGCCTGGTGAATCAAATCCGCGTGCTGGCGCGCCGCGGGATCTTGCGCAAATCTCTGCCGGAGAAGATTCGCGTAGCCGATGATCGCCGTGAGCAAATTATTAAAGTCGTGCGCCACACCGCCGGCCAGCCTCCCGACCGCTTCCATTTTCTGCGAATGGCGCAGCATTTCCTCACTTTCGCGCAGCGCTCTTTCCGTCCCGATTCGCTCCAGCATTTCGCGCGTCAGATTCATCTGTTGCTCGAAGTAATCCCGGATCAGCCGCGCCAGTTCTCCAAATTCCGCCGTCTGGTGGAGCAGCGGTTTCAATTTGCTCACGTCTTCGTTATGCAACGCGTCGATCGTCAATCGAAGCGGCCGCACTACGGCCCGGCAGAGCAGCAAATACAGCAGGATGAAGAGCACGACGGCGCCGGCCAGCATGATGAGAAAAACTCTATCCCCGCGCGATTCCAGATCGGAAAGCGCCTTGTTTTCATTGGTGAAAACCAGCATCGCCAGGTCGCGCCCCTGCCAGTCCCGACACGGCAGCGCGTAGCGCATCTGGCTCGTTTCGGTAGCGGATGAACTCTTCGCGCCCACGGGCTGGATCGAGACCTCATTGTCCCCGGGCGGCATGGATTCACGAAGCCGATTGTCGTTCAAAATGCGTCCCGCAAAAAAATAAGCCTCCGCGGGTTGCTTGCTGTCGGCGTTTCCACCCGGTCTCACCGGCATCCCCCGCACCTCCACCATATTCAGACCGTCCGAATCGTCGGCCAATGGGAAGTAGAAATGCGGCGCTTGATCGCGACCGAAAAGCTTTTCGATTGCGACGACCGGAACCGGCAGCGCACTCAATTCCGATTTTCTGGTCACCGCCTTCGCATAGAAAAGGGAACCATCCTTGCGATAGACCCACACCACATCCGCGGAAAAACTCGCGATTGTCCGTTCATCCCAGGTTTCGGCAGCCCAGTTCGTGTCGTTCTCCAGGATCTTCTGGACGTGCTCGACCCCGTTGGAACGGTCCCTGGCCATGATCTCCAGTCGCGCACCCTGTTGCATCCAAAATGCCTTGACCGACGATATCCACGCCTTTCGCGACTCTCCGACGACCGCCCCGAGCTTTTGCTCTTCGACCCTTCGCATCTTTTCCAATCCCGCCACGAAAGCCACCCCGAGCAGGAGAAGCAGAAGGAGGATCGTCTGGCGAACGTGCATTGCCGGCAGCATCAACAGCGCCGTCCCCCTACTCCAGCAGTTTCACGGCGATGATCCGCCAACCTTTCTCAGTCTTTCGCAGACGAAAGATCAGATCCTCAGTGAGAGCGCGCGCCGGCGACGAATTGCCCGCGGCCTGCGTGCGCACCCTGGCGGTGACTTGCGCGGTATCGCTCCGCTCCGGCAACAAGGAGGCAATGCGATTGAGCAGGATAAATTTTCGCCCCGGCCATCGCCGGTTGTCCTCCGCGGACCTCTCGCGAAGCGCCGAAAGCTTCAATATCCCTTCGGAATAATATACCACCTCGCCGGCATAGAACGGCGCCACCCGCTCCCAATCATTGCTCTCGCGTACCTGCCAGTAACGCAGCACGAAATCGCAAACCGCATCGAGGGCGTGAGCTTCGTCCGACGCTGCCTGCGTCCCTGCCGGCAGGTCCAGTGCGCGCAATGTTTCCGCATCCAGGTTCCCCGTCTTATCGATGCCTTTCGCCAATTGAAATTTTCCGATCGCCGCCACCGTCTCCTCGGAAGCCTTCCCGTCAATCTCCCCGAAGTAATATTTGCGCGCCCGCAATTCCCTCTGGACTTGGAGCACCGGTTCCTCACCCCGCAAAGGCAGGCAGAGAAAGACTGCGAAAAAACACAGGAAAAATAATCGCACTCCCGACCTGTATCCCAAGCATCAAGAATTAAGCAGACCGAAAATTCCTCTCCTTCGCACCTCAAACCATTCTCTTCATCCTTCATCCTAAAAAAAGAAATGGCGCCCCGGAGCGACGTCAGCAGTCGCCTTTCCGGAGCGCCAGAGAGATGCCCCGCACGTGCCGTCCGGGTGGAGTTCCACGTTCCCCCTAAGGTTAACGGGCGGATGACCTGGGACGGGCCTCAGTCTTCCAATAAAGGCATGACTTAAACGCGCCCACCCCGGCCTCCTGAGTTGATGTTAATACCGGATCGGGATTTCCACCCTTTGGTCGCACACAGCAGGGCAATTGGGCGTAGCCGTTTTCGAACGATGCGCGGCGACGAAAATCCGCGGATTTCCAGCCGCGCCGGCTACGATAAGATGGGAAAGATCATTCGCGAAGCGTCACAGCGAGCGTCGTTTTCAAACGCTCCTTTAACCGCGCATGCGCGGCGTTCACTTCGTCGGCGGTGAGTGTCCTGTCGGTGCTCCGATAAGTCAACGAATATGCCACCGACTTTTTGTCGGCGGGTATCCGCGTTCCGCTCGGATCGGCGAAGACATCGAACAATTCCATATCGATGAGCAACGGCTCTTTGGCCGCCCGCAACACGGAAACAATTTCCCCATGCGACAGCGCCAGCGGAACCAGGAGCGCGATGTCGCGCGCGGTCGCCGGGAAGCGCGGGATCTCGCGATAACGCTTCGCCGTGGATCGCGCCGGCAGTGCTCCGAGATCGACCTCCGCAAACAACACGGGCGCCTCGGTGTCGAGGGCGCGTCCATCCTTCGGCCAAACCTGTCCGGCGAATCCAACCGGTTGTCCGCCGATCTTGATGACGAGCGAGAGCGCCAGGGCTGCATTGTCATCCGCGGCAAACTCGATTTCCGCGCCGAGCGTCGCGGCGACAATCCCCTTGAGGTGGAAGAGATCCGCCTGGCCGCCCTCGCCACCACGCCAGGTGCGTTCGGCAGTCGACCCATTGAGGACCAGCGCCAGGTGGGTGGACTCCTCGGGCGCGAGCGCTGAGAAAATGCGGCCTACTTCAAACAAGCGGACCGTTTTCGCCCCCGCGCGCACGTTCTCCCGCAGGCTCTGCAGCAGGCCCGGCAGCAGATTCGGACGAAGAATGCCCTGCTCATCGTTCATCGGGTTTTTCACCCGTCGCAGATTTTCCACACTGCCATGCGTGAACGTGAGACCCGAAAGCTTCTGACTGATCATCGTGAGCGTCCGCGCCTCGGCGAAACCTTGCGCGGCGAGCGAGCGCCGCAGCGACATCGCGTGGTCGTAGGCACGATCCGACGCCGAAGCGGGCGCGAACTGCGCCTGCACGCGCGACGGGATGGCGCCGAGACCGACCACCCGCGCGATCTCCTCGATCAAGTCCACCTCGCGCGTCAAGTCCGCCCGGAAGGATGGGATCTCCCAACCGTCGGATGCTTTCCGCAGGCCGAAGCCGGTGAGAATTGCATCGATACGCTCGTCGGGAATTTCCGCGCCGAGCAGCGCCGCGACGCGCTCCGGGCGCAAAGTGACTGTGCTCGTAAAGACCGGCCCGTCGTTCTCATGCAGTGCGGCGGCGGGGTCGAGACCATAGCGCGAATTGGAACCGAAGCCCACCCCCAGTTCGCCGATGGTCCCGCCGGCAATCTCGAGAATGAGGGCCGCAGCGCGATGAGCGGCGACCATGGCGCTCGACACGTCCACCCCGCGCTCGAAGCGGTAGCTCGAATCGCTCGAAAGGCCGAGTGTGCGGGACGTCCGGCGAATACTCGCCCCCTCGAAATGGGCGCTCTCGAGCAGGAGATTGCGCGTCGCGGAAGTCACTCCACTCTCCGCCCCGCCCATGACTCCGCCAATGGCCAGCGCGCGCTGCTCGTCGGCAATCACCATCTGCTGCGCGGCCAGGCGGTAAGTGCGTCCGTCGAGCGCCAGGAATTCCTCACCATCGCGGCCATAGCGCACCCGGATGTCACCCTGCAGCTTGTCGGCATCGAAGGCGTGCAACGGCTGGCCGAGTTCGAGCATCACGTAGTTTGTCACGTCGACAACGTTGTTGATCGGCCTCAGGCCGACGGCCTCGAGCTTGCCTCGCAACCAATCCGGGCTGGCGCCGACCTGCACATTGGAAATCTCCAGCACCGTGTAGAGTTCGCACTCCGATGTCTCTACGTCGACCGCACTCGCCATGAAACCTTCGACCGCCCGGGGATACTCCGGCAGTCGGAATTCCTGTGCGGAGAGAGCCGCGATTTCGCGCGCCATCCCGACGTGACTCAGCAAATCCGCGCGGTTGGGCGTGATTTCAAGATCGAGAACCGTATCGCCGGGATACAGTTCCCCCAGCGGCGCACCCACCTTCGCATCGGGCGGCAAAATCAGCAGGCCATCCTCGCCCTTGGGCAGACCCAATTCATCCGCACTACACAGCATCCCGTTCGATTCCACGCCGCGCAATTTGCCGACCTTGATCGTGAAATCCGGCCCCAGCACCGCGCCGGGCAAAGCCAGCGGCACCTTGTCGCCCACTTTGTAATTCTTCGCCCCGCACACGATCTGCCTGGCCACGCCACTGCCATCGTCCACCTGGCAGACGCTGAGCCGGTCGGCATTTGGATGCGGCACACTTTCGCGAATCTGCGCCACGACGACATTCGGGATGTTCACGCCGAGCGTCTCGATCCCTTCAACTTCCACGCCCGCGAGCGTCAGCAGATCGACGAGGGTGGAAACGCCGGGCGGAAGATCAACGAGTTCGCGGAGCCAGTTAAGGGAGACTTTCATAAGGAAAAACGGGCCGTTACCAAAGACCCACCGGGGCTTTCCGGCAAGTCTTTGCTCATCCGTCGCGTTGCGCCGGGCGTGATTCAAACCCGGTCCAAGGGAGTTTTGATCCAGTGAATATTCTATAATTTTGAGATTGTACGAAGAGAGGGAAGGTATAGATGGAGTGGTTGATGAAGCGAAAACCCGACACGAAGAAGCAAAATGAAGAGCC
>JBBRPL010000105.1:0-27462 GCA_038228205.1 Chthoniobacterales bacterium
CCGATGAAGACCCCGAACAGGAAGATCAAAAGGACGCCGAGAATGCGCTTGAGCGTCTTCATCGGCGGTCGCCCGTCATATAGGCCAGCAATTCCTCGCTCGTCGGCACCGCCTCGGCGGCGAACTGCGAATAAATCTCCCCTCGTTCGCTGGTGTGACTCCACCACGCCACGGCCAGCGCCAGCGCGGCAAAGAACGGGCACAGCCGCCAGGCCCACGCGAAAAGCGACGCGCCGTTTTCCTCGCGCAGCCGCGCGGCCAGACGTGTCTCAAAACCGTATTCGAGGCGCGAAGTATCGGGCGGTTCCGCGCGGACGGCCGCGAACAGCGCATCGAGTTTGGGGTCGAGATTATCGTTCATGGCTGGTCTCCAGTATGCGTTTCAAATTCTGCCGCGCCCGAAAAGCGCGAACCTTCACGTTGCTCTCGCTCCAGCCCGTTAATTCCGCGATCTCGCGCATCGGCCGCTCCTCGATCTCCGCCAGGGTGATGATGAGCCGCTCGTCGGGCGAGAGTCGCCGCAGGCCATAGTCGAGGAGTTCGCGGGCGCGGGCGGCGGCGAGGGCCGCGTCGATCCCGCGATCGGGCAACTCGAAGACCGAGGCGTCGAGCGAAACTTGCTCGCGCACCCGGCGTTCCTTGCGCAGGAAATCATAGCACGCCGATACCGTGATGCGGGCGAGCCAGTGGGCAAAAGGCGCGTCGCCGCGAAATTTGCCGAGATGCCGGAACGCCCGCACGAACACTTCCTGACAGATGTCATCGAGCTGATGATCGTCGCGCGCAAACCGTGCGGCGGTCGCAAAAACCCGGCGCTTGTGCCGCGCCACCAGTTCGGCAAATGCGTCATCGTCTCCGCGGAGCGACGCGGCGACGATCGCTTCATCGGAAGGCGGGGAGACATCGGCCATTGGCGGCGTCTTAGCGTCCGCCAGCGGCAAAGGCAATACGGTCCAGGAAAGGGCGAGGGTGCTCATCGGCAAAGAATGGCATGGTCCTGAAGCCGGTGGGCGAAAAGACGGTATGCATCAACCCACCAGACGCGAGGAGCGGCGCCGCGGTTACACGGCATGGCTCGCGGTGTCCCCGGTCTGAGGAAACGAGTTCCCTGATCCGTGTCCGTCGCGGATCGAGTGGCCACGGGCGAGCGGTTTTGGGCTTTTTCTTCTCCACTATACCGTTACGCACGCGGATCTGCTGCCCAAGGCAGATCCCGCACCTGGGCAGAACTAGCGGTCACTGTTTTCGCGTGAGGACCATCAGGAAACACCCCGCCCGCGGATTCGTCCTGAACTCCTTGGGACGCACCGCGCCAGGGCTCCCGGAGCACCATTTGAGCGTGTTGCCCTCCACGGTGAGGATGCCCTCGTAGTTTTTCCCCGCGTATTGTCCGGAGGTTCCTCTGGCATCGATGTGGCGCACGGCTCCGGCGCCACCGGAGATCGTATAGGTGCCGTCGCCCATCGTCCCCTGGCCGGCGGCGCTGATCTTTTCCGCGGTGACGGTGAGGCTGATGTTCATCTGTCGCTGGCCCTGATTGGACCCATCGCCATTCATCACCGCGCCCTCCCACTGGCCGACGAAGTCTTTCCCATCGGCAGTGGCCGCAGCCGTCGCGCCCGTGGTGGTTGTCGCACCGGGGGTGGTTGTCGCGCTGGGGATGGCTCCGGGAGTGGTCTTGTTTGCCCAGCCCGGGAACGGCGGAGGGGTGGTTTTCGGTTGGGCCAGGGTGTGTTGCGCGAGCAGCAGTGCACCGAGGAGGGTGCAGGGGAGGAGCGTTTTCATAGCGGCGGGGGAAGTGTCCGGCGTGAAGTGTTCGACAACACTTTGCTTACCAGCAGACCTCGGGCCTGGCAAGGTGTGGTTTACTCACTAGGCATCCAGACGATATCCGAGCCCATGCACGGTGAGCAGATATTGCGGCTCGGCGGGCGCGGATTCGATCTTCTGACGGAGCTTCACCACGAGTTGATCGAGCGTGCGGGTGGTCCCATAGTATTCGATCCCCCACACCTCGGTGAGGATGGTCTCGCGGGAGACGGCGTTGCCACGTTCACGATGGAGCACGGCGAGGACTTTGAGTTCGCGCGGGGTTAGTTCGAAGGATTCCTTTCCTCGCATTCCGCGCAGGGCCTTGCAGTCCACCCGCACCTTGCCGAAGGCGATCTCGTCGGGGATGTCTGCGGTGACGGCGCCGGGTGTCGCGCGGCGCAGGAGGGCCTGCACGCGGGCGAGCAATTCGCGGAGCGAGAAGGGCTTCGTGACATAGTCATCTGCCCCCAGTTCCAGGCCCACGACTTTGTCGATCTCCTGGCCTTTTGCCGAGAGCATGAGGATGGGCGTGCGGTTCTTCTCGGCGCGCAGTTCGCGGCAGAGATCGAAACCGCTCTTGCCCGGCAGCATGATATCCAGAATGACGAGATCCGGCCGCCGCTGGCGGATGATGGGCCCAGCTTGCGCGCCGTCGCGGCATTCGGTGACTTCGTAGCCTTCGCCACGTAGCGCGTCGCACAGGCCGAGCCGGATGTGGGCGTCGTCTTCCACGACCAGGAGGTGCTTTTTCAAGGGAGTGGATAGTGGAGAGTGGATGGTTGATAGCCGCCGCTGGTCGCGGTGGGCGGGTGAGCGTTTTGAAGTATCATCGTGATAGAGGTGTCAGTCAGGTAGAGATGCGACAGAAGTGAGCGGTGTGATCAACTATCCACGATCAACCATCCACTTTTTCGCTCAGCGGAATGCGCAGCGTAAAGTTGCTCCCGCCGTCCGGCCTCGGTTGGTAGAGGATTTCGCCGCCGTGTTCGCGGGCGAGTTGCTGCGCGAGAGTGAGGCCCAGGCCGCTGCCCTGGATGCCGCTGCTCAGCGAATCATGGGCCCGGTAGAAGGATTCGAAGATCTTGCGCTCGTCGCCGGAGGGCACGCCGAATCCGCGGTCGAGCACACTCACGCAAGCATGACCGGCGTCGATGTAGCTGTGCAATTCGACATCCTTCCGCTCGCCGGAGTATTTTTCGGCGTTGGAGAGCAGATTGACGAGGATTTGCGCGAGCGCGTCTTCGTCTCCGACGACCGGATAGGGACCCGGCGCCCCCTGCCATCGCGTGGTGAACCCGCTTTCCTGCAAGTGCAATTCATGACCCTCCCACGTTCGCTCGATCACGGCGTGGAGATCGAGCGGGCGCTTGTCGAATTGCTTTTGCTTCCGCTCCAGCCGCGCGAAGTCGAGGACGTTATTGATTAGCCGGGTGAGCCGTTCGGCCTCGACCATGATGATGCGGAGATATTGCGGGTGTTTGGCGGCGCTTTCTCCGCGGCCATTCTGCATGAGTTCGGCAAACATGCGGATGGAGGTGAGCGGAGTCTTGAGTTCGTGCGAGACGTTCGAGACGAAATCGGTCTTTTGCTGGGCGAGCGCGAGCTGGCGGCGCACGTCCGCGGCGACCAGCCAGCCCCCGAGAGCGATGATCCCCAGCGCGACGGCAATGAGGAAGACAAGTGTTCGCCGGACGACGCGGGCTGATTCCTGGAGTTGCTCCGGGCGCTGCAAGTAGAGTGCGGCCTCCCAGTGGGGCAGGGCCTCTCCGATCTCCGAGGCGACGAATGGGCGCTTCCAGTCGCGCCCATTGCTCTTCGGTGGCTGCGTGGCAACCGGGCGGGTTTTGTCATCGAGCAGCGCGAGGATGAATTCCGGTCCGCGCCCGCGCCCGAAGGGATCAGAACTGCTCGCCACCGGAGCCTCCGGGAGGGCCGTCGTCCACAGATCGCGCAGATCCTCCGCCTCGATGAGACAGCCAAAAAGCATCTGCGGCGCCTGCGCGGGGCGCAGCCAGAAGATGATTTCCAGATGATCCTGCACAAAGCGGGTGATCACGCCTTCATCCATGCCCGTGGTCAGCTCGCGAAAATCGGCGGTGGCAGCGTTGAGCGCCGACCAGGCGACGCGGCCCGTGTCATCGAGGAGACGTTGCGGCGCGACGTTGCGCATCGAGGTCTCCTGCTTCATTTGATCGCCTTGGGCGGCGGCTTCGGAGTTGAAAGCGACGCCCGGCGTCGATTCGATTTGCGGAACGGCCGCTTCGGCGGGTTTGGAGGGTGCGACTTGCTTGGTGTATTCCTGCGTCTTGGAGGGTTCCGCGGTGGCACTTTTTTGTTGAGGAGCGGCGGCGGCAGTATTGGGCAGGGCTTTCCGGGCTGCCATTTTGGAAGGGTCGGCATTGTAGTAGGAGCGGCTGGATGACACCGCGGGCGCTTCCTTCTCGACCTGCTGCTGGGGATTGGTCGCCGGCGCTCCCTTGTTGTTGTTATCGTTGTTCCCCACGGCATAGCTATTGCCCGCCTGCGTGCCTTCCGAGTTGCCTTTCACCTTGTAGCGGAGGGGTTCGGGCCGGGCGAGTTCGTCGCCGGAAACCCAGTACACTGTGGCGGGCGCTGTCCCGGCCAGCCACGAACCATTATCGAGCAGAAACTTCTGCCAGGTCGGATTGGTCTGCGCCCGCTGCGGAATGGGGGAGCAAAGGTGGCCATCGGCGCCGATCGCGAAGCCGATCGCTTTGCGAGGCCACGATTTTTCCAGCGACACGGGGAATTCGTTGGCCACCTTTTGCGCCTTTTCTCCCGCCAGGAGCCGCCGCACCGTCTCGTTGAAGGCGCGGCGCTCCTCGTCGATCAGGGCGCGGATGGCGGCGGCGGCGTTCTCCGTTTCCTTTTGGTAGAGCTCCGCCGTGCGGCGCTCGAGGATGATTTGCTGTTCCCCGGCGCTGCGCAGTGCCAGCCAGCCGAGGACCACGCTTGGCAGGAGGACGGCCAGCAGGAAGATCCAGATGCTCTTTTTCATCCGGCGCGCGGGGCGGAATGGAACAGGTGCAGAGTTTTCATCGGAGGGATGCGGGTATCCTACCGCTTCTGGTATTTGTCCTGCCAGTTCTCATACTGGATTTGCTTGCGGCTCGATTTGTCCAACTGGCCCTTCGATTCGACCTCCCGGGCAGCCTTCTCGAGCTCCCGATTCTCCGCGGCCCACTCGGGCAGTCTTTGCGCGGCCGGTGCGGCGGCATTGGCGCCGGCCTGGCTGCGCAGCACTTCCGCGCTCTCCTTGGGGCGGCCTTCGTCAGCGAGTTTCACCGCCAGCTCCTTGGCCAGGCGATTCGTCACGATGGCGACTTCTCTCGCCACTTCCGCGCGAAGGCTCAGCTCGGCTTTCGTTTCCTCCTCGGTGAAACGGATGCTCGCGTTCTGCTGTTGGGAGGCCTTTTCCCCCGACTCGGATTCATAGCGCAGATCCACCATGGCGATTTCCAGGGGTTCGCGGGTCGGCTCTTCGGCCACGCAACGCGCCAGAAAGCGCCGTTTGTCGCCGCCAAAGTAATCCGGCAGCTTGATCTCGACCGAACGGCCGGAGCAATCGATGTCCGGGCGCCCAATGATTTCACGCACGCGGACGCCCGCGGGCACCGTGATCCGAATAGTCACGCCGCGCGCGATGAGCGAGCGGGCCGCCCCGAGTTCCTCGGCGAAAATGCCGGGCAGTTTTTCCGCGTCACGCACGTAGTAATAATTGGCATTGCTCGCCTCGGCCAGCGCCACCATGAGATCCTCGTTGTAGTCATCCCCGAGGCCGATGGTCGTGACCGACATGGCTTCGCGGCGAAGTTCGCGGCCCAGAGTCGCGAGGTCGGAAGCGCGGCTCGGGCCCACGTTGGCCAATCCGTCGGAGAGCAGCACGATGCGATTCACGCATTCCTTGTCGAGGAACCGCCGCAACTGCTGGGCGCCGAGCGTCACGCCCGCGTGGATGGCCGTGCCGCCACCGGGGCGGATTTGGTCGATGCGATCTTTCAACGCTTCGCGCTGGCGTCGGCCGCCGACGCGATCGGGCGGGATCAGCACTTCCGCCCGGTTGTCGAAGATCACGAGGGAAAAATAGTCGTCATCGGCCAGTTGATCGACCGCCACGCACGCTGCCTGGCGGGCCTTCTCGATCTTGGAGCCCTGCATCGAACCGCTGCGATCGAGGACCACGGCCAGGTTCATCGGGACGCGCCGGGCTTGATCGGAGCGACGCCCATCGAGGTCGATCTGGATGACGACTTCGCGTGGGCCCCGGCTATAAACGATGTCGCGCTCCGGTGCGACGCGCAACGTGATCTCATTGGTGGGTGCGGCCGCGGCCTGGCGGACCAGGAGGCTGGCGAGCAGCAGGAGGGCAGGGAGTAGTTTCATGCCCGCACGCTAGGGCGGAAGCGCGCGGGATGTGTCAGGGAGGCGTCTGGAGTTTGTCAAAAAATTGTCAGCCGCCGGATCGCCGGAATCATTTGTGCGACTTGTGATCCAGGGGATTTTCGCGGGTCTTGTCCGTCATCCACGCTCCGGGAGCGGGCGTCGGCTTGGGCGTCGTCGTGGCTTTCGCGGCGGCTGGAGCATTCGCTTTCGTCCTGGGTTCGGACGAGTCACCCTCATCCTTGGGGAATGGATTGCAGGCGCCGAGGGTGAGTGGGAGGAGGCAGAGCAGGACGCGTTTCATGGACTGGTTACAGGGCTGATTTGGAGTTCCAGATAGGAAGTGGTGAGGGGGGCGATTTCGGAGAACTGCGCGACCATACATCGATCCGCGTCGAAGGTCACGACTGGGATTTGCTGGGAGGGGGACAGGTGCTCACGGAGTTGCGGCGGGTGGTCCGGGTCGAGGCGGAGGAAGGTCAGTGCGTCCGCGGGCAGGCGCACCCGCACATCGCGGAGGATCGCCTCGCGGTGCAGGTTGGCGACCACGAGGAATCGCTGGCCGCTCGCCACGTCGGAGCGCAGGAAGGCGTAGAGCCAGTGGCCGCTGGCGGTCTCGCCGGACAGGCGGCCAAAGCGCGCGTTCCAGAGGTTCGCCGGGTTGAGGCCGAAGAAAGCCCCGTCGCGAAATGCCGGCTCGCCCACCACGGCGAGAAGCCGCGAGTAATAGGCGCGCAATTCCTGTTGGTCCGGCGAGAGGCGTCCGCCGTCGTAGCGGTGTCCATTCACCCATTTCACGAGTTCCGGCATGGACCAATAGTCGAAGATCGTCGTGCGCGCGTCGTCCCCGCCGAAACCCTCGGCGCCCGCCGCCGGTTCGCCCACTTCCTGCCCGCTGTAGAGCACCACCGGACCCCGCGAGAGACCGTAGAGGATCGCCGCCACGGGCCGGCCGACCGCGGGTCCGATTCCGCCCCATTGGTTCGCGCCGGCGAGCCGGACCTCGTCATGATTCTCCGCGTAGCGCAGCGACCGCTCGAAGACGAACGCATCGCTGGCGACCGCCTCGAGGTCATTGGCCCATTTCCCGCCGTCGTAGAGCCCCTTGAGGATCTTATAGGCCGGATCGTCATACACGGCGTCAAACCCGGCTCGCAGCAGATCGTGCATCACATTGCCGCGCCCGACTTTCATCGGGTCGTTGTCGTAGGCCTCGGCGAGGAAAAGCACGCCGGGCTGGCGGGCGCGGGCGCGGGCCAGCGCCCAGGCCCAGAACTCCGGCGGCACCATATGCGCCATGTCGCAGCGGAATCCGTCGACCCCGAACTGCTGCCAATGGGCGAGCACCAGGTCCATCTTTTTCCACGTATCCGGAATCGGCTTCTGCGGCGCCTCGGCGTGCGGGTATTCGCGCGCCCCGGTGGTGAAATCGTAGCCGTAGTTGAGCTTGACCGTTTCGTACCAGTCATCCAGCCCCGGCGCCCAGGTCGCCGCGTTGTTGCCGGTCACCTTGCCGTGATCGATTTCACCGATGAAATAGCCGTCGCAGCCTCCGATCGCCTTGCCCGTGGGGCTCACCGCGCGCCCGTTGGCAAATGTCGGCAATCTCAAGGGCGGACCGCCGCCGGGGGAATCGCGTTGCAGGTAGAAGAAGTTATTCTGTGGATCGAAGAAGCGGCTGCGATCGTCGCGCGCCCCGAAATCGAGATCGGCCCGGACGAGCGATCGATAGCATCGCGCCACATGATTCGCCACGAAATCGATGATCACCCGTAGTTCATGAGCGCGCGCCCGCTTGAGGAGTTCACCGAATTCCTCGAGCCGCCGGGCGGGATCGGCAGCGTAGTCCGGGCAGACGTCGAAGTAGTCCTTGACCGCGAAAGGACTGCCGGCCAGGCCCTTGAGCAAATCGGGATCGTCGGCGTAGAGGCCGATCTCCGCGTAGTCCGTCGCCGTGACCTGTCGCAGCACCCCGGTCAGCCACAGGTGGGTGAAGCCCATGGACCGCAGCGCCGCGAGCGCGGTGTCATTGAGGTCGGAGAACCGCCCGCAGCCGTTTTCCTCCAGCGTCCCATTCAGGCGACGCGTCTCGTTGAGATTGCCGAAGAGCCGGGGGAGCAATTGGTAGATGCGCACTCGCGGCAGGGGCGGGTTCGAAGGCGGGGGCGAAGACATGTCCGTAGGCTGGCGTTCATTTCCGAGTTGTTCAATCCCCGCCGTCTCGCGAGAAGTGGCCCGCACATCTTTCATGAGCGGATTACTTTGCATCGGACATCGCGGCGCCTGTGGGCATGAGCCGGAGAATACCCTGCGTTCGGTACGCCGCGCGCTGGCGCTCGGCGCGCACGGAATCGAGATCGACGTCCACTGCGCCGATGGCGAATTGATGGTAATCCACGATGCCAAACTCGAACGCACCACCGACGGTCATGGCTATGTCGCGCGAAAATCTTTTGCCGACCTGCGCACCCTCGACGCGGGCCACGGCGAGCGCATCCCGACGCTGCGGGAGGTTTTCGAGACCGTGAACCGCGCCGCCTTCATCAACATCGAGCTGAAGGGAAAACGCACCGCCGCGCCGGTCACGGCTCTGATCCGGGAATTCGTGTCCCACCACGGCTGGCGTTATGAGGACTTCATGGTCTCTTCCTTCAATCGCCGTGAACTCCGCGCCGTCGCTGACCCGCAGATTCCCATCGGCCTGCTCCTCACGCGTCCCACGCGTCTCTACGCCTTGAGCGCGCGGCGGGTGCGTGCCACGGCGGTCAATCCCGCCGCCCGCTTCGTCACCGCCCGATTCGTGCAGGACGCGCACCGGCGGGGCCTGCGCATCTTTGCCTACACCGTGAATGCCCCCAGCGAAATCGCCCGCCTCCGGCGCCTCGGGGTGGACGGTGTCTTCTCCGATTTCCCGGAACGGGTCGTCGGCGGGTGAGGGGGACTGATGACTGATTACTTCCCTCCTAAGGCCTTCCATCCCGCATAAATACAGGAATTTCCGGCTCGCCAGCACGGAAATTGCCTCTACCATCTGTCCATGCGAACCCTAATCGTCCGAGTGTCCCTCCTCGCCGGTTGCCTCGTCATCGCCGGTTGTGCCTCGAAGCCGCTGCCCAGGTATGAGACGCCGCTCGCCCGTGCCGCCGTGATGAACGTGCGCACCACGGCTTATACTCACACCGAGGACGATCATGTCCAATACTCGAACCACACCGCCCTTGGGGGGACCCTGCAATGCGGCGCGATCAAAAGTGCTGCCGCCGATTGGTCCCGATGGCCGGCGGGTTCGGTCTTCCGCATTCGGGAAACGGGGGAAATCTATCAGGTCGATGATTACGGCTGGGCGCTCTCCGGCACGAACACCATCGATCTTTACAAGCCTTCGCGGGAGGCCATGAACGGGTGGGGCGTGCGCCGGGTGACGATTGAGAATCTCCGTTGGGGCGACCCGCGCCAGAGCCTCGCTGTCCTGCGGCCGCGTTCGCAGTACCGCCACATCAAGCGCATGATCGATCAACTCGAGGAGCGCATGTCCGATTGGTTGAAGGAAGGCTTCTCCTCGCAAGTGGCCGCCGCGCCATCGGCCCCGACGCCCTCCATAGCCATGAATAACGCCGCGTCCGCGCAGCCCGTCGCCAAAGCGCCGCCCGCGCCTCCCGTCGCGAGGGCCGTCGAGGCGCCCACTGCGCCGCCGGTTCGCACCGCGCAGGCGACCCGATCCGGAGGCACTACCGCGACCCGCGAGGCCTTTCTGAATTCGTTCCACTAGGGCGGAAAAAGGGTGAAGGCAGAAGGATGAACCGAGTGGAGCGAACCGAGTGGAACGAGATAGCCGGTCGCAGACCGCCCGAAGGGCAGCACCGGCAAGTGCTGGCAAATAGCCTGCCCCGCGACTGCGGGGCGGCCCGAAGGGCGGGAGCGGAGGCGACCGGCAACGATGAAGAAGTTGGAGGGAGGGGGAGCGTCGATCCGCAAGCGCGCTGCCGAGCGTGATATGTTCTCTGGCGTCTCGCCGTCAGAGCATTCTAAGACCGCGGCTTCAGTCCATCGTCCGAGCCCTCACTGATTTCTTCCTCCTTCCGGCCCGTGCACCTCGCCCCTCATCGCCCATCGCTCGCCGAGCAGACGGCAAAAACCCTGCGCGAAGCTCTCCAGGAGGGCCTGTGGCGCGAACGAATGCCCGGCGAACGTGAACTCAGCCGCCAGCTCAATATCAGCCGCCCGACGCTGCGCCTCGCCCTGGATCAACTCCGCCGCGAAGGATGGCTGAAGAATACCCCCGGCCGGGCCCGGGTCATCGTCCGGCGCGCGCAGGGCAGCGGAGTCCAGCGGTCCCAGGTCGTCGGCCTGTTGACCCCGCTGCCCCTGCAGGAAGTATCCCCGTTCGCCCTCTGCTGGATGGACAAACTGCGCGAACTGCTCGCCGCCGCCGGCTTGCAACTCGAGATCCATAGCGGACGGCGCTGGTATTCGCGCCGCCCGGAAAAGGACCTGGCCGCGCTCACCCACCAAATGCCCGCGGCGGCGTGGGTCCTGTTCGTGACCAATGAGCGCATGCAGCGCTGGTTTGCCGCGAGCGAACTGCCGGGCGTTCTCTCCGGTTCCTCCCACGCCGGCATCGAGCTCTCGTCCGTGGATTTCGACTATCGGGCGGTCTGCCGGCATGCCGTCGGACAGTTCTTGCAGCGTGGCCATCGGCGAATCGCCCTCTTCCTCCAGGCCAGCGGCGCCGCCGGAGACGACGAAAGCGAAGCAGGTTACCTCGAGGCCTTACCGGGCGCCAAGGCCGGAGCCGCGATCATCCCGATCATCGCCCGGCACGACGGCACCCCGGAGAGCATCCGCCATCGCCTCGACACGTTGCTTCGGCAGAATCCGCCGCCGACGGCCTTTCTCGTCGGCCGCTCCATGCCGGCGCTCATGCTGACCAGCGAATTGATGCGCCGCGGAGTAAGAGTCCCGCAGGACGCGGCGGTGATCGCCCGGGACAGCGACCACTTCCTCGAATACTTCTCGCCCCCGCTGGCCCGCTACCGGGCCGATCCCGACGTCCACGCCCGCCGCCTCGCGCGGCTCGTCATTCAACTGGCGCGCGGCGCCCTCCAGCGCCCCCGCCAGATCCGCATCATGCCGGAGTTTCAGAAAGGGGAGTCGTTGGGGTAGCTAAGTGGGCGACGCAAGTATCTTTGACTATGAAATTGTCTGGGATGCTGAGCCTGTTGGACTACGTGTTGAGTTATTTGCATATAGCCTTGGCCTGACGCCATGACCACCGGGCAAAGCGGAACGTCGCTGAGGTCTGGCTATCATCGAAACGCTCCCTACACTCGCGTCATGAAGATCCGGGTTGTCGCTTTCTTTCTCCTGGCTGGCGTTGCTCCAGCGTGGGCGGATTTGGAAGTCGTCCCTGCAGAGACGCCGCAGGTCGTATTCGCCGGGGGCCCGGCGAAGGCAGCGCTGATCCTGCGCAATCCCGATGGGGATCGGCGCGAACAGGAACTTTCGATCCGAATCTTCCAGTTGAGTTCCGCGACCGCCATGCCCATTGGGGAGCGCCAGCCTTGGAAGAAAGTCCAGATGCTCGGCGGTCAAACCGTCATAGGATCGGTTCCCGTTACATTGCCGGAGATTCGCGCCGCGACCTTTTTCCGGATTGAAGTGTCAAGTCCCGACGGTGTGGTGGCACGTCTTCCCATCCTTGCCTGTCCCCGCGACCTGCTTCAGCGCTTGGCCGCCTTCGGCGGCGAAACTCCTGTTGGTATTTACGATCCGGAGGCCAGGCTCAAACCCCTGCTGCATGAGGCCTGAGTGTCACTCTTCCATGAAACCAGCGTATTTTGTTCTCGGCTTCTTCCTGTGCTCCTCAATGCTCCGCGCCGGTAGCCACATCGTGGCGACGACAGTCATTGACGGATTCTTCTATCCAGACGCCTCTGTAGAGGGCGTCTATTATTTTCAGTCCGGCGACCACACGGAGCGTTTTGACATCTCTGGCCGCGCGTTTCTAACCGCATCCGGTGTCTATCTTCCGGAAATTCCTGGATTGAGCAACCTTAACATCCGCGCGACAAAGGATGGCAAAGCCGACATTCGCGAGAAGGACGCTGCGGCCATTCGCGCGCTCGCAGCCAGGCATAAATCGCAACTTCACATCTTCCGAGCCGCGGATACCGGCTTATTCTTTGTGCTCCGAACCGGCAAAACGCCCACCCGGAAGATTATCATCGAGAGCGAACGAGGCGACTTCGTAATAATATGGCGCAATCGTCTCGAATAGCCGGGTGCCGCCAGTGGGGGGAGTTCCTTGCACGTGTTTACCATCCTCGAGGGCGAGATCGAGGTCACCTTCCGCGGCGCGTCATCCGTCGTGAGGGCCGGAGAGACCGCGAACATCCCGGCCAATGCGCCCCATCATTTCCGCAACGTGTCGGAGCGAAACGCGCGGCTGCTGTGCCTGTGTTCGCCCGCTGGCCAGGAGGATTTTTTCCTGTCCGTTGGCGTCCCTGTCGCAAGTCGCACGGCTCCAGCCCCAAAACTGGACGAGGCCGCGCAAACGGCGCTCAAAGCAAAGGCCGAAGCGCTCGCTCCCCAATACCGGACGGAATTTTTGCGCCCGGCCCTCCCGTGACTACAATCGCTGGCGCGACACGCCCGTCAAGAGCGAGAGCCCGCTTGCCATCATCGCAGCCGACCTTGCTCGTTCTCACCACCCTTTCCTTCACTTCCTCGACACCATCCACACCGTCTTCCAGATCCCACCCGCGCCGCCCTTGTCCTCCACGCGCACGGTAATTGTCTGCTCCGGTTGCTGCCAGTCGATAAACGGGTCGATGCGAATTTCGAAGGGCGTATTCCAGTCATCCGGCTTCGCAAACAGATGCTGCCCGGCGAGGCGCCCGTTGACGTAAACCCAGCACGACTCGTCCACGCCGCCGAAATACAAATACACCTGGCGCCCCCGGAACTGCACCGGCGTGCGTTCCGAAGTGGCATACCAGCCGATGCCGTCGTAGTTCTTGAGCTGCGCCCGCAGCGCGGGCGAGGGCGTGCTGTCGCCAGTGTAAGGATTCTCCCACGGCGCATCGGTGCGCAGCAGCTCCCATGTCTTCATCTCCGACCACGGGAGCTGCCACCATTTCTCGGCCAGCCCGAGATCCTTGGGATCGATCTTGAAACGCCACGCCAGCGCCGTGGCCAGCCACGGCAGCGGATATTCCTTCAAGCGCTCGGCCGTCTTGAGTCCCGCGAGATCGCCGAAGTGCGCCTCGTTGCCAAAGACGCCGAGCCAACTCGAGGTGAGGTCGTCCTGGTGCTCGTGCCGGAAGGCGAGGAGGGCGCGCGAGTACTCGAACTTTTCCGCGCCCTTCGCGCATACGGCCTGGTAGGTCAGGCGCGCCTGCTGCGTGGTCAGGACGAGTTCCCGCACACGGTCCTTCTGCGCGGCGGTCAGATCCTTTTGCAGCGCCGGCTGGAGCAGCGCCTCCGCGCGATCGAAATCGGCGGGGGTGTAATAGCGATCCAACGACCACATGAGCCCGCGCGCGAAGTTGAAATACCGGCCCGTGGTGATGATTTTGTCCATGTCGGGCTGGAGCCGCTTCTCCCAGAGTTCCGTGCGCCAGAATGTAAAGTAGGCCCTGGCCTCCGCGGCCGCGGGACCATACGCGGCGCAATAATGATCGAGCCAATAGTCGAACGTCCGGCTGGGCTCGGAGAGCGATTTGGCGAGGACGTAGTAGCCCAGGCCGCACGAGGACCAGAAGCCCGTGAGCGCATCGTAATCCGCTGCGACGGCGCCGTTCCGATAGGCCACCTGGAACACGTCGAACATCTGCTTTTCAAAACCCATCGGCATCACCGTGCTCGCGTAGTAGAGGAGCAGGTTCGGGCGGATGAGCATCTGCCGCGCGCCCGCGGCGTGCCAGCCGCCGAGCAGCGCATCGAGCGCCGTCAGGTCCGCCGTCGTCGGGACCACGGCGATGAGGACATTTTCATCGACCCGCTCGCGCCGCGGGGGTTGCTCGGTTTCGTTGTAGGCGTAGATCACCGCGCCGGCTTCGGGATCGAGCAGCCGGGCCTCGCGCGCCACGGCATTGGCCAGATGGATATAGCGATCGGTCAGATGGTCACCGGGCTTCTCGCCGGGCTTTTCCACATCGAGCTTCGTGCACTCCGCACAGGTGCAGAAATTCACCGGCGGGCTATCGTTCTCGCACACATTGATCCACTTGGTGCGGCGCCCGGCTGCGACCCAGTTCCGCACGATCTGCCGCGCCACCTCGGGATTGCTGGGGCAGAGCTTGATGTTTTGGAAACCGCGCGGGTTGTCGGCCGTGTAGATGGGCTTGTCGGACTTCATCTGCTCGGGCTCGCGCTTCCCGTCCTGTTTGAGCGCAAAGTATTCGGGATGGGTCTGGCCATACATGCGCCACCAATTGGTAAACGCGTGGCCGTAGTTGATCTCCGCGTGCGCGCCCATGCGCATCCGCAACTGCCAGGCCCGCTCGTCGTTCGCATATTGATCGTGCGCCGCCGGCGTGCGCATGAAGTCCCAGAAGTCGGCCACCGATTCCTTCTTCTGCGGATAAATACCAGGCCGCGCATCCACGCGGAGCTTGCGCAGGAGCAGCCCGGGCGCCCACGAGGACTCGCCGCTCCGCAGCGTGAGTGGCGATTGCCGAGTGAAGGCCGTCCCGCGCTCCCCGGGGCCGATCCAGCGCACCCCCAGCGTCTCCTCCAGGAATCCATACACGGCAAACAGCGCGCCATTATTCGCCTCGCCATACAGGTAGGTGGCATCCGCCTTCACCGCCCACCGCGCCTCCTCCGGCGCGAAGGGCCGCACCTCCCCGGGCGGCGCGATGCCCACATAAAACGGATACCGCCCCGCCCCCACGCTATCACCCGCGACGATCCCGACCTCCGCTCCGGTGATGAGCCGGAGATGCTTCGCCAGTTCCTGCGCCGCACTGGCCGCGAGTTCCGCAGCCTTGGCGTCCTCCGTCTTCCCGGGCGTCACGATCACCATCTTCTCCGGGGCGATCGTCACGTCCTCACCCCGCGCGAAACTGCCCAGGGTGGTGATTGCGAGGATGAGGAGGCTGAGCAGGGGGATGCTGGTTCTCACGGCTGAAGCGGAGGATGAAGTTTGCGGGGTTCCATGGCTACCCTTCACTTCGGCGGGCTCGCTGGCTTTCCGTTCTGGCTCGCTGCACCGGCAACGTGGCCGGCGGGGCGGGCATTCGTGGAGGGCACGCCCGTGAGCGCATCGCCGAGGTCCGCACGGGCCTTCGCGACTTCGGCCTGCAAGCGCTCGACGATTTCGGGATGGGCGCCGGCCAGGTCGCGGGTTTCACCGGGGTCGTGCCGGACATCGTAAAGCGCCAGCCCGATTTTCTCCACGCGATAGCCATGGCGGCTGGCGATGCCGCGGATGCCCGAGACTTCGATGTCCATCGGTTTCATGTTCGCCCAATTCGATGGCTTCCCACCCTTGCCAGGTTCCCCGGCCACGGTGAGATACTCGTGCGGCACGTGCAGCTTCCAGTCGCCCACGCGCACGGCCTGCAACTCCTCGCCGGAATAGAACCAGAACGTGTCGCGCGCCTTCGCGCCGGGCTCGCCGAGCAGGAAGGGCGTGAGGTCGAGGCCGTCGATCTTGGCCGGCGGCAGCGGCGCCCCGGCCAGATGCGCGAACGACGCGTAGAGGTCCATGGTGGTGACGAGTTCATCCGTCACGCGACCGGCGGGGACGTGGCCCGGCCAGCGCAGCAGGCACGGCACATCCACGCCGCCGCCGAAGGCGGTGAGTTTGCCCTCGCGGAGCGGCCCGGCGGAACCGGCGTGTTCGCCATAGGAAAGAAAAGGCCCGTTGTCCGACGTGAACACGACCAGCGTGCGCGCGTCGAGACCGTGCGCGCGCAGAGCAGCCATGATTTCTCCCACCGACCAGTCCAGCTCCTGCACCACATCGCCGTAGAGGCCGCGCCCGCTCGTGCCCAGGAATTTCGCCGAGGCGAAGATCGGCACATGCGGCATGATGTGCGGCACGTAGAGAAAGAAAGGCTGGGCCTGGTGCTGCTCGATGAACTGCACCGCGCGCTCCGTGATGCGCCGCGTGAATTGCGACTGGTCGGGGTCCAGTTCGACGACCGATTCGTTTTCGTAGAGCGGCAGCGAAGGAATGCCGCGGATGACGGGATGCAGGGGCCCGTTGTCGTTGGAGTAGGGGATGCCAAACCATTCATCGAAGCCGCGTCGCGTGGGCAGGAATGGTTCGCGATGGCCGAGATGCCACTTGCCGTAGATGGCCGTCGCGTAACCCTGCGACCTGAGCAATTCGCTGAGCAGCCTCTCGTCCGGATGGAGTCCCGTGGTGCTGGTGTGATTCAGCGCGCCCGCCATCCCGACGCGATTGGAGTAGCAGCCGGTGAGCAGCGCCGCCCGCGACGCGGTGCAAACGGCCTGCGCGACGTAAAAGCTGGTGAACTGCGTCCCCTCCCGCGCCAGCCGGTCGATGTGCGGCGTCTTGATGTCCTTCGCTCCGTAGCAGCCGAGGTCGCCGTAGCCGAGGTCATCGGCGAAGATGAAGACGATATTCGGTGGCGTGGCGGCGAAGGCTGGGGCGCCCACGAGGGCCAGGAGGAAGAAGAGGCGAGTCAACAGGATCATCGGTAGTGGGTGGTGGAGAATTCTCCCAGCCGCTCATGGCGGCGGGGCCGCCTTCTGAGTGGCGTCGTATTCCTTGCAGAAACCCAGCCGCTCCCTCATTTCAGCCACGCGGGCTTTTCCCTGGTTTCGGTAAAAGCCTTCGCCGCATCGAAGTGCGGATTCGCCGTGGGAATCTCGGCGGGAATCGAGCGGAGCCAGGCGTGAAGTTGCTCGCTCATCCGGTTCGCGCGGTCCGCGTCGCTCGACCCGAGATCATGTCGCTCGCCGGTGTCCTGACGGAGATTGAACAACTCCAGGCGGCGTCCGGCCTGGTAGTGGAGACTGGCATCATAGGAATCGCCGAAATACTCGATGAGTTTCCAGTCGCCGTCGCGCAGCACGGCGCAGGGGGTCGCGGCCCAGCGCAGATCGTAGAGCGGCATGTGCCAGTAGAGCGGACGCGGCGCGATGCTGCCGCCGCGCATCAGGGGCAGCAGGTTCACGCCATCGGTCACATGCTCCTTCGGCGCGGCCGTGCCCGCCGCCGCGAGCAGGGTGGGCATCCAGTCAATGACATGGATGGGCGTGTCGGAGACCGCGCCGACGGGGATCTGGCCGGGCCAGCGCACGATGCAGGGCACCCGGATGCCCCCTTCATACGGGCTCCCTTTCCCGGCGCGCAGCGGCGCGTTGTCGAACTCCTGCTCCCTGATCTTCAGCGGCTCGCTCGTTTCGGCGGTCGCGGGCAGCGCGCAGATGTCCTTCACGCCGCCATTGTCGGAGAGGAAGACGACGAGGGTGCTCTCTCGCAGTTTCATTTCATCGAGCGCGGCGAGCAAGCGGCCCACCGAATCGTCCATGTGCTCGAGCGCCGCGAGATAGGTGGCGTTGTGCATTCCCTCGGCGGGCGCCCCGGCGGCGAGATATTTTTTCACCAGACCCTCAGGCGCGGCGACGACGTTGTGGATGGTGTGATGCGCGAGGTAGAAGAACCACGGCTCCGCGCGATGCTCCCGGATGAAGCCGATGGCTTGATCGGTGAGATGATCGACCCACTTGTCGCCTTCGCCCGGTCGGCCCGGCCCGCGCGGCGCCACGAAGTCGAAGCCATAGGCGGCCGAGGCGGCGGGCTTCAGCGCCTCGTAATCGCCATCCGACCCGGTGGTGAGATGCCACTTGCCGGCCATGCCGGTGGCATATCCGGCGCTGCGCAGGCCCTTCGGCAGGGTGAAGGCATCGCGCGGAAACTGCTCGCGAAACGCCGGCTCGGTGACGCGCCCCCACGGCGTGCCGTACCAGGGGATGACGTGCCACATGCCCGTGCGCGCGGTATGCTGTCCGCTGAGCAAGGCCGCGCGGGTGGGCGTGCACTGCGGCATCACGTAAGCCTGCGTGAAGCGCATCCCCTCGCGCGCCAGCGCGTCGAGATGCGGCGTGGGCGCCTTGGTGCTGCCGTAGCACCCGAGCGTGGGCCAACCTTGGTCGTCAATGAGGACGAAGAGGATATTGGGCTTGTTTTCGGCGGCGACGAGCGGAGCGCACGAGATGAGGAGGAAAGCGAGGGTGCGGAGGGAGATCATCGGGTTTGGTCGCGCTCGGACGGGAGAACTCCCGATACTTGACTGCTCCGCAAGGGACAGCGTCAAGCGGCAAGCATCGCCGGTGGTGTCCTGATTTGAATTGCTCGAAAATGTCCCACCGCGATTCTACCGCGTTTCTATTTGGATGGCGGGTCCGGTCGAACAATCATTTCCAAGTGGTACTCGTAATCGGACGTATTGCGGTTCCAAATGTAGCAAACGGTCCATAAAATGACCAAAGCCGCCAGCGCGATCAAGGCTACCTTGAGGGGCGGTTTCATCTTCCCTTCGTTTGGCAGACCAGCCATACGCGCACGGCAGTGAGTGGTGAGTCGGCAGGCGTAGCACCCTTCACGGTCACGTATTGCGGTCCCAGGTCGCTCTCAACGGCCCAGCCGTAGGCAACGGCTGGCGGCGGCAGCGGAGCCGCGCCGTGAGGTTCGACGTTGTTCGCAATATGGATAAACGGATTTTGGCCCACGCATCACTCGCATCAAACGAATCGAATGCCTTGATTCCTGGATTGTCTAGGCCGAAGGCCTTCAACAGGCCAGCCCAGGGCAAGCGAGTAAAACGAGCGCCGCCCTGGGTTCGGACCCACAAACGCAATTGCCCTGAAAGGGCTCGACATTTCTCCCGGTGCCTCAATCCCTCGCTCGCGTTAGGCGACGTTCGCATTGGGAATCAGGTTGTGGCGCGTCGCATACTCTTGAATGCGTTCGCCGAGTTTGTCCGGGTCTGCCCAGAGTTCTTTGTCGATGCGTTCGGTCTCGATGCTCCAAGCTGGGGTGGGCGCGTTCTTGTCTTTGGGCCACCACGGAAGGACTTCGCGGCGAGCCTCCCAATCGGTGGGTGGTTCGGCGTCGGGAAACAGTGCCTGGCGAGCGCGCAATAGAAGCTCAAGCGTCGTGGTCGCGCCAAGCTCTCGCAAACCGGCGACGACAGCGGGATAGAAATTGCCGGGTTAGGCGTTCGCCCGGATTCGGAGTTGGCGTGGAACGTCGAGTTCTTTGGAGAGTCGTTTGTCATCGGTGTAAAGACCGTCCGCAGTGATGATGACCTCGCCCCACGGAATGTCTGGCGGAGTGTCGTAGCACTCACAGGCCACGTCGAGCAGCCAAAAGTCCGGCTGGCGACCGAGAACCTGCTGCACGGCGAGCACGAACTCGCGACAGAAGATGGGAAGGCGATAAATGCCCATCGCCTGCTGCCGCTGATGGGACCACTCATCGGAGAGGATGTAGTCGGGCATGGGATCATCGCTCGTATGAAAGGCGTTGAGCGTATGGTCGAGCTGCTCGCGAACGCTGCTCCACTCGGCGTAAAAGTCTGGCGTGTCCTCGGGGACAGCGAGCCGAGAATCGAGCGCAGTGCGAGTCGTCTCGAATTGCTCTGCTGGGAGAACATAAACGTCAGATTTCACGGGACGGCTGGCGATCGCCTAACCAGTGATTCTACCAGTCTGCATATCACGCCGTTTGGCGTTATATACCAACAGACTGCCGGTCCAAAGCGGTGGAAGGACGCTCATTGACTCCGAGGGTAGCAACGCCGGAGGGGTTGAGAAGGATTTTCCCGCCGCATCGTCGGGTCCAAGGGGTGTGGACTCTGTCACGGTCCCCGAGAAGGGTGCCGCACGAAGGGTTTTCTTCTGTAGTCACCCCGCTCTCGCGGTCATCCCATCGTGTTCCACCCACCGACTTCGTCGGTCAAACACGAGGCTCCCGCGCCACCTCCACCTCGCGACCCGCCGATCCCAAACGTTCGCTCCGCCCTGCCGTGGCCCAAAAGCCAATGACCTTGCTTCCCGCACGGCCTCCAGCCGCGATGGCGAGCGCGGCGAGGATCAGGATCAGCGCGATGGCGAACGTGGTCCGCAACCCGGTGGCCACGGCCTCGGGATGGGCGGTGGTGATGTCGTTCGTCGCCGAAGCGAACGCGAATACCGCGCCCATCACGGAGGCGCCGGTGATGAGCCCCAAATTGCGCGCCAGGTTCAGCATTCCGGAAATCACGCCCCGCTGATCCGGGCGGATGCCGGCCATGACGGCGGTGTTGTTAGCCGTCTGGAACAGCCCGTAGCCGGCGGTCATGACAACGATGGGAGCCACATAGCCAAAGATGCCGGGAGTGGACGGCAATAGGGATAGCAGGCAGCAACCGGCGGCGATTCCGATGAGCCCGATGATGGTCACGCGCGGCGCGCCCAAGCGGTCTGCCAGGCGTCCGGCGGGCACACCCGTGAGCGCGGCGACCACGGGGCCGACCGACAGGACGAGCCCCACCATGGCCGCATCGAGCCCGAGCGCACGCGAGAGATAGAATGGACCGACGACCAGCGTCGCCATCATCACCGTCGAGACGAGCGCGCTCGTGGCGAGGCTCGTGTTGAGCGCCGGATCGCCGAACGTGGCCAGCCGAATCAAAGGCGATGCCGCTCTCGCCTCGGTGCGCACGAAGAGGCCCGCGCCGCAAGCTGCCGCCAGGAGCAGCGCGATATTGAGCGAACCGAAATGGCCGCGCCCCATGGTCATGGCGAGGGCATAAGCCGCGAGCGTGAGAGCCAGCAGCAGCGTGCCGGGATGGTCGAAGCGGGTCCGGGCGGCCATTGGCTCCCGGCGATCCGCCGGCAAGTGGCGACGCGCGAGGAGAAAGGTCAGGATTCCCAGCGGCACATTGACGAGGAAGATGGCCGGCCAACCGAGCGCGGCGATGAGAACACCGCCGAGCGATGGGCCGAGCGCGGTGCCGATCGCGGACATCGTTCCGAGCAGCCCCATGGCGCTGCCAGTCCTGGCCTTCGGAACCGTCTCTCCGACAAAGGCCATGGTGAGCGCCATCATGACGGCCGCTCCGAGGCCCTGCGCGGTTCGGGCGGCGATCAGCAGCCCCAGCGTGGGCGCGAGCCCGCACAGGACCGAGGCCACGGTAAACAGGAAGATCCCGGCCAGGAGCAGGCGGCGGCGGCCAGTGATATCGCCGAGTCGCCCGACGCTGACGATGAGGGTGGTGATGGCGAGGAGGTAGGCGAGAATGACCCACTGGACCTGCTGGAACGGAGCGGTGAACGCATGGGCCAGAGTCGGCAGGCCCACATTGGCGATGCTCATGCCGAGAGAGGACAGCAACATGGATAGCGAAAGGGCGGCGAGCGATCCGCGCACCGAAGCTTTCGCATGGTGAGCGGCGGTTTCGTCGCGTTCTGGAACGATTTTTTTGAACATGCACCGACATTGGCCCCTTCCATGACATGGCGGAAGACGCACCATTTGCATTGTATTCGTGCGTTTAACGCCACAGTCCGATCGATCTGTGCCATGGTGGATGTATGTCGAGGCCCGATCTCAATCTTCTTGTCACCCTGGATGTGCTGCTCGCGGAGGGCAGCGTGGCGCGCGCCGCCCGCCGGCTGCGCCTGAGCCCGTCGGCGATGAGCCGGGCCCTGGCGCGCTTGCGGGAGACGACGGGCGATCCGCTTCTGGTCCGGGCCGGACGCGGCCTCGTGCCCACTCCGCGCGCGCTCGAGCTCCGCGAGCACGTGAGCCAGCTCGTGCAGGGTGGGGAAGCGGTGCTTCGCCCTGCCGGGAAGCTCGACCTCAAAGGCGTGGTCCGCACCTTTACGCTGCGCACCAGCGAGGGCTTTGTGGAGAACTTCGGACCGCAGCTCATCGCCCGCGCCGGCGCGGAGGCTCCCGGCGTGCGGCTGCGGTTCGTGCAGAAGCCGGACAAAGACAGCACGCCCCTGCGCGACGGGACCGTGGATCTGGAAACCGGCGTCGTGGGGAAGACGGCCAGCCCGGAGGTGCGTGCGCAGGCCCTGTTCCGGGATCGTCTCATCGGCGTCGTGCGCGCGCGGCATCCGTTGGGCAAGGGCCGGATCACGCCCGCCCGATATGCGGCTGGCGGGCACATCAGCGTCTCGCGGGATGGTCTCGACAAGGGACCGATCGATGAGGCCCTGGAGCCGCTCGGGCTGGACAGGAAGATCGTCACGATCGTCGGTGGCTTTGCGACCGCACTGGCTCTGGCGCGGGCCTCCGACCTGATCGCCAGCGTCCCCGAACGACACACCGGAGTCCTGCGCGCCGGCCTGCATAGCTTTCGGCTTCCGGTCTCCACGCCGGAGTTCACCGTCTCCTTGCTCTGGCACCCGCGACAGGACTCCGATCCTGCTCATCGCTGGCTGCGGGGGTGCGTGCGGGAGGCCTGCGGTGGAAGGATGAAGGATGAAGGATGAACGGAGCGGCGAGATCGCTGGCCCCGCGACTGTGTGCGTGAGCGCCGTCCCCCAACGTGCCATCCTGAGGGTCCAAAGACGAAAGGCAGCCAAAATCAGTGCGGAGATGATGTTGAGCAGCGTGTTGCGAGATTGGATCCGCGCGCTGAGAAAGCGCGTAGGTGGATCGCGTTCTCCGCAACGCGATGGGGAAAAGAATCGCGGCTCCGCCGCCCGACTTTGCCATCGTCTTCGGAGATGCCGATCCACCCGCGCATTCTGATTTTCAGCACTTCACAAAACACGTCATTGGCAGCGGAGCGGGGATTCGAGGCTTTGCGAGAAGTCTGCGGTGCCGTGGAGACAACCATGGGCGGAGCCGAAGCACCTCCGAGGCTGCGGTCGAGGTGCTGGTGGCGGCAGGTGCCTCTCGGGCGAGCAAATCTCTGTGGGTTCTCGCGCGGAACCACTGCGAAGGCCGACAGATGTGCGGCACGCATGTGGAGCGTGAGCGAAGGCGACTGGTAGCTTGCGCGTTTTGCGGTCATCCAGCGGAAAAGTGTTTCTGAAGAGCCCCGCCTCTGCCACTCTCAGAGGGGATGTGCGTCCCTTCAACCCTTCGAATCCCAGGATTGGGCTGTGGATCACCCCGAATCGGGGTAACGGCCAGACTGGCATAGTCACTTGTTAGTCCACACCACGCGCCATGCCCAGAGTCCAGCAACTAGGCAGATTCACCCTTGCATCACCCAAGGTCGTGGTCTGCGACCCGGGATATGACGAAGAGACTGCAGGGATGAGCGGATTGGGGTGCCTTGTTGGGCCTTGTTTGATTGGCGAGTGGAGCGTGGAGATGACATTGGACACGCCGCCGCCTCAAGGTTGGGAGATGCCACGGATAGTGCTTGCAGTGCGCGATGGCTTCTCGGTGTCTCTGGACTCTCCCGAGTGGCGACGTGAGGGCGATGAGATTTGCGGCGATAGCGGGCTGATTGGGGTCCATGATTTGGCTCACTTCCACGATGCCGCCGTGATCCCGAGCGATCAGCACTGGACGTTTGATGGCGGTCCGGCCGATCCAAGTGATTTGTGATATTCGTTTGTTTGTGAGGCTATCGGGGAGCGAGATGCTGTGGTGATTCCATATGGATTCGCCATCCATTGGGATGGCGGGATGGACGTGGACACGATTTCCTCGGAAGGACGAGTCACCGCGATTCGTTTGGCGATTGCGGGCCAGCCGGACACGATCTGAACCATGCGGCCACTTTTTCTTGCGTATAGTTTCGCTCCAACGGCATGACTTATCCGAAAGGTGGATTTGCGTGCTATTTGCCCCACAAAGGCGTCCTAATCATGGCCAACACTCCCGACCAGCTTGATATGTTGAGTCCGTCTTAATCTCAAAAAGCAAGGATGGCGTGGACCCGCGGGCTCGTGCACCATCGGACGCATTCCCGCCATGAAACAATTCACCTCTCTTGCGATCGCCCTCCTGACCCTCGCGACGGCGCGCGCCGCCGATTGGCCGACGTATCGCGCCGACGCGGAGCGCAGTGGCTACACGGCAGAGTTGCTACCGCATGAGCTTTCGCCGGCCTGGAAGTACCAGCCGCTGCATGGCCCGAGCCCCTCGTGGCCGCGCGACGATCGGATGATGTTCGATCGGGCGTTCGATGTGACGGTGGCGGGGGGTCTGGCGTTTTTTGGCAGCTCGGAGGATGGGCGGGTGGTGGCGCTCGATACGGCCACGGGCCGCGAACGCTGGTCGTTCTTTACTGGCGGGCCCGTGCGCTTCGCGCCGACGGTGTGGAAGGACCGGGTCTTCGCTCCGAGTGACGATGGCTATCTCTACGCGCTGTCGATCGTCGATGGACGGCTGATCGAGCGGTGGCGCTGCGGACCCAGCGATGAGATGATCCTCGGCAATGGTCGCATGGTCTCGCGCTGGCCGGTGCGCGGCGCGCCGGTGGTGCGCGATGATATTGTCTACTTCGCCGCGGGCGTGTGGCAGTCGGACGGGATTTTCATTCGCGCGATCGATGCGGCGACGGGAAAAGAGGTGTGGCGCAACGACACCGCCGGCAAGATTTACATGCCGCAGCCGCACGGCGGCGCGAATGCCGAGAGCGGCGTTTCGCCGCAGGGGTATTTCGTGGCGACGGCGGAGCAATTGCTGGTGCCCACGGGGCGGGCGGTGCCGGCGGGTTTCTCGCGCAGCACGGGCGAGTTCAAGTATTACCAACTGCAGGCGAATGGCCGCATCGGCGGCGCGCTGGCGGTGGCGATCGGCGACAGTTTTTTCAACGCCGGCAACTCCTATGACGAGAAAACCGGTGACCTGCGCGCCAAGGTCGGCCCGGGCACGGTGGCCGCCATGCCTGGCGGGCTCGTGAATGGCACGGTCGCGGGTGTGAGGGTGGTGCGTCTCGTCGAGAAGGAGGTGCCTGATCGCAAAGGCACACCGGTGAAGGGCGTGGTGCCGGAGCTCGCCTGGCCCGCGGACAAGATCAACGGCAGCGCGGCGGTGATCGTGGCGGGCAAGACGATCTTCGCCAGCGGCGGCACGACGGTGACGGCCATCGATACGGATTCGCGCCAGAAAGTCTGGTCGGCGGAAGTCGATGGCGCGCCCCTCGGGCTGGCGGTCGCCGGCGGGCGGCTGTTCGTGAGCACGGATCGCGGCACGATTTACGCCTTTGACGGCCAGCCGCATGCGGCGCCGGCGCTGACGGGACCGGCGCGGCAGCCCGGCGCAGTGGACGCTTTTTTCGACAAGGCGGCCGACGAGATTGTCCAGCGCACGGGAATCAAGGACGGCTATTGCCTGGACCTGGACTGCGGCGACGGCAGCCTGGCGCTGGCCCTGGCCGCGAAGACGAATCTGCAAATCTATGCGATCACCGCTTCGGCCGAGGATGTGGCCCGCGTGCGCCGGCGCGTGAGCGAGGCCGGGCTCTACGGGGTGCGCATTACCGTGCATCAAGGCGAGGCCGCGGCGCCGCATTACGGCAAGTACTTTGCCGATCTCGTCGTGTCGTCGCGCTCGCTGCGCGAGGGACCAGTGGCCGCGACGGCGGAGAATCCTCCGGCGGTGCTGCGTCCCTACGGCGGCCAGCTCTGCTCCGGCCCGCCGGGCGCGATGACGCTGGTGACGCGCGGCGCCCTGGCTGGGACCGGGAGCTGGACACACCAGTATTCGGACCTGGGCAATACGAGTTGCTCGACGGACGACGTGGTGAAAGGTTCGCTGCATGCGCTGTGGTTCCGCGATGTGGATCTCGAGATCCCGCAGCGCCACGGCCGCGGCCCGGCGCCGCTCTTCTACGAGGGGCGGATGTTTGTCGAAGGCCTGAACGAGCTGCGCGCGGTCAATGCTTACAATGGCCGCACCCTCTGGACCTTCGCGCTGCCCAATGTGCTGGCGGCCTACAATCTGGATCACCTTTCCGGCACGGCGATCACGGGGAGCAATTTTTGCGTCGCGGGCAAGCACGTGTTCGTCCACGACAAGAAGGCCTGCTACAAGCTCGACGCTGTGACCGGCGAGAAGCTGGCGGAGTTTCCCGCGCCCCGGCAGGCCGACGGCCAGCCCGGCCGATGGGGCTACATCGCTTGCGACGGCGGGACGCTGTTCGGTTCCCTGGCCAGGCCGGAAGTGCAGGTGCGCGCCGCTTGGAAGGCAACCGACATGTCCGAACTGCTCAGCGAATCGTCGGCCTTGTTTGCGCTCGATCCGGCCAGCGGCGAGCTGCGGTGGAGGTACGATGCAAAGGAATCGATCCGCCACAATGCCATCGCGATCGGTTCCGGGCGCGCCTATCTCATCGATCGTCCCATCGCTGAGGGTGACAAATGGGACCCGCGCGCCGCGTCCACGGCGAAGGCGCCCGTGATCAAGCAGCCTCCGGGGCGCGTGGTGGCGATCGATATCAAGACCGGCAAGATCGTGTGGACGAATGGAGAGGACATCTTCGGGACGATGCTCGCCTACCAGGCCGAAGCAGACGCGCTGCTCATCAGCTACCAGGCCACGCGTTACAAGCTCCCGTCGGAAATTGGCGGCCGGCTGGCGATGCATCGCGGGGCCACGGGTGAGCGCGTCTGGGTGAAGGACGCGACCTACACAACGCGGCCGCTGATCAATGGCGGCACGATCTACGCGCAGGGCGGATCATGGGATCTCGCGACCGGCGGGGATCTGCCGTTTGACTTCAAGCGCTCGCACGGCTGCGGGCAATTGGCGGGCTCGAAGCACATGCTGCTCTACCGCTCGGCCACGCTGGGCTATCGTGACCTGACGCGCAGTTCCTACTCCGAGGATTTCGGCGGCGTGCGACCGGGCTGCTGGATCAACGCACTGCCCGTGGGCGGACTGGTGCTGCTGCCCGACGCCTCGGCCGGCTGTTCGTGCAGCTACCAGAACCGCGCGTGGATGGCGTTGGAGGGGGAGGCGAATTAGCCTAAAAACGGAGATGGAAATAACCACGGATTTCACGGATGGCACGGACTCAAAGGGATCCGGGTGTCCGGACGCACGAAGCCACTCACCCGATGGGAGAATCCTCGTTCGTGTCTGCTTATCCGTGCTATCCGTGAAATCTGTGGTTCCCATTTCCGGATTTAGGATTAGCAGGGTTCGCCGCGTTTCCCGTGCGGCGTGGCACCAATCAACGAACCCGATTTAAAATTTAGTTAGGGGGCCTGTGGCGATCGCGTTGCCGAGTGAAGCGGTGTCGGACGGGTAACGCGGGTCGAGGCGGGTCGAGGCGGGTCGAGGCGGGTCGAGGCGGGTCGAGGCGG
>JBBRPL010000106.1:0-27325 GCA_038228205.1 Chthoniobacterales bacterium
AATCTTCGAATACATCGAAGGCTATTACAACACCCACCGCAAACACTCTTCGATCGGATACAAAACCCCGAACCAATTCGAAGCCCAGATCCACTCAACAAACTAAACAACAAAATGGTCCAGAAATCGGTTGCACCTCATGCCTCGTTTCTGAATGCGCACAAGAAATGGACCGAATATTTCAGTGGAGAGAAGGAATACATCAAGGAATTGAGCGAAAGTTTTTGGGGGAGCAGGTACGCCTCAAAGCGGATTTACGAGGCCGTAAGAGAGCGGGCCCGTGCGCTGAATGAATACCGAGAATGGACGGAGGACGACGAGTCTAGAGCCGCTTTCTAACGCGTTTTAAGCGCAACCGACACGCACCCGGTTGTCGCAAGTGGTTCATAATCAAACCCCCGCCTTTCGGCTCATAACCTGAAGGTCGTGGGTTCAAATCCCACCCCCGCAACTTCTTAATTCCTCAGAATCAGAGGTTTCCGTGGATCGATGTTTAGAATCCGTCAGGGTTCGGTAGGCACACGGGCAAGGCTCCACGTCGAGAACAAACTCGACACGCTTCGGCGATTTATCGGTCGCAGGCGTGTTGATTAGTACGTTGCAAACGGCGACTGCGCTGCACTCACGCCCAACAGCGCCCGAGTGCTCGGGCACGATTTCTCCGAGGAAGTGGTTGATGAAGCCGGTGGATTCGCTTTATCCGATGCGGCTGCCGTCGGCGACGGCGGGGTGCCGGGGGTGCTGCAAGCGAGAGTGTATCTCATCCTCTGCCGTGGCGACCGGCAGCCATTCAAGCTTAGCCTAAGCAACGGCCAGCCTGCCTGACTTCATCGGACCAGAAAATGTGACCCAAAACAATGCGCTGGAAGGCGGTGCGATCATCTCACAATGAAGCGGTCGACCACCGCAGTTGCTGGACTGCCCGCCTGATCCCTTGGAAGTGGAACTGCCGAGTTTGCGGCTTCAACAGGTTACCCCGGATAAGGCATCGGAGGTGTGTTTGGATTTGTTCTAACGGTGTCATATATTGCATCCTCAATTTTTTTGCTTACCGAAAGCGCTCGCTGTACGGCCGCTCTTCGTTGGCGAGTACAGGAATCCCGGTGTCCCGCTTGCCTTGGCGACTAGAAGAGCGGGAGGCGAATGGTGAATCGAGTCCCCTCGCCGAGCTTTGTGGCGATCTCGACGCTGCCGCCGTATTGCTGGACGATTTCAAAGACCATGGGCAATCCCAGCCCGGTGCCGCGGTCGCCCTTGGTCGAAAAGAATGACTCGGTGCAGCGGCGGCGGACCTCTTCGGTCATGCCGGTTCCGGTATCTCCGATTTCCAGGATCCCGCAGCCCCCCTCCCGGTGGACGCGCAGGGTGAGCACGCCGCCTTCGGGCATGGCGTCGACGGCATTGAAGACGAGATTGGTCAGGATCTCTCGAACCTCAGACTCTTCAGCGGAAACCGGCGGGCATTCTTCCACGATGGTGCGAACGATGATGCTGGCGCCGCGAGCTTCCGCCTGCTCCCTCCATTTCGGCTCCGTGAGCGCCACGACCTGCTCGATCGTCTCCGCGAGATTCACCGGCTGCTGGGCGGCGCATTCCTCGCCGTCCCCGATCTCCCGCAGCCGCCCGACGATGCGGGACGCATCCTGCGCTCCCGTGCGCATGAACTTCAGGTAACGGGTGAGCTGGGTCCGATTGGCGAGGATTTCGGGGTAGGCGAGCAGTAAATCAGCGAAAGCGAGAATTGGCGTCAGCGCGTTGTTGACGTCGTGGACAATTCCGCTGGCGGTGCGGCCGAGTTCCAAAAGGGGGTCCAGGGAGAGATCCGTCAGAGCCGGACGATCGGCATTGAGTTCGGAATTCTGGGCGGGCAACGAATAGGTTTTCATGGGGCAGTTGGGTTGGTTTTTTTGTTGGCTCGGTTTGATAGATGCCCCTTTGGCAAATTGCGTACCAAGCGGTGTGGAGATGATTCAGTTTCGTCGAGCACGATGCCGGTCAGCTCGATCGGCGCTCGAACAACATCCATCGCCGGGTCCGGCCGTTAATCCGCCGAATCGCAGCCGTCCGGGATGATCTCCGGGAAGCTGGCGCGTCCCAGCACGCCGGTTAGCTTAGAAACGGCGATGGAAAATTAAACGCAGAGACGCAGAGAGGAGGGACTCGCGAATCCAACCGACCCAAAACCCTTCACTTGGACGGTGCGCGCTTGGTGCTCCACCCTGCCATCGGAACTCGCTGCCCTCTGCGCCTCTGCGTCTCTGCGTTTGCATCCTATTCACGCTTTCAGGGTTCGCCCGACTTCCGCTATTCGCCCGAACGCGAAGGAGGCTGCTTCTGGAGGAGGCGCCATTTTTGGGCAACGGTCGCCACTGCACCGAGCTTCTGCCCCTGGAGAGTCTTGAGCCGCGTCCACAGTTTTTTGAACCGGCAACGGCGCAGACCGCGCTACCGCCCTCGTTCCCTAAAACGGAAATGGAAACCGCTGATCGCCCGTTCGTCCGCGTCATCCGCGGTTTTCATTCCCGTTTCCAAGCTTACGCGGCCAGGGCCGTCGCCGGGCGATAGAAGTCCCGGAGCTGATCGACCATCGTGGCCACTTCCTTGGCGCGGGCGCGGATCGTCTCCAGGTGGCGGCTGACTTTGGCTGGGTCACCCAAGATCTCCGGATCGAGCAACAGCAGCTCGGTGAGGTCGACGATGGGCGCGAGGGCTTCATCGAAGGCCCGCGCCATGCCGCCCGACTTCCGGCCCAACTCGCGCAGCCGCTCCTCGCGGGAGCCGCTCAAGATCTTCAATCCGAGGCGGTTGAGAGATCCGTTGGTTTCGTTCGGGGAGAGTGACAAGGTATTCATTGGAAGGTTTTGGTTGAGGATTGCGCAGTCGAGTCGTCCCCTTGGCAAAACCCGTGCCAAACAACGCGCGCGCCCGAAAAATTCCGCTGCGCACTGCGTAGCCCGATGTGAATACGCTCCGTGAAGCAATGGCTCAGCGGCAGCGCCTAGCGCGACCGCGCGCTTCCAGCCTATTGCGGGCGAATGTAGAGCGGCTGATCGGGCCCACTCTGGCGGAGATGGTTTGGCTCCGTGGTGGTTCCCGGCTTTTGCGGAATCGCGACCGGCGCCGGCGTTTCCACGCGGGTGCGGCGACTGTACACCTGGTCCGACGAGCCCTGTGAATGACTTGGATATCCGGGATCTCGCCGAGGCCCCTCCGTGACCGTGCTGGCGCAGCCGGCCAGCTCCACCACGGCCACAATGCCGATGACCCCAAATAATATGGCCTTCATGGCTGTGAACCCGTTAGCGGACCTCGATGAAAAGCGGGTTTTTCTTCACCGCCGCCTGGATGCGGGCTTCATCGGCTTCATTCCTGGGACGAAACCCGGAGCGGTCGAGCCACGAGCGGGCGACCGCTCCTCCCACTGTGCTGCCGCGCCGGAGGCCCTTGATGAAGTAGTTTACCTTGAAGCCGCGGTGTTCGACGACTACCTGGGCGATGCTGGTCCCCTCGGGCGGCAGATAGAAGGCCAGCTCGGGGCCGGCCAAGGAGGAAGAACTGAGCACCTGGATGATGTCACCGGCATGCAGATCGACCGTCGTTCCGCGGCGCCCCCGCTCCGGCGTCGAGGTGGAGTGATCGGGTTTCGACGTCGCTTTTTCGGGGCCGCGACGCTGGATGGAATAGACTTTGGGGCTCGCGTCGAATACGTCCTCAGCCGACGCAAAGTGGATGGTGAACGCGGCACCGGCGCAGAGCGCGCCGGTGAGGAGAAGATTGATTCTACTCATGGGAACGGAAAGGGAATATGCGTTCAGGATTGAGTTGCTGAACGCACTGCCGGTTGACACATTACCGGCCAGCCATCCTCCATGGATACCAAATTCGATAGCTGGAGCATCATTTTCGTCAGAGACGGGTTGCGTGGCGACCCGATTTCGCTGGTAGAAGCGCGCTCCACCCTCGGCCGCGACGATACGAACACCGTCACCCTTCCCGATGCCTCGGTGTCCCGCGTTCACGCCGAGCTCCTGCGCACACCCGACGGCATTTTGGTCCGGGATTGTAGCAGCCGCAACGGCGTGAAGGTGAACGGCGTGCCGAGAAAAGAAGCGCTCCTGCAAAAAGGCGATCTTGTCTCGCTCGGCATTTACGCCTTTGAGCTAACGCCGACTGGCTCGGTGGCGCCCCCTCGGGCGAGCCGCGTGGAAAAGCCGGCGACTCCCGCCGATCTGGAGCAGACCATGCCGGACCGGGTGCAACTCCCCGATCTCAAGAAAGACCGGCAGCTCAGCACACTCTTTCATGTCTGCTATTGGATCAACGAGGAGATCGATCGCGAGCAGGTGCTGCCGCGCCTGCTGCAGCTTTTGTTGGAAGGTTTTCGGGGCGCCGAGATCCAATACTACAATGCCGACCTCATCCTGGAGGCCTCGGTTTCCGCGGAGGATCAAAAGAAGTCGGTCAAGCTGGCGCCGTTCCTGGCCGAGCGTTGCCAGACGGCGAAAGAGACGACGATTTTCTCCGGCCAGGATTTCCAGAAACACCAGCAGCGCGTCGGGCAATACAACTACCTCGTTGGGCCGTTGCGCGCGCCGCAGGCGGCCGAGAAGAAGTCGCCGTTTCTCTTGCTGATCAAGCCAGTCGATTGGGTCGAGTTCACGACGGATGAGCGCGTTCTGCTCCAGGCCATCTGCCAGCTTTGGGTGCGCGGACAGGGAAAGACGCAGCAGGTCCAGGCACTGAAGCGGGAAAACGCCACGCTGAAACAAAAAGTGGGCGTGCCGACGCTGCTCGGCGGCAGCGAGGCATTGGCGAAGCTGCGGGAGCGGTTGCTCAAAGTCGCGGCCACGAAAGCGACGATTCTGATCAATGGGGAGACTGGCAGCGGCAAGGAGCTTGTGGCTCAATTCGTCCACGACCATAGCCCGCGGAGCGCCGGACCGTACATCAAAATGAATTGCTCCGCCATGCCCGAGGGACTGGTCGAAAGCGAACTCTTCGGACACGCCAAGGGGGCATTTACCGACGCGAAGTCCAGCCGCGCCGGACGCTTCGCCCAGGCCAATGGGGGTACCTTGTTTCTCGACGAAATTGGCGAGATGCCGCTGCTGGTGCAGGCGAAGGTCCTGCGGGCGATTGAGAGCGGCGAGATCGAGCGGGTGGGCGACGAAGGCTCCATGAAAGTCGATACGAGGATAATTGCCGCAAGCCATCGCAACCTGGCGGAGATGGTCGAGCAAGGTAAGTTCAGGCAGGATCTGTTTTACCGGCTCAACGTCATCACGGTGACGGTTCCGCCGCTCCGCGAGCATCCCGAGGACATCGAGGAGATCGCGGCGCAGTTCCTGACCTCGTTTTGCGCTGAAAACGGCATGGTAGCGCTCTCCTTCTCGAAGGAAGCACTGGCTAGGCTAATGAGCTGCGCCTGGCCGGGAAATGTGCGGGAGTTGCGCAATATCGTGCAGCGTTGCGCGGTGGAAGCCGATGGAGCGCTGATTACCCTGGAGACCGTCCGTGACCAGTTGGGTTGAGCGCGGCCTTGCCTACCGCGGACGGGCCGCGGACCGAACCGACCGAGCGATCGCTCCGCCAATGAAGACCAGCACGATCAATCCCACCAGGCCCCCCACGCCGTAGAGCACGTACTTCAGGAGCGCCGATCGGTCGCCCGGCAGCATATCCATCAACCAGTTACCAGTCTGGTGCCCGTAGGCGATTTTCTCCTCGCCCCAGAGAAGCCGGCCCGTTTCCACTTCGAACACTTGGACGATGAAACGAAGCTTCACGTCGTCCTTACCCTTGCCGAATCGATCCAAGCCGCCGACCCGGGCCATGATCAAACCCTGGACGCCCTGGATGCGGCCAAACTTTTGGACGGTGGCCGGGTCCATCGTATCACTATAGTTCTGTCCCCAGGCGATCTCGCCTAACAGCGCGTTCCATTCGCTGTCCATCCGCGTATAGAGCTCACAACCCTTGGCCCCGGCCTTCGTCGTAAATTGATTTCGAAGCTGGGTGGTGAAATACCCTCCGTCGAGATCCGTCTCCAGGGGAAGAACCGCAAAGCGTTTGACCGTGATTTGCGGCTGGCGGACGAAATCGTCCAGGCAGGCGGCGATGGCGCGATTGCCAGCTTCCTTGACCAGATCGGTATCGATCTCCTGGCTGACGGCCAATTCCTTTTGCTTAAAGGCGGCCTTGGGCGCTTCCGGCGCGCCAGATGCAGTGGTCGCAACCAGTGTCGCCGCACTGAAGAGAAGAACAAAAAGTGATTTCATAGAATGGTGCATTGGCAAAAGATGGTTGGCGTTGGATCAGTTGGCCGTCGGCTTGAACCATGCGGGGTAATGCTTTTCCTGATGAACGTCCGGATTTCGATGCAGTAGCACTTTCTCGATGATGATCGTGGCGCGGGGCATTCGCTCGAGAAAGGCGCGCCAGTCGTTTTCGCTCTTGGGCGACCCGATGATCTCGATGATCGCCACCCGCTTGGCGCGATCGAGGCTCATCTGCCGCACATGATAGATTCCCTCCAACTTCTGGAGGTAATTCATGATGGTGAGCAGTTGATCGTCGTCCTTTACGCCGGTGATCGTCGCGGTATGGACAATCAACTTTTGCGCGCGCTCCAAGGCGCGGGTGATGGCTTCGCGCACCGCCAGGTCGAGCGCCTTTTCGGTCGCCGAGCGTTCGGCCTCCACGGGATCGGTATTGCGGGTGCCGGCATCGCGGTTGGTCTGGCTGACCATGAGCTCACCGGAGACGGGACTGTAAATCTGGACGGTGGCTTCGGCCTCGAAGAGTTGGAAGGACCCCATCGTGTTCTTCAACCGTGGCTTCGCCGTGGCGTAGAGGACCAGGTCGGCCTTGTCCTCCAAGCCATACTTGCGCATGTCCGCCGAGGAGAGGTGGGCCTCGACCAGATGCGCGGCGGGGAAGACGCGAAAATCAACTTCCGTCAATCGCTGGGCAATCAGCTTTTCCAGCGGCGCGGAAGCTTTGTCCAACAGAAGCAAGGTTCGCATGCAGCCGGCTTCGGTAATTTGCACACCGATTTTCAGCTTCCCTTCCGGATCGGGCTTGGGATCGGGATAGATGGGGGTGCCGGGGCGGGCCGGCGATGGAGTCGACGGCGATTGGCCCCGAGCGGCGGGCGCGCCGCTCAGGATGGCGAAGAGCAAGGGCAACAAAAGGAGGTGTTTCATGATACGTCGCCCCTTAGGCAAATGCTGTGCCAATCCACCGCCGCATATCTCTTCTCGGAAACTGCTTTGCGCCAGGTCGAGCGCGGCGTGTCGTACGGTGAGGGCTTCGCGGGCGGCGTATCATACGGCGAGCCGCCCGGCTGCGGAGGAACTTTCGGGGGAGCCTTCGGGGAATTCGGCGGGCGGTGCCTCACGACTGGCGAGGACGGCGATTCGCGCTTTGGGCCTTCCTGGACGCTATCGCATCCGGCCATGGCCGAGCCCAGCAGAACAATGGCGGCGATCGTCTTCATCATAAGCAACAAGACTCTGCCACGGCTCCGCGCCACCCGAATCCAGCAATTCACCTCTCAATATCGCGGGCGGACAAAACCGTGAAAAAGAAACTTCGGCGAAGGATATGAGATTGGCAGGCTTATTGCCAAGTCTATTGTGCCTGTATGGTAATCTGCGCTTCCTGCCAGGCTCCGAATCCACCCAAAGCAAAATTTTGCACCAAATGCGGCGGGCCACTCGTGGTGTCGGAAAGTCTGACCGCGGGTTTGGGATCAACCGCGGAGGCGACCGCCTGGAGCGGCCCTTCGAGCGCTCCGCCCGTCAGCGAGGAGACTCGCTCGATGCCGGCCCTTCCTCCCACCATGCCCCTCTTTCCGCCGGAGCCGCGCACCTCGCCTACTCTGCCGCCGACCGAGCCTCCGACCGCCCCCAGTCCGCTCGATGGTGCTGACGAAATGAGCGCCTCGGCGGCGGCGGCGGTGCTGGCTCAGGATCACGAGGTCCGCTCTGTAATTCAGGAGGCACGCAAGGAGCTGGCCGATGAAGACGAACTGCCGCTCCGCCTCCTGCTCAATTTTTCGCGGGTGATCGTCGCTGGCTGTAGCTCGATCATTGGCGTCCGGCTCGAGAATCTCGGTTCGGTTCCGTTGAAAGATGTGAACGTGGTGCTGGAATCCAACGGTCTCGCTGCATCCTCGGCACGATCGTATCAGCGCATTGGGCCCGGTCTCAGAACGCAGGATTTGCTGGAGATCGAGGCCACCCGCGGAGGAAATTTCGTGCTCCGCTGCCAGGTGAAGTTCGTTCAGCAGGAGCGAGTCTTTTACGCCCGCGGCGTCACCCAATTGACGATCAACGTCGTCCCGGGAGACCGCAATTTGAGCATCAACATCAGCGACATCCAGGTTGTCCGCGGCGGTCAGGCGGCGAACACCGGCCTAGGCAGCGAGTTCGCGCCAGTCAACATCTCGAATGTCGTTCCGCCCGGCGCCATTACAACATTGAATGATCTGCTCAACTACAACCTTCCGGAAGCGTATGCCGCCGTGGCGTTGGAGATGGACTACGAGGTTAGCCAGGTGGCGATTAGCCGCAGCGACCGGTCAGTTTCGTCCGCCTGCACCATTCCGCCGCAATTTCTTGGCAGCGTCGCGATCGGGACCAAGCTAAAGCTTGAGCCGATCGGCGCGGCGGAGACCGTTCGCGGCATCCACCTCGTGGCCCGTCCCGAATTCAAGCTGGGCCGCTCGCGCCAGGACGCCGATTTTCTCACCTGGTTTTGGCCGCGGACGCCCGAGAATGAGGACTTCACGCGCCGCCTCAGCCGAGTCCATGTCATGGGAAACATTAATAACGGGAAGATTCTCCTCCACGATTCCGGCAGTACCAACGAGAGCACATTTGAGGGATTGCCGCTGCACTTCGAGCAGAACAATGAGATCAAGCGCCGCGGCACGCTCTTCCTCGGGCATGAATATGCGGTCGATATCACGCCGTTCGACACCACACTCCCGGGCGGTTTGCAGATTAGAAATGAGCGCGCCTGGAACGGTCCGCCGGCGAAATCGCTCGGAGTGAACGGCTCCGTGCGCTTCATTCCCAGCAATACCGAGGTTGCGCTCTATGACGCCCTCTGGCTCTTTACGGACGCCAACTTCGGCAGCAGCCGCCTAAATCCGCTCGTGCTGGGCTTGTCGAATATCGGCGAAGTGGAAGGCCGATTTCACTATCACCGTGGTAACTTCTGGGTCGAGGCCTTCCAGGGATCGATGATCCGCATTGGGGCCGTGGCCTTGCGCCCGAACGAGATCGTTCCCATCACCCACGCGCACGAGGTGGTCATCGGTGGCACGGCGTTTCGGGTCACGATCGAAGCTTGAGCACGAACAAAGGGTCGCACGAAACGCCCGGTTTCCAGGCGCTCAATTCCTCAGGAGCATTTTCAACTTACTTACTCCGCAGGAACTGCGACTTGAACGGGGATGACATTCATGCCGGCGTCAATCTGGATCGGCAATCCCGTCGCAGTGATTAGCGTTTTGCCGTGTGCATCGAGCACCTTGAAGTCGTTCAGGGCCACACTCGCGTTCGGAGAGAGTTTGTTGATCATCATGAAGATTTGCACCTTCCGCGTATTTGCAGAAAAAAGATTAAGCAAGTCCGTGAGATCGAAAACACACGTCGCGCCGCTTCGCCCTTGCTCACCATTCATTCCAAACGGCCCGCCCATGCCCGTGGATTTCTCCAGCGATTCGCTCCATTGGGGCAGTGTCAAGGCGCCGGGACGCCAGACGAACTCGGGCTTTTTGGCGTCCCCGGCCGTTGCAATCCCGAACCGGACATCGATTTCGTCTCGTTGATCCGCTTCCACCGTGAACTGTGCGACGATCTTCGGTTCATAGTCATCGGGGTAAGGGACAACGTAATAGACGGCGTCATCGTGGAACCCGGCCTCATCCGTCGAACGATCTTCCGGCGTGAATCCCGGAATTCCGCTCTGGTGTTTGAGCGCATCGTACAGAATCCAAACGAAACCGCCTTTGCCGACACGTGCGCCGTCACGTTGAAAATCGGCGGGCCATCCAGCCGTTCCCCAGGAGTTGGCGATCTTGAGAGCGCCGGTTTCGCCGGGGTCAACGATGCCGTTCTTGTTCGCGTCCACCCAGAGATTGTCATCGTAGCCAACCACGGTGAGGGCATGGCCATCATGTTCCTCGCCTGCCTTTCTCGAGCGCACATAAGAGCAAACATCCTCGTCCGCACCCGCGCTGCTGGGCGCATTCGGATCGGTCTTCGGCTTGGAGTATACCCAGTGACAGATAGATGTGCCGAAATTGGCGACATACCCGTCGGCGATGAAGGCCTTCAGCAGGGCCAGGCCCTTCGGCGTATCGACATGCCTGAAGGCTCCGGACTCTTTGAACCGGTGCTTCAGAGCCGAGCGCCAGATCTCCGGATTGGTGGGCCACTCCCGGTAGTTGGAGGGAGGTTCCTTTTTCCCAGTGTAGGGCCATTCGGCGAGCGTTGGCGCCCCATGGCGCTCCAGAAAGTTCATGATCGGCAGAAAGGTTGACCCGGAAGGCAATCCGCCATTGACCATCGCATAAGTCCATTTCGGTGAAAGTTCCCGCGATCGATCACCGCTTTGTCCCCCCTTCCGCGCGACGCCCATGTTATGCGAGGCTGCATAATACGTGGTTGAAAAGGAGGCGCATGATCCAAGTTCGGCCTGATCGCCAATGGGCGGAAAGCAGGGGAGTTTCGAATTATCGACCGCCCTCGGCAATTGCGCCTCCTCGGCGCCCTCGAGGGGCGTCGAGCCCTGAACTCCCTTCTCGCGGAGCACGCTGTGCAATTCGCTGCCGAAGCCGGCGGGTTTGAGGGCGGCTGCTTCTTTTTCCCGGCTCGACGCTCGCGCGCCACGTTCCACGGCGAGAGCATTCAGACTGACGGATTCCGCCGTCGGCACCGATTTCTCCAGATAGGTCCGCTCGGCGGCGCTCAGCGCTACCAATCCCATGGCATACCGGCGCGACGTCCCGTTCGGGGATGGCGACGGACTGGAGCCGCCGGAGAATCCCGGTACTCCCAGACTGGTTTCCGGAGCATTGCGGGACCCCTGATTGGACCCGGCCTCTTTCAGGGCGTTTCGAGCTTTGAGCCCGATCAGCCAACCGACGCCAATCAGAAGGATGACTGCGCCTAGAGCGAGCGCCGCCCGAAGTGTGACACTCATCTTTTTGCCCGCATGAGCAGGCTCGACGCGCAAGCTGGCGCCGCCTTTGCCCAACTCGATATCCACCGCTCGCAGCAGCGGCTGCGGATTCGAAATGCGGGCTCCGTTCACCCAGGTCCCGGTTGCGCTTCCGGCATCGATAATCACCCATCCTTCGCCCCGCCATTCCAGTCGACCGTGCAGGGAGGCCGCTCCGCGATCCCAGACCGGATCGAAGCGAACGTCGCAGCCAGGCCCGCTGCCAAAGGTGATCGGCGACCTTGCGAACTGTTCCGGCGGTTGAACCTTATTGGCCGTCTTTCGGGTTATATTAAGAGGAATCACGAAGATGTGATGGCGGGAATTTGTCGCAGCGGGGACGCATTACGCAGCTCTGCTTCATCAACGGTCGGCCGGCGCGACGCGACGCAAACGATTTCCGGAGTGATCGCCGCTCATGGCGGGGAATAGCCGATCGGGAGAATGCCCATCGCACGCGCCGTCGAAATCCAGACGATCCCTGGATCGCCCTGACGCACCTCGTCTCGCGCCATATTCACCGCCGCGCTGAACAACTGCAATGACTCCGCGGTCGGCGGGGCAAAATCACTCGCGGCTTTCATAAAGCCGTCGATGGGGGCGGTCTGTTCCATCGCGCCCATCGCCTCCAATTTGGCCGATTTCCTCTGCGGGGAAGGTCCGGTGCGACTCGGCTTCGCGTTGCGAGCGCCTAATGCGGTGGTTTCGAGGTAATCGATTTTTTTCGTCTTCGGATCGACCACAAAACCGACGAAGCAATGACCCGGCGGGAAGACGAGAACCGGCTCAATGTGAATCTGCCGCAGGATCGAGGCGAACAGCACGCTGCCATCCACGCAGTTCGCCTGGGAGTTATTGACGCTCTGATCGATGAACCGCACCGACTGGCAAGCCATCGTGGGATTCGCGCCGGGTGTAGAGGTGATGCTGCTGTAGGAGACGCCCCGGTGCTGGAGCGCGTTCCAAATGGCGAAGACTTGCTGATAGACTCCCGCCTCGCCCCGCTGGTAACCCACGAAATCCTTGATGATCCCCGACCGGATCGCCTCTTTGCGCAACTCGTCGGCGATCGGATGGTTCTCGTTGACATAGGCGGCGAACATCCAATCCATGTTGATCTCGTGAGTTTCGTCGAGCGAAAGGGCGAAAGGGCACTCGTTGATCGAGGCGACCCGCACCGTCTTCGCCGTTTGATTGTGCAACCCGCCGTTAAACGTCACTTCGGCCGTTACCGTCAGCGGGATTGTCTGCCGCACCCTGGTCAGCGCATCGAAGCGATAATTAATCGTGGGATAGACTCGGTAAACCTTGCCTCCCTCCGGGAGTACGGCGTCGACACTGGACGCGTGCATGTATTCGTTGTCCTTGATCTCGACATGGATTTTCGAGCCGGGCCCCGGGCTGGTGATTTTCACGCCGATCGCGCTCCGGAGATCCCCGAGCCGACCGGAAGCCTTGTTCAACTTATCGAACGGAGATTCCTTCATGGTGGCGGAGGCGATCACGAAGGAGGGGAAAATCTCCTCGCCCATATCGACCACCAGCTCCCAAGACGGCATTTCGCCGACGGCCGAGGGAGATTGAGGAGCAGGCGTATCCGCGGCGTTCGAACCCGCTGTCACGCCGCCCGTGGTCCTAGCCGGTTCCGACGCCGTGGCGAGCGTGACCGAGGCAGAGCCCGGCTCGTCCACGTGCTCGCCAGGAGCCCTTGAGCGCAGCCACGCATTGACGCCGTAAGCAGTCGCGAGCAGTGCAACCGCCCCGACGGCGATGGCGCCCCACCGGAACGAGAGCGAGAAGTTGCCGGAGACGCCCGCGCCGCGAGCAACGCCGGACGGAGCGGCGGTGGCGGCGGAAGGGGCAGCCACCGAAAGCTTGATTTTGGGTCCCCCTTTTCCCAACTCCATCGTGCAATCCCCGGCGAGCGGCTCGCGGACAATTCGCCGCCCGGCGATAAAGGTGCCTTGCTGGCTCTGGTCTTCGAGAATCCACCCGCCCTTCTCGAAACGAATGGTGGCGTGCTGCGCGGAGACGGTTTTGTCCCACACGGGATCGAAGCGAACATCGCAAGCGTCGCTGGCGCCAAATACGACTGATCGATCTTCGAAGCTATATCTTTTCCCGCGGAGGAATCCGGTGAGGCCTTCGACATTAAGTTTGCTCATGGCGTTGGAGATTTAGAATTCCTTACTCTGGGTTCGAGCCGGCATATTTGGCTTTCAACGCTGCGGCGATGGCCGGAGCGATTTCGGGCGATTTCTCCACCACCAACGCCATCGCTTGCTCGACGCTCAGGCCCTTCCGCATTTCCAATTCCGCCAGCTTGAGCAGCCGATCGGCTTGCTCGCCCGACATGCTCGCGAGCAGGGCCTGCATCGAAGCTTCCCCTCGGTTCTTCAAGCGCTCCGCCTCGAGGCGGGTATTGAGATCCTCCTCCTTGGCGCGCAATTCGTGCTTCGCCTCCTTGACCAGCTTCAGCGCTTCCACGCCGGCGCGCGCCACTTCCAGGTCCGTGTGGGCCTGCTTCACTTGCATCTCCTGCCCCAGCCCGAATTGGCGATCTTGTTGCTGGAGCGATTCCTCGAAGCGGACACGATTGGATTCGATCTGATCGTTGAAGCGCAGGCGCCCGACCTCGAGTTCGTGATGGACCTCCACGAGCTCGTCTTGATGACGCAGCTTCTGTTCATCGAGGCGATTGAGAATCTCCGAGCGCCGCTTCTCATAATCCTGCCGCAGCCCTTCGAGCTCGGAGCGGTGCTCGGTGGTGCGGGTGAAACGCTGGCGTTCCTGGTCGCGCTCGGCGCTCTTGAAACCGAACTCCGTGGTCACTTGCTCGTAGTAGTCGTTGAGCTGCTGCTCACCGCGAAAGGCCGCCGCCTTGTCGTCCCGCAACGCGTCGCGCAACTTGCGGTTGATCTCGAATTCGCGGGTGATCTTGCCGAGATCGCCCAGCTTTTCCCGAATGTATTCGATGGCCTGCCCGCCAAAATCCGCCAGCCGCACTCCGACAATCTCCAAACCGCGAGCGCTGAGCACGGGAGCAAGCTGGGCCACGAGGTCGGCCTCGAGGAGCTCGCGCGCCCGTACTTCCACCATGAGTTCGTCGGCGCTATGCCCGGCGAGCTTCTGCTGCACGGCAGCCGTCACATCTCCGCGGAATCGATCGGTCAGATCTTTCGTCGAAAAGGTCGAGGCGGATTGCAGCACGGTATCGACAAAGAGCTTCGGCTCGCGAATGCGGAAAAGCAGCCTGACCCGGACATCGATCGGCACCTGCTCTTTCACCCTCACATTTTCCAGGAGGAAATCGATTTCGGCACCCTGCATGTCGAGGATCGTCGCGTGCGCCGCCCGCTGCCGGTCCACGGTCGGAAGCCCTTGGAAAAACGCGTCGGTCGAATAGTAGCCGGGCTGCAGCATCCCCTTGTATTGGCCGTCCTGAAAGAGCAGCGCCAGGGTTCCATCGTCGATTTGGATGCCGGGCTGCAAGATCTGCTCGGGCACCGCCAGGTCCACGCGCATCGCAAAGTCGAACGGTGATCGTTGCCAGCGAAAGCCGTAGGCGCTGGGCCGGCTTTCTGGGTTTTGCTCCGCGCCGCACTTCCAGCAGAAGCGCGATTCGGAGCCGACGGAGGCCTTGCAGCGGTTGCAGGTCGCCCAAGAGCCGGCAGTCGGGCAGCCGCAGGAGCTGCAATACTCGGCGTTTTTGGAAATGTTTTTGCCGCAATTAGGGCAGCGTTCAGTAAAGAATCCCATAAGATGAATTAGTGTGTTTGGTTGCTGGCGAGGTCTTGGCAAAATTCATGCCAGATCGGTCAGAAGCCGCGGAAGCCGCTGAAACCTCCGCCGTTCCGCGGAATGAAATTCTTCCAATTCTGCGAGGAGCCATCGGAGTTTCCGTTTGAGCTGGGGCTTCGCGGCTGCGTCTGCGGGTGCGTCTGCGGCGAACGGTCACTGCCATCCGCGAGATTGCTGTTCTCCGCGGCGGTGCCTTTCACACGCTTCCATTGAGCGACGCCGAGCGGCCCGTAGGCATCCAGCGTATCGCCGTGGAGCTCATAGGTCACCTCGACCCATTGCTTTTGCGTGGTGAAAAACTGCAACAGCCTTCCATTGCTGCCGCCGATCGTGCCGGCGATCTTCACCAGACCCGAGATCATGTATTTTCCATCCTTGGCGAACTGCCAGCGCACTCGCACGGCGCCGGTGCCGGTCTCCCAAGTCGCCACCAGCGCCGGGTCCAACGGCTCGGGGCGCTCGGGCGTGGCGCTGCCGTAAAGCTGCACCAGTTCCGTCTGGGCGACCGAATAGCCGACCGCCGTGGCTCGCTGCGAGAGATCGGACGCTTTTTGCGGATCCTTGGGAACGCCGTCGCCCTGCGCGTACAGCCAGGCCAATCCCGCCAGGGCGGCGCCATTATCCTGGTTGGCCGCCTTCTGGTAAAGGTCCGCCGCTTTGGCGGGGTCTTTCGGCAACCCATCGCCGTTTCGATACCGGCGGGCGAGGTTTTGCAGGGCGATGGAACTCCCACGCGCGGCCGCTTTTCCCCAGTATTCAATGGCCTTTTGTGGGTCCTTGGGAACGCCTTTGCCCGTTTCGGACATCATCGCGAGATTCAGCAGCGCCCCTGCGTGGCCGCGATTGGCGGCAGCTTGAAACAGGGCCCCCGCGCGCTGCCAATCGACGATTACGCCATCTCCGTTGGCATACATCCAGCCGAGACGAAACTGCGCGGGAGCGTCGTCGCCCGCGGCCCGTTTTTCGACGAGGCCGAAGGCCCGTTGCGAGTCCTGCGGTACCCCTAGCCCGCGCTCGTATGCCTCGGCCACACATGCGACCGCCGCCATTCGTCCCTGCGCCGCCAGGGGCATCAGCAACGGGACCGCTCGCGCCGCCAATCCACTCGCAGTGTCCTTGTTCCGAACCACGCCTTCGCCGCTGGCCTGGAGAGACGCCATCACGAATTGTCCGATCGGATCGCCCGCATTGGCCGCCGCCGAGGCCCAATGGACCGCTTGCTTCAAATCCTGCGGCGCCTTGTAGCCGATGCGGCTCCACAGGCCGAGCACCCCTTGCGCGGCCGGATTCTGCGCCTCCGCGAGCTGGTGCAGCGCGTCGAGGTCCATCGCTTCGAGACTCTGATCCGGCGCCTGCGCCGGCGCGGAGGAAGCGGGCTGGCTGACCGCCGGCGCGCCTGAATTCGCCGTCACCGAATCGGCGGGTCCCGGTTTTGGCTGCGAACGGGAATGCTGCAGGCCGATGGCCACCGCGATGAGGGCCGCTACGCCAGCCGCGCCGCCGATCAGCATTTTCCGACTCAACGCGGGCCGCCCCGCCCCGGGCTTGTTGGCGGTCAACGGCGCCGTCGCCTTCCTTTTGGCCACGCCGGCGAGCGACGAGCCGAAGAGCATTTCGGCAAAATCCGCGATCGATTGCGGCCGTTTCGCCGGATCCTTTTGCAAAGTAGCCATGATCGCCGCCTCCCACTTGGCGGGGATCTCGGCTTTGCCGACAACTTGCAAGCGGGAGCGCCGTTCCATCATCGGCGTGACCTCCTTTTCCCGCACGCTCTTGATGATGTCGCCTTGATAAAATGGCGGTTTCCCGGTGAGCAGGTCGTAGATGGTGGCCCCGAGCGAATAGATATCGTCGGTCGCCGAAGGGTGCTCCCCCATCGCTTGCTGCGGGCTCATGTACGCCAGGGTGCCGCCGGTGGAAGGCCGCATGCTCACCCGGCTCACCGATTCCGTGAGCGTGCCGGCAATCCCAAAGTCTGTCACTTTCAGCCGGCCGGCTTTGGTGAGCATGACGTTGTTCGGCTTCAAATCGCGATGCACCACCCGCGCCTCTTCATGCGCATAGCTCAGCGCGAGGCAGAGTTGCTCGACCCACGAGGAGACTTGCGAGGCGTCGAAGCAGCCGCCCGGCTGGTCGAGCTTCAACGCGGCGAGGGTGTTGCCGTCGACGTGCTCCATGGTGATGCCGGCCCAGTTGGGCCCCTGGGCAAAGTCGTAGATGCGAACGATATTGGCGTGCGTCAGTTCCAAGCTCCGCTTGGTTTCGCGCTTCAAATCCGCAATCGCTTCGGGATCGCGCACCACCATCTCCGGCAGGAACTTCATCGCGATCGGGCGGTTGAGCTGCTCGTCGCGGGCGAGCCAGACCACTCCCATCCCGCCCTGTCCGAGGATGTGGTCGAGGGCATACCGGCCGGAGAGCGTTAGCCCGGGGCCGAAGCCCTTGATCGTCGCGCCGAAATCTAGGTCGTTATTCATACAGAGCGCCTTTGGCAACTTTCGTGCCAACGTGCCTGACGGTTTGCCGAGGACGCACTGGGGGAAAAGCAGTCATAGGCCAGGGGATAGTAAATATACGTAACTATCTAGAAACCTAGGATATGTTTGATCGTATTGCCGATTTTGTGAATCGTGTTGGTCTTCGGGGCCTCATGGGTCCGAGTGGCCACCTTTTTCTTTTCCGAGCTCGGCTCGCTGCTCGTCTTGTGCCACTCGGTCAGCTCTTGCGGCCCATACGTCAACAGCGTTTCGCCGCGCACGACGTAGGCCAGATCCACCCAGGCATTCCCTTCCGTCGAGAGCTGTCGCAAATGGCCCTCGGACGCGGTCACGGCGCCGGAATCCGTATCCGAGCCGGTCAGCGAATACTGGCCATTCTTGGCGATTTGCCAGTGCGGGCGTTTGGCGCGGGCCAGGGATTTTGCGCCCGACTCCCATGTGCCCACGAGGCCGGGGTCGAGCGCTCCGATGGAAACACCGGCGACGTCCGCCCCCTCTTTCTCCAAGGTTTGTAGAAAAGCGCGGTCGGCATCGCTCGCGGAAGAGCTCTGACTTTTGACCTTCCCGTAGAACTCGGCGGCCTTTTGCGCATTCTTGGGGACGCCCTCGCCGGTCGCGTAGAGCAGGGCCAGGCTCGCCTGGGCGGCGGCATTTCCCAGGTCTGCCGCCTGTTGATAGAACTCGGCGGCTTTCTTCGGATCGCGCGCAGATCCCGAGCCCGCGGCATACAACTGGCCCAACGCGTACTTTGCTGCCGGGTCTCCCTGCTCCGCCGCTTTCCGATAAAGCTCACGAGCCTTGGTCAAATCTTTCACCCCTCCCATGCCTTGCGCATACGCCTGGGCCGCCGCCAGTTGGGCGGCGGCATTGCCCCGCTCCGCCGCCAACCGCCAGAATTCACCGGCCTTCTGCTCGTCCTTCGGCACGCCCTGCCCATTTCGGTAGGCCTGCGCCATGCTGACCATGGACTCGGCCAGCGCCTGGTTGGCGGCTTTCTGAAAGTATTCGCTCGCTTTTGCCGGGTCCGGCGAAGCCCCCAAGCCTTGGGCGATCATGCCACCGGCGCCGTACTGGCCGGGCGCGCTTCCCCACGCGGCTTCTTTATCGAATAACGCGAGAGCTTTTGGTAAATTCTGCCCCGTCCCGAGCCCGTCGCGGTAGGCGACCGCGAGGCAGTAATTCGCCGCTACGGGCCGCTGGGCGGCTGCTTGCGCCAATTGCGGAAACGCCTTTTTTGCCAGCTCCGCAGCCGCGTCGCTATCGGGCGCCGTTCCCTGGCCCGACGCGTAGAGTGTGGCCAGGATAAATTGCCCGATGGGGTCACCGGCATCGGCCGCCTTTTTTGCCCATTGATTCGCCAGGGCGAAATCCTCCGGCAGTTTGTATCCGAGCTGATACGAAAGCGCCGCCAATCCCTGCGCCGCAGCCTCGCCGGCTTCCGCTCGTCTCAACAAATTCGATGGCTCCAAGCCTTCGAACTCCGACACGGCGCGAGAGGAATCGGCTGCTGGAACGAGTGATGGGATCACGGGAGCGGTCGCACTGGCGGCGACTGGCCGTTCCGTGGCCCCTTGGGACGGGTGAGCTGGTGCAGGAAGCACTTCCGTAGCGACCGTGGGGGTCTTCGTGGTTTGAGTTGGCCCCGCGGACGGCGCGGTGGAGCCGGTCGCCGCGGCTGGCAACTCCGGCTTTTTCGGCTCTGGTTTGTTTCCGCCAAAATAAGCCAGCGCCACAATTCCCGCCCCTCCTGCCGCTACCGCGAGCCACCATTTCGCGTTGGGCAGGGTATGAAGCGATTTCAACTTCTGGGTCACTGCAGCGGTATTCGGCAGGGTCGGAAAACTGATGGTGGTCTTCGTTTTGGCGGACGACTCATCGAAGAAACGCTCGGCGAGTTCCTTGACACTGCGCGGACGCCGGGACGGATCTTTTTCCAAACAGGCCAGGACGACCGCTTCCCAATGGGGCGGAATCGGTTCCTTTCCCGTGATATTGAGGCGCGCCCGGCGCTCGGTCAGGGGAGTCGCCTGCTTTTCCCGCAACTGCGTCATGATCTCTCCCGAGTAAAACGGCGGTTTACCCGTCAGCAAATCGTAGATCGTCGCGCCCACCGAATAGATGTCATCCGTGACAGAGGGTTGCTCTCCCATGGCCTGCTGGGGGCTCATGTAAACGAGCGTCCCTCCGCTCGATCGCTGCACCGTCACCCGGCTCATCGATTCTGTGAGCGTCCCGGCGATGCCGAAATCGGCCACCTTCAACTTGCCCGCCTTGGTCACCATCAGATTGCTGGGCTTCAGGTCGCGATGGACCACGAACGCGTCGTCGTGGGCGTAGCTGAGTGCGAGGCAGAGTTGCTCGATCCACGCCGAGATTTTGGAAACGTCGAAGCACCCGCCCGGCTCTTCTATTTTGAGGGCGGAGAGGGTGTCGCCGTCCACGTACTCCATGCTGATGCCAGCCCACCTCGCGTCCTGAATGAAGTCGTAGATGCGCACGATGTTGGCGTGGGTCAGCTCCAGGCTCCGCTTGGTTTCGCGCTTCAGATCGGCAATCGCTTCCCGATCCCGCACGACCATCTCCGGGAGAAACTTCATGGCGATGTCGCGCTTGAGCTCGTCATCGTTCACCAGCCAGACCACTCCCATGCCGCCCTCGCCCAGCGTGCGGTTCAGTGAGTAGCGGGCGGAAAGCCGCTGGCCAGGCGCGAAGCCTTTGACAGTGACTCCAAAATCAAGGTCATCGATCATAATCATTTTGGCGCTCGCAGGCATTCTTCGTGCCGAGCTCTGCAAGAAAAACGGCGATTTAGCGAGGCCAGCCCGGCCTACCCGGTCCTGCAGCATGGCCAGTTCAACAGGCATCATTCGGCTGCCGCTGGGAGAGTCAAGCCCTTTGCTGGTGGAATTACGGATTTCGTCTTGGAGTTGCCGGACTTATTCTTCGGCTGGCTCATTGACGAATTTCGAGCCTTCGTCCCGCCCGTCGTCGCACGGCAATTGGCAATAGCATTCGGGCTCAATCGGTTTCGAGATCAGCGGAAACCTGGCACGCGCCATGCCTAGGGGTGAATCGCGATCGAGCTGCCAACGAAAACTTGAACCCCATCAAACATTATGAGCACTTCCTCCCAACTCAGTCTGGCGAGCACGTCCAACGGACGAATCCTGCTGCACCTCCTAACGCTGGGGCGGGATCGCCGCTGGTCCTGGCACTTGGCGGGAATCATTCGTGAGTTGCGAAATCCGTGAACAGCGAAGGTTTCGATGATCATGACCACAACCGAAACGCACTAGCCCGTCCTTCTTTCTTCCCAACGTGGCTTTGCCCGTGAATCCACGCCGATTCCTCGCCGCTCTCGTTCTCTCGGCAGCTCTGGGTTGATCAAAACAGGCCCGGCGGCTCGAAGTGCGCCAGCTGTGGTCGCTCTTTCCACTTGTGTGCCTAAGCCCCGGCCGTAAAGTGTGCCTAAATCCTGCACATATGGCACGTAATGCACATGCTGCACGTTGTTGAGAGACAGTGTTGTGGCCAAAATCCCGAGCTTTCAGAGTATCCGGAGCAAGGCTCATAATCCCGCATGCAGGATCGCGGGTTCAAATCCCGCCCCCGCAACCACTTCCAAATATACGGAAGCGCTTCTGATTCCGTGATTTGCTTCACGGTGCGGCGTGCCGTGGCCGGAAGGATCAGCGTCTGCCAGCTTTACGCAACCGATGTTTCCTAACTCCTTTGAGCATGATGGAATAGTTCATCCATGGTAGTGTAGGTGACCGATGTGCCGACATTTTCTCCTCCTTTTCGCCGTCGCCGCTGCCACCCATGCCACGGAGCCGCTGCGATACAATCGCGACATCCGGCCCATTCTTTCGGACAATTGCTTCGCGTGCCACGGGCCGGATAAGGCGAAACAAAAAGCGGGACTGCGGCTCGATGTGCGGGAGTCCGCGACCCAACCGGCGGAATCCGGCGACACCGCCATTGTGCCGGGAAAGGTGGAGGCGAGCGCGCTCGTGGCGCGCATCTTTTCGGACGATCGCGACGAGACCATGCCGCCGCCAAAGTCGCAAAAGAAGCTCACGACGGCGCAGAAGGACGTTTTGAAGCGTTGGGTGGCCGAGGGCGCGGTGTATGAGAAGCACTGGGCATTTGAGCAGCCGGTCAAAGTGGCCATTCCCGCGGGCCGCAATGGGATTGATGTGTTCGTGCACAAGCGCCTGGTGGAAGCAGGACTCCAGCCTTCCCCGGAAGCGCCGAAAGAAACGCTGATCCGCCGCGTAACGCTTGATCTTACCGGGTTGCCGCCGACGCCTGCGGAGGTGGACACGTTTGTGAGTGACAGCTCCGAGCACGCCTATGAGAAGGTCGTGGACCGACTGCTGGAGTCTCCGAATTACGGCGAGCGCATGGCGGTGGACTGGCTGGATGCCGCCCGCTACGCCGATTCGAATGGCTACCAGGTGGACCGCGACCGGGAACTGTGGCCGTGGCGCGACTGGGTGATCCGCGCCTTCAAGGACAACAAGCCTTTCGACCAGTTCACCATCGAGCAACTGGCCGGCGATCTACTGCCGAATGCGACACTCGATCAGCGCATCGCCACCGGCTTTCACCGCAACCACATGCTCAATGAGGAAGGCGGCGTCATCCCCGAGGAGTTCCTCGCCGAATACGCCGCCGACCGCGTCGAGACTACCGCCGCCGTCTGGCTCGGGCAGACCCTCAACTGCTGCCGCTGTCACGACCACAAGTTCGATCCATTCACGCAGCGCGACTTCTACGCGATGAAGGCCTTCTTCCATAACGTGCCGGAGCGCGGCGTGGGCCTCTATAGCAATCCGGTCCGCACCAACGCGCCGCCCTTCGTCAAACTCCCGGCGCCGGAGATCGAGGCCCAGGTCACCGCGCTCAACGCGAAGCTAGCCGCGGTGAATGACCGGATCGCCGCCTTAACCGGCAAATCCTTCGCTGAGCTGGAAGAGTGGGCGCAGCGCGTGGCCTCGTCCGCTGTGGCCTGGAAGCCGGTGCCACTCCTCACCGCGAGCGGTGGCGATCAGCCGCCCAAGATCGATAGCGAGGCGCAAACCGTCGAAATCGGCCCGCAGGAATCGCGGTCCAACACGATCAAGATCAAGGCCACCCTGCCCGCCGGCCGCGTCACCGCCTTGCGTTTCGAGTGCGGCACCGTAGCGGCCGAAGTCAGCTTCCAGTGGAGCGAGCTGAAGGTGGCGAACCGGAAGCCGCTCAAGCTGCGCGCTGTCGTCGCGGGTGATTCGCTGGCCGTCGCGGAAGGGGCCAAGGTGCTCGATAACAATCGCAAGACCCGCGCGGCCCTTTCGGCGAAATCCGATCGTCCCGCACAGGCGGTGTTCGAGCTGGATCCGGCTGTCGACGGCCAGACACCGACGGAAATCGACATCGAACTCGGGGTGGAAAACGCCGGTGGCGCGTCGCTCTGGCGGGTGTTTGCCAGCGATTCGGAAACCGACCTGCTGGTGCCGCCCCACGTGGTCGCCCTGGCGAAAGAGGAAGCGGCGAAACGCACTCCGCCGGAGCAAAAACAGCTTGCCGATTTCCGGCTTGGCCAACAGCCCGAACACTTCCGCCTTAGTGAGGAAGCGGAGTCGCTCAAGAAGGAGATCGCGAAGGCGGACGACGAGATTCCCACGACGCTCGTCATGGAAGAGATGAAGGAACCGCGCGCAACCTTCCTCCTCGTTCGAGGCGCGTACGATAAACCCGGCGAGGCGGTGACCGCGGCGACGCCCGCCATCTTGCCGGCGCTCGCCGACGGCCTGCCGCGCAACCGACTCGGCCTCGCGCAGTGGCTCGTGAGTCCGGAAAATCCGCTCACCGCCCGTGTCGTGGTGAACCGCTACTGGCAGCAACTTTTCGGCACCGGACTCGTCCGCACCAGTGAAGACTTCGGCTCGCAGGGCGAACCGCCGAGCCATCCCGAGTTGCTCGACTGGCTGGCGGTGACGTTTCGCGAGTGCGGCTGGGATGTGAAGGGGCTGATGCGCCTCATGGTCACCAGCGCTACCTACCGGCAGCAGTCTCATCTCACAGCCGCTTCGCGGGAGCGTGATCCAGAGAACCGCCTGCTGGCCCGCGGCCCGCGCTATCGCCTCATGGCGGAGATGATGCGCGATCAGGCGCTCGCCGCGAGCGGACTGCTCGTGGCCAAAGTCGGCGGTCCCTCGGTGAAGCCGTACCACCCGCCCGGCCTCTATGAGCAGGTGGTCGCCCAGCGCGACAATCCCAGCGCGACTTATGCGCAGGGGCATGGCGACGACCTCCATCGCCGCAGCCTGTACACCTATTGGAAGCGCAGCGTGCCGCATCCGGGCATGCTCCTTTTCGATACGCCCTTCCGCGAGACCTGCACCCTGCGCCGCCCGCGCACGAACACTCCGCTGCAGGCGCTCAATCTGATGAACGATCCGACCTACGTGGAAGCCGCGCGCTGCCTGGCCGGGCGCATGATGCGAGAAGGCGGCGACACTGAGGCGTCGCGACTCACCTACGGCTTCCGTCTCCTGCTGGCACGCCCGCCACGCCCGCCCGAGTTGGCGGTTCTGAGCGCGGCCTATGAACGCGCCCGGGCGGATTTTGCCAGCGACGCCGAGGCGGCCAAAGCGTTGCTCGCCGTAGGCGAGGCGCCGGTGGACGGGACGTTGAACGTCACCGACCTGGCCGCTTTCGCCACCGTCGCGAGCACGCTGCTCAATCTCGACGAAGTCATCACCAAGTTGTGACCCCATGAACGCTACCCGCCTCCAAAACGAAATCTCCCGCCGGCAATTCCTCAGCCGCGCTGGCGGCGGCCTTGGCGCCGCCGCGCTCGCAACCTTGTTGAATCCCGGACTGCTTTCCGCCGCGCCGGCGCCGCACTTTGCGCCGAAGGCGAAGCGCATCATCTGGCTGACCCAGGCGGGTGCGCCGTCGCAGATCGATCTCTTCGATTACAAGCCGGGCCTCGCCGCACAGTTCGACAAGGATTTGCCCGACTCCATCCGCCATGGCCAGCGGCTCACCGGTATGACCGCCGGGCAAAAGCGTTTCCCGGTCGCGCCGTCGATTTTCCCCTTTCAACAGCATGGCCAGTCCGGGATGTGGCTCAGCGAGTTGCTGCCGCACACCTCGCAGTTTGCCGACGATATCTGCCTCATCCGCTCGCTCTACACCGAGGCGATCAATCACGATCCGGCCATGACGCTCCTGCAAACGGGCCATCAGATCGGCGGGCGCCCCGCGTTCGGCGCGTGGGTCTCGTATGGACTCGGCTCGGAAAATGCCGACTTGCCGGCCTTCGTGGTGCTCATCTCGCGCCCCAGCGGACCCACCAACGCCCAACCCTTGCACGAGCGCATGTGGGGGGCGGGCTTTCTGCCTTCCCGATATCAAGGCGTGCGCTTCAGCTCAGGCAAGGATCCCGTGCTCTTCGTGTCGAACCCGCCCGGCATCACCACGGAGCGCCGTCGCGCCATGCTCGACGACGTCGCCGCGCTCAACCGCCTGGAATTCGCCGCATATCAGGACCCGGAGACGCAGGCGCGGATCGACCAGTACGAGCTGGCTTTCCGCATGCAGGCGGCCGTGCCCGAACTGGCCGATCTTTCCAAGGAGCCCGCCGACATTTACGAGCGCTACGGCCCCGAGTCGAAGAAGCCCGGCACCTACGCGGCAAACTGCATTCTCGCCCGCCGGCTAGCCGAGCGCGGGGTGCGCTTCATCCAGCTCTACCATCGGGGCTGGGACCAGCATAATAACCTGCCCACCGGCATCCGCAGCCAGTGCTACGATACCGACCAAGCCACCGCCGCGTTGCTGACGGAACTCAAACAGCGCGGAATGATGGACGACACCTTGATCATCTGGGGCGGCGAGTTCGGCCGCACGGTGTATTCCCAAGGGGTGCTCACCAAGGACAACTACGGCCGCGATCATCATCCGCGCTGCTTCAGCGTGTGGATGGCCGGTGCGGGCGTGCAAGGCGGCCGCGTCTTCGGGGAGACGGACGACTTCAGTTACAACATCACCCAGAACCCCGTGCACATCCACGATCTCAACGCGACGGCCTTGCACTTGCTCGGCCTCGATCACACCCGCCTCGCCTATCGTTTTCAAGGCCGCGACTACCGTCTCACCGATGTGCATGGAAACGTGGTAGGAGAGATCCTCACCTGATTTCGGTGCCGATGCGTTCTCTCCCCCTTTTAACCATCGTCCCGTCGGTGAATCTGCCGCGGCCACCAACACCCGATGGGTGGTCGCCGGGGCGTCGCCCTGGCGGCCGCCTTTCACACATGGCTGATGTTGGCGAAGAAAGCGGTCATTCGCCCGGGTACTCAGCGGGCATACGCGGAGCTGAAACCAGCGCTGCCGCTCCGGCGAATGACATGGATACTCCAGCCCAAAATAGCGTTGGGAACCATTCATGACCTGCCGGATGCCGGCGACCACTGCCGTGGCAGTCGCGTCGTGATTGCGCTGGGCAACCCGCTCGCAGACCTCAAGGTGGATCGCCACCACCCCGTGTATTGCGTTTACGCGATCCAAAATGGCGGAGGGAGATTTTACATCGGCATGTCCGAGGACGTAGCGGTCAGAGTTGTTCAGCACCACACCGACATCTCCCAATGGACGAAACATCGAGGTCCGTGGACTCTACTGAAGCGAGGAAACTCGAAAACTTTCTCAAGCGTAAAAAAGGCGGCGACGGATTCTTCGGTTTCATCGGTATCTCCCGCTCTTCAGGCTCATAATCCCGCATGCGGGATCGCGGGTTCACATCCCGCCCCCGCAACTAGCCTGACCGGCTTGCATACAATGGTTTACGATCCGTTTCTTTTTGCAGGCAGAGGTCGACAAAATCCCTCTTAATTGGCAGTTCATGCACCCAAATACACTGAAAGTTGCCGAGGAAGTTTATGGCAGATTTCCCGATGCGGCGCAGATCGAGAGGGCGGATCCCGGGGCACCCCGGCGAACTGACAGTTGCCGGGTACGTCGCTGGCGATGGCACTGGAAGGGGCGCCTTGAAATTACGAATTCTCACCGGAAGCCGCCCGTAATCCCGCTTCGATCGGCATCGGAGGCGTATCGCGCCATTGAGGGAAAACGTCGAGCGTCGTGACCTTTTCCACGTTGCCGCAGACGCGCCCCACAGCGATCCAAAACGCAGCATACGCCGAATTGATGAAAGTCTGCTCCACCCACGCGTTGAGGTCGTCATAGTTCCATGTGCTCTCATAGTCGGCGGCTGTCACGACGCCTTTTAGTGAACCGACGATTGCCGTTATTGACTCACCGGCAACCACGAGCATGGCCCCGCTCATCCAGAGTATTGACACAGAGTCGTTCGGCTCATCGTGAAAGACCGGTAAAGCGGCAACGCGGCGCAAGTAATCGAGTGCAATCTCAAAGGGCCGGTTAAGGACCAGAAGCTCAGCGTAGTTGGCGAGGTTGTTGGCGTGGTTGGGGTCGGCGGCGATGGCCTTCTGGTAATACTCCTCCGCACGGTCGTAGTCCTTGCGCTGACCTGCCAGGAAGTTCGCGTAGTTGCCGAAGGTGATGGCGTGGTTGGGGTCGGCGGCGAGGGCCTTCTGGTAATACTCCTCCGCACGGTCGTAGTCCTTGCGCTGACCTACTAGTGTAGTGCGGCGCAAATAGCGTAACATCTTTCTTGTCTGGCGAGAGTTCCTCGGAGAGGTTATCGAGATGGTTATCGTCACCTCTGATGTTCCTTGTTCTGAAGACCTACAATGGCTGCGGAAGCAGGCCACCAG
>JBBRPL010000107.1:0-27194 GCA_038228205.1 Chthoniobacterales bacterium
CCACGAATCCCGAACTGGCCGGCCCAGCGCATCGCCGAGTTGACTCCGACGGCTTGGGCCGCCGCACAGGCTTCACGCTAAAAGCGTGCCGACATCCCGCCTTTTGCCGGACGGCGCGGGTGGGTTAGTATGGCGGATACGAGGAGCCAATGCTGTCTTTCGCGTGCCCTCAGCGGTCCGCGTCGCTGCACCGGCTTTAACCGCCTCCGCTCAACTGGTGCCCGCGCCGCGGGTTAGTCTTTCGGCAGTGTAATTCCCATCGCCTTCGCCCTAGCCATGATGTCCGGCTGTGTGAAGTGATCGCTCACCGACATCTCCTTCGCCCACTTCCTTACCTCTGCGGGAAGGATTTCCGCCTTCGCGGCGGCCAACATCTCTTTCAATTCCTGATCGCTGGCTCGTGGGCGCACGCGGTCAGTCTTGGAAACTCGGCTCGAGATCCCGACAAACGGCCGAGTTGCCCACCCCCTCAGCGACATCCACAGACTGGCCCCGGCGCCCCTGAACGTGACACAATCAGCCTGGCACGATTTGCACCGTGCGACACGCGGATTTCTCGATCAATGCCTCGTAGGCCTTGGGATCATTTTTGCGCAGGTCCGCCAATTCCCGAACCGCTTTGGCAATGGTCTTGCGATGGCGCGAACGACGGCGCGGAAAACAGGATCACCGGGCGAGCTTTAGTGGCTGGCATGATAAGGAGAAGGCACTGCGGTCAATTTGACTGAATCGATCAGATGGTTCACCAAAGCAGCGTAAAAGGGCGGTTCAGCGCATCTACGGCGACATTGCCGACGAGAAATCCCTCGCGCTGGCGATCAGGCGCTATCCGCGGCAATATCTGCCAACTGATCCAATAGTGCGCGAGCGTCGATGAGGTCGGGTGTGGTGAAACCTTCCGTGTAGGTGTCATAAACTTCGGCGAGGACACCGCGCGCGGCTTCGAGGCGGCCCTGGCGTTGCCAGAGCCGTGCAAGGCTCATCGTGGCGCGCAGTTCCCAGGCCTTGCTATTCTGGAGCCGGGCCTGCGCGATTGCTTGACGGAAGAAGCCCTCCGCCGCGGGATCGGGATCGGTGCATTCGGTCAGCAACAATTCACCCTGCAGGCGGTGCAGTTCGGCTTCCTGGCAGCGTTCGTCGTTTTTCTCCGCAAGTTCAATTCCTTCATCGATGGCCCGGTGAGCGTCCCGGAAGCGCCTGAACTGTGCGCAGGCTTCGCCCACGATGCCGAGCTGGCAGGTAAGGGTCAGCTCCGCACCCGTGACGCGGAACGCCGCGAGCCCCCGGAGAAGGAGGGCCACTCCCTTGACGCGGTCGCCCTGGAGCAGCATGCCCGCGCCCTGAAAGAAAGTGCCTGTGGCATGCCATAGCGCAAATCCCTGCCCGGCCGATATCGCGATCGCCTCTTCGGCAGCCGCCTGGACTTCGGCTCCGAGCCGGAAACACGAAAAAAGCCAGGCGGTGTGGTGCAGCGCGTAGGCCAGGGTGAAAGGATGGCCGATCTCCCGCGCCAATTGCAGCATCTCCCGATTGATTCTCAACGCCTGATCCGAGTACCCGAGGTGCCACAAAGCCACCGCCAGATTGCTGCGGTGAGTGACGCCCGCATCGTGGCCCGTATATTGGCACCATTGCCGGGTCCGCTCCCGGTCATCGTAGTTCGCCACGGCGCGGACAAAGGAGTCGCGAGCACCCACGAATTCACCGCGATAGAGCATCGTCTCTCCCGCCATGAAGCACGCTTCCATCAACATGCCGGGGTTGTTGAGCCGGGTGGCAAATTCCATCCCTTCCCTCGCCAAATCCGCGCACAGCCGCAGATTGGCGCGGACGGTATGCCACTCCCAAATCCCGAGTAACATGGCAAACCACTGGGGCGGTTCTCCGACGTGTTCACAGAGTTCGCGCGCACGCTGGAAGACCGGACCGACCTCCGGCGCCGCGTAGCCGCGCGCGGCGATGTAGGCGGTGCCCAAGGGGCCAAGGAGTTCCAGTTCCAAGGCATCGCGCTCCGGTGATGCAGCGAGTTCCTTGATCAGCGCGACGCCGTGGGTGAGATGGCTGATCGCCTCCACTTCCGCCGACCGTTCGCGCGACCGCAAGCCCGCTTGCAGCCAATACGGGATCGCCTTTTGCGGCAGATCGGCTTCGCTGAAGTGGTGGGCCAGCAACTCGGGACGGGTCTCGATGAGCAGGGCTCCAAACTCCGCCTCGAGCGCTTCGCCGACCCGCCGGTGAAGCTGCTGCCGCTTGGATTTTACCATCGAATTATACAACGCGTCCTCCAGAAGAGCGTGCTTGAAGGTATAGAGGCAATTGGGTGGGCGCCCCCTTTGGTAAATGATCTCCGCCTGCACCAGTTGACGCATCTCCGCGTGGAGCACCGGCTGATCGAGTTTCGTCACGGCGGAAAGTAATTCGTGGCTAAACTCGCGACCAAGCACCGCAGCCAGTTGCGCGATTTCCCTGTCGCCTTCCGCTCGATCCAGTCGAGCCATGATGAGGTCCTGCAGCGTCGCAGGAATCTCGCGCGTGGAGGACGTGACGCTGAAGGGCACTTCGGTCGCCGCGGCGTCCGACGGCGGCAGGGCTTTGGTGAATTCCTCGATAAAGAGCGGGACACCGCCGGCACGTTGGAAAACCTGATCCACATCAGGATCGGACAGCATATGCCCGGCTTTCTTTTGCATCATTTCCTTCACCTGCTCCCGCGTCAGACGGTTCAGGGTGAGGTTGGTCTGGTTGGCGGTCATCGGCCATGGCGTCCGGAATTCGGGCCGAGAGGTCAGCAAGACCAAAATGGGGTCACTCATTCCTTCCTCGGAAATCAGGTTGCCCACGAACTCCAGGGTGGAGGCATCCGCCCAATGGAGATCCTCGCAAATAAATAGAATCGGCCGCCGGGTGGCGAACGCGACCAGCCACTTTTCCAATGCGCGGAATATTTCCTCCCTTACGCGGATCGGGGACAAGTCCAGCGGGGCAAAGCGCTTGTCGAGAGGCAAGGAAAGGAGCGTGGCGAACAATGGGACAAGGTCCGCTTTCGCGAGGCCGTATTCGCTCAAATGATTGACCAGCTTGTCGAAGCGGGTCGCAGCCGTGTCTTCGTGGGTGAAACCGAGCAGGCGTTCGAAGAAACGGTTCGCCGGATGCAGGCTGGTATTTTTGAAATGCGGGGAGCAGCGCCACTCGATGATCGAAAGCTTCGAAGATCGGCGCGAGGAAGCGGGCGTTGCGCCCGGGGCCGGCGTGAGTGCGGCAGACGGTTGCTCGACACACTCTTTCAGGGCATGAACGAGACGTGATTTGCCCAGACCCGGCTCCCCCACGAGTTGAATCACCTGACACGCGCCGGCGCGCACCTGCTCCCAGCGATCTTTCAGCAAACTGAACTCATGGTCGCGGCCGGTCAGGGGTGTCAGTGCCGACGGTGCAGCCGCTTCGAGCAGGCTTCCGATATTGCTGGCGCCTTCGATCCGGAAGAGGTCGACGGGTTGGGCCACGCCCTTCAGTTTTTGCTGTCCCAAGGCGACGCAGGTAAAGCGGTCTTCGATGAGTCGCCGGGTTGCGTCCGTGCAAATGATCTCACCGAGCGCGGCGACATCTTCCAGGCGCAGGGCCACATTCCTCGCTTCACCGACGAGTGAGATGGAGGTTTCGCCACTTTCGACCACCGCCGCTCCGGTGTGGATGCCGACCCACACGCGCAGTTCCAGCGCATGTTCCGTATGGAGTTGATGGCCGAGGGCCGTCAAGCTTTCGAGAATGCCGAGTCCGGTCCGGACGGCCCGGCGCGCGGCGTTCTCGTAGGCGATGGGATACCCGAAGCAGGCGAGCAACCCGTGCTCGTTGCACTGAACCATCGTGCCCTCGTAGCGGCTGACCGCCTGTTCGCAGGCCTGCTGGAACGAGCGCAGCACCTTGGACTGATCCTCGGCGTCGAGGCGATCAAGGTAGGTCTCCGACTCGAAGAGATCGCATCCACCTACGACCAGCGTGACCTGCCGGCGTTCGGCTTCGCGGGCCCGCCGTCTCGAGGACGACGGGGCTCCAGTCGATCGGCGGGAAGAACCTGGCGACACGGTGCGTCCCGCGGTCGGAGAGTTTTCACTCAGCGTTTGCCGGGCGGTCGGCATCTCGGACGCCAGCGAAAGGACCCAGCGCAGGTCCGCGGCAAAATCCGTGGCCGTCGTGTACCGGTCCTGCTGCTGTTTGGCCAGCGCCTTGAGACACACCCGCTCCAGTTCCGGGGGAATATCCCGCCCAACTTGACGCGGTGGCTGCGGCTCGTCCTCGCGGAGCTGGCGCATGAGTTCGTCGAGATTCCGCCCGCGGAACGGCACCTGGCCGGTGAGCATCTCGTAGAGAACCACCCCCAAGCCGTAGATGTCCGTGCGACCATCGATCCGGTGCGCTGTCCCGACGGCCTGCTCCGGCGACATATACGACGGCGTGCCGGCGAAAATGCCCTTCTCCGCGCCACCGGACTGCACCTCATCCAAAGCCAACCCGAAATCCACGAGAATGGGATCACGTTCCGCACTGAGGATGATGTTCGATGGCTTCACATCGCGGTGGATGATCATGCGGCTGTGGGCATGCGCCAAAGCATCCGCCAGTGCCGCCACGATCCGGGCGGACTCCAACCAGGTTGGGCGGTTGCCCTTTAGCCATCGGCTGAGGTCACTCCCATCGAGATACGCGGATACGACGTAGATGTTTCCCTCATGCATCCCCACGTCGAAGACCATCACAATTCCCGGATGGGCCAACCGGGCCAGGCGGCGCGCCTCCTCCATAAAACGCTCGACCTCGGCCGGCAGAGCGCCGGACCCGTGGCGGCTTACTTTGACCGCCACCTGCCGGCTCAATTCCGCATCTTCGCAAAGATACACGGTCCCAAAGCCTCCCGAGCCCAGCGGTCGTATGACCCGGTAGCGTCCGAACGCGACCGGAAAAATAGCCGGACTGGCGTCCGGTGATGGCGCGGAGGGCGTGGCTTTTCCCTCCGCCTGGACCGGCGGTGCGACGCGGCCCGGCGCGAGCATCGTCGATTCATCGTCCGAACGCAGGACGTGCGCCGCCGGATCCGTGGGCGCCGGAGACATCACCCTGCGCCGCGTGGAATGGTTCTCCAGCCGCTTCTGACAGGAAGAACAACCGGCGAGATGGGCTTCAATGGCTAGTTTCTCATCAGCCGCGGTTTGATCCGCGAAGAGACGCTCCAAATCGACGTTGGTCAGGCATTCGCCGTTCACACGCTTCTCCTATCTCCCCTCATGGCGAAAGAGGAGCCAGAAATTTTTGAGTGAGAGCTTTACGAAGAAGCGGCGAACGGGTTTTCGATCTGCACCGATAAACCGGAGAATCACGCGGGCGTCAGCGCGCGAGCCTTTGCGGAGTTCAGAGACGACATTCGTGTCAGTCGAGCAGGTAGCTGCTCACGAGAGGTCCACGTCGCGCGGATATTCACGCGACTGGCTAAAGTCGGCATCCTCGCCGGCATCGGGCATGGCCAGGAGCAGCGACTTGAGATCAGGAAAAACAGGCGCACCCGCCGACCGACTTTCCAGCCTGCTGGCGAAATTAAAGGTGATTGCAAGGCGACTACGCCGCGTTACAGGCCAGCCCAGAGTGGCTTCAAATCCTCCTCCTCATATTTCTCACTGCGCAGGCGCCATTCGCGAATAAAGAAACAGGCGGCCAAAGAAACCTTCCGCGGCCTGCGAACGGTTGGTGCCAGTGGAGACACGCACGGCAACTACATTCTTTTTTCCGGGTTGCAGCAGGTTGGTCACGTCAAGTTCCATGGGAGCAGGATGGTCGTTGGGTTCGATCCAGGGACGGTGTCCGGCATAGTGACCGTTGATCCAAACCCACGCTTCGGCTACCACAGCCGGGGTGTAAAGCGTGACTGGTTTGCCCTTTGCCGAGTTGGGCACATCCATGTCGAAGACATACCACATCAACCCGCGATACGGCACGCCGTCCTTGCTGTAGCAACCTGGCACCTGGGAGTAGAAAGGCTTGGTGGTGTCAATGGTCAGCCAGTTGTCGCGGTCAAAGTCCGGGGCATGCCAGCGCAGCGGCTTGCCCTTGTCGGCTTCGTCGAGGGCGAACTTCACCTTGCGGTCGCCCATGGCGATGAGAGTGCCGGTCTTGCCGGAAATCTTGTCGGCCAGGTTCTGATAGAATGGGATTTTCCAGGTGCGCAGGCTCGCACCCCACGTGCCCGAATAATATCGGGCCATGCCGTCCTCGAATGTCATCTCGGGCATGTTAAGGAAGGGACAGAGGTCATGGAGTTTGGCGCGTTCGGTGGCCATCAGGTTGCATTGCTTGACGGCCTCGGCGTAGTTGGCTGAGAATTCGGCCTCCCACATGGCCAGGTAATACTTGAGATGTTCAAGAATGTGACGATCAATCTCCACGTGGGTCTTGACACGGTCAGTGTCGGCAAGTTTCTCGGCGCTGGCCACATTCTTCTCCAGCGTCGTGACAAGTCCGGGGGTATAGACGTTGGGGAGAATGCGTTCTTCGTGGCCCAGGAAGGGCGTGGTTTCCATGCATTCTTCAAGTGCTTCCCAAAACGCCCGCGACGGTTCGGCGGCCTTGCCGTACCATTTGTCGAAATAGTCGTCGAGTTCCGCCTTGACGTTGAGGTCGGCATCCCAGTTGAGACGTGTCCGCAGGTAGAATGTGGTGATGCCTTGCTCCATGTAATCGGCGCCCTTCTGCTCGTCGATGAAACCGATCACTCCCCATTTTTTGTAGAGCGGATAGTCGTGCGCCATCTTGCGCACCGTGGGCACCGGGGCAAGGCTGGTGCCGAGCATGGTATAGACGTAGCGGTAAAGGTTCACCCGGGGATTGAGTTCGCACCAGCGTTTCAACGTTGCGCCTTGGATCGCGCTGTGCCAGCTCCGGGGATTGTCGAGCGCCTTGAGCGTATCAGCCCAGATCGAGGCGTAGAGGATCATGAGGTTTGGGTGGAGCTTGACTCCTTCGGGCGGCAGGTTCCGGTTGGCATAACCGTTGGTGGCGATCATCACGTCGGGGTAATCCTTGGCCAATTCCTCAGCCACCTTGTTGATGAAGGCGAACCATTCTTCGCTGACGCTCACGTCAGTGGCGACACCTTCGCGCCCGACGATCTCCGTGAAGTTGTTGTTGATCTTGACGGTCGCTGGATTGTAATCAACCGGCATGCCGTCATCGGGAGCACAGGCGATCGCCACGGGCGGAAAGCCGTTCTTTTCCTTTTCCGCCTTGCAGTGGTCCTTCATTCTCTGGGCAACGAGCTTGGGAACATCGGGGTTGGTTAGGTTGGGATCGAAAGGGTCCGGAGTCCCATCGGCATTCCTAGCAAAATACTCGGGGTGGATCTTAAAGAGGTCCACGGTGGAATCGGTATCCTTCGGAAAGCATTCGGGGTGTGCTTTGACCATCGCCTTGTTTGGCATATAGTAGCGAATCGAGGAGTCGCCTGCCGCTGGAAGCAGTGCGAAGATCTGCATCTTGTTGCGTAGCTTCCAGAGCATCTCCGCGTTGATCATCGGGTAGGGGATATAAGCACTCCAATTGCGGAGGATGAAGGCCGGCTTGTCGCGAAATTCGACGTTGTCGAAGGAAATGGTCTTGAGGCTGGGGATGATTTCGCCGAAGTCGGTGGGCATGAACCATCGCATGCCCAGACGGTAAAGAAACTCAGCCACCGCATAGTAGGTCCCCCAATACTGATGGTCTTCGTTGCCCGCCAGTACAAGCGTGTCGCCTTTGCAGACAATGATGTAGCCCTCCTCCTTCCGTTCTTTGGTTTCGCCATGTGGGATGTCGAGCTTCATCGCATCGGTCCGCTTGCTGACTCCGACGAGGATAACGGGACCTTGGATGTCCTCGTTGTCGCCAGCGATGGGCAGCTTGGCGCCGCTGATCTTTTCCACGTAGGATTGCAGATCATCAGCAGCCCGTCGCACCTTCGTGTCCGGCGCGGCATCGTTGATATTTTTAGGATAGTCGGGAGTGTATGCTTTGGCAGCCAGTGCCGACTGTCGGATTACGATCGTGGCGGCGGGTTGACCGTCCTTTGTCAGTGTGATTGCCTGGGCCGCGTTTGATATCAGGCAGAGAAGTATTGACAGGGCCAGACTCAGATAAGTTTTTGGTTTCATAATTGGTGGAAAATTGCTTTTGCGCCCGCCGGACAGGAAACACCCGGCCGGCCGGAGTGCATTTGTCTGAGGAATTCGACTGTAGAAGACTCAGCCAATTGCTGATCGCGCGTTTCGACCAATGCCTCGCGCAGCAGGGCTTTTGCAGCGAATCGATCGCCCTGCTGAACGCGTCGCGGAATGAGGTATGTTAAGTTAACAAATTTCATCGTTTCTCCCTCGCTTGGGGAATTTCCTGCAGATCGTTCAGCGCGCTATCGGTGATCAGGATTTTGAAGCCCATCGCGGAATCATATCCCTCACGTCCTCAATCGGTCGCACGCGTCCTGCTGCCACATCCTGCAATCCACGGTCCAACGCGGCTTCCAGCTCCTTCTCGTCCGGCCCGGCTTCCATGGCGAAGAGTTCCGCGGTCAGAATCGCCTTTTCCCGTGGGTCAAGCTGCGCAATCGCGGTCTTGATTTCGTGAAGCGTGCTCATGAATGACAATGGTACCCGTTCTCGTGGCAGCTCGCAACAGCAGCGATCGGCTTCCGATCTCAATCAAAATGGAGCGTCGGCGACGATCAGAATCATGGAAGCAGCTTCGCAGCGGCTTGCCGATCAGCCTCCAGATCCTCAACCGAATCATTGAGCGGAGCTTTGTGCAACACGCGGAAGTTTTCCGCCGCCCAATAATCGCTCCCAACGCCGGCGAGTTCGCCCATTCGGCGCAGGGAAATTTTACCTTCGCGATACAACTCCAAGGCCAGGGCTTCGCGGGCGCGCTGCCCGCGCTCCTCGTCGGAAGAACCCAGCACGTCGGCAAATTCATCGGGAATCGAAATCGTGAGGCTCATGTAGTCTTTGTAAGCTTTGCACTACATTTACTACAAATCGCGTTCGAGGGAACTCCGGAGAATCCACGAAAATCCCAAAATCACCTGCCACCACACTCTTGAAAATGAACCGCATTCTAGTTTGGTTTCTCGGCGCCGCGTGCGTGTGCGCGCTCGTGGGAGCGGCGCAGACCGCGGAACAAAACCATGGCGGTTCTGCAGCATCATCCACCGCGGTCGCGGTGTGGCCGGCGCTCGATTAGAAAAAGGTGGCGGCGACCCCATTCGCGCGCGTGGAATCGCCGACGGCGACCGTCGGGGGCAAGCTGTTCTTGTTTGGTGGCCTCACCAGCACGCTCGCAGCGTCGGATCAGCTCGACACGGCCTCGTCCCCGGTCCCAACCAAACGCCTCTTTTCGAGACGGCTGGTCCCGTCCGCGATGGCGCGGTGCGAATCCGTCTGGCGCGTCCCGTGGCCACTGGCGTGCGGCTGTTCGCGAGAATGGGAACCGGCGACTATTGCGCCGTTGTCGGAACCGACAAAGTCACCATTCGTGGCGACGTGCACGGAGCCGGTTATGCCGATTTGCGGAGCTTCCCGCTCCCGGCCACCGCCGCGAAAGCCGAGCTGCTCGAAGTCGAGCTGCGCGTGGTCGGCCCGCGGATCAGCGTCCAGATCAATGGCGCGGAGCTGGGCAGCGTGGAAGATCGTACCGTCACCAGCGGCGTTCTCGGCGCGGGTTCATTCAAGCCCGAGAAGGTCGTCGTGAACGCGCTCGAATTTCTTGTGCTCGACGCCGCCAAGGCGCCGTAGGACGCTGGTTCGCACCGCCATCTCCGCGCGTTCCCGGACGCTCGGGGTCAGTCTTTGAAATCACTGACTAACCCTGGACGGCTTCCGAGCCACCGGCTTCCGGCTCGGAATCCAGGAATTGCACCGAGTCGTTGTAAAAGGCAAGGACGATGCAACCCGCTTCACTCACGACGCTGTGCTTCGAGCCGGGAGGGCTGATGACGAGAGTCCCCGCGGAAATGACGCCGTTCTGATCTCGCTGGGAGCCTGCGAGAACCAGGATGTGTTCGAAACCGGGATGCTCGTGAAGCGGGATCTTGCTGGCTTCGCGAAATCGCAGCAACGCCGCATTCGGGCCCACCATGCCATCGCCGTACAGCCGGTGGATATCCACCCCCTTCTTAAAGGGCTGCCACGGAATCTCGTCCGGGTGCTCGGCCAGATGAAAGAGGTCGTGCAGTTCAATACGCGGGTAGCAGGGAGCGGCGTCCAGTTGGGAGGCGGTATCGGTTTCCACAGTCACACAGAACTCTAGGTCCAGCCGTGGAGTTTGGGACTTATTTCTTCACCCATTTTCGCCTCCGTATCCCGCGCCTTGACCCACCGCCGGCCCGCCTCCGGGATACTCTCCCTCTTCATCTTCTTCTCTCTCATTTGAACTCGGATGAAGGTTAACCCTAAAAACAGAGATGGAAATAACCGCGGATTTCGCGGATGGCACGGATTCAAAAGGATACGCGTGTCCGGACGCACGAAGCCACTCACCCGATGGGAGAATCTGAGAGTCCCCCGTTCGTGTCTCCTTATCCGTGCTATCCGTGAAATCCGTGGTTCCCGTTTCCGGATGATCCACCGGCCTTCTCCCCTACCCTCCCCAGCCATCAGCCGATCGCCTTGATGAACGCCGGTGAATCCGCCACCGCGCCAAAGACTCCCCCCTGCATCTTGATCATCTTCAAGGCCGCGAGGTAGTTGCCGTAGTCCGTCGCTCCCGTGCAGTCCGACAACATGAGGCATTCCCACCCGCGATCATTCGCCTCGCGCATCGTCGTGTGCACGCAGACGTCCGTCGTGATGCCCGCGAGGACGATATTCTTGATCCCCTTTTGCCGCAGCAGCATGTCGAGGTCCGTCCCGTAAAACGACCCCTTGCCAGGTTTATCGATGATGGCTTCGCCGGGGGCGGGATACAGTTCCGGAATGATGTCCCAGCCCGGCTCCCCGCGCGTGAGGATGCGGCCGCACGGCCCGGCATCGCCGATCCCCGCGCCGATGCGCTGGGAACGCCAGCGCTTGTTGGCCGGCAGATCCGAGAGGTCGGGCCGATGCCCCTCCCGGGTGTGCATCACATGATAGCCCAGCCTCCGGGCCGCCTCGAATACCCGTTTGATCGGTTCGATCGGCGCGCGGGTCAGCGACAAATCGTAACCCATCTTGTCGACATAGCCGCCCGGTCCGCAAAAATCGGTCTGCATGTCGATGACGAGAAACACGGTATTGGCCGGCTGGAGATCGCCGTTGTAAGGCCACGGGTAAGGATCGGCATCGACGTAACGAGTAGTCATGAATTGAGAATCAAGGAAATGGACGCTGCCGGTCCCGCGAAATAGCGGGACCGGCAGCGCGTTTAACCCCTAAACCGCGTCAGAAAAAGACGGAAATGCCGCCATGGAATTGCACGAGATTTTCCTGCCGGCTGGCGCTGGCGCCGAGCACCTGGTTGCCGTCGAGGAGACCGTCGTTGCTCAAGTGGTAATACTGCACCGAGGCGTAGGCCGTCCAACTGCCGTAGCTTTTCGGAATGAAGCTCAAGGGAGTGGCCAGCTTGAGTTGCGTGGAGAAGACCGCCAGTCCGGACCCGCCGGGCGTGCCGTCCAGGCGCTGGTAGAAATCGCCCCCGCAAATGTTGATGAAGGTGGGCAGCGAAACCGTCAGCGGGATGCTCTCGAACTTGTAGGTCGGATTGATGCCGATCGAAAAGTAGTAGCTCTCCTTGGACGTGGCTGGATTGAGGACCACCGTCGCTTTGTCGCTCAGTTCCTTCCAATACTCGGCATAGGGATTCATCGAGAAGCGTTTGCAGAAGCTGTCGTTGTAAGTCAGCTTGATGCTCAGGTTGTTCGACGTCTCGTAGGAGTCGGTCTGGCTTTGGAAAGCCGACCAGAACACGTCGAGCGACACCGCCTTGGCAAATTTCACGGTCAATCCGCCGATGGGATCGATCTCATTCCAGTGGCTGGGATTGGCGCCGGAGGCGCGGGTGTGGATGCTGTTCCACACGCCGGTGGTGATCGTCACATCGTTCACGAAGCCGTCGGGATTGTTGTACAGATTCCAGAATACGAGGAGCAGCGGCTGGAAAATGACGCCCTGGTTTTCGACATTCAGACCGCGCGGCGTGATGTAATGATCGGAAACATCGACATTGAGGAGGGCGTGGATACGGCTCGGTTCCGGTGCCGGCGTGAGAACGGACTTTTCGAGCAACTCCTTACCCGAGGGGCCAGCCCAGGCCGGCCCTGCCGCGGCGGCGAGTAAGCTGGCCATGAGCATGGCCCGGGCAAAATGCAGGCGTGGAAGCGATGATGATTTCATGCGGTGTGGTTGGCGCGTGGATGGTTGGTGGTGGCGGTGTGAAAACACGCGCGCCGCCTCTAGCTGCCCGTGTGCCAGGAAGGCGCGATCGCCGTAAGTGGCTGGGCGAGAGACGCGTGCCGAACGATCCATAGTTTCAATCGCACCTGGGATTCTGTTGCCCCTGTTGCACGGCGCGACGCACGGCACACGTGGGAGGGGAAGTTCTCAGTCCTCAGTGCTCAGTGCTCAGATGCCGGCTGCCCCTACGCATCGGTCCCCTGCGGAAACCGCCGATAGATCCGGCTGCGATTGACGCCCAGCAATCGCGCCGCCTCCGCCACATTGCCGCGCGTCTGCTCCAGCGCCCTTTGGATGAGCGCGTGCTCGGCTTCCTCGAGGTTGAGCGGCAAATCGGCGACCATGGCCGGCGCGGCCCGCCCTTCCCGCGACGGAGCGGCCAACCCGCTTCCGGCGGGTGGAAAATGCTCGCGCCGGATCGGTTCGCCGCCGCTCGAGATCAGCGCGCGTTCGATCAGGTTCTTGAGTTCACGCACGTTGCCGGGAAAGGCGTGGCTGGTCAGCCAGGCGAGCGCCTCGGGAGCCAAGGCCGGTGGCGCCATGCCCATCTCCCCGGAAAACATCTCCAGGAAATGACCCGCGAGCAGCGGGACATCCTCCGGCCGTTCGCGCAAGGGAGGCGTCTCGACCACGTAGCGGGCCAGTCGAAAGTAGAGGTCCTGCCGGAATTCACCCGACGCGATCCTGGCCCCGAGATCGGCATTGGTCGCGCTGACCACGCGCACGTCCACCCGCTTCGATTGCGCCGCGCCGACGGGCGTAATCTCACCATCCTCCAGCACCCGCAGCAGCTTGGCTTGCAGGGCGGGCGGCATGTCGCCGATCTCGTCGAGAAAGAGAGTTCCGCCGTCGGCCAGTTCGAACCACCCTTTGCGATCCGCGATCGCACCGGTGAATGAGCCCTTCATGTGCCCGAAGAGCATCGACTCCGCGAGTTCCGCGGGAATGGCCACGCAATTGACCGGGATGAACGGCGCCGTCGCGCGCGGACTGCCGTGATGAATGGCCCGCGCCACGAGTTCCTTGCCGGTGCCGCTCTCGCCGGTGATGAGCACGCTGGTCTGGGAGAAATGGTGGAGCTTCTCGATGTCCCCGAGAATCCTGCGCATCATCCGGCTCTGGCCGATGAAACCGCCGAGGCCCCAGCGCTGGGCCTCGCGCGTCGAGATGGTGGACAGGCGGGCATCGGCCCTCTCGCGCGCCTCCTCCGCACTCCGCCGGCGGGCGACCTCCGCCTCGAGTTCCGCGTTCCGGCTTTGCAGTTCGCGCGTCAGGCGGCTGACCTTCAAGTGCGTCTCCACGCGTCCCACGACTTCCTCCGGCTGGAACGGTTTCAGGATGTAATCCACCGCCCCCACGCGAAACCCGTTCAGCACCGCCGGAGTGTCATGTTTGGCCGTGATGAAAAGAACGGGGATCTCGCGCGTCGCCTCCTCGGCCTTCAATTCCCGGCAGATGGCAAATCCATCCCGGCCCGGCATCATCACATCCAGCAGGATGAGATCGGGCCGCACCCGTGCGGCGATCTTCAACCCGGCCTCGCCACCCGGCGCGGCAAAGACTTCGTAGCCGCGCGGCTCCAGGGCGGCGGTGAGCAGGTCGAGATTCGCCGGCGTGTCGTCGATGATCAGGATTTTTTCGCGGCTCATGGAGTGGATGGGGCGGGGCTCGGCCCCTGGGTCACCGGGATTTGCGCCACGATCTTCTGGATCATGTCCATATCGTAACTGGAGAGGAATTCGCGCAAGTGGGCCGCCAGCCGCTGGCCGGGAGGGCCCGTCTCTTCGACTTCCTTGAGGCAATTCTTCAGCACGGTCGCGCTGTGCAGCTCGGCGGCCATCATCAGCCGCGCCGCCAGATCCTCCGACAGAACAATGCGACCCAGATCGAGCATGGAGGGTTGTTCCGCGCCGCCCTCCCGCGCCTTATAGTCGAACTCGACGCCCAGCAAATTCTTCAGCGCGGCGTAGATGCGCTCGCCGCGGAAAGGCTTGGCCACGAAATCGTCGCAGCCTGCCTCCAGGTAGCGCTCGCGTTCATGCTCGAGCGCGGAGGCGGACGTGGCGACGATTTTCAAACCGCCCGCCCCATAGTCGCGCACAATCCGGCGCGTCGCCTCCAGACCATCGATCTCGGGCATGCGCATGTCCATGAACACAATGTCGGGCCGCGAAGCGGAAACCGCTTCCAGCGCCTGGCGGCCATTCTCCGCGAGGATGATTTCGCATCCGATGACCGCGAGCAGCGTCGAGAGGACTTCACGATTCTCCCGGATATCGTCCACGACGAGGGCGCGAACGTCGTAGCCTTCCGCGAGATGCTCCACCTCCCGCAACGCATCCGCGCCCGCGCTCAGCCGGGGCGCCGCGCCGGGCAGGTCGAGGGTGAAGAAGAACCGGGAACCGGCACCCAACTCCGATTGCATTTCGAGCGTGCCGCCCATGAGATCGACCTGGCGCCGCGCGATGGTGAGCCCCAGGCCCGTGCCTCCGCTGCCCCGCACTCCGGGACCCTGCTGGAAGGGCTCGAAGATCGCCCGCTGCGCCTCCACACCGATGCCAGGACCGCTATCGCGGACCTCGAATGTCCACGCGCTCCCCTCGCCTGGCGCCAGCCACAGCTCGACCCGCCCGCGCTCGGTAAACTTGACCGCGTTGCCCAGCAGATTGATCAGCACCTGCCGCAATTTCCCTTCGTCGCCGCGCACCGGCTGGCTGCGCATCGCCTCGAGACCTTCGACCCGCAAGCCGAGCTTCTTCTCCTCGCACGGATGCTGGAACAGGGCGGTCAGTTCCTGCACGAGCGCGACAAGATCGAAGTCGGCGGTCTCGAGTTCCATCCGGCCGGCATCGATCTTGGAAAGATCGAGGATCTCGTTGATCAGATGGAGCAAATGATCGCAACTGCTCGAGATCGTCGCGAGCGCATCGCGCTGGAAAGGATGCAGCGCGCTGTCCCGCAAGAGGATTTGCGAGTAGCCGAGGATCGCGTTCATCGGCGTGCGGATCTCATGGCTCACATTCGCCAGGAATTCGGACTTCGCCCGGTTGGCGGATTCCGCCGCGGCTTCCGCCCCCTTGCGAATATCAATCTCCGCGAGCAGCGCTTCATTCGAGCGGGCGATCTCCGCCGTGCGCCGATAGTAACTGCGCAGATAGGCTGCGAGAAGCAGCGTGATGACAAGCCCAACCGCCAGCACCGACCACGACTGCCAGAAAAGGCGTGCCCCGCGAAAAGCTCGCGTAGGCTGGAAATGCAAAGTCCAATGCCGATTGGCCATCTCGAAGTTCGTCGTCCACCCCTCGGCGTCGAGTCCGGCGGCCACCGGAGGACCGTGAATGACATCATGCTCGGCCTCGTCGGTAATGGTCACGGCGATGCCCTTCGTTTCCGCGGGACGGAGCGCGGCTTCCACCAGGTCGCCGATGCGAAACACCGCGACGGCAAAACCCGTGAGTTGCTCCCGACGCTCCGGCACGCTTTTCGCCGCCCCGCGATAGAGCGGCTGGAGCACGAGGAACCCGCGCTGCGAACCGGTCTCCTGCGCCAGCCGGAGCAGCGGAGTGGCCACCGGCTGGGCGGAATCCCGGGCCTGTTCCAAGGCCGCCCGACGCCGTGGCTCGGCGCCCACATCGAAGCCAAAGGCCGCCTCATTGCGCTGGAGCGTTTCCAGGAAATAGACCGGGAAATACTCCGCACGCTCGTGCGCCGGCACGATCACGCCTTCCTTGGCCTGCTCGGTGAAATGAAAGGCCGGGAAGCCGTCGGCGTGCGCCCGGTCCTCCCATGCCGCCCGCTCCGCACCCGGCACCCGCGGATCCCAGGCCAGCGCCTGCAATTCCGGCTGGCGACCCAGTGCGTCTCCGACGAAGGCGCGGAACTCCTGGCGGCTGACCTCGCCGCGCACCGCGTAGAGCGAACCGATCGCGTGCAAGACCTCCATCGAGCGCATGACCTGGCCGCGCAGGACTTCGATCCGATCCTTGGCCACCTGGCGCACGGCTTCACGCAATTCGCGCTTCTCCGCCTCGCGGAGCACGCCCGCCGTGACCAACGACAGCAGCCCGCCGAGCACGAGGGCGATCACGGCGGGCGCCTGCCGGGGGCGAATCATGAGGCGTTTGGACACGCCGCGCGAGGCAGCACGGGCGGTGCCAACGAGGACATTTCATCCGCAGGCACAGGCGCCGCCGCTTGAAAACAGGTTCCGCGGGCGAGCGCTCCGGAGCGATAGTGGATAGAAAACACCAGCCGGGGATTGTTGCCAGTGTCCCCTACGCAACAATTGCAACAGTCTCCAATTAGGAATACGCCTTGAACGTCATCGGCGGGAATAATTTTAAGGCCCTCACTCAGAGCAGGTTGACGGGGCCTGAAAAATCGTGGCACGCGCAGAGCTAACCGGACTGCCATCGACGCTCGCGCCGCTCGTTCCAGCCGCTCCATTTCGCTGCCATGAAGAACATTCTTTCCGTTCCCGCCGAACCTTATCCCTACGAATTCATCCCGGAACACACCGCCCTGCTCATCATCGACATGCAGCGCGACTTCCTGGAGCCTGGCGGCTTCGGCGAAATGCTCGGCAATGACGTCTCGCAGCTCCGCCGGACCATCGAGCCGAACAAGCGCCTGCTCGCCGCCTGGCGCGCCGCGGGCCTCACGGTGCTGCACACCCGCGAAGGCCACCGGCCAGATCTCAGCGATCTGCCGCCGGCCCAGAGAGTGCGTGGCCACGGCAAGACAACCATCGGCGATCCGGGGCCGATGGGTCGCATCCTCATCCGCGGCGAGGCCGGGCACGACATCATCCCCGAGCTTTATCCCCTCCCCGGCGAAGCGGTCATCGACAAGCCGGGCAAAGGCGCCTTCTTCGCCACCGATCTCCAGGCGATTCTGCAAAACCGGGCGATTCGCAGCCTCGTCGTCACAGGGGTGACCACCGAAGTCTGCGTCAATACCACCGTCCGCGAGGCCAATGATCGCGGTTATGAATGCCTCGTCCCCTCGGACTGCGTGGGCTCTTACTTTCCCGAGTTCCAGGAGATGGGGCTCAAGATGATCAAGGCGCAGAGCGGCATCTTCGGCTGGGTCTCGGACTCGGACAAAATCCTCGCCGCCCTCGGAGCCGCTGCCGCGCAGGCCGCCTGACGTTTCCCGACCACGCACCACCACCTACCATGAACGACACCGCCAAACCAAAAATCTGGGTCCCCGGAGACTGGAATGCCTTCTTCGGATTCGGCACCAATATCCTCGTCAATCTCCTGACGCTCACCGGTCTCCTTCGCTTCGTGCTCAAGATGCCCGACGAGATGATCTTCAAGCACATCCTGCCCGCCGCCGGGATGATGATGTGCATGAGCACCTTTTACTATGCGTGGCTGGCCTATCGCCTCGCGAAGAAGACGGGCCGCACCGATGTCTGCGCGCTGCCATCGGGGATCAGCGTGCCGCACATGTTCATCGTGACGCTGGTCATCATGCTCCCGGTGAAGCTCGCGACGGGCGATCCGATGAAGGCCTGGCAGGCCGGCCTCACGTGGGTCTTCATTCAAAGCTTCGTCCTCATGCTCGGCGGCTTCCTCGCGCCGATCGTGCGGAAGATCACTCCCAAGGCCGCGCTCCTCGGCGCCCTGGCCGGCGTTTCGATCTCCTTCATTTCCATGAAGCCCGCGCTGGAGATGTTCATGACTCCGGTCATCGGCGTGGTCTGCTTTGCGATCATTCTCGTGAGCTGGTTTGGCGGGGTGAAGTATGGCGGCATCCCCGCGGGCCTCGTGGCCATCGCCGCGGGGACCCTCATCGCCTGGGGCTCCAATTTGCTGGGTTACAATTTCGGCGGCATGAGCCTCGATGCGCTCAAGGGTTCCTTCTCCTCCTTCAGCTTCGCCGCGCCGACGCCGGTCGTGAGCCTCGTGCTCGGCGGGCTGCACTGGGAATTTCTCAAGGTCATCCTCGTGACGGCCATTCCTTTCGGCATCTATGATCTCGTGGAAGCGATGGACAACGTGGTCAGCGCGTCCGCCGCCGGCGACGAATATCCGACGACCCGGGTGCTCACGGCCGACGGTGTCGTGAGCCTGTTCGGCTGCCTCATGGGCAATCCCTACATCAACGCCGTTTACATCGGGCACCCCGGGTGGAAATCGATGGGCGGTCGCATCGGCTATTCGGCCGCCACGGGAGTCATGGTCATTGTCCTCTCCTGGTTTGGTGTCATCTCACTGATGACCGCGCTCGTTCCCGTCGTGGCGATCTCGCCCATCCTCCTCTACATCGGCTTGCTCATCGGCTCGCAAGCTTTCCAGGAAAGCCCGCATCGCCACGCCCCGGCGATCGTCATGGCGCTCTTCCCCTCGCTCGCGGCGTGGGGTAAATTGCAGATCGATAATTCCCTCGGCGCGGTCTCCGGCATTCACCAAGTCACCCCCGACATGATCGCGGCCATGGCGCAGACCGGAGTCTTCTATCATGGCCTCTCGATCCTCGGCGGTGGATCGATCCTCGCGGGCGTGGTCCTTGGCTCGGTCACTACTTACATCGTGGATCGGCAGTTCATGAAAGCCGCGGGATTCGCCTTCGCGGGCGGCGTCCTCACATTCTTCGGCCTCATGCACGGGGAGGCGATCGGCGTCAACCAGACGCCGCTCGTGGCGCTCAGCTATCTGGTCGTCGGGGGCATCCTCACCGGGTGCGCGAAATTTGCCGTGGTCGTGCCCGCCACCGCCGACGAGCCTGAGGAAACCGGCGAGATGCCGGCTTTGGCGACAGAATAGGGAGAACTACCCGGCCCATCTCAGGGAAAATTACGTTTATGCTCGTTTCCGCGGCACGAATGCTGTTACATCACGATGGCAGCTACAGAGAACCCTCTCTATCTCCTATTCATGCCGTCTTCGCCCGTCCTCTACCATTTCGTCGCCTTTAGCCGTTTTTGGTGCCGTCTTTTCCTCGCTCTCTCCGCCCTGCTGTTTCTCGTCCCGTCGCTGCACGCCGCGGCGATCACCGCCGGCGCCCGCTACCCGACCAATGAGGAGCAATACACCCTCCAGTTGATCAATCGCGCCCGGACCAGCCCGGACGGCCTCACGATCCTCCAGGCGTTCGTGACAAATAACATCGCTTCCATCACCCCCTCCACGAGCGGCACGAGCAGCGACGGCACGCCCTGGTCTTCCGGATTCTGGAAGAGCAATTTTCAGGGGGTGGCCGAGAGCATGAACTATTACCAGGTCAATCCGGGTGATCTGAAGCGGCAATTCCTCGATCTCAGCATCCCCGGCACGCCGCTCAAGTGGGACGCCAATCTCGGCAACGTCGCCTCCGGCTACAACGATCTGGTCATCGCCAATGCAGGCGCCGGCCCCGGTTTTCCCCACAGCCTCTCCCCGTACCAGGATCAGAGCACATTCGCCGCCTATGCGAAGCGCTACGTCGACGGTGGCTACGGCCCGCTGAACACGATCAACACCCTCGGTGAAAACATCGCGCCCAACTTCTACAGCGCCCCGATGTCCGCCTTTGCCGGATTCATGGTCGACTGGGGATTCTCGGCCAATGGCATTCAGTCGCAGGACCCGGCGGAGGGTTCCCATCGCCTGAATCTCATGGCGGGCGACTTCGTGGAGACTGGCATCTCCCGCAAGGCCGGCTGGGACTCCGGCGCCATCACGGAAGACCAGGAATTCGGTCGGCGTTTTTCGCCGATCCCGGCCATCGTCGGCGCGGTTTACACCGATACCGACGCCAACGGGTTCTACACCCCGGGCGAGGGCCTCGCCCAGGTGACGGTCACCGCGGCCCCGGTGGGCGGCGGCGCTTCCGTGCAGACGACCACCTACAGTTCCGGCGGGTACTCGCTGCCCGTGAGCAACCCCGGCGATTATCTCGTCACCTTTAGCAGCACCTCCGGCACCCTCAAGACGGCCACGGTCTCCATTAGCACGGATAACGTCGCTCTGAACGCCGTGGTCACCCCCGTCGGACCACCCCCGCCGCCCCCGGGCCAAATGGCCTCGGATCTCAACGGCGACGGCAAGCCGGACTACGTCCTTTACTTCAGCAGCACCCACCGCACTCAGGTCTGGTATCTCGATGGTCCCGCCAAGGTGAGCCAGGTCGACGGACCCACCATCTACGCCGGTTGGACGATCGCCGCGGTCGCCGATTTCAATGGAGACGGCCACCCGGACTATCTGCTCTACAACTCCAGCAGCCACAAGACGCAGGTCTTCTACATGACCGGCGCCGCCAAGACCTCCACGGGCACCATCTTCGGACCGACTCTCACCGCAGGTTGGACGATTGCCGGCGTTGCCGACTTCAACGGCGACGGCAAGCCGGACTTGCTGCTCTACAAGGCGGCCACCCGGCAAACGATGATCTGGTATCTCAACGGCCTCACGCCATTGCCCGGCAACCCAGCCGGTCCAGCCATCCCAGCCGGAGCCGTCATCGCCGGCGTCGCGGATTTCAACGCCGACGGCCATCCCGACATTCTGCTCTTCTACACCAGCACTCGCAAAACGGTCGTCTATTACATGAACGACGCGACCAAGACCGGTCAGGCCAACGGTCCTACGCTGGCCAGCGGCTGGGTGGTCAGCGGCGTGGCGGATGTCGATGGAGACAACCGCCCCGACCTTGTGAACTACGCCGCCACCGGCCGGAAGACGCAAATTCAATACCTGGGAGGCGTCACATCGACTGGCACGGCCGCCGGCCCAGTCCTGCCCTCGGGATCGGCCCTGATGTCTCCGTAATCTGGTCGCCGCCCCCGGCGTAGATAGTGTCAGCGCAAAGAAGATGCGCGACACACCTGCCTTGTAGTCTATGACCTGAGCATTACCCGCATCTCTGGCGACAGGCAGGAATCAGACAATGGTGACGCCGCGGAGGTCTGGGTCGAAGGTCCCAGTAAAAAGGTAGAGTCTGGAGAATGGCGTTTTGAACCCGAAGGGTTCGCAGCCATTAGCCGGAGGTTGAGCGAGGCACGAGCGATACCTCCGGTTGGGCGCCCCTGGCGTCAGACCCCGGAGGGAGTCGCAGCCCATCTCACATGTTAACCATGTGGATCGTGACTATGTCGGCACATCGATGATTCCGAGTCGGGCTGCGACCCCTCCGGGGTCAATCGCTGGTGGTGGGAATCCGGGGGTATCGCTCGCAAGGCTCGCTCGACCCCCGGCTAATGGCATTGAACCCTTCGGGTTCACACGGAACCCGCCGATCCTCCTTCCAAGCAGCCCTCGGTCATCCTCTATCCAGAGCGGCCGTGTAAATTCGTATGCGCCAGGCGCAAACGGCATATCCCCTGCTGATGTCATCCGCGTGATGAAGCGCACTCTCCTCCACCTCCTTCCCTGCACCCTCGCGGCGCTGGGCGCGAGCGCGTGGGCGGAGGCCACGATCGAGGGACGCGTGGAACTACCGAAAGCGCATTCCGCGCCGGTCGTGACCAAGCGCTACGAGATCGTCACCAAGGGGGGCGTGGTCGCGACGGACCCACCGATCGCGGTCGTCTATCTCGAAGGTTCATTCACCCCGCCCACCACGATCCCGACGGCCCAGATGGCGCAGAAAGATCTCGGGTTTGTCACCCCGCTGCTGCCCATCCTCGTGGGAACAAAGGTCGAGTTTCCCAACCTCGACAACACCTACCACAACATTTTTTCCTACTCCCAGCCAAAGCGTTTCGATCTCGGCCGCTACCGCCCCGAGGAAAGGCCGATTCCCTTCCAAATCTTCGATCAACCCGGCCTCATTACCCTGCACTGCGACATCCATGAGCACATGCGCGGGCTCATCCTCGTGCTGACGACGCCGCATTTTGCGAAAAGCGACACCGCCGGCCAGTACCGCCTCTCGGGCCTGCCCGCGGGCCGCTACACGCTCAAGGCCTGGGTGAGCAGCAAGACCACTCTCGAACGCCCGGTGGAGTTGAAAAACGGGACCACGCTGCATGTCGATTTTCCGTGACCGCCTGCGGGCTCTCGGGCACCGCGTCGCCACGAGTTTCCGGCTCAGACTCCTCGTCGCGATGATGCTCATCGTCTCCGCGATTACCGCGGCGGCGATCTACTTCACGCAGCACGCCATGGAGAACAGCGACCAGCACACCCTTCAGCAGGAGTTCCAGGCCGCGTTCGCCAATCTGCTCGGCGTCCAGGACGCGCACCGCGGGATGATCGCGGAGCGCTGTGGAGCGCTCGCCGTCGATACGCACACGCGCGCGGCCATCGAAGATAACAACCTGGAAAAACTTTACGTGGATGCCGACGTCTTCCTCGGCGCTCTGCTCAAGCGTGGCCCGGCCTCCGAGGATGCGAACGCCTTGCAAGTCACGTTCGTCCGTTACCTCGACACCCACGGCGCCGTGCTTCCACCTCCCCCCGGGTACGGCGGCGCCTTTTCCGCGCCCCCCGACGCCCGACTCGCGGTGGCCGCCGGCGCGGACAAGCAGCAAGTCGCCTATCTCGCGGCCCAGGAAGAAGACGGCCGCACCCGCATCGATGAGGTCATTTCCACGCCGGTCACCGCCACCGATACCGGCGAAGTCATCGGCACGCTCGCGCTCGGATTCCTGCCGGCCAAGTTTGCCGCCCAGTTTGCCGGCGCCGAGGCGCGGAGTGGGATCTGGCTCGACGGCCGCCTCCACATCCCATCGCTCGACCCCGCCTCGCTCGACGCATTGGGAGCGGAAATCATGCGCGCGGCTCCGGGCTCCGGCGGCGCGGCCAGCAGTGTCGCCGTCACCGCGGGCCACGCCCCCCATCAGCTTTTTTACATGCTCCTCAATCCCGGCTCCCGCTTTCCCCCAGCCTACGAGGTCTGCCTCTATCCCCTTTCCGAGGCGCTCGCCCGGCAGCAGCACTTGCGCTGGCAGATTCTCGGCGCCGGCGCGTTGCTCCTCTGCGCGGGGCTCGGGGCCAGTCACCTCGTGGCCACGCGCTTTTCCGCGCCCATCGAAAAACTGGCCGTGGACTCCGAGGAACATCGGGCCGGACGCGAACGGGCCGAGGCCGAGCTCGATTCGACCAACGACGAACTCGTCGCCCGCAACGCCGAACTCCAGGCCGCGCTCGCCGACCTCAAAACCACCCAGCAACACGTCATCCAGCAGGAGCGCCTCCGCGCCCTCGGCCAGATGGCCAGCGGCATCGCGCACGATTTCAACAACGCGCTCGTCCCGATCCTCGGTTTCTGCGAACTGCTCCAGATCCGTCCGGAGATCCTCGCCGACCGCGCCAAGGCCCAGTCCTATCTCGAGACCATCCAGACCGCGGCCAAGGACGCGGCCAGCGTCGTCAGCCGGTTGCGCGAATTCTATCGCGCGGACAAGGGCCACAAGCCCTTCGCGCCGGTCAATCTCAAGCGCCTCCTGGAGCAAACCATCACCCTCACCCGCCCCAAGTGGAAGGAGCAGGCCCAGGCCGCCGGCGTCCACATCGATGTCGCCCTCGAGCTCGAACCTGTGCCGCCCGTGGCCGGCGAGGAATCCGCCCTGCGCGAAGTGCTCACCAACCTCATCTTCAATGCCGTGGACGCGATGCCCACCGGCGGCACGCTCACGCTCCGCACCCGCCGCGTGGACAATACCGCCGTTATGGAAGTCGCGGACACCGGCACAGGCATGACCGAAGAAGTGCGCCAGCGCTGCCTCGAACCCTTCTTCTCCACCAAGGGCGAACACGGTACCGGCCTCGGCCTGTCCATGGTCTTCGGCATCGTCCAGCGGCACAGCGGCTCCCTCGATCTGCGCAGCGCTCCTGGCGAAGGCACGACCTTCAGTATCACCCTGCCGCTCATGGACGCCATCGTGGGGCACAGCGACGAATCCAAGCTTTCCAAGGCCCACGCTCCACTCCGCATCCTCGTGGTCGATGACGAGGCTCCCGTGCGCGACACCCTTTCTGCCATCCTCATGGCCGATGGCCATGAAGTCGCCATCGCGGTTGACGGCTCGGATGGCCTGAGGCAATTCGGCGGCAGCGAGTTCGACCTCGTCATTACCGACAAGGCCATGCCGGGCATGAACGGCGACCAGATGGCCGCCGCCATCAAACACGTCGCCCCGCACACCCCGATTATCCTCCTCACCGGCTTCGGCCTCTTCTACGACAAAAAGGATTTCCCCGACATCGACGTCCTCGCGAGCAAACCCGTCCGCATCCCCGCCCTGCGCGAAGCCATCGCCACTGCCATCACGACCTGTCGCTCATGAGACACCCCCTCGCCCGCCTCACGGCCCTTTTCCTCCTCGCCGGCGCGGCCACCACCGCCATCGCCGAAGATTACATCGAGCGCCTCGGCGACTTTCTCACCGTCAGCGCATTCGACGGCGCGTTCCGCGTGCGGCTCAGCGGCACTCTCGACCTCGAAGGCTACCATCTCCAGCAGCCCTCGCCCGGCCTCATCTACACCGATCGCCACAATCTCTTCAACCCGCGCCTCACCCTCTTCCTCGACTCGCAGATCGGCACGCACCTCTATGCCTTCGTCCAGGCCCGCGTCGATCGCGGCTTCGACCCCACCGATGGCGACGCTCAGATCCGGCTCGATGAGTATGCCCTCCGCTTCACCCCGTGGGACGATGGCCGCTTCAACCTGCAAGTCGGCAAATTTGCCACCGTCGCCGGCCGCTGGACCCAGCGGCATCTCTCCTGGGACAACGCCTTCATCACGGCCCCCCTGCCCTACGACAATCTCACCGGCATCTGGGACACCGACGCCGCGGAAGGCGCCAGCGAACTGCTCTCCTGGGCTTACGTCCCGTACGAAGGCACCAACAATTTCCGGAACAGCTATTCCGACAAAAACATGCGCGTCCCCATCGTCTGGGGCCCGGACTACGGCAGCGGCCTGTCCGTCGCGGGACACCTCGGCAAATTTGATTACGCCGCCGAAGTCAAAAACGGCTCCCTCTCCACCCGGCCCGAATACTGGGACGCCACCGCGCTGAACTTTGCCAACCCCACCTTCACCGTGCGTCTCGGCTTTCGTCCCAACGAAGCGTGGAACTTCGGCTTTTCCGCGAGCACCGGCACCTATCTCATCCCGGAGGCCGCGTCCACCATTCCCGCCGGCCGCGACTTCGGCGACTACCGCGAACAAGTCCTCGCCCAGGACATTAGCTACGAGTGGCATCACCTGCAGCTCTGGGCCGAATTCTTCGAGGCCCGCTTCCAGGTGCCTAACATCGGCAACGCAGACACCTTTTCCTATTTCGTCGAAGCCAAATGCAAAATCACCCCGCAACTCTTCGGCGCCCTCCGCTGGAATCAGCAGATCTTCTCCACCATCGCCGACGAAGGCGACCGGCTCCCGTGGGGCAACGACCTCTGGCGCATCGACGCCGCCCTCGGCTACCGCTTCACCGCCTACACCCAGCTCAAGCTCCAGTACAGCTTCCAGCACGAAGAGGGCGCCCCGCACGACATCAGCTCCCTCTTCGCGGCGCAATTCACGGTGCGGTTTTAGCCCTCGAATCAGTCAGATATTCGCTTCCAATAGATAGGGGCTTCCCGCTTGCATGCTCAGTTCTCCTCGGATGTAGTCCGCCCATGCGATACACACCGCTCGCCCCCTTCGCCGTCGTGTTTCTCCTGGTTGCGTCACCCGCGCGGTCCGAGAATGGGGCAGCGGCGCCCTCTGGCGCCATCGAAGTAGCCGCTGTGATCAAGCCCAAGGCCACGGTGGAGGGCCTTGCACAGGGTGCCATCGTCTTTGAGGGTCCCGCTGGGAAGGGCCACCGATTCACCAAAGGCGTCCTCCTGAAAAATGATCCTCTCACCGGCAAGAATGGCAGCACATGGTCATTCAACTTCACGCGTCAGGGAAACCCACAAGAGCTGCAAATCATCCATCCCTACGCGGATGGGCAAATGATCTGCCACCTCTCCAAGACGGGAGTCGGCATCTCCACGCCTGGTGCATGGATCGACGTGGGCTACGGTGGCGGCGATGCCGAACGTTTCACCAAGGGCCAGGGATTCGCAGAGATTTTTCCGCTGAAAGACGAGGACCGGCATCAGGTGGTGAGTCGACTGGATGGCCAGGGAAATTACGAACTGACCATCGATGGAAAAGTCGTTGGGACTGGGAAGGTGACCACGACATCGCCGCTGTCGCTGGAAATTAAACCCCGCTCAAAGGGCCCGTCTGTGCAAACGCGGGGCACGGTGGAATTCAAAGGGGAAGGTCTTCCCGTGCAATGGGCCGCGGGTTATGCCGCCGTCTTTGTCGGCCCGGCGGAAGACAATGAACAAAATGTCTGCCGGGATGTTCGCTTCGCCCCAAACGCCACGATTGACTTTTCGACCCTGCCGCCTCCGGTGATCGCGAAGACCGCACCGCCACCCCAAGCGACACCCTCACCGGCACGCACGACCCCGTCCGTCACCGCCCCAACGAAGCCTGCCGCCGCACCCCAGGAAACCACCGCTCAACTGGTCAAGACCCACCACAACAACCTGGTCTTCGTGAGCGGTTCGAACGGGTCCGGCAGTGGTTTTCTGGCCCATTTCGGTCAGGGCACCTTCCTCATCACCAATGCCCACGTCGCCGCGGGCGTCAAGGATGCCGGATTCAAGACCCTCCAGGGCGATCAGGTCCAGGCAGGAACTCCTGCGATCGCCGTGGGCCACGATATCTTTCTGATGGCCGCCACCGCCACCCAACCGCTCGAGGTCATGACGGGCGTCGATGAAAATACCTCCATCGGCGACCAGGTCGTCGTCCTGGGAAACGCCGAGGGCG
>JBBRPL010000108.1:0-26844 GCA_038228205.1 Chthoniobacterales bacterium
CGGATGGAGCGTTCGCTGTTGGGTGGATACCCCGGGTGTTCGCTCGCAGATTGATGGTCGCCTCCGCGACCACCCTGCGGGCTCGCTGTCGCGAGTCCTCTCGCTCCGCTCGAGTCGCTCGACCCGGGGCTAATCGCTGGGATTGTGGATCGCCTCCGCGATCCCCCCTGCGGGCTCCCGTCGGGAGACTTCTCGCTCCGCTCGAATCCTCCGGTGTCCGATCCCGCTCCTCCCCGAGTTCCCTCCCCGCGTCCACTCAGCCGGTCAGATTTCGCGTTTTGACTGGCGCCTGCACGCCCCCCTCACATCAACCCCCTCACATCAACCCCCTCACATCAACTCCCTCACACCAACCCCGGCACACTCGCCGCGCTGCTGCTGCCAAAGGCGTGCGTCTCGACATTCATCTTCTGGAGCATCTGGACGAACAGATTGCAGAGCGGGACGTTGTTCTTCGCGTTGAAGCCGAGATGCTGCCCGTGCTGGAACCCGCCGCCCGCGAGGAGGATCGGCAGGTTGGTCGAGTCATGACTGTTGGCATTTCCCAGGTTGCTGCCGAGCAGGACCATCGTGTTGTCGAGCAACGGCACGCCGCCCTCTTTCTTCTGCTTGAGCGCGCCGAGCAGCCTGGCGAAGGCTCCCATCTCGGCCATCTCGATGAGTTCGAGTTGGCGAATCTTTTCCGGGTCCTGCCCATGATGGGAAAGATTGTGATGATCGATGGTCACGCCGGGGACGGGCGGAACGTCGCCGCGGCCTTGCACGAGGATGGTGATGAGGCGGGTGCTGTCCGTCTGCATGGCGAGCGGCACGAGTTCGAACAGCAATTGCAGCTTCCCCACGATGTCGGCGTTGTTCGTGATATCCTCCGGTTTGCTGGCGTCGATCTTCGGCTTGGGCTTTTGCACCCAATCCTCGGATTTGGCGAGGCGCTGTTCCATCTCGCGGACGGAGGTGAAGTACTCGTCGAGCTTGTCGCGATCCGCGGCGCCGACCCGGGAGCCAAAGCGCTTCGCCTCATCGCTGACCGCATCCATGATGCTGCGGCCTTCACGCAGCTTGCGCATTTGCTGCCGGACTTCGTCGGGCGTCCCGTCGATAAACAAGCGGGCAAACACGACCGACGCCCGGGTCTCCGCGGGAATCATGACGCCGCTGCGGGTGTAGCTCTGGCTGATATTGTTCGTCCCCAGGACGAGGGACGGATAGCGGGTCTCGACGCCCGATTTCTCCGCCACGAATTGATCGACCGAAATGGAGTTCCGGAATCCTCCCAGGCCAGGATGCCGGGCGGAAGTCAGCCACGTCATTTCCGAAGAATGGCCGTCCGCCCCGGACTGATCCGGGTGCGAAAGCCCGGAGAAGACCGTGACATCGTTGCGGTGCTCCTGGAGGAGATCGAGATACGGAGTGGAGACGTACTCCCGCCCCGTTTCCTTCGGATACAAGGCGGGCCCATAGATGCCGAGGCTCGTGCAAACCGCGACCATGCGCTTCGGCGCCACCGGCGCGGCGAGCGCCCTGCTGGGCCACATGGCGTCCAGGAAAGGCAGGGCCAACGCCACGCCGGTGCCGCGCAGGAAGGCGCGCCGGGACATGCGGGCGGAGGGGGAGAGGGGGAGACAAGGAGAGTGGGCGCGGGAGGCTTGCATCGATTGGTTCAGTCGGTTGCGGAAAGGTTTGAAAAAGAGACTAGCGGATCGTCCAGTCGGAGGGGTGATTAATCATGTGGACGAGCATGGCGATAATCGCATCACATTCCGTATAGACACGCTTGGCGACGGCCCGATCAAGGTATTCGCATTCCACCGAAAATTGCAGCCACACCTGGCTCTCGGCAGCTTCGCCTTCCGCGTCCGAAAGCTTGCTCACGAACGCAGCCGGGTAGCGCCGCTTCCGCCAGGCCTCGGCGATATTCGCGCAGACCGACCGCGACGAGCGCCGCCCTTGATCAGTGAGCGAGTAGCGCTCCTCAACTGGGTACGACTTTGAGAGCCGGAACATCTCCATCGCCGCCGCAAAAGCCCGCTCGTACACTTCCAAATCTGTATGCTTCAGCACGCGCGCCTTCCGTTTCTCCCCCTCTCCCTCCCTCCTTGTCTCCCCCTCATTCTTGCCAGAATCACTCATTTCGATTGGAATATCGGGCTTTCGATGACGGCGTGCACAAGGGTCCTCAGTCCCCCACCCTCCTGCTTTACTTTTTCCGCAATCGCCTCCACCGCGGGGCGGTCGCAGTATGCGATCCCCGCGCCTGTGGAGTAAATGACGAGTTTGTTCGTCAGTGAGGAGAGCACCAGGTCGGATTTCTCCATCAGCAGATTCTTGAAATCCTGAATGCCCGAGAATTTGCGCCCGTCCGGCAGTTCCCCGCTCGCATCGACGGGCAGGCCCAGCTTGATGTACTGGCGCTTGCTCCAGGTATTCTTGACCGTCGTCGTGTCCCCGGTGCCCTGCGAGCGGTAGCGGTCGCGGAAACCGCCGATGACATCGAACGATTCCAGCGCAAAGCCCGGCGGATCGATGTTGCTGTGGCACCCGGCGCATTTCTCCGACGTCCGGTGTTTGGCGAGTTGCTCGCGGACGGTCGTCGCGCCACGGGTATCCGGTTCGATGGTGCCGGTCCCGGGCGGCGGCGGCGCCGGCGGGAGGCCGAGGAGCTTCTTCATCACCCACGCGCCGCGGATCACCGGCGAGGTGGTGGTCCCGTTGGCCGTCACCTTGAGCACGCTGGCCTGCGTCATGACCCCGCCGCGCGGGCTGTCGGGCGGCAACGACACCCGGCGAAACTCTTCGCCGCTCACTCCCTCGATCCCGTAATGCACCGCGAGCCGGCTGTTGAGCATGGCAAAATCTGACTGGATGAAATTGCTGATGTTGAGGTTGCGCTTCAGCAGGTCGGCAAAGAAGGCCTCCGTCTCCTGCACCATCGAGACGTTGAGCAGTTCGTCGGCTTCGGGATACAGCCTCTTGTCCGGGGAGGTCGCGTCGATGTTGCGCAGGTCCAGCCATTGGCCGGCAAAGTTCTGCACAAAAGCGTGCGATCTTTGGTCGTTGAGCATGCGCTCCACCTGGGCCCGTAGCACGCCCGACTGGCTCAGCTTTTTCTGGGCGGCGAGCGCCAGCAATTCGTCATCCGGCATGCTGCTCCACAGGAAATAGGAGATCCGCGAAGCCAGCGCATAGTCATCGAGTTTCCCCGGCGCTTCCTCGAAGAGCAGGAACTGCGGCGCGGTCAGCACGCCGCGAAACCCGACCCGGATGGATTCGAGGAACGCGCGGCCGGCCTCGAGTTCGTCCGTCGCGAGCTTGACGAAGCGGTCGGCCTCCCCGCTCTCCAGCGGCCGGCGGAACGCCCGCGCGGCAAAGCGTTCGATGGCCTGCCGCGCGCTCGCTTTCGGGTCCTCCGGAGCGAGCGTGTAGGATGGCTTCTGTTTGCCGCCTTTTTTCTTCGGGTCTTCGACCGCGGTCAGCGGGATGTCCCCAAACAGGCGCTTCATGCTCGCGGGCGGCCATTTCGCCAGGAGCGGGCCCTCCACTTCCACCCATTGCAGGGCGAGGCCCGCGCCGGTGAAGTCTTTGACCCCGAGATTGTAAACGTTCTGGCCCTTGTCATCCACGCCCGTGCCGGACGGCTCGATGCGCAACGCTTCATTCGCATTCAGTCTGGCCGTGAACTCCACGACCCGCGGCTGTTCCGCTGGCATCTCAAACCAGCCCAGCAATTCTTTCCCGCGATAGTTATCGCTATAGACCCGCATCGGAATCGGCCGGCCATTGCTCTGATACCCATAGGCGCTGAGGCGAATCCGATAAGTCCCGGCGGGATGCCGCTCCATCTGGCGAAGTTGGGCCGCAGGATAACCCTCATTGAAGAACACCACCGCATCCGGACGCTCCAAAATGAGGTGCCGATGCTTGCTTTTCGGATCGTTCGGATTCGTTTGCGTGCCTTCGGGCGTATCGAGGTCCTTGCGAATGCCCGCCTCGTTCTTCACCAGCCAGTGCCCTTTCACGGGATCCGGTTCCGGGGCGAGATTGATCGCCGCGTCGAGGGCGATATCCGCCGCTTCCAGATACTTTTCCATCTGCAACGTCGAGAGGCGCAATCCTTCGGCCACCGTGTCGAAGCCGTGCATCGAACCGTCGCCCGGCAGCAGGGCGGCGAGCGGCGTCGCGATGCCGAGCAAATCCTGCATCGTGTGCTCGTATTCCACCCGGTTGAGCCGCCGCAACACGGCGCGGCCGGTCTGCGCCTGGCGCTGGGACTGGAAAGAACGCAGTTCATTGCCGATCCCGGCGAGAAAAGCGTGTGTCGCCCCAGTCTCCGGACGCTCCTTTTTCTTCGGCGGCATTTCTCCCTTGGCCACGAGATCGACCACTTTCACCCATTCGTCGAAGTTCTCCCGATTCTCGAGGTCCCAGGGAAGCGAGCTTAGGTCCAGGCCCCCTTTTTTCTCATCGGCATCATGGCAATCGGCGCAATACTTCTCCAGGAAGGCATTCGGCGCCGGCGCGGCCTTGGCCCACGCATACGGAGCGAAGAGCAACGGACATAAAAAGAGCAGCCTGACAGGAGGAAACATCGCGCGCGGAGGCTACACGGAAACGAGCATCTCGCAAGCCGGCGCGACACCGCCCTTCTTTGACTCGACCTGTGAGGTCGCTACCGCCCCAAGGCTTTCTCCCAACCATGGCGAACGAATTGCCCGGCTCCGATCGCCGCCCCTCAGTGGTCACACTCCGCCCCGAACCCAGGACTGGGCGCGAACGACGAGTTCCGCGCCGCTGGGCAGTTCCAGCTTGTGTTTGATGTTCTCGCGATGGGTCTCGATCGTCTTCACGCTCAAGCCGAGGCGGGTGGCGATGTCGCGTGTCGGCACGCCGGCACCGATCAACTCGAAGACCTGCAGTTCACGGTCGGAAAGGAGCGCGGCCGTGTCGCCCGCGCCGGGCTCGGGCGCAGCGAGGGCTTTCTGCATGAGCGAGACGGTGAGCTTGCGGCTGACGTGCATTTCGCCGGCGAGCACTTCGCGGATGGCGGCAATGACGGTGCCGCTGGCTTCCTGCTTCATCACGTAGCCGCTCGCGCCGGCGCGGAGCACACGCTCGGCATAGACGGCTTCCTCGTGCATCGAGAGGACGAGGATGCGGAGCTGCGGGAAGAGGGCGCGGAGCTGCTTGATGAGTTCGGTGCCGCCCGCGCCGTTGAGCATGAGATCGAGCACGGCGACTTCGGGCGCGTGTTTTTCCACAGCGGCGAGGGCTTCCTGCGGCGTCGCCGCCTCGGCGCAGACGGCGAGATCGGACTGGCGGTTGATGAGTTGGACCAGTCCTTCGCGGAAGATCGGGTGGTCTTCCACGATGAGCACGCGGGCTTTGGCGGCGGCTTTGCTCATGCGGGCTGGTGTGGCAGACGGCAGGTGACGATCACCCCGCTTTCCGTGCCGGGGACGAGGTCGAAGGTCCCGCCGATGGAGTTGAGCCGGTGCTTCATGATGCGGATGCCGATGCCCGAGGACTCGCGCTGGCTGAGGCCACCGCCGTTGTCGCGAATGGTGAGCGTGAGCGCGGCGGCGTCGGACGCGAGGACGAGGGCGAGACGCGTGGCTTTGCCGTGGCGGATGGCGTTGTTGATCGCCTCCTGCGCAACGCGGAAGAGGTGCTGGGCGGCGTGCGGCGAGGCGGTGGTCAGCGCCGGGTCGCCGGAAAATTCGCAGGTCACCTGGCGGAAGAGCCGTGAAGTGTCGCGGGCCAGTCGCGCGAGCGCCGTGGCGAAGGTTTCGGTGGGCGGCACCACCGGGTCGAGCCCGCGGGCAAGCAGGCGGGTGTGGGCGGTGGCTTCATTGGCCAGTTTCACGAGATCGGCGGCTTCCGCAGCCTCGGGCAGCGCTTTCTCCGCGAGCGACTCGTGGAGCGATTGCGCCTTGAGTGCGAGACCGGCGAGAAGCTGGCCCAGACCGTCGTGCAAATCGTGCGCGATCCGTTGCTGCTCGCGGGCGCTGGCCGCGGCCTCAGCGGCGGAGGGATCGGGTGGATGGGCGGGCATGGCGCTCAAGTAGAACGCGGAAACCGGCAGCGTCGAGGGCGATATCGCGGGCAGACGCGAAATAGGGAATCCCCGAGGCGCGGAATAGGGGCGCCGCCCCGATGGGCAGGATCGGGCGACGTGCCATCCTCGGGGAAATCCATCACCACCATCCCATGAACAAAAACCTCGCATCCATCAGCCTCGCAACCCTGCTCGCGCTGGGTGTTTCCGCTATGCGCGCCACCGCTGACTCGATCATCTACAACCGCACGCAAACCTTGGAGAACATCAACGGTTCGGGCTCCTTCTTTGCGGGTAATCATAACACCAATGGCGGCTATTCAGGGACGCCGTTGCCCGACAGTTGGAGCTACGCGGGGCCGCTCATCACTTTGGACATGACCGCGCAATACGGGTATCTCCACAGCAAGAATATCGTGGATGTCACCAGCGGTCCCGGCACCTCTCAAGTCGGCCAGACCAGTACGGGCATGAAATGGGACGACGACGTGACGATCTCCGCTCCGGGTTTGGATGGACAAGCCGGGACGCTCAACGTGCGCTCGCTGCTCAACGGCAGGGTGGACAACCTCGGGGCGGAAACTTTCTCTTTCAACTTCGTCTTCAACGTCAACGGCGCGGAAACAGGCACCGGCATCGTCAACACCAATGGCAACATTCCGCAGACGTTCGACAACCAAGCCTTTACCCTGAGCGTAGGATTCACCTTCGGAACTCCTTTCCATCTCTTTTCGACAATCGTGAACAACGGATCGCAAACCGTCAGCGGAGGCGCAACCAGGTATTACCATGGCGACGTGACCGCGGTTTGGGATGGCGCCTTCACCTCGGTCGTGGACGGTTCTTCCGCGCCGGTGTCGAGCTTCACCATGACCAGCGGCAGCGGCACCGACTACACGCAGACCGTGCCGGAGCCTTCAAGCGCGCTGCTCGTGGCCTTGGGCAGCGTGGTGATGCTGCAACTCTGGCGCCGGGTGGTGCAGGCGGGCGCGTAGCGTTCAGTCCTCCCACTCGACGATGAAACCGCGCGCCGTCGGATCGTCATGCGCGAGGTCGTTCCAGCCACGGCGGTTCGCGTTTTCGCCGAGGAGATTGCCGTTGTAGTCGCCGATGCCCAGGACCGTTTCCGGCATCTGGGTTCCTTTCAAAATACCGCTTGGCTCGGGGATTCCATCGCGCTTGGTCCAGCGCGTGAAGGTCCAGGGCTCGCCAGTGACCCAGTGCCATTCAGCGCCGGGTTTGTCGGTGAAGGCCCCGAGCCACACACAATACCCAACGCCATTGCCGAACAGGCTATTCGCGAGATTGCGGGTGAACTGGTATTCCTCCTCACTCGTCACTGTCGCGAGGTGGCCACCCATCTTCTCCGCGCACTCGCGTGCTTCCTCCCACGTTCCGAGGAAGCCGAACCAGGCATACCAATGGCCGCCGAGTTGCTGGGCCATGGGGAAACGGGTCTTCATGTGCGGAAACTTGCCGGGCCGCAGTTTCCCGTCCGGCTCCGCGGCCCGGAGCTGTTTTTCGAGGTCGTGCATGGGCCAGAATTCGACAGCGTTCGACATCCGGCCCCCGTCGCTGATCTGGGGTGGATTGCCGTAGCCGATCCAGGTGAGGCTTTTCATCCCGCGCAGCAGCTCCACATCGTGGGCGGCGGGCGGGAGGGCGAGAACCTGGAGGTTCGCCATCCGGGCCAGCGGCGCCACCGAGCGAAGGCGCGGACAGCGATCGAGGGCGAGACGCTGGAGGTCCAATCCGCCGAGCGGCGTCAGGTCGCCAATCATCGTCTCGGAAAGCTGGGCGCTCTTCAACCTGGACATCGTCGCCAGCGGCGAGAGGTCCGTCACCGAGGTCGTGTTCACCAGCAATTCTTCGATCCCTGCGCCGCGCAAGGCGGAGAGGTCACGCACCGCCACGTTGGTGCCGATCTCCAGTTTTTTGAGTTTCGCGGTCGGAATGAAACTGAGGTCCGCCAGGCTCGCGGATGGCATGCGGGTCATTTCCAGATACTCCAGCGGCATCGCGCGCATGGATGTAAAGTCCCTGATTCCCGTGCTGTTGATGCGCAAGGAGGTGATCGGCTTGCCCGCCAGGACGGAGAGATCCTTAAACGAGACCGAATTGTGCACCGTCAGGCTCGTCAGCGGCAGTTCGCGCAGAATGGAGAAGTCGGTCACCTTCGAAGTCGTGGCAGTAGCGAGATCGCGCAGCGGCATCCCGCGCAGCGGCGACAGATCGCTGACACCCGGCGAAAGGATCAATCTTTCGAGTTGCATTCCCTGAAGCGGAGAAAGGTCCGTCACAGTCGTGTTGCTAATTTCCAAGATGCGCAGCGGCATTTCGGCCAATGGCGAAATGTCGGTCACTTTGCGTCCGGTGACGAAGGTCAGTCTGTTCAGAGGAATCCCGCGGAGCGCGCTTAGATCCTGGAGGTCCGGCGTTTTGGACACTAGGAGGAAAAGTTCCCCATCCGGTTGGAGCGTCAGGGTGTCCTTTAATCCCGCCTGGTTCAGGCGTTCCTGCCAGATGGCCATCTTCGCACCGCCCGAGGATTCGAAGGTTCGCATCACCGCCAGCGCCTCGGCGCCGCGCTGCTGCTGGCGAAGGGCGGCGGCGAGGCTGGAAAGTGTGTCGGTGGGAAAGGAACCATCCGCCAACCGGCGTGCGAGCGCTTGCTCGCAGAGCGTGAGGTTGGCTTTCGCGGAGGCGTTGGCCGGATCGAGCTTCAAGGCTGTGGCGAAGGCCGTGCGCGCTTCGTCGAGCCGGAGCATCGCCTGGAGAATGCCTCCGCGCAGGGCGTGGTAATCGGCGCGTTCCGGCGCGAGTTCGATGGCGTGGTCGGCGTTCCCCAGCGCCTCGGCGAGGGTCTCGGGCTCGCTGGCGGATTTTTCGATGAGCGCGCGGGCATGGTGCTCGAAGGTGGGCGCCGTGCCTTTCAACCGCGCGAGGTGTGCCGTGGCCTTGCGCTCGCTCGAGACGACCTTGGCCATGAAGCCGGCCGTCAGCGTGACGATCAGCACCACCGCCGCACTGGCGACCTTGTGGCGCTTGATGAGCAGGGTGAGCTGCTTCGCCAGGCCCGCGTGCTCGGCAGTCGTGGCAAAACCATTTTGATACGCAGCAATGTCGGCCTGGAAGGCTTGCACGCTCGGGTAACGGGCGTCGGGCTGGAGCGCCATCGCCTTCATCGCCACGGCGGCCAGCGATTCGGGCACGCGCCCGCCCGGCAGGTGCGCGAGCTTCCTTGCGCCGAGGCGCTGCAGCGGCGGCGTGATGCGGCCGGCGCGCACGTCGTCGAGCAGTGCATCGACATTTCCCGCGGCGATCGGCGGTTCCAGCGTGAGGAGTTGGTAGAGGATCGCGCCGAGCGCGTAAATATCGGTGCGGGCGTCGAGCCGCTCGATCTCGCCGCTCGCCTGCTCGGGCGACATGAATTGCGGCGTGCCCATGATCGAACCGCTGAGCGTGACGCTGCCGGGATCATCCTGCCGCGCCGAACGGACGGTGGGACGGGCGACACGCGGACCATTTTCGCCCGGCTGCATCGGAGCGCCGACGACTTTCGCGAGCCCCCAATCCATCACCAGCGCCTCGCCGTATTCGCCGAGCATGATGTTCTCCGGCTTGAGGTCGCGGTGGATCACGCCCTTGGAGTGCGCGAAGGCCATCCCGTCGCAGACCTTCTGCAAAATGGTGAGCAGCACCGGCAGCGGATATTTCTTCACCGTGCCGTCCACGTTCTGCGCGAGCAGTTCGACGATCTTCCGCAGCGAGACGCCACGCACGAATTTCATCGTGTAGAACGGCTGATCCTGCTCATCCACGCCCAGCTCATACACGGGCACTATGTTCGGATGTTCGAGCTGCCCGGTGATCTGCGCCTCCTCGACGAACCGCACAAGATCTTCGCTGCCCACCCCGCTGTAGAGCATCACCTTCATCGCCACATCCCGCCGAATCGCCCGATCCTCCGCGCTCAGGATCGCCCCCATCCCGCCCTGCGCCACGACCGACCCGACCGTGTAACGCCGCTCCTTCATCTCCTCGGGAAGCAACGCCCGCAGCGCCGCCACATTCGGCGCGAGCGAGACATCCGGCGCTTCGCTCCCGCGCAACCGCCGCAACGTCACCGTCGCATCGCCGAGCCGGAGCGTCTGCGTGGGAAAGATGCGCTTCGTTTCATTCGGCGCGACCGGCTGGTCGTTGATGAAGGTGCCATTCGCACTGCCGAGATCCTCAATCAGCCACTCGTCGAAATTCACGCTCAACCGCGCGTGCTGGCGCGAGAGCAGCGGCGTCTCGATCCGAAAATCCACGTCACCTTCGCGTCCAAAAACGTACTCGCCCGGCGCGACGACGCGCCGCGCCAGCTCAACGCCCTCTTTGGTCACGATGATCTCGGTCTGGGGAGCCTGCACGAACTGCGTGTTTATACGCCACCCGGCGCGGAGGCAATCAAAAGCCTGCCGGCGCGGATGCTGGCGCATCGTGTCAGGAAACAGCATCCGCGTCTCCTCGCTAAACCCAGGTTCGCGCGCACTCCACGCGCAGGCGCCTATTCGCCCGCTTCCATCTGCGGTGCCCGGAACACAAACAGGTGACTGTTGAACGGCGTCCGGCCCCACAACGGACGCACTTCGCAGGCAAACCCGCGCGCCCGGAACGGCGCCACCACGTCTTCCACCGCCGGATAATGCATCGCGCCCGATTTCATCCATCGGACCGCGTGGAGGAGCACCTCCTGAAGCTGGGTCACGCGAAAGCGCCAGGTCTCATCCCGGGGCGTGGCGCGGATGATACAGACGGCGCCCGGCGCGACGAGGCTCGCGAGGTGTTCGAGAAACGGCGCATGCCGCGCCGCCGGCAGATAATGCAGGACGTCCAGCAGCACGACATTTCCCCGGAAGCCGCCCGTCACCAGCACGTCCCCCACCACGAACGCGAGGTCGCGATAGGCGCGTCCCGCGATGTATTGGGCCTGGGCGATCTTCGACGCATCGAAATCGATTCCCGTGATCGGCGGCAGGAAACCGTGCTCGCGCAGGTAAAACTCGAGCAGACCGATCCCGCAACCGACATCGAGCACCGGCAACGGCGAATCCTGCAGCAGCGGCCACACCGCCGCGTAGGCCGGATCGCTCCGCAACTTGCCCCGCACATAGCCCTGCCGCCAGCGGCCGTCGTAATGGTGGGCGATGCGATCGATCACATCTTTAGCGAATCGCCAGCGCCACCGGGTCCGATTTCCAAATGCCATGCCGCGCCATGAATCGGATGACGGCTCGCGGATAGGCGGCCGTGGTCGTGGCGCCGGAGGCCATGGAAGCGATCAGGCGATTGAAATACCACTTCATGCCGTTGCTGATCCTGCCCGGGTACTCGCGTTCGAAATGGGTGCCGGTCTGATACATGGCAAACATCCGCCCGTCATAGAAATACTGGATGAGTTCCATCCAGGCCTGGATGAGCCTGCGCATCTCGCGCTCATAGGCGGCCAGATTGTCGAGATTTTCGCTCAGGACCTCCGCGGAATGCAGCGCCAGCCACATCCCGGGCGAGAGCATGGGATCGACAAAGCCAAACGCATCACCGGTCATCACCCACCCGGGGCCGTGACCGCGATCGGAGACGAGTTGGTAGTTCGTGTAAACGGCCACCTCGCTAATCCGGCGGCGCGCCCCGCCCGCCTCGGAGAGCTGCGAATCGCGCGCGATGGCCGCCTCCAGCCGTTCCTCCGGTGTCGCGCCGAGCGGCGCGGCTTCATCCTTGTTCATGACCACGCCCACCGATAGCCGGCCCGGCAGCGGGATGCGCCAGCTCCACCCCGAGTGATCCATGCGCCCGATCACCACCTGGCCCTGCGGGGGCCGCTCCACGAACCCTTCGTAATGCGCGAAGTAGGCCACGTCCTTGCGCGGGCCGAGTTGCGCGGGAATGTCCATCGTCCGCGCGAAAAGCCGGCTGCGGCCCGTGGAATCCACGAGAAGATCCGGCTGCCGGCCGTTCAGCCACGGAGCCTGCGCGAGCGTCTCGTCCGCGAGGCGGATGCCCCGCGCCTCGTCGCGCTCGACCCTGGCGCGGGCCTTGACCCGCTTGACCCCGAGTTCATCGGCGCGCTCATCGAAGAGCCGGTCGAAGGCCGGCCGCGGCGAGTTGTAGGCGTAGGTCGGCAAAACACCTTTTACGGACTCAAAACAAAAATCGATCTCGTACTCGCGCCCGAACGTGAAGGACACCCCGGGCTTGTGCTGGCACACCGCGGCGACGCGATCCTCGATCCCCAGCTTGCGCAGGACCGGGACAGTCGCCGGGATCAAAGACTCGCCGACGATCAGGTCCGGCCGGCGGCCGTCATCAAAGAGGGTCACGTCCACGCCTTTCATCATGAGCAGCGAGGCGAGCGTGGCGCCCGACGGGCCGCTGCCGATAATGCCGACGGTTTGGATGCGCTTTTTCATCGTTGGATCTTGCCGCTGGGGGTGAGCGGGACGCTCTCGACCAGACGAAATTCGACCGGCACCTTATAGCGGGCGAGCGCGCCCCGGCAATACGCGGCGAGCGCGGCGATTTTCGGCGGGTTGGCGGGATCGCGCGGCACGACCTCCGCGATCGGCACCGCGCCGAAGCGGTTGTTGGGCTTCCCCAGCACCCGTGCCCGCAGGACTTCGGGCACCTCATTCAGCACGGCTTCGATTTCCTCGGGGAAACATTTCAGGCCCGCCACATTGATCACCGAATGGCTGCGCCCGAGGAGATGCAGATCTCCATCCTCGTCGATCCGGGCGAGGTCTCCGGTGCGAAACCAGCCGTCCTCGAGGATCTCGGAGCGCGGGCGCCACGGATGGAGATACGCGTCGAGCATGCCGGGGCCGCGGAGGAAAAGTTCCCCGTCGACGCCCCGCACTTCCGCGCCGTAGTCCGGCAGGGCGCGGCCCACGGACAACGGCTTCTCCCGCGCGTGCGCCAGATTGAGCAACGGCAGTCCGACCTCGATGATTCCGAGCCCCTGGACCAACGGCCGATCGAAGCGTTGCGCAAAGCTTTGCGCCGTGGCGAGCGGCAGCGTCGCCGCCGTCGAGACGGCCAGGCGCAGCGACGGCCACGGACGCCCGGAGCTTTCCGCCGCGAGCAGGGCGTGATGGAAGGGCGCGCCGTAGAGCACCGTGCCGCGATGCGTGACGCCGGCGGTCAGGACATCGTCGGCCAGATGCGAGTTTTCCACGATCGTCGTCGCCCCGTGCAGCAGGTAGAGCATGATCGAGACGGCAAAGTGATGCGCCATCGGCAGGATCCACACGATGCGATCTGCCGGCCCGATGCCGAGCCCGCGATTGGCCGCGGTCACGCGCGCCAGCAGGCTCTCGTGGGAGAGGACGATGCCCTTGCTCGTGCCCGTCGTGCCCGAACTGAAACGAATAAATGCGGGATTGAGCGCGGCCAGCGCCGCCTCATCGAAGGGAAGTTCACCGACGGGCACCGGGCGCACCTCGCCCGAGGCATCGACGATCGCTCCCACGCCCGTCTCCCGGATGACCCGCTCGCGTTCGCGCGGCGAAAGCTCGCTGGCCAATGGGACGAGACATTTCCCCGCGCGCACGATGGCCAGCGCCAGGACCACGTGCGCGATCCCATTGGGGCAATCGAGGCCGACCCGGGCGGCGGAAGCCGCCGCGATCGGCCGGGCGGCGGTCTCGGCCATTTCGATCAGCGCGCCGTAGCTGATATCCCGCCCTTCGCAGACCAGCGCCACGGCCTGCCGGTCGGCGGTTTGGAAGATCCTCTCGACGATGTTCACGAGGCGATCCTTTCACGCACACCCGCGGCGTCGCAACTTCCATGGAGCGCCGTGAGCGCCGCCGCGACTCCGGCCGCCTCGCCGGTGGCCAGGCATGTCCCGATGACGCGCACCGAGGCCTGCGCCTCATGGCTGCACGAGAGGCAGCGCCCGGCCATGAAGAGCGCGGTATCGTCCCGCGCCTGCAACGAACGAAGCGGAATCCCGCACGGCAGCGCGCCGGTCGGGAAGCGGAGGCGCGGCCCCGATGCGGTCTCGCGCAGTTCGATCGGCCAGGCGGCGAAGGCCACCTGGTCGGGAAATTGGGCGCCACGTTCGATATCTTCGGTTTGCAGCCGATACAGGCCCATGATCCGCCGGCTCTCGCGCACGCCGACGCGACTCGGCCAGGCCGCGATGTAGCTCGCCTGGAAGCCATCCACTTCCTCGCGGAAAAATTGCGCCACTCGGCCGGCCAGCTCCCGTCCCTCCAGCTCCAGGCGCGTCAGGCAGTCCGGATCGAGTGGATCATAGCCCGGACCGCCGGGGAGATCGATGGTGACAAAAGCCTCTCCCCCCTGCCCGCTGCCACGCAGGTGCGCACCGAGCGCGGCGCCGGGCAACCGGCCAGCCTTGATCGCCTGGGTGATGCGTTGCGCGATCCGCAACCGCGCCTCATCCTCCAGAGCCCTGGCCGTCACCCCGCCCAGGGCGAAGATGTAAGCCGGCCGTTGCAAGCGCCCGCCATCCACGATTTCGCAGGGCGCACCGCGCAAGGCCGCGAGGATCGCGTCGCCGGTGGTATCCACCATCACGCGCGCCTTCACCTGCTCCGTCTGGCCGCGGCAATGCAGGGTCAGCCGCTCGCCCGCCGCGATGATCTCCGTATGCAGCCGCAAGGTCAGGCCAGGCGTCTGGCGGACCACCGTGTCCGCCAGTTGGGCAAAAGCCGCCGGGCGCTGGAGCAGGACGTCCACGCGCCCCATCCGCACCGGTCCGGTCGCGCCGCCATTCCCGAGCAACTGCCGGGCAAATTCCGCGGCGAAACCCCCATTCGCCAGCACCGGAGCCTTGCTGCCATCATCCAGCCGATACAGGCCGCAGATGGAATGGACGAGCGCCACCGAGGCCATGCCGCCCAGGACGCCGTGACGCTCCACGAGCAGCGTGCGCGCGCCGAGTCGCGCCGCGGCCACGGCCGCCGCGATTCCGGCGCTCCCGCCACCGGCCACGAGCACGTCACAGTCCATGCAACAACTCCGGTCGAGGTTCGCCGAACAGGTCTTCCATCACCTGCGCCATCATGAGCCGCTGTTCCTCGGCGGACAGGGCGCCCTCCCGCCAGGCCAGGGTGATATTCACCCGCCCGCCTCGTTCGCAGAAAAACAGGCCCGTGCCGGGCGGCACCGCAAAGCACGGCAGATGATACGCATTCGTGATCCGGCCGCCGGCAAATTCCACCATCTCCGGGGCAAAGACCCCGGTGTGCGAGTGGTAGAACGAAGCGATCTCCCCCTTGAACTGCCAGCGCACGACCCGCATGAAGAGCCACGAGGGCAGGCGCATCATCATCTCGAGGATGGCGAGAAACGATTCATCGAGGCGGGCCCGGGTCATGTCGGCAAATTGCTGTTTCATGGCGGCGGCTGTGGCCTCGATGGTGCCAAGCTGCTCGCGTTGTGCGCAGAAAAAAAAGATCGAGACGTGATTGTGAAAGAGCGGGCCCCGTGCGCCACGCTTCCGGGTCTGCACCGGCACGCTCGCGACATATCCGCGCGGCTCACGTCCGCGATGGCGGAAAATGCGGTCGTGCGCCCGCGCGGTGCAGGCCACGTAAAACGTCATCGGGAAAAGAGGCCCGACCATTTTCTCCACCCGCTGCGTCACGCTCGCCGAGTCCTCCGGAGTCAGCGTGATGTTCCAATAGTGGCCGCGGCCCGCCCGCGGCTTCGGCCCGCTGAGCGACGGCGCCCCGATCCTGGCCAGCCCTTCCAGATGCGCGATGGCGGCCTTGCTGCGTTTCAGCTTCTCCCTCCATGTCTGCACGGCCGGCTCCGGGTCTTTCGGATCGAATGGCAGATCGTGGCCGTCGCACAGGCGGCCAAGTTCGGCCAGGAGCAGCTCCGCGCCCTTGCCGTCCACGAGCAGGTGCGACCACGACAGGACGACGAGCGCGCCGCCATCGCCCAGGGCGATCACATCGAGCCGCGCCTTGAATTCGATCCCGTCTTCCGCCAGCGGCAGCGACATGAGGCGCTCGAGATGCCCGGCGACGCCGCTGATTTCCGCCGCGCCATCGAGCGTCCCCGGCGCGCCCGCTTCGCGCCACAATCCCAGGGGCAGTCCCCGGGCGGGCGGCGCGGGCACTTCCCAGTAGGGCAGCAGGGTGCGCCAGTTGCGCCGCAAGCACGCCACCAGCCGCGGATGTTTTTGGACGAGCCGCACGAGACCGGCCCGCATCTTTTCGATGTCGGGAACACGGTCCAGTTCGATCAGCGATTGCGAGACGTGGCGTCCCTGCCCGGTCCGCTGCATGAAATCGTCATGCGCCAGCAAAAAACAGTCGGTGATCCGCACCGGAAACCGCGCCACGCCCGTGGCCCCCGCCGTCATCAACCCTCCATGGAATCCGCGGCCCGAGCGCGGATGAGACCGGCCACAGTGCGAACGGTGCTGAAATTCTGCCGGGTCAGCTCGCCCTCGGGCAGAACCACCCCGTATTCCTCCTCGATCAAAATCAGGAATTGCATGATCGCCATCGAATCGAGTCCCGACTCGTAGAGATTACTATCCGCGCCAAACCCGGGTTGGGTCTCGAGGAGTCGTTCACTGACGAGGTGGACAAGTTGTTGTTCGAGGGGTTCCTGTTGCGGAATCGGTTGCGTGGCCATCAGTTGCGCGCGGTGCTTAAAGGATGGCCCCGGCTCCGTCAAGACGCCAGTTCCACGAGCGCCGCTTTGTTCATTTCCACTGTGTGCGCGCCCAGTTCCACACACGAGACGCCGATTTTAGCCGGGTTCCACAGGCTCGGCCGTGGGGCGAGCGTCCGGAGCAGCAGCAGCCGCTTGCCCGCCTGCCGGGCCAGTTCCGTCTTCAATCGGAGCAATTCGTCGCAGATGATTTGATGCGATAAATTCACCGCCGCCGACATCCGGCGGGGCCGGCCAGCGGTGCGCACGGCCAGTTCGCCCGGGTTCGCGACGATATGGACGACGATGGCGTCGATCTCAGGATCGGCGAGCCAATGATCGAAGGGCAGCGCATTGGCCACCCCGCCGTCCCAATACCAGCCTTCCTCGACCGGGCGCGCCGCGAAAAATCCGGGAAAGGCGCCGCTGGCGAGGATGTACTCCGCGAGTGGCCCGCGCGTCGCCGTCTCGGTGCGAGCCTGGGCGAGGTTCGTCACGGACACGGCCAGTCGCGGGTCCCGGCAGTCTTCGATCCGCTGATCCCCGAGATGCGCCTTGAGCAGGGCGAGCGCGCGTTCACCCCGCAGGGCGCCGGTATGGCCGGGCAGATTAAAAATCGTCGCCAGCCCCCGCCACGGCGCCCCCCATTCGCGGAAGACGCTCCGCAGTTCGGGCGAAAGAAAGAGCTGCAGCATCTCCTCCGGCGACTTCCCGCTGGCGAAAGCGCCCGCCACGAGCGCACCCGCGGACGCGCCACTCACCGCCGCGGGCCTGATGCCGAGGCCCGACAGCGCGCGCAAAAACCCGGCATGCGCGAAGTACCCGAGGAACGACGAGTTCAGGCAGAGCGCCACGCGGCTAGACATATTCCGCGACCTCGGTTTGCAGCGCCCGCAAGGCCTCCGCGATCGCTCCCGTCATCGAAGCGCGGCCGTGGGCCCGGTCCGGTTCGTCGAACGGAAAGATCGGTTCCCCATAGGCCACCGCCCAGCGCGTCCGGGCACCGGGAAGCCAGGCCTTCCACTGGGAAAATTTCTCCCCGCCGAGCACGACACACGGGACCACCGGCACCGCGGCCAGTTGCGCCATCTTGCAGACGCCCTCGTGCATGCTCCCGCCGGACAACACCGAGTCCGGACCCGACCGCACGCCGCCCTCCGGAAAAATCCCCACGACCCGTCCCTGGCGCAGATGCCGCACAATCGCCCGCACCGTGCGGGTATCCACCTTGGCCCGGTCGAGCGGCTCGGCCCCCACCCCGCGCAGAAACCACCCCACGAACGGATTGCGGAAGATCTCCATGATGCTCAGCCAATAAATGACGCGGGGCGTTGCCGCGATGAGCAGGGGCGCGTCGTAGGGACTCGTGTGATTGGCCGCCAGCATATACGCGCCGGGCCGGGCCGCCCGTTCGACGTGCAGCACGCGAGGGGCGGACGCCGCGGCGAAAATGCGCCCGCCGATCATCCGGACCACGTTATAAAATCGTTCGCTCATGGGGGCACCACGGTATCTTCGAGGCCGTACGCTTCCCGCAATTGCAAATAGAGGCCGGCCAGCGATCGCTCGATGCGCGCCGCCATTTCCGCGCGCGCGGCCCGGCGGTCGAGACCGCGCACCGGCTCGATCACTTCGCCACAGGCAATCCACAAGCGCCCGCGCAGCCGGGGCAGCCATGGATCGACCGCGTTCAGCTTGTCCGTGCCCAGGACGACGCAGGGCAATACCGGGCAACCCGAGCGCTGCGCCAGAAGGCACACACCCCGCTTGATCGGCCCTCCGAACAGCACGGACTCCGTCCGCCCCTTGATCTCCCCTTCCGGAAACATCCCCACCACTTCCCCGCGCGCCAGCCGGGCCAGCGCCGTCTTGATCGCCCGCACCGGCACACCTTGTCGATTCACCGGAAATGCGTGCACCGCCCGGAGCAGCCATCCCGCCCAGCGATAACGATAGAATTCGATGCGCGCCATCCAGCCGATCCTGCGCGGCAGCACGACGCTGATGCAAAAGGGATCGAGATGGCTCACGTGGCTGCACGCGACCACATAACCGCCCGGATGCCGGGCGTGCTCCAACCCGAGGGACCCGATGCGGAGCGTATGGGAAAAAACCACGCCCATGAAATGGCGCGCAAGCCGGTGCAGCACAGGGATTACACGAGTTGCTCGTCACCCGGGATGACGAACGAGTATCCCCGGTCCCGGAGCTCGTCGATCACCCGGAGAATGGCTTCATTGCTCCGCGGCCGGCCTTCGTGCAGGAGCACGATCGCCCCCGGCGTGACCCCCGCGCCGACCCGGCGCGCGATCGCCTCCGGGTCGCACGTCACCCCGTCGTGCCCGCGCACGCTCCACCCCACAAAGCGCATGGCCCTCTGCTCGAGCACCGGTTGGAGATAGACGTTTTTCAATCCGACCGGCGAACGAAACCACCGCAGCGCGGCCACTCCCGTCCGCCGGAGCGCGTCGTTGCAGGCGTCGATCTCCGCCCGCAGGCGCCGCGGCCGCAGCCACCAGAAGAGACCGGTCGGGTGCGTCTGCGTATGATTCGCGAGCGTGTGCCCGGCCGCGAGCAACGCCCTCCCGACTTCCGGCTCCCGGGCCAGGTTTTCACCCTTCACAAAGAAAGTCGCGCGCACCCCGCGTCGCACCATTTCTTCGGAAAGCCGGACGCTGGCGTCCCCCGCCGGCCCGTCATCGATCGTCAGCCACACCTCCCTGGTAGCACCGTTTCCTCCGGGAGAAAATCGCGTCACCACGGGCCCCAGCCACCCGCACGAAGGCGCCACAATCGCATAGAAAAAACAGGCGTGAATGCAAACCGCCGCCCCAATCAGCCAGGGGTAGCGAAACAGCGTCACGACCACGGCGGCCGCCACCCCATAGTTCGCCGTCAGCAGGCAGGGGCGAATCCAGGACGAAGCAGAGATGGGAGCAGACACGGCCGCGGAGCATAGCCACCCCATCGCGCGACGTGCCACGATTTCTTTCGGATCTTGGGCGCATGACAGCTTCGATGGCCGCCGCATGTTCCCATTGAGCCCCGCGTCACCGCGTGTACTCTCTCCACAATCCATGCAAGAAATCTACGACGTCGCGATCATCGGAGGCGGCCCCGCGGGCAGCACGGCAGCCTGCGTGCTCGCCCAGGCCGGACGCCGCGTCGTCGTCCTCGAGCGGGAAAAATTTCCCCGTTTCCACATCGGCGAATCGCTGCTGCCCTACAGCATGCCGGCCTTCGATCGCATGGGCCTCCGCGAGACGCTCGACCGCACCGCCCAGCCCAAACACGGCGCCGAGATCATTACCGCCTGCGGCACGCGCCACCTCCGTTTCCACTTTCGCAACGGCTTCCGCCTCAAGCACCATCGCTCCTACCAGGTCACCCGCGCGACCTTCGACAAGCAGCTCCTCGATAATGCCGCCGCGCGCGGCGCGGAAGTGCGCGAGGAGACGAGTGTGGCCGGCGTCGATTTCGATGCCGAGGGCGTGACCGTCCGCCTCGCCGGGCCGGAGGGCGCATCCGTCCGCGCCCGCTACGTCATCGACGCCAGCGGACGCCATACCGTCATCGGCCAGCAGCAGCGGCTGAAGCAAAACTACCCCGACCTGAACAAGTTCGCGGTCTATGCCCATTACGATCACGTCCGGCGCGAGCCCGGCGACGATGGCTGCACCCTCACGCGCATGATCCGTTCGCGGGATCGCTGGTTCTGGGTCATCCCGCTCAGCGATACCCGCACCAGCATCGGCATGGTCACGGACACCGCCACCTTCAAGGCCATGCGGCTCGATCCGCAGGCGGCGCTGGAACAGGGCCTCGACGAGCAGCCCCATTTCCGGGAGATCCTCGAGGGCTCCACCCGCGTCACGGAGGTCTACGCGACCGGTGACTACAGCTATCGCAATACCCGCCTGGCCGGCCCGCGCTGGATGCTGGCCGGCGACGCCGCGGGCTTCATCGACCCGGTCTTCAGCACCGGCGTCTTCCTCGCCATCGCCTCGGGCGAGCAGACCGCCGACGCCATTCACGCCGCCCTCGCCAAACCCTCGCGCGCGCCCCGCCTCTTCGGCGCCTACGAAAAGCGCATGAACCGTGTGATGGACCTGTATCTCCGCTTCGTCACCTCGTGGTACCAGCACGAATTCATCGAGGTCATCAGCCACCCCACGGCCAGGTTTCAGTTGCCCGCGGCGGTCAATGCCATCCTCGCCGGCAATATCAACGGGGGCTTTTCCATTTGGTGGCGCATGCAACTTTTCTATCTCGTCGTGTATCTGCAAAAATTCGCCACGCTCTGCCCGCGGCTCACCCTCGTCCCGGCGCCGAAAAAGACCCAACCCACCGCCCCCGCATGCGCCCGCTGATCCTCGCCGCCGCGGGCGCGCTTCTCGCCCTCGTCACCACCGGCTGCCAGACGGCCCACACCTTCGCCGCGCCGGACAATTCGTGGACATCGCACGTCGGCCAGCTCAAGCACACCAACCGCAAGCGCGTGCTCATCGGCGAAGTCGTGGTCCAGCAGCGCGGCCCGCAGGAGTTCCAGCTCGATTTCCTCAAGGGCGGCAGTTTTTCCCTCATCTCCATCCGGCAGGATGGCGCCACGTCCCGCGCCGAGGGCCTGCTGGCGGGAGGCCACTGGCAAGGCGCGCCCGGCTCGGCGCCGAAATCGTTGCGCCCCTGGCTGGCCCTGCGCGAAGCCTTCACCCACCCGCGCGTCAATCCTCCTGGCGCCACCGATTCCTGGCAGGGCGAGGCCACCTCCGAGCAGGGCCAGTTGCACACGCTTTCCCTCACGTTTCTCGGCGACCAGCAGCGTTTCCAGTTTCAGTTCAATCGCTAGGGCTTCCACGGTTTGCGCATGAGTCCAGCCAGCACGTTCGCTCGCATCGTCACGCACCATCGCCGCGCTCTCTTTGCCGGCGGCGCGCTCCTGGTCGCCGCCGCGGTGGCGATCATCGGCCTCCGCCTGCGCTTCGCCTCGGATGTCCTCGATCTCCTGCCCCAGCATTTTCCCGCGGTCCAGGCGTTCAAGACCTTCGACCGCGAATTCAGCCAGGCGCGCGAGCTCACCATCGGAGTGCTCGATGAGACCGGCGACTGTGACCTCGATGGCTTCACCACGCACCTGGGCGAAGAGCTGCGCAAGGAGCCGTGGATCATCCGCGTCATGGACCGCTCGCCCATCGACGCCCCGGGCGGTATCGACGAAGTGCGCAGCCTCGCCCTGCCGATGCTGCTCAATCTGGACGACGCCGATTTCGAGGCCACGCTCCAGGCGCTCGGCCCGGAGCAGATCGCCGCGCGGCTGAAAAAACTGCGCGCCGCCCTGGAGGCCGGTTCGCCGCGGGCGGAGTTCGAGCTGGACTTCGATCCGCTCGGGATCGTCTCCCCCGCCCTCAAGCCGCTCGGCAGCTCCTTCTCCCCGGAGCAGACCCGCCCGCTCGCGTCGCCCGATGGCACCCTGCGCATCGTTCTCGCCCGCACCAATCAGCCCGACCTCGGCGCGCACGCCTGCCAGGAAACGATGCGCCAATGGGAAGATTTTCAAAAGCGCGCCCTGGCAGGTTGGGAAGGCAAGACGCCGCGGATCCTCGTCACGGGCCGCACGCCGTACGTCAGCGAACTTTCCGGCAAAATGCGGGACGACGTCCTTTGGACGGTCATCGGCTCCGTCGTCCTCGTCTCCATCGTCTTCTACCTCGGCTTTCGCCGGCTGCGTCCCCTGCTGGCCATCATGCAGGTGCTCGGGCTGTGCTGCCTCGTGGCCGTCGCCCTCGGCACGCTCGTCTTTCGCGAGCTGAACGTCATCACCATCGGCCTCTGCTCGATCCTCATCGGCCTCGGCGTCGATTTCGGGATGATGCTCTACGCCGTGTATGAGCGCGAACGCGATGCCGGCGCCGGGCACGAGGCGGCCATCGCCGCCGCCATCCGCAGCCAGGGCAAGGGCGTCTTCTTCGGCGCGCTCACCAGCGGCCTCGGGTTCCTCTGCTTTCTGCGCAGCCAGTCCACGGGCTTTGAGCAGCTCGGCGTCCTCATCGCCTTCGGCGTCCTGTGCGCGGGCCTCTTCATGGCCACCATCTTCTTCGCCTTTGTCGGGGAGAAATTCCGGCCCCGCCCCCATGACTGGCTCTGGAGCGCCGGCGGGCGGTTCGTCGGCTTCATCGACCGCGCCCCGCGCCGCTACGCGCTCCTCACGGCGGGGTTGCTCGGCGCCTGCACGCTCTTTGCCCTGGCCCCCGTCGGACGCCTGCGATTCGACGCCAACCCTAAATCCCTGGAGCCGCAAGGCAGCCGCGCCGGCATCGCGCTGCGAACCATCCAGTTGAAAATCCCCATCGCCGCCGAACCCGTCATCCTGCTCCTCCGCAGCCCCGGCCCCGAGGAGTTCCATGCCGGGTGGACCGCCCTGCAAAAGGCTCTCACCGGCCTCGTCGCCACGAAACGTATCCGCTCCGCAGCCACCCCCTCCGCCCTCGCCACGTCGCCCGCGCGCATCGTCGCCAATACGGAAAAACTCCGCCACGTGGATCTCGCCGCCGGCCGCGCCGCCCTCACCGAAGCCCTCACGCGCGAAGGCATGAGCCTCGATTCCTTCAAGGGCGCGTTCGCCCTGCTCGACGCGCTCCAGGCCGTCGCCCACGGCGATCCCGCGCCGCTCGACTGGCGCCGCGCCCTCCCGCCGGCCTCGAGCTGGTGGTTCGTCCTCGACCGCTTCTTTTCCCGCGACCCCAATCTCGGCGCGGCCTATGTTACCCCGCTCAAGACCCTCACCACCTTCGCCGAAAAGGAGCAATTGCGCGCCGATCTCGAGGCCACCCGGGTGCCCGTGCAGATTTCAGGCTGGAGTTACACCCTGCAGGACTTAGTCCCATGGGCACAGGGCAAGCTCACCGAGTTGTCGGGGTTCATGATCCTGTTCAATATCATCCTCTTGATCTTCCTCTACCGGCGCTGGTTCCCCCTCTTCATCCTCATGGTCAGCCTCGCGCTGTCCATCGGCGCCCTCGTCGCCTCGCTCAAGCTCTTCGGCATCCCGCTCAATATGTTCAACGTCCTCGCCTTTCCCCTCGTCCTCGGCGTGGGGGTGGACTACGGCATCTACGTCGTCATCGCCATGCGGCAGGAAGGCGACCGCCGCCGCAATCTCGCCACCATGGTGAAGCCCGTGCTGCTCAGCGGGCTCACCACCACGTGCGGCTTCGGGTCCCTCGGCCTCGCGGCGAATCCCGCGCTCAGCGGGCTGGGCATCGTCTGTGCGCTCGGGGTGGCCTGGTGTCTTTTCGCCACCCTGTGCTTCGTGCTTCCGGCGTATGCCTGGCGGGGGACCCGATGAGCGCGCCCGGGATGAGAGACGCAATCTACTCGCTGCGCGGCTTCAAGGCGGCCTTCGCCACCGCCCGGCTTCTGCCGCGCTCCACCTGCCAGTGGCTCTCAGCCCGCATCGGCCTGGCCGCCTATTCCCGCAGCGCGGAGGCCCAGTCCGCCCTGCGCGCCAATCTCTCCCTTGTCACCGGCCTCCGCGGCCCCGCGCTCGATGCCCTCTGCGCCAGAAACGTCACCAATTTCAGCCAGATGCTGGCCGACTATTTCCTCTGCGCGGGGGCCGACGCCACCAAACAAGCCGCCGCGCTCCTCCACGGACGCAGCGGCGTCGAGCACCTCGCCGCCGCCCGCGCGCAGGGCAATGGCGCCATCGTCGTCACCGGCCACCTCGGGCACTGGGAATTGGGCGGCCTCATGCTCGCCCGCCACGGCCTGCCCCTCACCGTCATCACCCTCGAGGAGCCGAGCACCGGCCTCAGCCGCTGGCGCGAAGCCTGCCGCCGGCAGCTTGGCATCAAGACCATCACCGTCGGCCCCGGCCATCCCTTCGCCTTCGTCGAGATGATCCAGACCCTCCGGCGCAATGAATTCCTCGCCATGCTCGTCGACCGCCCCTATTCCGGCACCGGCACCTCCGTCAATTTCTTCGGCCACGAGACCCAATTCTCCACCGCCCCCGCCCTGCTCCACCAACACACCGGCGCCGCCGTCCTACCCGCCTTCGTCCTGCAGGACGGCCAGGGCGGCTACCTCACGAACGCCGAACCCATCATCCCGATGGACAAGGACGCCGCCGATCCCGCCGCCGCCCTGGCCATCAATACCCAGCGCATTGCGAGCGTCTTCGAAGCCATCATCCGCCGCCACCCCGAACAGTGGTTCAACTACGTCCCCATCTGGCGCGAAGAACACGCCGCGGGCAGCGTGGACGCCCCGCCCGCCGGTTCGGCCGTCTCGCCCGAACCCTCGCCCGCTGCCACCCTGAAGTAGTCCGTGGTCAGTAATCAGTGCACCAAGGCGGAGCGTGTCCTGTGGCCGCGAGTTCTCACGCGCCAATTCTTGCACTCCCCATGAAACTTCCCCCAATGTCCCGGCCTTTCACCCACCCGCGCTCGAATCCAAAATAACTCTCCCTCTCCCTCTTCATCTTCATCTTCCTCGCCTTCACCGCATCCCCAGCCACCCACTCTCCAAATCTCAGCCCCCCACCTCAGCCCAAATCCGCTCCTCGGACCCTCACACATCCTCAACTGGACGCCCCCGCTTCAGAAATCTGAGCACTGAGCACTGAGCACTGAGCACTAACCACTTCCACCCCATGCGACCCCTCGCACTCCTCCTCACCCTCCTCACCCTCCCCCTCCCCACCCACGCCACCGACCTCACCCCCGCCGAAACCCAGTCCCTCCTCAAAACTCTCGAGGATCACCGAGCCAAATCCCCCTCCCTCACCGCCGATTTCGCCGAGGAAAAGACGACCCACCTCCTCACCAAGCCCCTGACCAGCGTCGGCACCATCGCCTTTCAGACTCCCAATAAATTCCGCCGCGAAGTCACCGGCCAGAGCCCCAGCACCACCGTCAGCAACGGCCAGAAACTCTGGATCTACTACCCCGGCTTCAAGGAAGCCGAGCTCTACACCCTGGGCCAGAAAGCGTATTTCGACGATTCCATCGCCGCCCTCACCGCCGGCCTGAATTTCCAGAACATCGAGAAATTCTTCACCTTCAAAGCCACCCGCGAAACCGGCGCCACCTACCGCATCGACCTCACCCCCCGCAGCAGCGGCCTCAAGCGCATGGTCAAGGAACTCGCCGTCTGGGTGGACGACGACGCCAAAATCCAACGCACCGAGACCACCCTCCCCAAAGGCGACCGCGTCGTCACCACCTACAAGAACCAGCGCCCCACCCCCCTCCCCGCCAGCACCTTCGACTTCACCCCCCCCGCCGACGCCCACATCTCCCAGCCGTTGGGGAAGTGATCAGTATTCAGTCAACGGAGTAATCAGTCCTCCGCACCCGCCGGGGAAGCCGCTTCCGCAAGACCACGTGAGCCACCACCTCGAACCGCGCGCAGACCCCAATTCAGCACTCAAAATTCAAAATTCAAAATTTCGCCTTTCCTTCCGGTCCCCCATCCGTAGTTTCTGCCTCCCGCATTTCTCCGTCTTTGCCTTATAGTGTAACGGTAGCACAAGTGACTCTGAATCACTTTGTCTAGGTTCGAATCCTAGTAAGGCAGCCATTTTTCAGACAGCGGTTTTACTCTGGAAAGCTGATAAACACAGGGTTCCCGGTCGATACGCCATGTGGTTCATGTTTGCCCATTAGTGCCCGAAAAGTGCCATTTTCAGGGGTAAAAGCGGCACTCAAATGGCGCTCGCCTTGGCACGATTGCCCTTGCCCCGCCATCCGCTCGGCTCTACAACCGTCTCGTCACTGTTTGCGCAGTGACCGCCAGTTCAGACACTCGGACGATCAATCCGAGGGCGTAACCGCAGAAATTACGAGGCACAGGAGAATAACCGTTTGGGGTGATACCCTGCGGCGACAAGGCGCAAACCTTTCTCCTGTGCCTCGTTTTTTGTACCTGAACCATGGCCATCCACGACACCGGCGCGGCATTCGCGCCCGCCCCCTCCACGCCTCGCAAACCTGCCAAGCGTGCATCCACCCCCAAGAAACCGGCCAAGGCGCGCACTGCCGCCAAGGCGGGCACCGGCCCCACGCTGGCGCAGCAAATCAACCGCCAAATCGGCTTCCTCCGGATGTATGAGA